>JAPLGS010000141.1:0-37046 GCA_026390015.1 Chloroflexota bacterium | reverse complement strand
CTCCAGTAATTTTCCAACTTCATCGGAAGTGGATTTTTGATGGGAGAGCTTGCCTAGCGTGGCTAAATGTTGACCGCGCGCCTCTCCGCCGCCGGGGGGCATATTTACTTGCTGATCCCAACCCAAGACACTGGCGGCGTGATTCAAGTCGGACACTTCCCCAAGGATTTCTTTTAGCTGGTTTAATTTTTCAGACATGATTCATCTCCTGAATTTGATATCAAATAAATATACGGGTGCACTGTTGAGTTTAACGGCGCTGGATCATCCAACGCCGTGTAAGCTTTTTATATTTTATCCCATAGCTACGGACATTTATGGTGGTTGCCGGCTCCATCATAAAGGATAGCTATATTCTCGCCTTCGCGGATATCAATCTCTTTCACGATCGGTCTTTTGGAGAACGTGTCGTCATATACGATATATCTGCCGGGGTTAAGCCATACTTGATTATTTGGGTGTGTGAAATACGATGTGACTGTGATCTCGCCGGGCATGATATACATATCATGTTCGGTGCAATTATATAAATATGCAGGAACAGGCCATTCTGTAAACGTATAGTCAGGCAATGAACTCAACTCGCCATTCAATTTTGAATAATCAGTTTGAAGCGACACCCAGCCGGTTTTATCAGAGTCTGGGATGACAACCTGCACCCATTTGGAGAGCACATCGCGCGCAAGTACCTCTGTGCTCGTATCCATGTACAACACGCTGATCCGATCATAGGCCATGCCTGGCCCGCGCCTGATATATAGATTTCCCTTTTCAGCGCTAATTGTGACTTTGGGCATGGAGGTCTCGGTTGGGGCTGGAGTGGGAGTCACAACCAGCAAGGTCGGCGTGATAGACGGCTCAACTCGAACTCCAGTCATTATGGGTTGAATATCCAGAGCGGTCGGCGATGCTTTAGGCGCATTCAAGCCAGGCCGCGTACATCCGTGAGTCAAGAAAACTAACAGGAAAACGATCAGTATATTTCGACGCGCAGGAAACTGCTTGATCATTCAAGCCTACTCATAACGCAACGCTTCCACCGGCTCCAGATTGGCGGCGCGACTCGCGGGATAAATACCAAAGAACAATCCGATGATCGCAGAGAAGCTTGTTGAAAGGATGATCGCATCGGTGCCAACAATCGGCGTGAAATTATTTCCTGTCGCAGTGGCAACCTGCCCCACGACAAAAGCGATCAGCCAGCCGAACATGATGCCGATGATACCTCCGATCAAACTAAGCAAGGATGATTCAGTTAGGAATTGAAGCAGAATATCCTTCTTGCGTGCTCCAAGCGCCTTGCGTAACCCGATCTCACGGGTACGTTCCGTGACTGATACAAGCATGATATTCATAATTCCAATACCGCCTACCAGCAGAGAAATTCCCGCAATTCCGCCGAGGAAGATCGTTAACACGCCAGTGATGGTGGCAAAGGTTTTGAGAAAATCCTGTTGGGTGAACACTGTAAAATCGTCGACCCCGATCGGAGTACGGTGCCTTTGCCGAAGAATATTTGAGATTTCATCAGAGGCCAGGCCGACGGATTCGGCGGTGGTAGCTTGGACAAAAAGCACATCGATCTCATCCCGCGAATTCCGTTTAATCAAGCGCGCCTGCGCCGTTGTAAACGGAATGTAGGCGCTGTTATCTTCGCTGCCAAAAGCGCCACCGCCCTTTGCAACCAAGACCCCGATCACACGAAACGGCTGGCCTTCAATTCGAATCGTTTCACCGACAATTCCATCAGCGTGACCAAAAATTGCCACCGCTACTTCAGGCCCCAGCACAACTACAGACATTCTTCCAAGCATTTGCTCTTCATTCAAAAACTCGCCATCAGCAAGTTCTAAATTTCGCACTGAAGCATAAGCAGGAGTCACTCCTGAAATCGTGGAAGTTGATTTTTCACCGCCAAAAGTTAAAGTTGCATTACCTTGAATCGCAGGGGCAACCAACTCGACTGAGGGTGCCGCAAAAGGATCTGAAATCGCGTCGGCGTCTGCAAGGGTAAGCGGACGGTTGTTATTTCCGCTTCTTCCTCTGCCTGGTCCTCCTGGAGGGCCATCCGCAACGCCGCTAAAAACAAATAATAAGTTGGTTCCAATACTGCTGATGGAACCTGTGATGGAAGCTTGCGCCCCATTCCCCACGGCAAGCATGGCGATCACAGCCGCGACGCCGATAACAATGCCAAGCACTGTCAGCCCGGAACGCATTTTATTGCCATTTAAACTTTCAATGGCTTCGAGGAGAGCTTGTGTAAATGTCATTTTGCCTTCCCAATATTTTCTTCGCCGGAAGATTCGAGTTCGCCATCACGCAAGCGGATCACACGCTGGGTTTGTTCTGCGATCGCCGCATCGTGAGTGATAATGATCAATGTTGTCCCGCGTTCCTTATTGAGGTTAAGCAAAAGATTCATGATCTCCTTCCCAACTTTTGAATCCAGATTGCCGGTCGGTTCATCAGCCATGATCATAGCGGGATCATTGACGATGGCGCGTGCAACCGCCACGCGCTGCTGCTGACCGCCTGAAAGCTCATAAGGACGGTGCGTCATACGATCGCTCAAGCCCACTGCTTCCAGCGCGGCTCGGGCGCGCTCACGGCGTCCATCGACCAGTCCGGCATAACGCAATGGAAGCTCAACATTGCCCAAGGCAGTTAACCGCGAGAGTAAATTAAAGCTTTGGAAAACGAATCCAACTTTTCGGTTGCGCACACTGGCGAGTTGGTCATCGGTCATTTCGCCAACTGATTCTCCATCAAGAATATATTCACCTGATGTCGGTCTATCCAAACAGCCAAGTGTGTTCATCATGGTGGATTTACCCGAACCAGAAGGTCCCATAATGGAAAGTACTTCGCCGCGTCTGATCTTGAATGAAACACCGCGCAGTGCCTGCACATCAAAATCACCCATTTTATAAGTTTTTACCAGATCACGAGCTTCGATCACCCAATCCATATTAGCCTCCGAACGGCCCGCCATTTCGAGATGGTGGATTCAAAATGATCAGATCGCCTTCTTTGAGATCTCCACTTGCCAGCACACTTGACGTATCGGATGAAGAACCGAGTTTTATCTTGACCTCAACCGGCTGACCATCAACCAGCTTATACACCACTCGGTCACCATCTACTAAACGAACAGCGCGATTTGGGATCAACACAACATCGTTGACCTCTTCCACGACAACAGTCACAGCGGCGGTCATTCCGGGTTTGACGAGTTCATCCGCGTCAGTCAACTCCACCGTGACAGTAAAACTGACAACTCCCTGCACGGTATCACCTGACTGACCGACTTCCACTATCTTGCCAGCATATTGTTTTCCGAGGATCGCATCAAACGTTAGCGTTGCGTTCTGACCAACAAACACGCTGTTGATATCCACTTCTGAAACCTGCAGGTCTAAAAGTAAATGGGAAAGATCATCCACTCTAAAAGCAACAGAGCCGGCTGATATCTGATCGCCAACGGAAGGGTTCGCTTGTGTTACCGTCCCATCAAAAGGAGTTGAAATAAAAACAAGATTTAAAGTTGATTGTGCAGCGGCCACTCGCGCTTCTGCAGCAGCAATCTCAGTCGAGTCGGCGCCATTTTTCAGGCGCTCATAAGTACGGCGGGCATCCTTTAATTGAGCCTCGGTCAACGCCAGGTTTTCATCGGCATCTGCGATTGTTTGTTCACTGGCATAACCTTTGTACTTCCGCACCTTGGGAATTCCAAATTCTAAATAAGTATCAGTGATATCAATTTTACCGTTTAGTTCAAGGCGCCAGTTGTAGGCTCTCTCATACGCTTTCTCCGCTTTACCCACCGCGACAAGAGCTTGCGCGCGCGCCGTATCTGAATTGAGCAGGTCTTCGAGAGTTCTCCTGGCGCTGGCAAGATCTGATTCTGCGAGAATAATGCTCTGGTTAAGAGAAGTCTTATCGAGACTGGCCAGCACATCATCATGTATGACGTGTGCGCCTACATCCACATTGACCACATCCACGATTCCGCTCGTCTGCCAGGTCAATACGGCGCTTTGTCGCGCTCGAACACTGCCAGTAGCGCCGATCGATGCTACCAGATTGCCACGTGTTACTGGTGTTGTTTGATAGATCGTTTCAGTTCCTCCGCGCGATCTGGTAAAAATAAATGCAGCTAGGCCTGCTATGATCACTCCAATAATGATCCATGTTGTGCGGGAAAATTTTGCAAAAAAATGTTTCATGTGATTCCTCCGAAAGTACAGTCAGTCTGCGTTCAGGAAATCTTACGCGACTTTATTCAAGTATATCCACTCATTATGTATAAATTGTGTGGGTTAGTAAATTACTATTTATTCTAATTCAGTAATCGGAAACCCATCGTCTTTCTACGTCAAAATTAATAAATGTCTAATGCTAAAATTGTGACGATTGTCGTCCGCTTTGGTGACATTTACGCCTATGGATGAGCAATTAGATTGGGTATCATCACAGGGTAAAGCAGAAAAGACATTAGATGTAATAGTTACCCCTTAATGCGGAGGCATTATGCAGGCTGTTCCGAGTGAATTTTTAGCGATTGACCGAAAAGAACGCGCTAATCGTCCTTTTTTCGATCTTGACTTGCGCGCACCTGAAGTGCGTACTTGCGACTTCGAAGATGTCGTCATCGAATTTGATCCTGAACGCGCAATGTCTGAAGCGGCGCGTTGTATTCATTGCCCTGACCCAGCACCGTGTATGCTGGCCTGCCCAACATTAAACGATATTCCATCAGCCATGTGGTTGATCGAGCAGGGACGTTTTGTAGATGCGGCGGGTATTTATCATAAAACCAGTTCCCTTCCCGAAGTATGTGGGCGCGTCTGCCCGCACGAGGCTTTGTGCCAGGGATCTTGCGTTTTAAATAAACACCATCAACCAGTTCTGTGCGGCGAATTGGAATCATTTACAGTTGATTACGAACGCCGTACTGAAGGATATATCATTCCCGTTGGCATACCCAAAGATAGAAAAATCGCCATTATTGGCGCAGGCCCGGCCGGGTTGGGATGTGCTGACCTATTGGTTCAAAAAGGCTACGAGGTAACCATTTTCGAATCCAAACCTGCACCCGGTGGATTGCTTGTTTACGGTATTCCAAATTTCAAACTCCCCAAAGATGTCTGGGGTGAAAAATGGGAAGAGTACGAACGCGCCGGCGTGAAGTTTGTTCCAAACACCTACATTGGTAAAGATAAAACAATTGACAGTTTATTTGAAGAAGGTTTCGAAGCTGTCTTCATTGGCGTTGGCGCTGAAATTGACTCAAAGATGAAAGACACACCCGGCACCGACCTGCCCGGCGTTTATGAAGCTACCGACTTCTTGATCCGCGGTAATGTAGATGCCGATCAACTCCCTGAAAATATGCGTCAACCGCTTGAAGTTGGCAAACGTGTAGTTGTCATCGGCGGCGGTGACACTGCCTCAGACTGCCTGCGGACCGCGCTGCGACTCGGCTCTGAAGAAGTCACCTGTCTTTATCGACGCACTGAAAAAGAAATGCCTGGCGGAAAGAAAGACCGCAAAATGGCACGTGAAGAAGGCGCAAAATATCGTTTCCTGACCCAGCCTGTAAAATTCATTGCCGGCGCTGACGGAAAACTCGCGGCTGTTGAATGTATCGAAATGAAACTCGGCGAACCCGATGCAAAAGGACGCCGCGCACCGGTTCCGGTCGAGAACTCCAATTTCAGCGTTGCTACAGATACAGCCGTCCTCGCGCTGGGCTACTCAGCTGATCCAATTATTGGTAAAACCACACCCGGTCTTGAAGTATCAAAATGGGACGAGATCATCGTCAAGGATAAATCCAAAGGCAGCACCTCACGCGAAGGCGTCTTCTCTGGCGGTGACTGTGTCACCGGGCCAGATCTGGTGGTCACCGCAATGGTGGCTGGAAGAAAAGCCGCGCTCGCAATTGATGTATATTTACAAAACAAAAAATAACCTGTTGTAGAGGGCAGGGTGTAAATAGTAGGGCGGGATTTTTCAAATCTCGCCCTACACGTTTGTTATAATCCAACGCATGTTCCAACGCATCATACGTGGATTTGAAATAACAATTACCCTGCTGACCCTAGCCCTGATCACCGGCTACAGCAACCCCTCGCTCATCAATGAAATCGAAAAAGTGCGAACCTACACACGCCAGATCGAATTCAATTACTTGACCTGGATGGGAAATGCCGCAATGATCAAATTGCGAACCGCCTCCATTGGAGCGCCTTATACATTTAACAACTCCTCGCAAAAACAGATCGTTACGGAATATCTTCGCACCACGCAATCAATACTTGAAAAAGAATATTTGCTTGAAACCATCTACGCAGACGTGAATATCACAGACAAAGAACTCGGTTCCATAACCGTGCGGGAAGAACTTGCGGCGCTTTATTCCAGACAAACAAAATTAGCCCCGCTCGCAGAAGCAATAATACAAGATCAAGTGAGTCAAGTTCTCGCAGAAAATGGACTCACCGCAATCGGTCAGACTGTGCCGAATGTCTGGTATCACTCAACAGCATTGCCCATGGCGCTCATCGTTTCTCCACGCGACCATATTGAACAGATCGCAAATATTTCAGTGGATACCGACCTGCCGCTGGACGAACAAGCCGCACTCGAAAGCCGCGTGGATAAAGGACTCAATACATCTTCGCTGGTAGTTGGCATTGGAGGCGTGGGTGTTTATCCAACCATGGTCATGCGAACCACCGACCTGAAATGGCTGCTCAGCGTCGTGGCGCACGAATGGACTCACAACTATCTCACACTACGGCCGCTTGGATTTTTATATGGAGAATCACCCGAACTTCGCACCATGAACGAGACGACCGCCTCCATCACAGGAGAAGAAATTGGAGCGCTTGTCGTAAAACGTTTTTATCCTGAATTAAATACCGCTTCGCATCCAACCCTTAGCCTGATATCTACGTCAAATGGCAATTCTCAATCTGAATCATTTGCCCCTGCGCCCTTTGATTTCCGCGCAGAAATGAACATAACGCGCGTCACAGCCGACGCCCTGCTTGCTGAAGGAAAAATTGAAGAAGCAGAATCTTATATGGAAAAACGCCGCCTTGTCTTTCTTGAAAACGGTTATTTATTCCGCAAGATCAATCAGGCATATTTTGCATTTCACGGCGCCTACGCAAGCTCACCCGGTGGCGCAGCCGGAGAAGATCCCGTCGGCCCGGCTGTGCGCGCCTTGCGTGAACAAAGCGCTTCCCTCGCAGATTTTGTAAACACAATTGCTTTGATGACCAGCTTTGAGCAATTACAGAAAGCAGTAAACCAATAAATGAAACAATTTTTATTTCCATTGATCTTGGCTATCACTTCAATTTTCATCCTGAATGCCTGCTCCTCAAAAACTGAAATTCCACCAAGCTCTCCGGCTTTCGTTGAAAATCCAATCATCATCGACACGCCCACTACTGAGATCAGTTGTTCTGCAATCTTCACTGAACCAACGCCGGCACCCGCTTCCACCTCGCTCTTTCCTCCAGTCAGTGGCGCTGATTTTTCTATCGGCCCTGCCGATGCGCCCGTGACTCTCATCGAGTATTGTGATTTTCAAGCCGAAGGATGCGCCACAATGTCAACGGTCATTGGACGGTTGATGAAGGAACAGAATAATGTACGATTTGTATTCCGTCCCTTGCCATTGATCGGCATCGCGGATAAATCAGATAAGGCTGTGCTGGCCGCGCTCGCGGCGGATGAGCAGGATAAATTCTGGGTGATGTATGATCTGTTGTTCGCAAGATACAATGAATGGACAAATTTGAAGCCAGACCAATTCAATGCCTGGGTGGTTAGAGAGGCTGTCAAAGCTGGCATAGACGGGGATCAATTCAAAGCGGCGTTCATTTCCGAAAAGGCTACAAGCACAATGAGATCAATGTATGAGACGGCGAAGAGAATAAATATTCCAGCGATTCCGCTGGTTCTCATCAATGGCGCAATTCAGCCATCCTATGTTCTTGATTTCCAAAACATAAGCGACACCGTCGGCTTGATCGCACTCGGCAAAAAACAATTTACCACATGCCCTGTTTTTAATATTGATCCGGCTAAACAATACATCGCCACGATCCACACAGAAAAAGGCGACATTGTAATGCAGCTGTTCCCAGACAAGGCGCCTTTGGCTGTTAATTCATTTGTATTCCTTGCGCAAAATAACTGGTTTAATGGTGTAACTTTTCATCGGGTGATTCCCGGATTTGCGGCGCAGGCCGGCGATCCAAGTGGAACTGGTAAAGGCAACCCTGGATATTTCTTTAACACCGAGCACAGCGATTTGAAATTTGACAAGCCCGGCTTGGTCGGTATGGCTAACTCCGGGGCCGACACGAACGGAAGCCAGTTCTTTATCACCTTTGCTCCCGCCCCTCATCTCGACAACGGCTATACAATTTTTGGACAGGTCATCAGCGGGCTGGAAGTGGCGGAGAAATTAACTCCGCGTGACCCTTCACAAGGCGCGGCCTTGCCAGCGGGTGACAAAATATTAAGCGTGGATGTGGATGTGAAATAATGCAAACAAATAAAACGCACTGGCCTTCGATCGTGATCCTGATCGTTCTTGGAATTAGCACAGCCTTCGTCTTTTTAATTTCATTTGGATTAGGAGTATCCTCGATCGTCAAACTCTTCACAAATGGCAGCGACCCTGCCGGGGGAATGATCAGCTCATTTGCATTCGGCTTTGAGTTTATTATTCTTTTGTTGTGTTCATGGGCCGTTCTGCAAAAAAGCATGGGACGCGAACCGGCTGAGCGCCCATTCAAGTTTCCATTTGCGGGCTGGCAGATTCCTGCAGTGATAGGGATCGTTGTTTTTTCAGCGACACTCGGAGGAATTACTGCTTTCACAGAGATCATTTGGCTCAACTGGATCGTACTGCCGCTCTTAACCATCCTTGTGATCGTACCGCCGCTTTGGATGCTGATCGGCATAGGCACACATGGGCTCGAGCTTGGTCCGCGCTGGCGTGTCTTTAGCATAATTGGACTGAGCATGTCAATCAGTCCATTGATCATGATCATCTTGGAGATGATCGTTTTGCTGGCGGTCATTTTTGCTGGAATAGCGATTATCGCAATTCAGAATCCTGATCTATTTCAGGAGTTGCTACACCTTGGTCAGCAGCTGCAAACAGGTGCAGACCCTGAACGGATATTGACTCTGATCGCTCCTTACATCGCCACTCCCGCAGTGATCGCAGCTCTACTCGGATACATTGCAGTCTTAGTTCCCCTGATCGAAGAACTTCTTAAACCTCTCGCAGTTTGGATCTTTGCAAAAAACATGGAATCACCTGCGCAAGGCTTTGCGATGGGAATATTTAGCGGTGCGGCATTCGCCCTGCTTGAAAGCCTTAACGCAAGCGGAGATGGCAGCACAAACTGGCCGGTGATCGTAAGTATCCGCGCGGGCACCAGCCTTTTGCACATGACCGCATCCGGTCTGGTCGGTTGGGGAATTGCCTCGGCTTTTCGCGAGAAGCGCGCCCGTCGATTCTTTGCCGCCTATTTTTCAGCAGTGGCCATTCATGGGATTTGGAACGCCTGCGCCATCGGGGCAGGCATCTCCGTGATCGGCGAATTCATCGGCAAACCCGAATGGCTTTTCAATATCATTCCCGCAGCGATCTGCGGTATGTCTGTGTTGGGGATCGGGATGTTCGCTTTATTGATCAGCGCAAATCGCAAATTGAACCGCACAGCCATCACCCTGCCAGATATGCCCGTCGAAGAGAAAAATAATGAGGAAGTAAAATAAAACTTATGATCTATTCATCCACCGCGCGTGAAGGCGATATCGCACAATTGGTCGGGCTCACGCATAAACACTTCATTTTTTCCCTCAAAGGTGGCGGCGACATTCAGAGTCATCGCGGCGTGCTCAAGCATGATGACTTGATCGGCCTGCCGTGGGGTTCACAGGTTTTCAGCCACATGGGTGCGCCTTTCTTTTTATTACAACCATCCATCGCGGATATTCTCAATGATCTGCCGCGCACCACGCAAATTTTGTACCCGAAGGATATTGGCTACCTGCTTATTATGATGGGCATCGCGCCCGGCCAACTTGTATTGGAAGCCGGTACCGGTTCCGGCTCCATGACCATCGCGCTGGCAACAGCCATCGGCGCGGATGGACGAGTAATTTCCTACGAGCAAAAACTGGATACGCAAAATCTGGCGAGAAAAAACCTGGAGCGAGTCGGTCTCGCTGCGCGGGTAGACTTGAAACTGCGTGACATCCTGCAGGGATTCGACGAAACTGACGCTGACGCGTTCTTCCTCGATGTGCAAAATTCATTCGATTACATTTCACAAGTACGCGCCGCGCTTAAGCCCGGCGGATTCTTCGGGACATTGCTTCCCACTTTCAATCAAGTGGAAAAAACTTTGCACGCATTGAAGAAACATAATTTCTCATTTGTAGAAGTCTGCGAGATCATGCTTCGTCATTACAAATCAGATCCACTCCGCATCCGCCCAACCGATCGTATGGTGGCGCACACTGGCTATTTAATTTTTGCAAGAAAGATCGAGCCGTCCACAGATCCGCGCGGATTGGAGCTGATGAATGAAGTTAACATTGAATCATAATAAGCATGAATCCAACTAAAGACTATATCATCCAAAAACTTTTCGAATCACAACAAAACGCGCCTGATTCGGATGGCTATGCTGAGATCCCTATAAAACCAGACACACGCTTGAAGAATGCGGCGGTGCTTGTTCCATTGACTTATGTGATGGATGAATGGCACCTGCTTTTTACACGCCGCACAGAGCGCGTTGAATCTCACAAGGGACAGGTCTCATTTCCCGGCGGCGCATCGGAGGGCGGCGAAACGCCCGAACAGACCGCGTTACGCGAGGCCGAGGAAGAGATCGGGATGAAGCCCGCAGATGTTCAGATCCTCGGGACTCTCACCAAATTGATAACCATCAGCAGTTTTCGGGTGAGTCCGATCGTGGGCGTGATTCCATATCCCTATGCGTTTAAAGTTGAAGGGTTCGAAGTGGAGCGTGTGTTCACGATCCCATTATTGTGGCTGGCAAATAAAAATAATTACTGGGAATTTTCAATGCATGAATCAGAACGATCATTGATCGCGTATCATCCATATGACGGCGAACTGTTATGGGGAGCCACGGCAAGAATGACGGTGAATTTTCTAAACATCCTTGAACTCTTGAAATAAAAAAAAACCGCCATCGAAATGATGACGGTTTTTTTTATTTCGCAGAACTTACTTCTTGGCAGGAGCGCCTTCTTCTTCCTTCTTACCACGCTCAACACTGATATCAGGAGCGGCAACTTCAGCGCCAGGAACAACAGCCACAACATCAGCGGCTTCTTCCTTGACGAGAGTGGCGACGATCACGACATCATCAGCGTCATCCAACACAACGATGTTCGCAGGGAGGGAAATATCGCGCACGTGAATATTGTTGCCAATTTCTTTAAGGGAGGATACATCAACTGTAATACGTTCGGGCAGGTCGGTGGGCAGACACTCCACTTCGAGAGCTTCCATGCGATGCACAAGCACCGCGCTGAAATCCTTCACAGCAGAGGAGACACCCACGAAGGTGAGGCGCACTTTCGTGCGGATCTTTTCAGTTAGATCGAGCGCAAGAAAATCAATGTGTGTGATAATGCCTTTTATATAATTGCGTTGTTTCTCACGCACAATGGCAGTAAATTCCTCGCCGTCCACTTCGATCGTCACTAGTGTGGATGATGTCAATTTGGCAAATACCTGCTCAACGACACGCGCATCCAGTGAGATCGAGATCGGTTGTTCAACATGACGTCCGTAGATCACGGCTGGCAATTGACCAGTGCGGCGCAAGGCTCTAACCTGCTTGCCGGTTACTTCTCGTTTGCTAGCTTTCAGTACAACTTTTTCCATTATTACTCCTCGGCGCCTCTCACCGCGATCGCGCGATTACCTTCGCCATATAAAATGAATTTCTGAAAAGCGGCCCGCGCCGCTGAACATTCGCTATTTTTTACCGAACAGCATTCGTCCCAACAAGAGCATGACGCCCGCGACCAAACCTGCGATCAACGTGCCGCGTGTGTCAATTTGTTCAGCCATGGGTACTCTTGGCAGAAAACGCGTCTCCTCGCGGAGACGCTGGTCGGATAACGAACTGCATTGTATACGCGGGGAGATGATTCGTCAAGTCAATCCTTCGATTTTAATCGTCCACTTCTCATTGCCTTCGCCACCAGGGAAGAATTTTCATCTCCCCGCCCATCCAACTGGCGGATAATATTGTCATGATCCTCATCATTTCGATTCTGGCTTAGCTTGTATCCCGCGTCAACGCGAGTCACATCCACTGCAAAACCGACTATACCGTTCATTTCTTTCTGCACAAGATCCTGCGGCAGACTTTCCAAACTATACGAAGTTGGTTCTTCATGATTTTTCACCAAACGGCTGAGCATGGAATACAATGCCTCCCCCTCGAGCAAGCGGACTTTCCCATATAGATGCACCATCAAATAATTCCAAGTCGGCACGTTGACATGGCCATACCAACGCGGTGAGATATAAGTATGCGCTCCTTGAAAAATAAGCAAAACCTCCCCATCACCAAAACTCTTCCACTGCGGGTTGGCGCGGGACATGTGCCCCAAAACAGTCAACGCGCCATCTTCGCTTTCGATCACCTCCACAGGCAAGTGAGTCGCGAGCGGTTTTTCTCCATCATGGGTTACTAATGCAGGGAAATTGTTTTTCTGCAAGAATTCCAGAATTTTCTCTCGATCTTCTTCACGATAAAGTTTGGGAATGTACATGGTTTGAACCTCATTTTTTTTGTTTTATTTTACTTTATGGAAATTAGAAATTCAGAGTAATCAGAATTCTTCCTCAACCCCAAGCCTTCTCCAGAAAGAGGAAGAGAGTCTCGACATATTCGCCTGCTTCCTTCCGTGTATAATCTGCGCATCTTATATAATGGGACAATAATGAAACGCTACTTGCTTTTTACAGTTTTCGTATCTGGTATGACCACGCTCGCGGCGGAGCTTGCCGCTGGGAGACTCATCGGGAATGTTTTTGGAACAAGCAATTTAGTTTGGGCGAGCATTATCGGGCTGATCTTGATCTATCTGACACTGGGATATTTCCTCGGCGGTAAATGGGCGGATGCCAACCCAACCCCTGGAGCGATGTATCGCATTCTGGCGTGGGGCGCTTTCACAATTGGTCTCGTGCCTTATATCGCCGGGCCAGTTCTCAGATCCGCGGCGACTGCATTCGAAGCGTTGAGTGTCGGTATCATGGCAGGATCATTCGTCGCCGTGCTGATTCTGTTCAGTGTCCCTATCACTTTACTGGGCGCGATTTCCCCTTTTGCGATTCGTTTATTAGTGGACGATACTTCAAAGGCGGGGCAAGTTTCGGGGCAGATCTACGCCATCTCAACGCTTGGGTCATTCATTGGGACATTCATCCCCACGCTTGTCACCATCCCAACCATTGGCACAAAATTAACATTCTTTGTCTTCGGATTATTTTTACTATTTGTTGCATTGGCGGGTTTGGGAAAATTTTCAAGTCAGCGTGAGATGTTTAAGTTCATGTGGATGCCGGTCGTGCTCGCGCTTGTCGCCGCGCTTTCCGCAGGGCAGGCGCTCAAGCATTCCGCGGGGCAGGTCTACGAAGCCGAGTCAGCATATAATTATATTCAGGTGCAAGAGTCGAACGGCTTTACACTCTTGAAGCTCAACGACGGTCAAGGCATTCACTCCATTTATCATCCCGACACTTTGAATTATGGTGGTCCGTGGGAACAATTTTTAGTCGGCCCGTTTTTTTATGCGAACCGTAAACCGCAGGATATAAAACGCATGGCGATCATCGGCCTCGCCGCGGGTACCGCCGCGCGTCAGGCCGCGGCGGTTTATGGCGACATTGCCATCGACGGTTTTGAGCTTGATGAAAAAATTGTGGAGGTTGGTGAAAAATATTTTGGGTTGAACCTGCCGAACCTCACAGTCCACATCGGTGACGGACGATTAAACCTTGAACGCAGTCCATATCAATATGACATTATCGCAGTGGACGCCTACCGCCCGCCATATATTCCACCGCACATGACCACGCAGGAATTTTTTACGATCATCGCTTCGCACTTAACTGACAGCGGAGTGTTGACCATCAATGTTGGTTCAGTCCCCGGCGACCGGCGCCTAATTGACGGACTCGCCACAACGATCGGCACTGTCTTCCCATCCATATATATTATGGATATTCCCGGAACGCTCAATACGATGATCTTCGCAACCAAACAACCAACAGCCCGCGAAAACTTTTCCACAAACCTGGTCGCGTTGGCCGCAGACCCAAACATTCATCCATTGCTGATCGCGGCCATGTCATCCACGTTTACAAACTTCAAAGATGGATACACAACGACCACCGTCTTCACGGATGATCTCGCGCCCATCGAATGGATCGTCAATGATATGGTCGTCAGCTTCGTCCTGCAAGGCGGGCTGAATTTTTTACAGTAATGTGCTTCTCCCATCCTTGGAGCTATCCCATCAACCGTCTGGAAACTTTCGAGTCAAAACCCTTATAACATGAAAACTATTCTCTCCTATCTCATCTCTTTCCTTGTCCCGCTCGCCCTGATCGGCACAGCCTTGCGGATCCTGCTCTCGCCAATATTCTTCAACATCGAATATCGCATGCCGTATTTCCCCGCTGACGAATATGGTTTCACGCAAAAAGACCGTTTACATTGGGCGCCTTTCGCTATAGATTATCTCGTCAATAACGCAGGAATTTCCTATCTCGGTGATCTGCAATTTGAAAATGAGGACCCGCTTTATAACGAGCGTGAACTCAGTCACATGTCTGATGTGAAAAAGGTAGTGGGCGGCGCTTTGCAAGTTTGGTATATCTCCCTTGCCATTTTATTATTCTTCGGCTCCGTCGCGTATCGTGGAGACTGGGGCTTCGAATATCTTTTCGCCCTGCGCCGCGGTGGAATCTGGATGATCGGATTCGCTATTACCCTGGGTCTCATCGCAGGGCTCGGCATCCTCGCCAATCCAAATGTGTTCGAACAATTCTTTATTTTTTTTCATTCACTTTTTTTCAAAGGAGATTCGTGGCTCTTTGAATTTTCAGATACCTTGATTCGCCTATTTCCGATGCGCTTCTGGGAGGATGCCTTTCTGTGGGCTGCGGTGCTGACATTGGGGGGCGGGGCTGGAATCGCGTTTGGAATAAAACAGCGTGTATAATTCAAATAAAAATAAGCATAGCAATCATTGGCGCTGCAGTTTACCTGAAGGAAATAATACATGACCTTATCATTAGATAAAAAAGTAGCACTCGTTACCGGCGGCTCACGTGGAATTGGACGCGCGATCGCATTGGAATTCGCTATACGCGGCGCGGCGGTGGTGGTCAATTACAACAAGTCGCCTGAAGCGGCTGAAGAAGTGGTCAAGCAGATTCAATCCGCTGGCGGAAAAGCCGCCGCATTTCAAGCCGACGTTTCTGATTTCAAGCAGGCGGAAGCCCTGGTGAAATTTGCCGTGGAAACTTTTGGTGACCTGAGCATCCTCGTCAACAACGCAGGCATTACCCGCGATCAATTAATTATGCTGATGCCCGAGGCGGATTGGGACGCGGTCATCAATACCAACTTAAAGAGCACGTTCAGTTGCTCGAAAGCCGCAGTCAAACACATGATGCGTAAACGCGTTGGACGAATTATCAACATCGCCTCGGTCGCCGGTCAAATGGGCAACCCGGGGCAGACGAATTATTCCGCATCTAAAGGCGGGCAGATCGCTTTCACCAAAGCCCTCGCGCGTGAAGTCGCGACACGCAACATCACCGTCAACGCCATCGCTCCGGGATTTGTAGACACTGAGATCCTTGACGGCATGACGCCTGAAATGCTTGAAGCCGCGCTCAAAATGATTCCACTTGGCCGCAAAGGAAAGCCGGAAGAGATCGCATACGCCGCCGCGTTTCTCGCCTCAGACGAAGCCGCGTATGTCACCGGTCAAGTCTTGGGCATAGATGGCGGCATGGCAATGATGTAAAAGGAGTTTCCATGACTGAAAACGCACAAAGCAAAACAACCGTTTCACCAGATGTTCTTACAACCATTGCGCGCCTCTCTGCGTTGAGCGTACCCGGCGTGAGTAAACTTGCTCCTGTTTCTGGGGGCGTCAATCGACTGCTTAAACGAGGCGCAGGTGACGGGGTTCGCATCGAAATAGAAGACAATACAGTTTACGCAGACTTGCATCTCATCTTTCAGGAAAATGTCAATATCCGCGAAGTCAGCCGAAACGTCCAGCAAAATGTTGCGCGCGCCATTCAGGAAATGGTCGGCATGGAAGTTGGACATGTCAACATTCATATTGAAGATATAGATTACGCTGATAGCGAGGCTTGAAAGCATGAAACCCCGAACCAGAGCACGCGGCATTGCTCTGCAAGTACTTTACGAAACTGATATAGCAAACAATCACCTTCCCGGCGACGTGTTGAAAATGCGCCTGGAAGAGATTCCGCTCGCCGATGATCTTGCCGAATTTGCAAGACAGATCATCTTTGGCGTGCTGCCCCTCACACAAGATCTTGACCAAATGATCGCGAAGTACGCGCCCGAATGGCCGCTCGATCAGATCGCGGCAATTGACCGCAACATTTTACGGATCGCATTCTGGGAATTTGCTGTATCACGAGAAACTCCCGTAAAAGTTGCAATCAACGAAGCGGTGGAACTGGCAAAACTATACGGATCAGATTCCGCTCCGCGGTTTGTAAACGGAGTGCTCGGCACACTTGTAGAACACGAAAACGAGATCCATCAAATTATTAAGAATAGAATTACATTAGACACAAAATTGGAAACTTAACTACTATGGAAATTCTTGGCATCGGACCATCTGAATTAATCTTTATCGTTATCATTGCGTTGATCATCCTCGGCCCAAAGGATATGCAAAAAGCCGGCAAGACCATCGGTAAATGGATGCGCGAAATTATCACATCTGACGCCTGGTCAATGTTCCAGAAAACTTCACGTGAACTGAAGACATTGCCCAACCGCCTCATGCGCGAAGCAAACGATGAAGTAAACAAGATCGGGAATGAATTAAATAACTCAACCTCAAGCTGGATGAACAACCCGAACATACCGTCACGCTCCACGCCGATCTCTCCCACACCGGAAAATCCACCTGAGAGTATTAATGTACCCTCCGAAATAGAATCAACCCCAAACGAAAGCGAACAACCCAATGCTTCGTAAATTTTTCCGTGGCGTGTGGCGGATCATTACTGCTCCCTTTCGCCTTATCTATACAGTTCTCGCGTTCCCATTTCGGGCCATCGCTCGCTTTCGCAAATTTCTGAATACCGAACCTGATGAGCATCCTCTGACCGAGGTTTTTGTTGAGTTAACTACCAACAAAGATACACGCCAAATGCTGTGGGATCAGGTGGAAGCGTTCCGCATGCATCTTCTGCGCGCAATCCTGTCGCTTGTGTTGACAGTAAGCATCTCTTTCTTTTTTACACAACAAGTGATCAACTACCTCGCGCTGCCAATTGGCGGAGTTCAAAGCTTAAAAGCGATCGAAGTCACCGAGACGATCGGTGTATTTATGAAGGTTGCCTTGTTCTGCGGCATCGCGCTGGCGATACCCTATATTGCATTTGAACTCTGGTTGTTCGCCGCGCCGGGACTAAAACCCCGTGAACGAAAAATGGGACTGTTTGGAATTCCTCTGGCAACCTTCTTCTTTTTGGCAGGTGCGGCTTTTACGTTTTATGTAATGCTGCCCTCTGCGTTATTGTTCCTGAAAGATATTCTTGGGATCAAGACAGAACTGCGGCCATCGTCTTACTTCTCATTTGTAACCGGGTTGATGTTTTGGCTGGGACTATCTTTTGAATTTCCACTGGTGATCTATGTTTTATCTGCGATCGGGTTGATCAAGCCGCAAATACTCGCCCAGCAATGGCGCCTGGCCATTGTGATCATCGCAATTGTTGCCGCCGCCATAACGCCCACCGTTGACCCGATCAATCAGGGACTGGTGATGGCGCCGATGATCCTGTTATATTTTATTAGTATTGGTCTCAGCTACATCGCCTACGCCGGGCGAAAGCGGAATATCGCTGAAGATCAGAAAAAAGCCGACGAGGAAGAATCAGGCTAGGGTGTGGCGCGAAGCGCTCCGCTTTGAGTATCCGAGGAGAGAGCATGAACAAGCTATCAACACATCGTATGTTAACTACGGTGATTTTGTTTACCTTTATTTTACAGGCTTGCACAATTTCATTATTCGACAACCCGCTCAACCCCGGCGGATCCACGCCAATTGCACCGGATGTAATTGCGTCGCCTACGCCGCAAGTCATGGCACAAACCAACTTTATGGTTACATTGCCAGAGCCGCTTCAACCAAATGAAACGCTGGCAATTGCCGTGATGGATGAAGTGACCGGGCTTTCATTGAACGCCTCGCAATATCCAATGAACCCGAGAGATACGATCACATACACTGCGGTGTTGCCGCTGCCGTATAACTCGGTTGTGAAATATCGCTACGTTCGTCACAGCGCCTCACAAGTATTGGAAGATACCAATTCCGGCGCAGCTATTCGCTATCGCATGCAGTATGTGGCGGGACCGAGTGACGTACAGGATATCATCGCGGATTGGGGTGATAAATCATATGCGCGTCCAACGGGAAAGATCGAGGGACATGTATTCAATGCGGATACCGGCTCAGCACTGCCAAACATACTTGTAACCGCCGGCGGTGTACAGACCCTCACAGATTCCACCGGACGCTTTGAATTGGAAGGATTACCCACCGGCACGCAAAACCTGCTAGCATACAGCCTGGATGGGATGTATCAAACCTTTCAACAGGGCGCGTCCATCGCCGCAGGCAGTACAACCCCCGTTGACTTGCGCGTTAAACCATCTCAGCTGACAAACGTCACATTTATGGTTTCGGTGCCGCCCACGACAGTGCCCGGCGTGCCAGTTCGTATTGCGGGAAATTTACTACAGCTTGGAAATACCTTCGCAGACCTGCAGGGCGGCGTAAGCACGATCGCTGACCGGATGCCAATTATGAGTCTGCAGGCTGACGGCCGTTACGCCACCACGCTCGGGTTGCCAGTCGGTGCGCACATCCAATATAAATACACATTAGGCGACGGGTTTTGGAACGCAGAATATGGCGCAAATGGCCAATGGAACTTACGTGAATTCGTTGTGTCAGCGCAGGAAATTACGATCCAGGATAATGTTGTCTCATGGGCGGCGGGTGATACATCGCCTATTCTCTTTGAAGTGACCGTTCCACCCGTCACTCCACCAGGCGATATTATTTATATTCAACTCAATACATTCGGCTGGATGGAACCGATCCCCATGTGGCCGCTCGGCAACAATCGCTGGGCCTATAAACTTTACAGCCCGCTCAATATCCTTGGCTCTTTTTCGTACCGCTATTGCCGCAACGGTCAATGTGGCAGCGCCGACGATGGCGATACCGCCGGCTCAGCACCGAGTGGACGACAAGCCGGCACCAGCATTCTCGGCCAGGATATTCAAGATACAGTCAATACATGGAAATGGTTTGAAAACCCCGAGCCTGTCACATTGGTAGGCACCGCCATCACACCTCGTCCAGGCGGTTTTTTGACAGGCGTCGAATTCCAATCCAGCTATCGTCCAAACTGGTCTTATTATGCACCGCAGGCGTTTGCAAACACGCAAGCGCTCGGCGCGAATAATGCAGTTCTCACTCCAAGCTGGACGTATACAAGCAGCTCGCCGTTACAATTTGCACCCGTTCCCGGGCAAGACCCATTATGGATAGACTCAGCGATCATGATCTCACAAGCCCGGGCTTTGGGATTAAACGTTTCGATCTTCCCCACCCCGAAATTCGCCGTCTCATCTTCAACCTTTTGGATGAATGCGCCACGAGATGCACAGTGGTGGCTGACGTGGTTCACCCACTACCGCGCATTCGCGATCAACTACGCAGACCTCGCCGCTCAAACAGGCGCCCAAACCCTCATCCTCGGCGGTGACTGGGTTTCGCCCGCCCTACCCAATGGAAAACTACCGGACGGGAACCCATCCAACGCTCTCGCAGACATCGACATTCAATGGAAATCTGTCATCGCTGATGTCCGCACGCATTTCAAAGGTCAGATCTTATGGGCATTGCCCTACACGAAGTCCAATCTTGAAACACCTTTGAATTTTCTTCAGGATGTGGATGGCATCTATTTATTATGGTCAGCTTCCCTGTCCTCAAACCCGGATGCCACAAAGACAGATTTTTCAAATGAAGCCGGTCGCTTATTGGATAATGAAGTTGCGCCGTTGGCAGCCGTGTTGGGTAAACCTCTCATTCTGGCAGTGGAATATCCATCCACCACCTCAGCCGCCAACGGGTGTATTTCAGATGGACTTGACGGTTGTCATGATTGGGCTTCATTAAACCAGCCGTATACCAACACCCTCTCTGAAAGTCTAAGCCTGCAAACTCAAGCTGATATTTACGAAGCCATGCTTATCGCGGTAAACTCGCGCAGCTGGATCTCAGGCTTTGTCAGCCGCGGATATTATCTTCCAGCCGCATTGCAGGATTTGTCGACATCCATTCACAGTAAACCCGCCGCAGATATCTTGTGGTATTGGTATCCACGTTTGACAGGTGTTGTGAAATAATATCCGTCCCATCCTGTCTCCAATTTCTGGAAACATTGACGATTACGATTCAAAAAGAAACGCCTTCAAAGCGTTTCTTTTTAAGAAGCAATGTGTTTTACCTCAAGTCTCTCTGAATGGGATGCGCAATTATTTCTTTTTCGCCAAAGTCAACCAATATATTTCCAAATGGAGGAGTTATGAAAAAAGCTGGCAGGGTCATCGGTCGCATTTTGATCGGCATCGTCATACTCGCGTTAATCGTCGGCGCGGGCGGAACATTCTATTTCAAACGCTACATCCCAAACACCGTCGCGCCAAAATCCTTTCCCCAAATTAACGGCGAAATAAAAGTGGCGGGGCTCGATGGCGCAGTCGATGTCTACCGCGACAAAATGGGCATCCCTCACATTTATGCAGCCAACACGCACGATCTGTTCTTCGCGCAGGGATATGTTCACGCGCAGGATCGCTTCTGGCAAATGGATTTTTCAAGGCACGTTGGTTCGGGTCGTTTATCCGAAATGTTCGGCAAAGGTCAGGTGGATACGGATTCATTCCTGCGCACACTTGGATGGAAACAAGTGGCGGAGCAGGAATATGCAATGCTGAGTCCCGAATCAAAAGCCCTTCTAGATTCGTACTCTGAGGGAGTCAACGCATATATTCAGGAACGCGGACCCGTCGAACTCAGCCTGGAATATTTGATCCTGACTGGAGTGCTCAATCGCTCGTACAAGATCGAACCATGGACTCCCGTCAACACGCTAACCTGGGGCAAAGCCATGGCATGGGATCTGGGCGACAACATGGATGGAGAAATCCAGCGGGCGATCCTGCTTAAGACTCTCAGCCCTGAACAAATAAGCGATTTATATCCCGCCTACCCGGCAGATTATCCCGTCATCGTGCCCACCATCGGGGAGAATGTCAGCAATGCCGAAGAAGGATCGAATGTTGCCGCTTCCAACTTTCAACTTTCAACCTTAAACCTTCAAGGTATTGCCGATAAACTTGTCTTGATGGAAAGCACTCTTGGTAACACCGGTTCGGACATCGGCTCAAACAGTTGGGTTGTCTCTGGTGCACTGACAACTACCGGCAAACCCCTGCTCGCCAATGATATGCATTTAGCCATTCAGATGCCATCCATTTGGTATCAGAACTCCCTGCATTGCCTGCCCAAAAACAATGCTTGTCCATTCGACGTGACCGGCTTTTCCTTCCCCGGAGTACCGGGCGTTGTTGCAGGTCACAATGATCGCATCGCCTGGGGACTCACCAACCTTGGCCCGGACGTGCAGGATCTTTTCATCGAAAAAGTAAATCCTGATAACTCCAACCAATACGAGGTGGAAGGCAAATGGGTAAACTTTGAAATTCGGCAGGAAACAATTAAGGTCGGCGGCGGTGATCCGGTGCAACTCACGGTTCGAATCTCGCGCCATGGACCTGTCATTTCTGATACTTACGGTTCACTCAATGATACTGTCACGCCCACTGCTCAAGCCTTCAAGGATAGATCAGGCGTCGCTCTTCCCGACAATTATGTGATCGCACTGGCTTGGACGGCGCTGACTCCCAACTCTCCCTTCGAAGCTATTTGGGGATTCGACAAAGCTCAAAACTGGGATGATTTCCGAAATGCGGCCCGCACATGGTCGGTACCAGCCCAAAACCTGGCATACGCCGATGTGGATGGCAACATCGGCTACCAAACGCCTGGCAACATCCCCATCCGCAAGAAAGGCGATGGCACCCTGCCCGTGCCCGGCTGGACGAGCGAGTACGATTGGACTGGCTACATCCCCTTCGACGAATTGCCTTATGCCTTCAACCCGCAGAGTGGATTTATCGCCACGGCCAACAACCAAGCCAGCCCACGCGATTATCCATACCTTATCACAACAGAATGGGATTACGGTCAACGCGCCGCCCGCATTGTAGACATGATCAAGAACGCCCCCGGCAAGATTGATATTGCCTACATTCAGAATATGCACGGCGACTCGAAGAATCTCAACGCCGAAACGCTCGTTCCCATCCTGCTCTCGGTCAAACTGGAACCGGAGCTGGCTTCCGTCCGAGATCAGTTCCTTGGCTCCTGGAATTATCAAGAAACCGCCGACTCACAAGCAGCATCCATTTTTGAATGGTTCTGGTGGGACACGCTCATGAGCACCTTCAAGGATGATCTTCCCCAGGATTATCTCCCCGAAGGCGGTGGCCGCTGGTACGTTGTCATGCGGAATCTTGTGCAACAACCCAACAGCCCGTGGTGGGATGATAAAGCCACCACCGATGTGATTGAGACTCGTGACGATATTTTCGCCCGAGCCTTTGGGGAAGCCATCAAACAATTCCAGGATACCTACGGAATGGACACCACTGAGTGGCCAGCCTGGGGAAATTTACACACCTCCACATTCCGAAACGCGACGCTGGGCAAATCAGGAATCGGCCCGATCGAGAATTTATTCAATCGCGGACCGTTCGTGACGGGTGGCGGCAAGAGCGTTGTCAACGCGACAGGTTGGGTCGTGGGCAAATCCTTTGAAGTCGCAACTCTTCCCTCGGAGCGTGAGATCGTGGATTTCAGCAACTTTGATAATTCTCTGGCCGGTCATACAACTGGTCAATCGGGTCATGCTTTCAATCCACATTATGATGACATGGCACTCATGTGGACAAAGATCGGATATGCCCCCATGTGGTGGGAGCAAACGTCAGTGATTAAAGATAGTGAAGGATATTTGAAATTAGTGCCGTAAGAACTGTTGAAAGTCAGTCGTCCCGAAGGTTTATTTATCCTTCGGGACGTTTGTTTTAAATGCCGTCCATCCGCCAACGAATAATCCCAGAAAACTGGCGAGTAAATCCAGATAACTAAAAGTGCGCGTGACGAAGAACTTCTGTGAGAATTCTTCGAGCGCGACAACAAAAGCGAGAGTCAATCCCACTGAAAGAGTCACCCAGCCGCGGGGGCGGGCAGGAAGCGCGGAGAGAAATGCCCGGGTGATAAAAAATGTCAACAGGCCAAAGAGGATGAAGTGTCCGAGCTTATCTCCCTTCGGAAAATCATAGAATGCATGAACATAAGCGGGGAGCAAGTCTGTGTCGGCAAGGATCACAAGGCCGATGATAAATGCAAGAAAAAGGATGGCGATGTATTTCATCATAAAAAACTGGTCACGATTTTAGCGTGACCAGAAAATTATTTAGCTTCGCGGCGAGACTTCCACCATTCATAGACCATTGGCAGAATGGATATAAAAATGATGGCGATGATCACCAGCTCAAAATTATCTCGAACGAACGGAATGGTTCCAAAGAAATATCCCGCGAAAGTGAAGAGTGCCACCCAGACAATGCCGCCCACAAAATTATAGGTGATGAAATAACTGTAGGACATTTTGCCGATGCCTGCCACGAAGGGCGCAAACGTGCGCACGATCGGAACAAAGCGCGCAAGAAAGATCGCCTTACCGCCATGTTTTTCAAAGAAGGCGTGGGTCTTGTCGAGATATTCCTTCTTGATCCATTTGATGTTATAGGCGCGGTCACCAAGATAATGCCCGATGGAATAGTTGACCGTATCGCCCAGTACTGCCGCGATCATCAACAATCCTGCGATATACCACACGTTCAGCGAGCCAAGTGCCGCGAACGTACCCGCCGCGAACAACAATGAATCGCCGGGCAGGAACGGCATAATTACCAGGCCTGTCTCCACGAAGATCACCGCGAACAAAATGGCATAAGTCCAGCCGCCAAATTGATGAATAATCGTTTCGAGGTATTGATCTAAATGAAGAAATAAATCTATCAATTGCTTTACAAACGCCATGTTTAATTTCCTTTTCAAAATTTAGTGAGTTTTATCCAACGGGCGCGGATTATACTCCGCTTTCTCAAATCATTTTGATACGCGACCGAGCCAGTCGCCAATGCCGAGGAGTATGGCGCTGCCAAGAATTCCCATGCCAATGTTTATCGAACCAAGCGCAAAGAAAGTCCAACCGCGCCACATTCCTATTAATTCTCCAAGGGCAAATCCCACCACGCTCAAGCCAATGGATAAAAGAAACCACCATCCACTTCCACCGCGGATCAAGTAATATAAAACGCCGAACAATAAAGCAATGGTCAACGCCAGAAGCAGGGATGGAATAGTCATGGATCAAGGTTTGAGATATTTTGTGAAGAAATCAGTGATGGCGTTGTAACAGATTACGCGGTTTTCATATTTCAGCACATCGTGGCCTTCATCTTCAAATAACAGCAACTCGATATTTTTGCCCTGGGCTTTCAACTGCTTGACCAAATCTTGTGACTCTGCCGCGACCACGCGCGGATCGTTGCGGCCTTGAATGACGAGCATCGGCGCTTTCATATTTGAGAGATGGGTCTTCGGTGAACGGTCAATTAGAAATGCTTTTTCTTCAGGGATGGAGGCGTCGCCGAGAGCGATCTTGAAATATGGTTTCCATGTTTCAGGAATACGCTCGGAGAAAGTCAGCAGATCATATGGGCCGAACATATCGCAGGAAGCCTTCCATAATTTTGGATGTAACCCCGCCTGTATCAAGGTCATGTAGCCGCCGTAGGAACGTCCAACCACAGCCGCGCGTTTGACATCCACCCGTTTGTCTTTGGGCAGAATCTTTGTCATCGCGTGGACGTGATCGAGGCGATCCTGTCCGCCCCAATCGCGGTCAACATGCTTGGTGTAGGAAAGACCGTAACCAGTCGAGCCGCGCACATTCGGAACGAAGACGGCGAATCCGCGCAGGGTGAGAAATTGAATGAGCGGCATCGAGAACCACGCGAAATCCGGGCGTTCCTGTCCCTGTGGGCCGCCGTGGACATAATATACCAGCGGACGCGGCCCCTTAAATCCCAACGCTTTGGCAGGCAGATACATCCGCGCCGAGACACGCAACCCATCATGAGAAATGTAGGATGCGTCTTCACCCTTTGAAAGATAGGCATCTTCAACGCCGAGAATTTTTTCGGCGGTATGAATGGCAAGATCGGTTCGGCTATCGCCTTCGATGGTACAGATCTGAGTCGGTGAGATGGCAGTGGAGAATGACAACGTGAATATATCTTCGATCGAATCGTAGCTAATGTGTTCCAATGTGCCATTATCAAAAGGTTCGGGTCCCACCAACGCGTATTTGAGATTCATGACAAGCCTTTGCTCGTCGAAGATCCCTTCATACGCCCAGGAGCAGCCGTCGATGTTGAATTGCACCAGATAATGATCGTCTTTGAGATGGCTGATATTTTCCATTTCGCCAACGCCTTTATGTGCCATGCCTTTTAATTTAATCCGCTCCAGCTTGCCGGGCTTTTTTAGATCCATATAACCGAGGCTGTACGTATCTTCAAACACAGCGCTCAAAACAATTGCACCCTGCCAGCTCGGAGAAAACACAGCGCTGCCAAGTCCATTCAACAGAACTTCTTCAGCCTCCTGGCGGTCTTCGAGAGGTTTGCCATAAAGAACTGTTTGTTTGCCCTTCGACCATAAATAAAGCACGCCATCACCCACTGAATATCCAGTCCCAAGCAAAAGTTTGCTATGGTCATGGTTGTGACCCGACACGCCAAGTCCCCAGGGACTTTCTGCGATCTTTGTCAGCTTGCCTGTTTTGAGATTTCCGCGATAGGTTTCTATCAACGGTTTATCACGGCGTTCTGCTAATAAATAGACGATGGATTTTTCGCCGTCACATTCACCAAGATGAACGCGATATTTTTTAAAATAATTATTGAAGGCAGGTTCAGGGAATCCGCCCTCCAGGGGAATCAGCATGGGCTGATAATTTTCATCGCCATCCTGATCTATCATCACCAGGATCTCTTCGAGTTTGGGGAAGGCAAAGAATGAATGTCCGTCGATCAAGTGCGGATTCTGCAGCGAAATGTGCGGAGGCAAAAGCGGTTCAGGGACACTGCCGCCATAATGCATTGCGTACAAACTTAAATGTCCAGAGAGATTGCTTAGGAAAAATATTCGTTCATCTGCGAACTGAGGGACAACAAATAAACGAGCCGACATTAGAGATTCAACACGATAGTTCATGGGGATATTCTCCTTGTTTATGGATTGCAGACTTCGGTCTGCGGTTTATAGTAATATGCAGACTAAAGTCCGCACTCCTTTTTTTAGTTGATGATTCCGCCGCCGAGCATTTCTTCACCTTGATAGAATACTGCCGCCTGACCAGCGGTCACATCCCGAACAGGCGCATCAAACTTAACTGATACCTGCTCCCCTTCCAACGGGCTGACCAGCGCTTCGGATTCCTTCGCCGTATAGCGGATCTTGACCAGTGCGTGGAACGGTTCACGCGGTGTTTCGCCAGAAGTCCAATTAACATCGTGCGCGGTTAATTCGGTAAAGCCAAGTTCATCATGTGTACCAACAACCAAAGTATTTCCAACCGCGTTTTTCGTAATCACATACAACGGCACAGGCGATACAACATTCAACCCTTTGCGTTGACCGATGGTGTAATTTGCGAGTCCATCATGTTTGCCAATTGACTTGCCCATGGTGGTTACGATCTCACCAGGCACTAATATTTCAGATGCGTTGCGCCGGAGGAATCCGCGATAATCTTCGCCGGCGAGAAAACACAGATCCTGAGAATCTGCTCTCGAAGCAGTCGGGAGGCCAAAGTCAGCGGCGATGCGTCTTATTTCGGGTTTGGGAAACTCACCCACAGGAAAAAGTGCGTGAGCAAGTTGATCCTGTTTCAAGACATGCAGTACATAAGATTGATCTTTTGAATGATCCACCGCGCGCAATAATTTTATCTTTCCGTTTTCAGCCTTCATCCTTTGTACGTAGTGCCCGGTTGCCATAAACTCCGCGCCGAGAGCGAGCGCATGATTCAATAGAAAGGTCCAGCGGATCTGACGATTGCACACCAGGCACGGATTTGGTGTTTCGCCGCGCGCGTATCCATCCAAAAAATATTGCACGACAGTTTCGCGGAAAACTTCCTTCGCATCGATCACATAAAATGGAATGTCGAGAATGCCAGCCACACGGCGCGCCTGCGCCATGGCATCGGGCGTGCAACAGCGGTTGGATTCCTCCTTGCCTGGCTCAGACCAAAGGCGCAGCATCATACCGGCAACGTCATAGCCCTGCTGTTTGAGCAGAGCGGCCGCGACAGATGAATCCACACCGCCAGACATGGCAACAACAATTTTTTGTTTGCCCATAATTCAGTAATTATACTGCCCGTTGCATAATTATCTAAACTCCTGAATGCAAATATTTTTCTTCCGTCGAAAATATACCATCCTCGCAATGGCGGATAAATCTTCTCTTGACCTGCATCTCTTTATTATGTATATTATGTCAATTCAAAATTCTAAAAGTCTTTTATTTGAGGTAGTTGCTTAATATCTATAAAAGACTTTTCGGGTTAAATCATACCGAGGAGAACAACATGCCAACCAGGGCAGATATCATCATTAATAACGCACAAATTTTTACGAGTGACAAAAGCAATCCACACACTGAAGCAGTTGCCATACAGGGCAATCGAATTATTTATACAGGGACAAACGAAGGCGCGAAAGATTTTGAAGGCAGCTCAACGCGGGTCATTGACGGAAAGGGTTGTACGGTTACGCCTGGGTTCATCGATTCACATTTCCATTTATTGTGGGGATCCATTTGGATGGGAAGCGCTCAATTATATGATGCAAAGAATATGGACGATGTTCGCGAAAGGCTGCAAACTTTTGCTGAACAAAATAAAACCAGTGAATGGGTTGATGGACGCGGCATTCGATATGGAATTATCCCGTCAAGAAAAGAACTGGATGAAATCGTTTCAGACCGCCCGATCTATATCAACGCGTATGATGGACATACATCATGGGTAAACACCAAAGCGCTCGAAATGGCCGGTATTCTACAACCCGGTAAGGAAGCCACAGGCGTCGGAGTAATTGTCCGCGATGAAAATGGACTGGCCACCGGCGAGTTGCGTGAAACAGCCATGGGATTGGTTTCAGGCTTGATCCCCGAGGCAAGCGAAGCTCGTAAGCGCGAACTGCTCAAGATGGCGATCAAGAAGATTAACGCGACCGGCGTGACCAGCGTCCATAACATGAACGGTGATCTAAATGAATTGATGGTCTTTGCCGCGCTGGAAGATAATGGTGAAATGACCTTGCGTGTCTACACTCCGTATCACATCAAGCCGGAAACCTCGGAACAAGATCTGAAAGAAGCCGTTGAGATGGCAAAAATTCAAGGCGACTACGCGCGCGGCGGCGCGGTGAAATTTTTTATGGACGGCGTCTGGGAATCATATTCCGCGCTAACCATTGATCCGTACGCAGATGATCTCGAAGCAAAGCCAGATGGAATTTTCTCGGCCGAACATTTCACCCGCATGGCAGCGGCATGCGATAAATTGGGATTGCAGATATTCGTCCATTGCTGCGGCGATGGCGCAGTGAGGCGAACTCTCGACGGTTACGAAGCAGTTCAACAGTTAAATGGGAAACGGGATAGTCGTCATCGCGTGGAACATATCGAAGTCATCCATCCTGACGATCTGCCGCGCTTCAAGGAACTTGATGTAATCGCGTCCATGCAAACCAGCCACGCGCCATTCAGCATTGCCGAAGGCGATGTCTGGCCGACTCGCGTTGGTAAAGAACGCTGGCCGCTTTCGTTCGCGTGGCGTGATATCCTAAACGCAGGCGCGCATCTCACGTTGGGTAGCGACTGGACCGTTGCGCCCTTCGACCCGATGATCAATTTACACGTTGCTCTCAACCGTGAACTATGGTCGCCCACTGACCCGGATCAACGCTTAACTTTGGAAGAATGTATTCTCGGTTACACATGCGAAGCGGCTTATGCAGAATTCAAGGAAAATGAAAAAGGACAGATCAAAGAAAACTATCTCGCAGATCTGGTGTTATTCTCACATGATCTATTCGCAATAGCGCGGGAAGATATTTTGACTGCCAAAGCTATAATGACCATGGTCGATGGAAAAATTGTATTTGAGGCATAAGCAACCTCCTGCTTATTGAGGATTGCTTCGGCGAAAAAGCACCACCTCACAGCGACATTCAAGGAACACGCATGACCACATACGCCATAAGACGTATCCTGCAGACTTTTCCGATTCTGTTCATAATCAGCATATTGTTGTTCTTCCTTGTGCGCTCTGCGCCGGGCGGCCCGTTGACCTCAGCACGACGCAATCCAAACGTCACCAAGGAACAGATTCAAGCCATGGAAGAAAAACTTGGGCTGAATGATCCGCTGCCTGTGCAATACGGCCGATGGATCGGGGATATGCTCAAAGGCAATTTAGGCCAATCGATCAAATTTCACCGTCCCGTCAACGATATGATCGCGGAGAGAATTCCAAATACGCTGACGCTAGTGGGGGCTTCATTTTTTCTCACGCTGCTTCTCGCCGTCCCAATTGGAATATTGTCAGCCCGCAAACCTTATTCTTTGTTTGATTATGTAATGACCACGATCACATTTATCGGCCAGTCCATTCCCGTATATTGGCTTGGATTGGGTTTGATCGTTATTTTTTATGTGATCCTAAAAAATCCATTTACAGGATTGCCTTTCTTTCCCGTCGGCGGAATGAACACGCGCGGCAAGGAAGGTGAACTGCTCGACACACTCTGGCATTTGGTGTTACCCGTCACTGCATTAAGCCTCGGCTGGATCGCGTGGTATTCACGTTTCCTGCGCTCCAGCATGATGGATATTCTGCATGAAGATTACGTACGCACGGCCAGGGCAAAGGGCGCAAGTTCCAACACCGTATATTACAAACATGCGCTTCAAAACGCGATCCTACCGCTCATAACACTTGTGGCCCTCGATCTGCCGAGTCTCTTCGCAGGTGCGCTTTTTGTCGAAACGATCTTCTCATGGCCCGGCATGGGACGTCTCTTTTGGGATGCCGCCAAAGGGCGAGATTACCCAGTACTGCTCGGCGTGGTCATGATCACGGCTGTGTTAATTATTTTTTGCAACATCCTCGCAGACCTCGCGTACGGCTGGCTCGATCCACGGGTGAAGTATGAATGAAGTGGTCATTCAGGAACAAAGCATGGCGCGCGTCATCCTGCGACGCTTCTTCAAACATAAACTCGCGGGCATCGCCATTGCTGTTTTGGTTTTTCTCGTATTCGCATCCGCTTTCGCATTCACAACTCCATACAGCCCCACCGACCAGGAACCGACGAACAGTTTTCAGAAATCAAACATGGATCATTTCTTTGGGACAGACGAATTAGGGCGCGACGTCTTCACGCGGATTTTGTACGGCGGTCGAGTTTCACTGACAGTTGGTCTGTTATCAACTTTCCTTTCCATCGCTTTGGGTGTTCTGATCGGCGCTCTCAGCGGATACTTCGGCGGCGGGATAGATTCTATTCTCATGCGCATCACCGACGCCTTCCTAACTTTCCCCACTATTTTCGTGCTGATCATCCTCGGAGCATTCCTGCGTGAACAGCAAGTGCCCTGGTTGAAGAATAGCGTGCTGATCGTCATCATCATCATCGCCGCGCTTTCTTGGATGTGGCCCGCCCGCCTCGTGCGTGGACTCTTCCTGGTATTGCGTGAACGAGATTTTGTGACAGCATCCCGAGCGCTTGGCGGAAGCAGCTCACATATCATCATTCAACACGTTCTTCCAAATTGCATTGGTCCCATCGTGGTCAGTGGAACTCTTCAAATGGCATCCGCCATCATCACCGAATCAGGATTAAGTTATTTGGGGTTTGGCGTACAGCCCCCCACCCCCACCTGGGGCAGCATTTTAGCCACCGCACAGAATCAAGTATTCCGCGCACCCTGGATCGCGTTCTACCCCGGCTTGATGATCTTCATCACCGTCATGGCGATCAACTACATCGGCGATGGGCTGCGCGATGCGTTTGATCCATATGTGATCCATATCGAAAAATAAATAAGTTCACCAGCAATCTGATGAACTCCAGAAATATCAACAAAGGAGAAGAGATGAAACTAAAATTTTTGACCCTGTTCGTGATCCTCGGACTCGTCCTCAGCGCATGTGGTGGTGGGGTTGAAGGGAACGCGGGTAGCGGCGGAACCGTCACCCTGATCATCCCCGAAGAACCAACCACACTCAATTACTTCATGTCTGATGCGGCGATTGTCCGCCAGGTTGCTGATGCAATTTCAATGACCGGGCTTGCGACGATCAATGAAAAAGGCGAGTATGCTGCCACTCTCGCGCAGGAATTACCCACACTTGATAACAGCGGATTATCCGCCGACTTTAAAACCGTAACATGGAAACTTCGCAAAGGACTCAAATGGTCTGATGGCAAATCCATCACTTCCGACGATATCAAATTCACTGTTGAAGTCTTATCAAATCCTGATTCAGGTGCGCTTTCTGGCACAAGTGGATTCGATCTCATTTCATCTATTGAGACCCCTGATAACCTAACAGCCGTGCTGACCTATACTGAACCATACCCCGGTTATCTCAATCAATTTGCGTATGGCTTACTCCCACGTCACGCCAGCGGCGAACCAGCTGACATGGCAAACTGGGAATGGAATCGCAACCCCGTTGGCGCGGGTCCATTTGTGTTAAGCAGTTGGGCATCAGGAGAGAGCCTTACGCTGACGCGCAATCCGAATTATTACGAAGCGGGAAAACCATATCTGGATTCGCTCGTCTTCGTTATCGTGCCTGAACCCGCCGCGCAAACCGCCATGATGTTAAACAGCGAGGCGCAATTCCAATTGTGGCCGGGCGAATTCAAAGTTGATTATGATGCATTGCTAAAAGGCAAAGCCACTCAGCATCTGATCCCCGGAATCTGGAACATGGCAATTGATTTTAATTTGAGCGCACCTTTCGATGGTGACCCGACCGCCGCAACGCCGCACCCGATCCTCGGCGATATTCGTGTACGTCAGGCAATTGCCAGCGCAATTAATTATCAATCCCTGCAGCAGGATGTGTTGAAAGGCAGCGTCAGCGATTCGACGAATCCCTTCGCGTATGGCTGGTATCAATGTGACCTTCCGCGCAAATTTGGATTCGACGCTGCAAAAGCAAATCAATTATTGGATGAAGCTGGCTGGGTGATGGGCACTGACGGAATCCGCGTGGCAAAAGGCGCGCTGTATGCAAAAGATGGAACTCGCCTTTCGCTGGAACTGCAAGGATATACCGCTTTCGATCCACTGCAACTCACTGAGGAATTCATCGTCGAAAACCTGAAAGCCGTCGGCGTGGAAGCGCGGATTCAAAACTATGATTTCTCGATCATCTTCGGCACATTTGAAGATAACTCGCCGCGCGCCATCGGCGACTATGACATGCTTGAAAATCCCACGGGCGGAAATTATTTCCGCTGGGTCAACCCGCAAGTGGATTCAGCTTTAGTCACAGCCGGTAGCAGCTTCGACACACAAGCCCGCAAAGATGCCTATTGCAAAATTGGTCAGGCTATCATTGATGATCTGCCTCAGGTGTATCTGTATCTCTTCCAGGATAACTATGGCGTTGCAGATAATCTGGATGGTTATGTTCTCAGCACATGGGGCTCCATGAGTTGGGGCGCGCAGAATTGGAAGTACAAGTAAAACTAAACTAGCAAACAATTCAAAATACGCTGCTCTAACAAGCAGTGTATTTTGAATTTGATTTTCTATCCTCAAAGCCCCGGGAAAATCAACTATGACTCAACATGCCGTTTTATGGTCAGTCACAGCGCCTGAGCCAAAATCCTACTTGAACAAACCGCTCCCATCCAAAACAGATGTGGTGGTGATCGGAGGCGGTTACACAGGCACCTCCGCAAGCCTGCAACTTGCGAAGGGTGGCGCACATGTCACATTGCTTGAAGCGCAAACCATCGGCTGGGGGGCGAGTTCCCGCAACGGAGGGCAGGCACTTTCGTGTCTGCATCACACACTCGCCGATGCGATCAAGGAGCATGGACAGGAACGCGCAAAAGAAATGTTCCTCGCAGCAACTCGTGCCGCAGATACTGTCAAGCAAATTGTCATGGACGAAAAAATTGATTGCGATTATGTCCGCTGTGGAAATATCGAAGCTGCATTCAAGCCTTCGCATTTTGACGCGCTAAAACGGGAACAGAAAATTCTGTATGATGTTGCAAACTATGAAGTTAAAATCCTGTCAAAGAAAGAAATCGCATCTGAACTTGGAACTGATTCTTATCACGGCTTGATGATCAACCCGCGCAGCGGTTCGCTGCAACCCGCTAAATTTGTGCAGGGTATGGCGCTCGCCGCAGACCGAGCCGGCGTGGACATTCATGAAGGTTCGCGTGTCCTCGCGATTGAAAAGGTTGGCGTTTCCCCAACGAATAACGGAATCCGCTTCATCGTCAAAACCGACCGTGGAGACATCGCGACGAAAGAAATTATCCTGGCCGCCAACGCCTGGATCGGTAGCATCGTTCCACAATTCCGTCAACGCGTGTTCCCTGCAGAAAGTTTTGTGATCGCCACGGAAACCTTGCCAAAGGAACTCGTGCGGCGATTGATCCCCAACAGCCGCGTTGTTTACGACACGAGAAAAACACTCGCCTACTATCGTATCTCCGCCGATAACCGTATGGTCTGGGGCGGCGAACTGACCTTCGCAGGCGTCAGTCCAAAAATAAATATCAACACATTAAGAAATGGAATGCTCAATATTTTTCCAGAGTTATCAAAATTCAACATTGATTATTTTTGGCAAGGCACACTTGGAATCACCTTCGATGAAAACGCGCACGCCGGTCAGATTGACGGCATGTGGTATTCAATGTGCTATGTGGGTCATGGCGTAACCCTCGCAACATACCTTGGACAACAAATGGCAAATGGCATACTTGGAAAAGCGAGCAACAATCCATTCGAAAATCTGAACATTCCCTTTGCGCCTACTTACCAGGGAAACGCCTGGTTCGTGAATATCGGTAAAATCTGGTTTCGTTTTTTGGATATGCTTGGATAAAAATGAAAATTCCCTGGTATCACAAAACCACCATTTATCAAATTTATCCGCGCTCGTTTTACGACAGCAACCAGGACGGGATCGGGGAGATAAAAGGCATTCTCTCAAAATTGAATTATCTGCATGAATTGGGATTCGAGACACTTTGGATCTCCCCGTTCTTTTCCTCGCCTCAGACTGACTTTGGTTACGACATCTGCAACTACACTGACATCGCTCCAGAATATGGCTCCATGGATGATGCCCTGCAATTAATTGATGAAGTCCACAAGCGCGGAATGAAGATCGTTTTTGACATGGTCATGAACCATACCTCCATTGAACATGAATGGTTCAAAGAATCCCGCTCCTCACGCGATAATTCCAAAGCGGATTGGTATCTCTGGCAAAATTCTCCGCTCCCGTTTTTGAGAGAGAAGTTAGGACTGAAGGTTCCACCCAACAACTGGAAAAGTATGACAGGCGGAAACGGTTGGCATTACGCAAAAGAACGTGATGAATATTATTGGTCCAGCTTCCTCCCCTTTCAACCTGACTTGAACTATCGCAATCCTGAAGTAAAAAAAGCCATTTTCGAGATAGTCCGCTTTTGGTTGAGGAAAGGCGTAGATGGATTTCGGCTGGATATTTTCAATGTTATTTACAAAGATGCGGAATATCGAAACAATCCATTTTCCCCTAAACTTATCCCAACCGAAGAAGATCCCTCAGGCTTTTTTCAGGAAGCAAAATACACCATGAATCAACCTGAGAGTTTTTCCTTCGCCAAGGAATTGAGGAATGTCTGCAATGAATTCGGAGAAAAAATTCTTCTTGGTGAAATAACAGGAAACACGGAAATCATCAAGAAGTACATGACCAAAAAAGGGGATGGACTGGGTTTGGTATTCAACTTCGAAATGCTGAATTTCAAATTCAACGCAGACTATTTCCGTGAGCTAATCAATAAAATCGAGAGGGACTTCCCCGATCCCTTCATGCCAGTCTACGTCTTTAGCAATCATGACAGACGCAGAAGCATCCACAGAATTGGCGAAGATTTCCGCAAGGCAAAGTTGCTCCACTTGCTGCAGTTGACCGTGCGCGGCGTACCCGCCATGTACTACGGTGAAGAGATTGGCATGACAGACAGCAAATTTCCATTCAGCTCTGCCCTTGACCCGATTCCGCATAAATTCAAATGGGTACCGCGCGTCTTACTTGACTCAATCGGCTTGACGATCAACCGCGATGAAGTCCGCACGCCGATGCAATGGGATGAGAGCAGGAACTCCGGCTTTTCATCCGCGCAAAAAACATGGCTGCCTGTGCATGAAAACTTTAAAGCGGTCAATATCGAAACAGAAACCAAAGATGCGAACTCCCTGCTGAACACGATCCGAAAGCTGTTGAAGATACGCACCGAAGAGTCCGCCCTACGCGAGGGTTCTTTGGATTTGATTGGCAATCTGCCAAAAGACGTGCTTGGCTACAAACGAAAATCGGGGTCAAATGAACTTGTTGTGTTATTAAATTTTGGTATGAAGGACACGGATTTTGAAACAGAAAAAGGGGATTGTATTTTTAGAATTACAGAAAAAGATGAGATAAAAAACAACAAAGTTGAATTAACCGGTTACGGTGGAATAATCTTAAAATTTCCGAATTAGAAAGCCATGCAAACATCCATATTCCCGCCCAATGGGTTACGCATCGCAAACCATTGCTGGTGACTACTCCCCACGCCTAAAGGCGGGGGGCTTCTAGGGCAAAGCCCAGGCTCTCTAGTCCGAGAGCTTCTATGTTTAGCGAAGCGTTCAAATCACGATCAAGAACCAAACCGCACGAAGGACAATCATGGACACGAACTGACAAATCTTTGTGAACAACCCAACCACAGCCAGAGCATCGTTGCGAAGTACCGCGCGGATCAACCAATACGACTGCACGACCAGCCCATTCTGCCTTGTACGTGCAATACATGATCAACTGACGCCACGAAGCATCCGAAATGCTTTTAGCGAGATTATGATTTTGGAGCATGTTCTTAATGGTGAGATCCTCGAATATCAATACGCCGTAAGTGTTCACAAGTTCCCTGCTCAATTTATGGGCAAAGTCTTTTCGTCGATTGGCAATGCGCTGATGGATGTGAGCAATGACCTTGCGGCGTTTGGGAGTTTTGTCTTTGTCCCATCGTCTTTGCGCCCTGCCAAGTTCAACCTCATCC
>JAPLGS010000157.1:9781-74107 GCA_026390015.1 Chloroflexota bacterium | reverse complement strand
CCGCAAGTTTTATGTTGATAGTTGAAATTTTTGTTTGCATGTCTTTATCACTGTATCGAAAGTTGAATCGGCTAAAACGTTTCTGGTATGGCGGATCAATGCGAAGCGCATAAAAAGAATCGTGAAAAATTATCCACGATTCTTTGGCTCCATCAAATGGTCATATCCGGCTTGCCGAAGTTGTTCAATTACTGCGCCTGCAGGGATGCGGTAGGTACGATTGCCAAACTTCACCACTGGGATTTGTCCCGTCTCGATCCAGCGGTATATGGTTTTGGGACTCACTTTTGCCCAATCAGCGACTTGCTGAATGGTTAGAAGCTCAATGCTAAAAAGTTTTTCTTGATCTGAATCTGATTTTCCGGCTGACATATATGTCCTCCTGAAGCCGGAATACAAAAAACCGACCTCCGATGAGTTTTCTCATCATCAGTCGGCATTTTGCCACTTTGTCAAAATGTTACGCACTGCGGTCCCGACGGGATTCGAACCCGCGATCTCGGCCTTGACAGGGCCGCATGTTAGGCCGCTACACCACGGGACCAATTAACTGAGCGGCCGATAGTTTACCATGGGGGAATAGTAGTGTCAATGAAAGTAGCGACTCTGAATTTTGAATTAAATAGATTCATATAGAAACTGTAGGTTTGAATTCTACATGCATCACTCTTCATATGAAGCCTGATTCCACCCAAGGCGCATCGCCGATGCCTAAACATTAATCATCACCTTGGCCCGGATTAGTCTGCTTTCTTTTTATTGACTTTGCAGAGGTAGTTTTCTTTTCTGTTGCTTTCTTCGCAGCCGGCTTCGTTTTAGTTGCAGGCTGCTTTTCATTTTTAGCTTTAGAAGGAGCGATCTTTTTTACAGTCGCTTTTTTCACTGGCGCTTTCTTTGTTGTTGATTTTACGCCAACCGTCTCTTTCTTTTTACTATTTACTGTCTTCGCCTTCACTACAACTTTACGAACAGCTCGTTTCTTCGCTAAGATTTTCTCTTCAAGCTTGGCTTCTCCAACAACACTAAACAGTTTTTCCCATTCATCCTGCATAGACTGTACACCCGCGCCATTAAATTGATCACAAATTGTCTTCCACTCAACATCACCAACGAAGCGCCAATCCATGAAAGCGTGGCTTTGATGACCAACACGAGGCAAGCCGAGTCCTTCGGCGAGGTTCTTGCGGATTGTTTTCCCTGAAGATTTATTAATATACGCGGCGGAGGTTTTGATCCAGCCGCGTGTGTCGGCGAATTTGTTGTGATAGATGACCAGTCCGCGCTCGTCGTTGAAGCGGTTGGAGTAGGCGAAGACTTGCTCGTCTACGCCGCCTTTAGGGGAGTAAAAGTCGTAGAGTAGGAACTGCTCGACGTCGGCAAACAGGTAGCGGCGATGAAGGAGCGGGAAGATGCGCCACTCATGACCACGGATGAGCCCATCGTCTGCAGTTTCGTCCCATTTGGCGCGGCGAAATTCCATCCCATATTTTTCAGAATAGCCTTCCACTTGTCCATGACCGAACATGGGCAGACCAGGCAATGTAGATAAGACCGTGCAGATACCAAAATATTTGTCGCCATTTCCAAATTGCTCAACGGCGGTTTTTTCATCGGGATTGTTCATGAAGTTGACATAACGCTTAAGAATTTGCGGATCGAATTCAAGCGTGCTCTTAATGGCGAGGCGATATTTGGCGTTGTCTTCGTCACGCAGCATGTGCATGAACGCGGAGTTATATACGCGGTGCATACCCAGCGTGCGGACAAAATATCCTTCCATCATCCAGAAGGCTTCAGCAAGCAAAAGTGTATCGGGAACTTCTTTGGCAACGCGGTCAACAACCTCGCGCCAAAATTCTTCGGGGACTTTTTCATCGAACTCAGATTTCGTCATGCCATGTTGCGAACGTGATGGAATCGCCCCGCCCGCACCAGGCTCAGGAAACCATAGTCGTTGAATGTGCTTCTTGGCGAGAGTCATGGCCGCGTCAAAACGAATGACGGGAAAATTACGCGCAACATGTAAAATGACTTGAATGACTGCCTCACGCATTGCGGGGTTGGTGTAATCTAATTGAGCCGTATCATTCCACGGAAAGGATGTGCCATCATTGCCGTGGTAGATATAGCGAACGTCGCCAGTTTGAAAATCACGGCGCTGAAAAACAACCGCTGCATCAGTCTTATTATAGTAATGGTCTTCGAGGTAAACCCCTACACGCGAGTTGTCTGAAAGATTTTCGGAGCCGAATGCATAGGCTGGGTATGGAGAAAAAGAAGAAGACAAAAACCAATCGGGATGCTCATTGACCCAGGCAGAATCAATACCCATGTGATTTGGAACCATATCCGCAGAGAGGCGAATGCCGCGCGACCAGGCACGGGAGCGCAGGTTATTCAATGCGTTCCAATCGCCAAGATCATCGGCGATGTCATACGAATCAAGTGAATATGCAGAAGCGACAGCGTCATCCTGTCCCATGCGCTGTTTGATGCGTTGCGAAGCGCGGCTGCGCTCCCAGAGGCCGATCAGCCATAAGCCTGTGAATCCGCGCGAGGCGAGCAGGTCTAATTCTTCGTCGGGAATTTGATCGAGCGTTGTTATATCACGTTGATATTTTTTGGATAGTTGTCCCAGCCAGACATAAGTGTTCTTGGCAAGTAGAACCAATCGCGGCATCCAGTCTTTGTCTGGGCTGTAGCGTTCGTACTCTGCATAATCATTGCCAGAAAAATTCAGGACATACGTTTCGGCTTTTTGCGAATCGATTGGGCCTTGTCCTTTGCGGATAACTTCCTCGCGCAGATAATCCAATCCGCGCATTATGCGGACCGAGAATGTTTCGCCAAGCAAATAGCCCCATTTTTCCACGACGAAGCGCAACTGGCCTTCCAAAGAATCTGGCGAGGCTTTGATCGGAGCGGCGAGAATGTCAATCAGGGTCTCGCCCTGCGCAAATTCTCCATTGTCAAAACCAGGTTGACGCGCGAAGAAACCCAGCAAGTGCTGCAATAATTCTTTATACGCTGATCCACTCATCACAGATTCGTCAATTAAATCTTTATAGCGGATCACTGCTGGATTGCTGTTTGAGTTATTGATCAACAACATTTCTTCAATGGCGGCGGCGCGTACGCCCCGTCCAAAATCAGCGAGACTTGAAACATTGCTTGAGAGATATGCGTCAGCCGTCACTTCGCCTCGAAAGACTGATAAAGGCGGAAATTCTTCGGTAAATTTACTGAGGGTTAAGTCATATTTTGAGCCGAGGTTGGATTGCAGAATTCCCATGGCGCGTTCCATCACGCCGGCGAATCTGCTATAAAAATGTTTGAGGAGGATGTGGTACGCCTCATCAAGCAGCGAAAGCGCATATAAATCCGTGGCGGATGCGGGGTCGGCATTCGGCGTGGACATTTGAGAGGCGAAGGCACGGGCGGAGGCAAGATCGGTGAAGATCACATGTCCGTCCGGGCGGAAAAAATCCGCGGAAAATTTATATTTGAGACGGGAAGCGCGAGAGAGTAGCATAAAACAATGATAACCGATTATGGATAATTTTCGAGTAAAATCTTCTCCAGTTAATATGGATGCGTCACTGACTCAAATTGTATTTTTACTTTTACTTGGTACCCTTTATCTGCCGGTAATATTTTTTGCTATACAACGGCGGCTTGATGGCCATGGAACGGCAACCTGGCTTGTGGCTTCTTACGCGTTGCTGGCATTGGTTTTGAATGTTGTTGAAGCAATTAGACTGAACGGGGAAACATCACAAAGCAGCGAACCATTATTTCATAAACTGCAAATATACGCCGCATTCTCGCTTGCAGCCGTGTTCATGCTGGCACTTCAAGCATTCTTAAAACATGAGGATTGGTGGCTATGGATCGCTTTCTGGTTGATCTGGATGTTTGGCCTGGCGCTCATCCTCACCAATACGTTTAATCTACCGGATATACTTTGGAAAAATGGAAACCTGGTTCTGCGACGTGACCGCCTCGACACTTCCTGGATAATTTTAGGCTGGCTTGTTTTTTCTGTCAGCCTGATCCTAACCATCGCAGATGCAAACAGGCGGGCTCGCCAACAATTATTCCGAAATCGTCTGAACTATTGGTGGCCGACTATTTTTTTGATGTTTCTAAATGATATTCTGCTTTTTTCAGGAACGCCTGTACTTGGGCAACCCATCCGATTGGTTGCAGCGATCATGATGGCGTATGTGATCGGCACGCACCATGTTCCCGACTTGAAGTTAATTCTGCGGCGCGCGCTGGTATATCTTCTTATCGCATTCGTGATCGTCAGTTTATATGTTGCGGGATTCCTTTTGTTACAGGTCATATTCGGAAAGGGGAAAAATTTCAATCCGCTTATCGCGGGCGCATTCATCACGTTACTGCTTGCCTTGATATTTGCGCCTGTGTTGGCATTGATCTCGCGGACGGTGAATCAATGGATGAAAGGCGATGAGTACGACGCCAGCCGCACCGTTCATCAATACAGCGAGAGCATCAGCAACATACTTGAGATGGATCGCCTTGCAAGCATAGCGGTTGGAATCATTCTTGAAGCCATGCAGATCGAGCGTGGATTCCTTTTCCTCGTTGATGGAGAACGGGAAGCCAATGGACGCAAAACATACAAATTACGCTCTGCACGAAGCCCGGAAGAAAGGCAAATCATCGCCGTTGAATTGGATGAGGATGGGGTGATCGCATCCTATTTTCTTCAGGAACAGCGGCCGCTTCTTCAATATGACCTTGATCTTCTTCCGGCCCTGCGGCTTGCACTTCCCCTTGAGAGGGAATGGTTCAACCTGTTACGCGCGGAAGTTTATATTCCCATTTTTGCAAAGAAACAGTGGATCGGATTACTCGCACTCGGATCAAAACTGAACGGCAATCGATACACAAAGGAAGATCTAAATACGCTGAGTTCTCACGCGAGTCAAACCGCGGTTGCTTTGGAGAACGCGCGGCTTGTTGATAATTTAATGCAATTAAATAATGATTTACGCATTGCGCGGCACGCTCTGGAAAAGAATAATCAGGATCTCGAACGAATAGATCAAGCGAAATCCGACTTCATCAGCATCGCATCACACGAACTGCGCACACCGCTAACCGTCATCAAAGGCTACACAGAAATGATGCTCGAAGAAAAAAGCCTCAACCCAAGTTTCAAACAAATGATGGACGGAATTCATGCAGGCACGATGCGGCTGCATGAAATTATGGACTCAATGTTCGACATCGCCGAGCTCGATGCGCGCTCACTGAAACCGCACATCCAACCTATTCAAATCGAGAAATTGATTGAAGATGTTTGTGTGGAGCTAGCACCTTCCCTGATGGAACGCCATCAATCCATCAAAGTTGATTTTCCCTCCCTGCCGGATGTCAATGCGGATCCGAATTTGTTGCGAAAATTATTCCATCACCTCATTCGCAATGCGATTAAATTCACACCTAATAATGGGGCGATCACGATCAGCGGCCATTACATTCCCGCGATCATCAACATGCCAAATGGCGGGATCAAGATCATTGTCAGCGATACCGGCGTAGGCGTAGACCCTAACTTCCGCGAGATCATCTTTACCAAATTTTATCAGCCGGGTGAAATAAACAACCACTCCAGCGGAAAAACTCGATTCAAAGGCGGCGGCGCAGGATTGGGATTGGCGCTTGCGAAGGGAATTGTCGAGGCGCACGGCGGGCAAATTTATGTGGAAAGCCCCGGTTATGATGAGATCAACTTTCCCGGCAGTCACTTTCATGTGGTTTTGCCATTGGGCAGATCTGAAAACAGCTCGACCAGAGGGGACAATTCAGGCGTACCGCCGAAGATTGAGATGGTTGAAAAAAGAGTGGATGTTCGTTAACATCCACTCTTTTTTTTAACTTTTTACTAGCCTGCCTGCCAGAGCAGTGATCAAGCCCACGATCAACAGAGTGAATTTCGTCACCGCACAAAAAGCGGCAATTTGCGGATATGGCGATAACGCACCGCCTGTCAAGACGCACCAGAGGGCATAATTTTCCATCGAGTCAAACAACGCAGCCACAAATACCCCCCAACCCATCCACACCGCGAAATGACGATAGGTTCCTGTTTTTCCACTTAAAGCCAATAAGAGTCCAAGGGATAGCGCAAGTGCGTAGACAGGCATGAAGAGGAAATCGAATCCAAGACCAAACGCGGCCACGAGTCGAGCTTCGGGATTCCAGGCATCGAGAATTGACTGGGATGTTTCAACATTCCCTGCCAATTCAAACGAGACGATCCCATTGGGGGCGGCAGACGTTTGTAGATATTGCTCAGATTGGTTGAAGATACCAAAGATTAAAATGGTCATTGCAAAAAATGTAAAAAACAAAGGTCGGCGTAAATGTTCAGGGACAAACTCAAGCGGATGGCGCATAAGAACTCCTCGTTGCTGACGAAAGATTATTAGTATTCACCAGTATATACCCGAATATCACAGAAAAGGTGACAGCTCAAAATCAGAAAAACCAACGGCGCCGAATCCAGTTTGAGGTGTTCGCGCACACTTTCATCAAGAGGAAGAATATAATCGCACGTGCTATACTTGGGAAATTCCAATTTATTGGGGTTTATGATTGGAAAAACACATCAGGAAAAGCTGCACATCGCGTCGGCGCAATGAACATAGATGGCGTACGCGAACCTGTCATGAGGCAGGGTGAATGGGTTTTTCAAGTGGAATTTATGATCGACAATTAATAATATATGGAGACGCTATGGCAATCAAAAATAAATTAATCCACGATGAGATTTTGATCAGTGAATACAATTACATTGCCAACACAGCTTTTCAAGCAAACGAAGACCGCTCGCGGGTGACTTCCTTTTATTTTGTTTCGACAGGTTCACTTATCGCCGCAATTTTTGGCACGCAATTTGCAGCGTCACAGGTAAAGAATGTTTCACCCGCATTCTTTATCCTTTTTCTGGTTCTCACCATCCTGGGCGCATTGACCATCGCCCAGCTCGCGAGGTTGCGCGCCGCATGGCACGAATCGGTACAAGCCATGAATATGATTAAGGATCATTACATCAATGACAATCCTGATATTGCGCCAGCCTTTAAGTGGCGGATGAGTTCCATTCCATCCACAGATAAACCTCACAGCATTGCAAATCTAATGGCGGTTGAAGTGGCGCTGCTTGGTGCCCTCACGACAGGCGCGGCAACGTATTTTCTGATGAATTCGATCGCAACCATGAAATTTATAACTTTGATTCCCGTTTTTGTTAGTTTTCCGATCGGATACTTAAGTTTGTGGGCGTGGTACAAACACCTACTGATAGATGATCAATAATCGAAAGGAATAATATGCCCCGCAATTACGAAAATCAATCCCCCACCGCATTTCAACGCAGAACCCATCTTACAAAAGATGATCCTTGGATTCGCGCCTTCCTAAAACAAGCTCAGGTGGGGCACATCGCCACTTGTGTGGAAAACCAGACCTATCTCAACCCGACAACTTTTTGGTATGACGAGGAAAATCATCAGATCATTTTTCATTCCAATATCGCGGGGCGAGTCCGCTCGAATATTGAGAGCAACCCAAAGGTGAGCATGGAGGCGAGCGAGTTGGGAAAATTGCTCCCATCCAATGTGGCCCTTGAGTTTTCACTTCAATATCGAAGCGTCATTTTGTTCGGTATCGCCAGGGTGATCACGGATTCTGAAGAGGCAAAAAAACTGTTGTACAGATTGATCTCAAAATACTTCCCCGCCATGACCCCCGGCAAGGAATACCGCGAGATCACGGAAAAAGAATTACGCGCCACGTCAGTATATGCAATTAAGATTGAAGAGTGGAGTGGCAAGGAAAATTGGGAAAGCCGCGCCGACCAAAGTGACGAATGGCCCGCATTGAGTGAGAACTGGTTCGATTAATTTAACAACGTACACGTTCGCAGGAATTCCACATTATCCCGGCAAAGAAATTGTGTTTCCATTAATTTATTACTAGGCAGAAGACTTTGTTTGCATTTTTTTCTGAGCGAGAAGAGCGGCTTGTACCCGATTATTAACATGCAGTTTTTGCAAAATATTGGTCACATAATGCTTGATCGTTTTTTCGGTTAAAAATAAATTCTGACCGATCTCCTTGTTGCTTGTTCCTGCCGCGATCAACTCAAGTATCTGGCGCTCCCGTTCCGTCAACTCATCGAAGCCGTCAACCTCCTCTTGTTTTCCGCGGTTCGTTGATGTCTTCATGACAGAAAGCAGGTTGGCGGCCAGAGAAGGAGTTACGTAACCTTCTCCCGCATAAACCGTATGCAGGATGCCGTTCAATTCCCGAGCCGCCACCCCTTTAAGAACATAGGCATGTGCTCCAGCTTTGAGCGCCGCCACTACGTCATCTTCGTCGGCAGACCCGGTTAACATAATAATCTTAACCACGGGGAATGTATTTGCAATTGCCCCTGCCGCATTCAATCCTCCGCCCGGCATATTGACATCCAACAGGATCGCGTCTGGTAAAAAATCACGGGTCATGGCCATGGCGTCGTCGGCTGAGATGCCTTGACCCACGATTTCAATGTCCGGTTCACTACCAAGAATGGCAGCCACTCCTTCACGAAATATTGGGTGGTCGTCTATGATCACAAGTCGAATTTTATCCATCATAAATTTCTCCGTTATTTTTGAAGTGAAAGAGAAGCGATAATTTTTGTGCCTTCATTAATCTTACTCTCGATCTTAAATAATCCACCAAGACTTTCCACTCGTTCACGCATTCCAGTCAGTCCGAGGTGTTCCCGCTTCTCTGATTCTACAGGTTCGGAGACATTAAAGCCAGGGCCTTGGTCTGATATTTCAATATAAATATTATCCGTTTCATATCTGACCCGTACCTGCTGACCCGCTCCACCAGCGTGGTTGTGCGCATTATTTAGTGCTTCCTGAATAATGCGATATGCTGTGATCTTGAGGGCAAGCGGAGTTCTTTCAGGAAGATCATTGAAACTAAGCATAACCTTTGTTCCTGTATAACCTTCATGAGCTTGCACAACCTGCGCAAGGATTTCCGGTAGAGTTAATTTTTCCAGTCCCGCTGGAAGCCCAATGCCATCCGTAATGGAATAAATACCTTGCAACGCTGTCTGCAAGGCTTTCTTCGCAGAAGGCAGGTGATCGGAGCATTCAAGTTTAATATTTAGATTGATCAGTTTGCAGGTCTCGTTCTGACTCTTGACGCGTTCGAGTCGTGACAATGCCAGGTTGATTTCTTGTATGGGACCATCCTGAAGTTCAGAAATGGTGCGACGCAGGAATCGCTCGTTGTAAGTGGCCGTATCAGCCGCAGCGCGACGCACCTTCTTATTTAGTTCAATATTCTGAGCCAAAAGATCTTCCAACCACTCCACCTGGTCACTTAATTCGCCTTCGACGCGCCCGAGTGTATTCCCGGTATATCGAACAAAGCCAAGCAATAAAAGATAGATGAAAGCCATGGTCGAACCAACAACAAGCCAACTGCGCTGCTGAATCGCAGCAATTCCAGATTCGAGAGCATCCACATTCATGTAGAATTCCGCTACAGCAATAACTTCACCGGTACCGTTTAACCGCACCGGAGCATATATCTCAAGTAAACGAGAATACAAGGTGAACTCTTCAACATTTTCCTCATCTTTCAGGTTGCTGATATTTGCAGACACATGGCCTTGCCAGGCAGGGCTCTGATCCTCAGTATTGGCAAATATCTTTCCAACCAGAGATGGCTTATTGCTATAAATTATACGGTGATCTTTATCCCATATCTTTATGGAGACTGTACGGCGGCCAAGTTCCGTATCACTGAACAAGCTGTTTAAAGCTGCGTAATGTTCGGTGCTAATCGAATTCGAGCTCGCAAGTTCCTGGATATTGGGGGAGATAAAACTATCCATATAATCTGCGGTTGTAACCCCGGCTTCATTGACCACGCCGACCTTAATTTGTTCTTCAATCCAACGGCCTATGCTAACCATCCCGAGGATCATAATAATTAAACTACCGATGGTGAATTGATGTATTAAGGTCCCTTGTGCTGAAAACTTACGAATACGGCTCAACATATTTTTTTATCCAGCCGAATCGACTTCAGCACCATGCAGGAAAAGTCTGGCCATCACCTTCGTTCCTTCATTGAATTTGCTTTCTATTTTGAACATCCCTCCAAGGCTTTCAACACGTTCGCGCATACCTTCCAAACCAAGATGATTTTCCCAGTCGATCGCTTGGGTCAGATCAAAGCCGGGGCCTTCGTCTGATATCTCAATTTGCATATGATTTTCTTCACGCGTCACTCTGACCTGTTGGCCTGCGCCACCAGCATGGCGATAAGCGTTGCTCAACGCCTCCTGGATCAGCCGATAAACAGTGATCTTGTTTAATAGAGTAGTTTGTTCAGGAAGATCAGTAATACTTACACCTACCTTTGTGCGGGTTCGTTTCTCATGAGCGCGCACGGCCCGAGCAAAGGTTTCTGAAAGCGTTAGGTTTTCAAGGGCTGGAAGTCCGATATTGGCAGCAATGGAACGCATTTCAGTCAGGGAAACATGCAACGCAGTTTGAACCGTGGGAAGATGATCGTTACATTCAAATTCAGGAGTGATCACTCGGCAGGTTTCATTCTGGGCATTGACCCGGTCCAATCGCAAAAGGGCAAGGCTAACTTCCTGGATCGGCCCATCATGAAGTTCTGCGCTCGTTCGTCGCAGTAAACCCTCATTGTGCGCTGTGGCATTTGCTGCCGCCCGACGGACGCGTTCGTCAAGCTCATTATTCTGAGCCATCAATAAGGTTAACTCTACGACTTGATTTCTTAATTTAGATTCCTGACTTCCAATTAGGTTCGCAGCATATTGAGCGAAAACCACCAATATCAAATAAATAATCATCATAATCGCGCTAATCACGTACCAACTACGTCTCTGAGCAGCAGTAATGATTTTCTCAAGCGCATCTACTTGCACATAGAACTCAGCTACGGAAATGACTTGATTTGTGTCAACTAAACGGACGGGAGTATATATCTCCAACAATCTTGTATACACTTTTCGTTCTTCAAAATTTTCGGCATCCTGTAAATCAGAGATTTTCGCTATGACACTTCCCTGCCAGGCCTTAATTAGATCATCCCCTGGCGGAAAATTCCTACCGATCAGTGATGGTGTGTTGCTATATAGCACACTCCCAGTTTTATCCCAAACTTTAATGATCACTACCTGACGGCCTAGCTCGGTATCTTTCAGAGCCTTACCCAATGCTGCAATCTGCTCGGGCGTTAATGAATTCGAATTTCCAAGTTCCTGCAGGTTGGGATCGATAAAATTATTCATATAAAGTGCGGTTGTAGCTGCAGACTCATTGATGGTTTCTGTTTTTATTTTTTCTGCGACCCACCTGCCAATGACAATAGCGCCAAGTCCCATCACAAAAAAACCCACAAGTCTAAACAGGTGGATCGAACTCAAGCGTGGTAACAATTTGAATACGCGTGTAAACATTAAGATTCTCTCAAACACCTCAAAAACATATAAAAAAAGTTCGTTGTGAAACCTGCCAGAATAAATCCAAATCAAAGTATCTGAATTATTATTGAAAAATACCAGATAAATTATATCCTAATATGACAAAAATAATTGTCAAATCGATAAGCAGCATGATTTCAATTATGTCTATTATTTCAAATTGTTACAATCAACCTAGATTCCAGCCTGTTGAGTTTTAGGTGCTGATCTGTTCTTCTTTGCTAATATATCCAAACCTGGCATTCGTTAGCTTTGCCAGATCATCCACGCGCAATTGAATATCCATCCCGCGTTGGCCGCCAGAGATGTAGATCTGCTCAAAGCCCCGCGCGGCGGTATCAATTACCACTTGAAATCCTTTATTGATCAAAGCCAGTGGAGAAATTCCACCAGCCTGCAGCCCGGTCAATTCTTCGGCTTCACGCTCTGTCGGCAGATGTACTTTTTTTTCAGCCAAAAATAAAGCCAGATGTTTTAAATCCACAATTCGAGGGCCAGGAATGACCACCAGCACAGGTTTCTTTTTTTCACGAGTGATCACGATCGTCTTGAAAACCTGGTCGAGTGGGGCGTGCATATAGAGCGCGGCTTGCACTGCGCCAAGTTTTTCGGCAGGCAATTCGTGCGCGATATACTTCACCTTGCGCGCATCCAAAAATCTTGTGACATTATTTGTAATGGTCATCTGATATAAAATCCTGTACAATTATAAACATAAATAAAGGAGGCCGGCATGCCAGACTCAGAATCTGAAAGGCTAAAGCGACTTCGCAGAAAACAGCTCAGCGAACGCGATCCATTAGTCAAGCAACGTCAATTTCAACGCAGCAGTATTATCAAAGAAAAACGAATGCAAAAATCTTTTTCATTAATAAAAGCGTGGCGCGAAATCCCGCATAGCATCAGATCTCCATTTTACGGTCTCGTCATTGGCATCCTCATCGTTGTAATTCTACCCAACCTATGGGAATCTCAATACGCAATTTATACGGGCGCATTCGCAACAATATTGTTTATGATCTTCGGATTTATTTTTGGCAACTCGCTCGACCTGCGCGATAAAATTAAAAACCATCTTAAATAAATTGGAACAGCAACGCCCGCATCTTGATTTTGCAGAACAGTCAGAATGCAAATGATCGAATTCTTCGCTAATGTGCGTAGTAAAATAAACCACCATGAAATCAACCAACACCGCCATCCCGCTTGAGAAGCTTCTTGAGCAACTCCCCGATATCTACACCGTAGCCGACCGCGAATTGGTTCAGCACGCTTATCGGGTGGCGGAGGAAGCCCATCGCGAACAAAAACGACTTTCGGGTGAACCTTATATTAATCACTGTGTCTCAGTTGCCAGCATATTAGCTGAGTTAAAAGTACCGCCAGAGGTGATCGCCGCCGGCCTCTTGCACGACACGGTTGAAGATACGTCGGTTACTCTGGCCGATATTCGCCGTGACTTTGGAGATGCGATCACCGCCCTAGTAGATGGCGTCACGAAATTGACACACCTGCCGCACGTCTCACGCGGTGACCAACACGCTGATAGTGACGCTGTCAAACAAGAGGATGAAGAACCTCCGTCCGCTCCTGCTTTGCTTGGCCGCAAGGACGAGATCGTCGCAGAAACTTTACGAAAAACTTTCCTTGCCATGGGCAAAGATGTACGCGTCATGTTCATTAAACTTGCAGACCGTTTGCATAACATGCGCACACTTAGTCATATGCCTGAACATAAGCGCAAGCGCATTGCGCAGGAAACCCTTGATATTTTTTCCCCGGTCGCGAATCGATTGGGCATCTGGCAGATCAAATGGGAACTCGAAGACCTCGCCTTTCGCAATGTCAATCCAGTTAAATATAAAGAGATCGCGGAATTGCTGACCGAGAAAAGACCCGACCGAGAATCTCAACTTGAAGACATCAAGGAAAATCTTATAAAACTGCTTGAACAAAATAACATCAAGGCAGAGATCAGCGGACGTCCCAAACATATTTATTCCATTTTCAGAAAAATGCAAAAGAAGGATAAACCCTTCGATATGGTGCGGGATGTGCGGGCAGTTCGTCTGATCGTGCCGGACGTGCCATCCTGTTACGCCGCGCTCGGCTTTATTCATACTTCATGGCGCCCGATCAAAGAAGAATTCGATGATTACATCGCAGCGCCAAAAGATAATTTTTATCAATCTCTGCATACTGCGGTTATTTACGAGGATAAACGCCCGCTCGAAGTGCAGATCCGCACCCACGATATGCACCTCAACGCGGAGTATGGAATCGCTGCACACTGGCGCTACAAGGAAGGCTCAAAGCAAGCTGATAAAAATTATGAACAACAAATCAACTCCCTCCGCTCCATGATGGAATGGGGACCTGATGTGCGTGACGCCACCGAGTTTGTTGAATCAATGCACACGGATGTCTTCCAGGATCACGTTTATATTTTCACTCCGCGCGGTGACGCCATAGACCTGCCGTCTGGCGCCACGCCCATTGACTTCGCCTACCACGTCCACACGGATATTGGTCATCGCTGCCGCGGCGCGCGCATTAACGGGAAACTCGTCCCGTTGGATCAAAAGCTTAACACCGGCGACCAGGTTGAGATCCTGACAGCGAAGCGGGGCGGTCCAAGCCTCGATTGGCTGAATCCGAATCTGGGGCTGGTCAAAACTCAGCGTGCGCGTTCCAAGATCAAAGTCTGGTTCAAGAAACAGGAAGATGAGCAGAATCTGGCTCAAGGCCGGAGCGGTCTTGAAAAAGAACTTCAGCGGCTGGGACTCAAAGACATCAACTTTGAAAAAATTGCGCGCAATCTTAATTACAAAACGCCGGATGAAATGTTCATTGAGCTGGGCAATGGAGATCTGTCCTTCAGCAAGATCATCAGGCAATTCTCGCAGCCGGAAGAATCTCCAGACATCTTCGAGGTAAATCCAAGCACCACTCCCTCCACCTCGACAAACGCGATCGAAGTTGTTGGACTCAAAGGCATGCTTTCCGCCATAGCGCGTTGCTGTAACCCTACACCCGGAGATCAAGTGGTTGGCTTTATCACACGTGGACGCGGCGTCACCATTCACCGCCAGGATTGCCCGAATATTTTGCAAACAAAAGAACGCGAGCGTTTACTGCAGGTTGGCTGGGGACGTGTGGAACGCACCTACCCGGTACCAGTAAAAATTAAAGCGTATGACCGGCAGGGTTTGGTAAGCGATATTTCTAATCTGCTTTCGGATGAAAATATCAATATCGCTGATGTAAAAGTAAATGTTAATCGCAGCATCGCTGACCTGCGTCTTATCATTGAAGTAAAAGACCTCTCTCAACTAAGCCGAATTCTTACTCGTATAGAAAACCTTCCCAACGTAATGGAAGCGCATCGCTCAAGTCCGGGCTAAAAATTCCCCGTTTTATTTTCATTCCGATACACCAAATGAATGCGGTATAATCCCGCCGCTTCAAGCCATGCCATCCGTAACCGAAGCGCGCGAAAGTGACCTGCGCGCAAAACTCCGCGAAATAAAAGAAACTACTTCACAGAGTTGACAGGTTATCAAGGCTCGGGAAATTTGCCTACACTTGTGCAATCTGACGCTTTACTAATTATCCCCGCTGGTGTAAAATGCGTGCCTGTTGGCCAGAAAGTAGCGGCTTTACTATTATGAGGAATTATGAATAAATGGTTGTACCGAAGTTCGGTCGTGCTCGTGGTTTTGGGTTTACTGGTTTCGATTTACATGACCATATATAAAATCACATCAAATAATTCGATGTGCCTCGGGTCCGGCGATTGCTCAACTGTGAACTCCAGTCGCTATTCTGAAGTCAACGGGATTCCGGTGGCGATCATTGGAATACTTGGCTATCTGGCAATTCTGGCCGTGCTATATTTTGAAAAACGAAATTCATTTTTCAAACAAAACGGAACCCTGATGATCTTCGGCATGGCGTTGACTGGTTTTCTTTTCACGATCTGGCTGATATACGTGGAAGTTGCCTTAATAAATGCAATCTGCCCTTTCTGTCTCACATCCCAGGCAGCCATGACCCTGATTTTCATAATTGCAGTCATACGCCTGATCAAACAGCCCCAATCTTAGGAGGAAGCTAAATGCCCCGTATTAAGTGTCACTACATAGATTGCGTATTTGTCGACGAAGGTTATTGTTCCGCCGCCGCAGTAGAGTTGGATCCAGACACTGGATGCAATACCTTCTCTGCCACCGAAGGTGTTGCCAAGAAAGCTGACGACTGGGACTCCGAAGAGGAAACAGAAGAGTGGGATGAAGAAGAGGGAGATGAAGAAGACGATGACTGGCTCGATGAAGAAGACGAGTTCTAATCTCGTTCACGCTTAACTGATAATTGATCCTGAAAAACAGCTTGCTCTTTACGAGCAGGCTGTTTTTGATTTCGCTCCGAGTGAGCCTGTGGAGCGCTCAAATATTATTTCAAAAACTGATACAACAACACACCCGCGGCCACAGCCAGATTTAATGAACTCACGCGCCCCTGCATTGGAAGTGATACAGTTACATCACACGCCGCGCTTTGCTCATGCGACAATCCTTTTTGCTCATTGCCTAAAATTAATATCCAGGGTGTTTGCAGATCGAGCGCCTGATAACCCAACTCTGCTTTTGCAGATGTGCCAATCACCTGATATTGTCCCTTATGCGACCAATCAATAAATTCATCGAATGAAGTTTGGATCATCGGCTTCCAAAAGATCGTCCCCATGCTCGCGCGGACAACGGTCGGATGATATTGCTCGACACCGCCATCCAGCAAAAAAAGCGCATCCACGCCAACGGCATCCAATGTGCGTAGAATTGTCCCAACATTGCCTGTATCTTGTGGAGAGACCAGCCCAACAGCACGTATAAATGGTTTGACATCCTTGAGCTGCGTCTTCCGCTGGTGGACGACGGCGATAATTCCCTGAGGGTTTTCTTTATCAGCCAACGATTCCATTACTTGCGCAGTAACCGGCTGAGGCTGAAACGAGAGCCGGGAAATTAGATCATGCGCAAAGGGACTGGTCAACAAACCCGATGAATACAGAACTGTTTCAATCTCCCATCCCGCTTCGAAGGCTTCGCCCACGTGATGAATTCCCTCAACGAGAAATAAGCCGCTTTCGACACGCGCTTTCTTTTGACGCAGCGCACGCGCCTGTTTAATAAGCGGGTTGGACGGGCTGGTAATCAGGGGATTTTTCATGAGTTCATTTTAAACCAAAAACCATCCAAAACCATACGACTTCAGAACCTCTTTGACATCCTGCTCTCTATAAATTATCACCTGCCCCGCCAGAAAGTATGCTCGCAATGAAATTAATGGAGTGGTTTATAATCCCATTCATGAAAACATTTCGGTGGTTGGCATTATCGTTGATATTCCTATTGATTTCATGCCAGCCAAAAACGACTTCCTCCATCACGATCATTAATGACGGACAAGTTTACAGCTTCACTTCGACAGAACGTGTGCCGTTGATTCTGCTTACGCAAAATGGAATTGTCCCCACTCCTAAAGACCGTGTTCTTTTTAACGGGATCGTCGTCCCGATTAACCAGCCTCTACCTACGGCAAATTTTTATCAATTACAACTGAGGCGGGCTGTGACTATAAATATAATTACTCCCCAAGGGCAGCAATCAATCCAATCTTCCGCCTTCACGGTGGGACAAGTTTTGAGTGAAGCCGGCTATTTAATCAACCTCGGCGATTTGGTAGATCCACCTGCTGATACTCCCATCAAACAATCAATAACAATTACCTACACGCAAAGCCGTGGCTTCGTTATTTCTGTGGGGGATAACAAGTTCAATTTCCGTTCGGCCGCCGAAACAGTTGGTGAGATTCTTGCCGAAGCTGGGATCCCGCTCATGGGCGCAGACACCAGCTCCCCGCTAGAAACGGAGCATGATGTGCCTGATGGAATAATCCGCGTGGTGCGAGTCTTTGAGACAACCACTGTTGAAGTAAAGTCGATTCCATTTACAACAAAAAAAATCCAATCCGTCGATATTCCACTTGGACAGGAGAGTACGATCCAACCCGGCATCGACGGATTGGCAATGATCCGTACACGCATCCGCTATGAGGATGGAAAAGAAGTGAGCCGCACACCTGAAAGTGAAACCATGACGCGCGAGCCGCAGGAACGGATCGTTGCCAGCGGCGAACAGATCGTGCTTTCGCCCGTGGGCGGAAGCATCCCATATGATTACTGGAGAGCGGTGGAAATGTACGCAACTGTTTATTCGCCTTGCGCCTCCGGCACAGGCGGATGTTCGTATGGAACTGCGAGCGGCGCGCGCGCGGGTCAGGGCATTGTGGCAGTGGATTATTCGATCTTCAGTTATCTCGCTGGAATGCGCGTGTACATTCCCGGTTATGGTGTTGCGACGATCGGCGACACAGGCGGCGGCCCAATTATCGAATCCGCATTGGGTGTGCCGCGTACAAAATGGATCGACCTCGGATTCAATGAAGGCGAGATGCGAAACATGAACGGCTGGGTAACTGTTTATTTTCTCGCCCCCGCCCCCGCGGAGATTCCTTATTTTTTGAAATAAAAAATAATCCGCAGATCAGGATTTCTAAAAAAACTGCACGATCTGTGCAATCTGCGGATAAATTCCTTTGAATAAAATGTCGCGAACACAAAAATACATTATCCTGTTTCTTTCGATCTTCACACCTGCGCTTATCATCGGTGCTGGAGTTTACGCACTTCAAAGCTACCAATCATTTGCCACACAACCGCTTGGGCCTGTGCTTCCATTTACCCCAATAAGCCTGCCGCCCACGTGGACGCCGGACTCCAACAAGGTTACGCAAAACGGAGATGTGACGCTCGTGCCGACGATCTCCTTCCCCACGAACACACCACAATCTTTTTGCGGCGGGCAGGCAGTGATGAACATCGTCATGGTCGGTTCAGACTCGCGCTCAGATTCTTATTTATACGGATTGGGCGACGCCATCCGCCTCGTGCGTGTGGATTTTGTAACCCCAAAGGTGACCGTGCTTGAATTCCCGCGCGATCTATGGGTGGAGATCCCGAACATCGCAGACAATCTCGATGGACAGGATCACGAAAAATTAAATCAGGCGTATTTGTACGGCCAACCCGGCTTCAAATATTGGGATGACCCAAGCGGCGGAGCGGGGCTGCTGGCGCTAACACTCAACTTAAATTTCGGTGTTCGCACCGATCATTATGTCGCGGTCAATATGCGCACATTTGTCAATGTCGTCAATGCCGTGGATGGAATTGACATCAAAGTCTCCGATCAGGACACTTCCAGGAACCTTAACCTTCCGACTGGAGCGAATCATCTGAACGGGGATGAGGCGCTCAAGGTTGCGCGCAATCGTCAGTTGGGTACCTTCAGCCGCGCCGACAATCAGAATATAGTTTTATGCGCACTTCGCAAAAAACTCACCAATCCAAAAGTGATGACGCAGATCCCTGACCTGATCAATTCCTTCCGCGACAATATCATCACTGATTTCACCCCCGCACAACTCGGTCAGCTGGCATGCCTTGGCACAAGACTGCCTCCGCAGAATATTCAATTTGCGAGCTTCCCTCAGGAATTATTCAAACAAACCCGCATGCTGGATCCTGTCTTTGATAAAAGAGTTTTTATCTGGGATGTAGACTTCAACATTCTAAGGGATTACGTTGACCGCTTTCAGACGGGCACATGGCCAGTGCCAAGCCCCACGGTTGAAACCAACGCTCAAAAAACTGAGATCAACTGCCAATGAACATTTATTCCACCATTCCCCCGCTGGATGCCGTTGCAATTCTCAAACGATTTCACTTGCGCGCCGAAAAAAATCTTGGGCAGAATTTTTTACAAGACTCATCTGCGCTGGAAAAGATCGCCCTCTCTGCAGAAATTCAAGCGGATGACTGCGTCTTGGAAATTGGTCCCGGCCTCGGAAGTTTAACCCGCTATCTGGCTGTCTCTGCCAAACAGGTAACAGCGGTCGAACTGGACCCAGACCTGCTTGCCCCACTACAGGCAGTTCTCACACCGTATCAAAACGTGCGCGTGATACATGGCGATATCCTAAAATTATCCATCTCGGAGATCATCCAGCAAACAGATTATCTGGTTGTGGCGAATATCCCATACAACATCACTTCCGCGATCATCCGCCACTTGCTGGAAAGCAGCAACAAACCGCGCTGCGTGGTTCTGACCATTCAAAAGGAAGTCGCTGAACGCATCTGCGCCAAAGCTGGCGACTTAAGTTTGTTGGCGCTCAGCGTACAAGTGTATGGTAAACCAAGCATTGCATCCATCATCCCCGCCGCGTCATTTCACCCCGTCCCCAAAGTTGATTCTGCAATCCTGCGCATTGATATTTATGATGAAGCGCTCATTCCAAAAGAATTATTAAAAACTTTCTTCAAACTTATCAAGGCCGGCTTCAGCCAAAAAAGGAAAACCTTACGGAATTCGCTTTCATCGGGTTTGTACATCAAACCACAGGAAGCCGAAGCACTACTCACTTCCGCAGGTATTGATTTCATGCGCAGAGCAGAGACATTGACCATTGAGGAATGGAAAATGTTATGTGAAAAGAGATAAAATAAAGTAACCTTGATTTAATGCTGTCTTATTTTCTTTCTATTTTTGTAACTCGAAGCCGATTTCAATTTTCAAGGAGTGCAAAATGGCCAGATCAAATAAATTCCTATTTTCAATACTCGCCTTGGTTACAATTCTTGCATGTAACGTGGCGGGCGGGCAAGCTCCCACCAGCGCACCAGATTTTGTGGCGACCATCACCGCACAGGCATTGCTGATCCAGCCGACGGAGATCATCCAGCCGTCACCGGCTGTGATCGTAATCACAGCGACTCCTGAATTGGCGACACAAATACCTTTCACACATACGCCAATTCCCACTGCAACCATCACCCTGACTCCATCTCCAAGTATTCCCATGCTCACAGTCAGCGCAGATACAAATTGCCGCAGCGGTCCATCCAAAGCGTATGATTATCTGGGTGCGTTGCTCATTGGAAAATCTGCTGAAGTCGTTGGCAAAAACACATCCACTGGTTATTGGATCATCAAAAATCCCGAACGTGATGGTAACTGCTGGTTGTGGGGAAATTACGCGACTGTCACTGGCGATACTTCAAAGTTGCAGGAATTTCCCATCCCCGCAACACCTACCCCATCCGCGCCGGAATCGCCAAAAGGTCTGACCGCCAACAAGATCTGTTTTTGGGATGGATTGTCATATCATCTCAGCGGATCCATATCGTGGAATGATGGAGCCAATGAAGATGGTTATAACGTCTATCTTGGAAATGGGTTGGTCAATGTCGTTCCTGCCAATGGGAATATTTCGCCGATCCCCAATTTATTATTGGCACCAGGCGGCTCCATCCAAATGTCGGTCCAGGCATTTAACTCCACAGGAAAATCTGGCAAAAAGAATATCACAATCATCTGCCCGTAGCATTTTATATCTTGCTAATCGTTAAATATAAAAAAACCCCGTAGATGAATATCCGCGGGGTTTTTATAAAATCAACAATAGATCTACGTTCCTTCTTCCCAGGAGCTCAAATATTTTAACTGCTCGTCGCTGAGCAAGTCGATCTTGATTCCCATGGCTGCGAGTTTTAAGCGGGCGATCTCGTTGTCAATGTCGGCTGGGACGGAGTAAACTTTCTTCTCCAGTTTATCAGCGTTCTTGGCCATGTATTCAGCAGAGAGCGCCTGATTGGCAAATGACATATCCATCACGGAGGCGGGATGCCCCTCAGCGGAAGCGAGATTGATCAAGCGGCCTTCGCCGAGAATGTTGATCTTGCGTCCATCTTTGGTGATGTATTGTTCAACAAACGGGCGGACGAGATTTGGTTCGCCCACGCTCATTGCGGCGAGCGATGGGATATTAATTTCAACGTTGAAGTGACCGGAATTTGCAACGATCGCGCCATCTTTCATGACTTCGAAATGATGCTTGTCGATGACATTGATGTCACCGGTAACGGTGCAGAAAATATCGCCGATCCTGGATGCGCTTTCCATAGGCATGACCTGGAAGCCGTCCATGACAGCTTCGAGCGCTTTCATCGGATCAACTTCGGTCACGATGACCAAAGCACCCATGCCGCGCGCGCGGGATGCGAGACCGCGTCCGCACCAACCATAGCCAGCGACTACGAAGTTCTTGCCAGCCAATAAAACATTGGTCGCGCGGACGATCCCGTCAATGGTAGATTGACCGGTGCCATAGCGATTATCAAACAAATGTTTGGTTAGCGCGTCATTGACCGCGATGACAGGGAATCTCAAAATATTATCAGCTTCCATCGCCTTCAAGCGGATCACGCCGGTGGTGGTTTCTTCGGTGCCGCCAATGACGTTCGCCAGCATTTGCTTGCGTTGCTCGGCGCTCAAGCTCTGCGCCCATGCGGCAAGCGACGGTTCAAGTTTTTCGAAGCGTCCCATTTCGATGAAGAAGAGCGATGAAACGAGGTCAGCACCATCGTCTTGCGTCATGTGGGGCATGTGCTCCAAGGCGGCGCGGATATGCTTGAAGTATGTGACTTTATCTTCGCCTTTGATCGCGAAGACGGGAATTTCGTATTGATTCACTAACGCGGCGGCAACATCATCCTGCGTAGAGAGCGGATTCGATGCGGTCAAAACGATGTCCGCGCCGCCTTCTTGCAGTGTGATCATCAGGTTTGCGGTTTCGGTGGTCACATGCAAACAACAGGAGAGGCGCAATCCCTTGAGCGGCTTCTCTTTTTTGAAACGTTCGCGTATCGAACGAAGGACGGGCATTTCGCGTTCAGCCCAATCAATACGACGGCGGCCGCCTTCGGCCTGAGCCAAATCTTTTACATCATAGTTATTCATATATATTTCTCCTTTATTATTCATCGGATCGCGGACTTCAGTCCGCAACATTTTTTTATTTTAAGGCTTGCGAACTAAATAAAGTCCACACTCCAAGAATTTCTATTTTAGGAAGGCATCCAATTTGCCTGCATCGTCAAAATGTTTGCGGAAGCGCTTCACAAACTCTTCACGTGTGTACGTGTGACTTTGCGGACCGCGCTGTTCGAGACAGTATACCGCAGCCAGCGAGCCGATCTCACCGCATAACTTCCAATCAAAGCCATGAGAATAGCCGGCCAGGAATCCGCCGCGGAAGGCATCACCTACGCCAGTCGGGTCAACGATCTCATCTTCCGGGACAGTTGGGATGTGAACGGATTCGCCGCCCATGTACAAGTCAGCGCCATCTTTGCCGCGCGTAATCACCAAGACTTGTACGTGGTCAAGGATCTGATCCAGGCTCCAGCCTGTTTTCTTGGAGATCAAACCGAATTCATAATCATTGCAAAACAGGAAATATGCGCCTTCCATATCACGCGCCAATTCACTTCCTTCGAGGCGCAATACTTGTTGACTGGGATCATATAAATATTTGATTCCCAATTCACGACATTCGGCTGGGAACTTCATCATCGCAGCTGGCGCATTCGGCGAGACGATCACAAGATCTGGTTTGCTGGTCAAATCTTTCACCGATTGCGTGGAAGCCACGCCCATCGCTCCAGGGTAGAAAGATGCAATTTGAGCAGAAGCCTGATCGGTCGTGGCAAAGAACGAGGCGGTGAATAGTCCAGGGACAACTTTCATCAAAGTTGTATCGACGCCTTTTGATTCCAACCACACGCGATAATCCCCAAAGTCTTCGCCGACAGTCGCCATTACTTTTGGTCTCTCTCCCAACAAAGCCATGCTATACGCGATGTTCGGAGCAACGCCGCCGCGCTGCTTAGACATCGAGTCTACTAAAAACGAGAGGCTGATGGAAGCCAGCCGTTCGGGCAGAATTTGTTCCTTGAAGAGACCGGGAAAGGTCATCAAATAATCATAAGCGACAGAACCAGTGAGCAATATATCCAACACGTACCTCCAGAAATTACGCAGGAAAAAGCGCACTCGCAGGAGTGCGCCCGAATGCAGCGAACGCGCGAAAGTTTATCACGCGATGATTGTATTGTAAAGTTTTGAATCTATGAATTCAGCGGATTACTTTTGCGAAATTCACATCAAACGGCGGATAGACAACTCCATTCTCTGTGACGATGCCGCTCAGTAACCGGTTCGGTGTGACGTCGAAAGCTGGGTTGCGCGCCCGGGCATTTTTCGGCGCGATCGGTTCACCGTGAAATTGAATGCCAAGCACTTCATCAGTATTGCGCTCTTCGATGGGAATCAAACCGCCGTGCGCGAGAGATAAGTCAATGGTGGAGGTTGGCACGACCGAATAGGCGGGGATGCCATTATCGAATGCGGCGAGCGCAAGCATATAAGTACCAATTTTATTTGCTACATCCCCATTCGCGGCGACGCGGTCTGCGCCGAAGAAAACTTTTTGCGCCTGACCTGCTTTTAGAAAATAGCCCGACATGTTATCGCTGATTATTTCATAGGGAATTCCATATTGTTCCAATTCCCACGCGGTGAGGCGCGCACCCTGCAATCGCGGACGTGTCTCGTCGACCAGCACATGAATACGCTTCCCTTGCTCATGCGCCGTGCGGATAACGCCCAGCGCAGTTCCCCAATCCACGGTGGCGAGCGCGCCGGTGTTGCAATGATGAATGATGGTGTCGCCGTCGTTGATCAACGCCGCGCCATGTTCCGCCATGCGTTTGTTGATCTCAACATCTTCATCTGCAAGTTTTTGCGCTTCGTTCAAAACTGCTACTCGTAGATCGGCGGTAGAGCCCGTTATTGATTTCGCAACATTCATCAATCTATCCACTGCCCAGGCGAGGTTCACTGCGGTTGGGCGCGCAGACTTTAAAACGGCAGCGGCTGTTTGCAGGTCAGCAAGCAAGCCGTCAGTTGAAGTTGAATCGGATTCATATCCCGCCAACGCAAGACCAAACGCGGCAGCGGCTCCGATGGCGGGCGCGCCGCGCACTACCATATCCGTAATGGCAAAAGCAACATCTTTATGTGCGCGGTATGAGATAACTTCAAAACGCGCGGGCAGGATGCGCTGGTCTATCATTTTAAGTTCGTTATTTTCCCAGAATACAGTTCTCATAATTTAACCTTTGAAATATTTTTCGCGCAGGGCAATGAGTTGAGCCTGCGCTTCGAGTGGGACACGTTTGACTGTACCGAGCATTTTCGCACGCCAATAAATTTCAGAAACATGCTCAATGCGCTCCAAATGGATCAACGCTTCATCAAGGTTTTTTCCATAGGTAAGGCTGCCATGTTGACGAAGCAACAGCGCATTGTGATCCTTCACGAACGGACGGATCACTTCTGCATCTTCATGCGAGGAAGGGGTTGCATAATTTGTAACTGGAACCGCACCCATCGTAAGCAATACTTCAGGAAGCACGTCCATTGGAAATTCAAGGTCAGCCACGGTCAGTGTGGTTGCAAAAATTGGATGTGCATGGAGAACTGCGTGCACATCCTCCCTTTGCTTGTAAACTTCAAGATGCATGGGCGTTTCAGAAGACGGTTTTCGATCGGTTCTTGATGAAATTATATTGCCTTCAAGATCAACCACCAGCATGTCATCCATTGACAGGCGGCCTTTTGAAATTCCAGAAGGTGTTATAAGAATATGAGCATCGTTCATTCGAACGGAAATATTTCCGTCACTCGAAGTCATCAAGTGGCGCTCGTATGAAATCCGTCCACAATCCACGATGGCCTGGCGTAAATCATTTTCGGTTGCAAAGGAAGGGAAATTTAACATGGTGGCCTTGGGATTATTTTTTTATCTCGGTCCAGATCTGATCGTAAACAACAAGCGCTTCGCCAAGGTCTTTCACTTTGTGACCGCTGCTGAAAATATCCGCAGGTGTATTGGTGATCGGGGAAGCCATATAAGAGTCGTAGACTTCAGGATGATTGGTTTTTGCAAATTCCAACGCCGCGCGATTCGGGTTTGTGTATGGATAATCCACCAGTGTCAACCAAAATACATCACCTTGAATTAAATAGTTTAGCCAGGCGTAACTCGCATCGGCGTGCGGCGCATTGTCGGGAATGCCCATTCCATCAAAAAAAATGATGGTTCCTTCTTTTGGGAATACATATTCAAAATCAGGGTTTTGCTGTTGAGTTAAAAACGCTTCCCCATTCCACACGATCCCAAGATCCACATCCCCTGCCACAAGCGGAGTCTTCGGACTGTCACTATCAAACACGCGGATGTTCAGCATTAACTCAAACAGCTTTTGTTTTGCTTCAGCCAATTGGGTCTTATCCGTTGAGTTCACATCATAACCGAGAGCCAGTAAAGCCACCCCAATGATCACTCGGCTGTCATCCACGGCCACCATGCGGTTTTTATATTCAGCGCGCCAAAGATCGGCCCAGGAGGTCGGCGGAGTTGTCACTGTTTTTTTATTATAGATAATGCCTTGTGTACCCATCTGATAGGGCACAAGATAATCAACAGAATTCCCGTAGGCGCTCACCAGACTCGCATCCAGATTTTTACTGTTAGGTAATTTACTTTGATCAAGTTTTTGCAAATGTCCTTCGCGGATCAACACATCGATCATGTAATCGCTGGGATGGATGACATCATAGCGATTCAAACCTGCGCCAAGCGACATCTTTGTATGTAGTTCTTCGTTTGAAGAAAAATAATCGACATTCACTTTGACGCCATATACAAGCTCAAAGCAATCGAGAATGTCGGCGGGCACATACTCAGTCCATGTAAAAATATTGATCTCTGTACTTTCAAACTGTACACGCGGACTTGGTTCAGGGCAAACGAAACCAGTGGATGTGACATGCGCCGCTGAGTTTTCAGTTTTTGCCGAACATGCCACGACGGGCAGCAAAAAAAATAGAACCAAACATAATATTTTCTGTTGTAGCTTCACTCTACCTCTTTTTTTGAATATTTACTTGCGCGATTATAGTCCAGATAACTCGAATAAACCTCGCTTGACGACTTAATCTTTTGCCAGTATAAAATCAAGATGAAATACATTCGCACCCTTTCTGGACTTTGGCTTGCTACTGCGCTAATAGCCTGTTCGCTGCCCTCAGGACTTCCCACTCTCGCGCCAGGCCAAACCGCGACCCCAAGTTTATCGCCAACTCTCGAAGCGACATTTACTCCCACCATCACGCCGACACCGCTCCCGGTGGCGCGTGTGAGTGTCGGTGACCAGGCCTTCTTTAATGGTGAATATGATTCGGCGCTGATCCATTATCAAACTGCGTTTAACGACTCGCCAGATCCGCAGGTGCGCGCATCCGCAAAATGGGGCGAAGCGCGCATTTACTTTGCGCAAGAACGTTACCAAGATACCATCAACACGCTTCAAATCTTGATCAATGAATACTCCCAATCCACGCACATTGGGCAGGCACACTTCCTGCAAGGTCTGGCACATTATCGTTTGGGAAATTATCAAGCCGCCGCGGATTCGTGGCAGAGTTACCTCACCATCCGCCCGGGTTATTTGGATGCGTATGCACAGGAATTACGCGGTGATGCGCTCTTCGATTCTGGCAATTACACAGATGCGTTATCTGCATATACGGCAGCCATTCAAGCGCCCTCGCTTGGTGATGACATTAACCTTGACCTCAAGGTTGCATCCACACAAACTGATCTGGGTGATTACGAATCAGCGCTGGCGCTCTACGATGGAATCGCTGCGCGCGCGCCGAATGATTACATCAAAGCCCAGGCTGCATACGAGGCTGGGCTGGTATATCAAGCCCTCGGTCGGAACGATGAAGCGCAGGGAAAATTCCGCCTGGCTGTGGAAAATTATCCGTTATCCAATTACGCCTACCTTTCCCTTGTTGCTCTTTTAGATGCCAACGCAGAAGTGGATGATCTCAACCGCGGTCTGGTGGATTATTACTACGGGGAATACGATGTCGCCATCAAACGATTGGATATTTATATTTCGAAATATCCAATCAATGACGGGACTGCATATTACTATCGCGCTCTCGCCAAAAAGGAATTGGATTTTTATGATGAGGCGCTTCTGGATTTATCAACTTTCATCATAGGCTACCCAACGAACCCAAACTGGGGAATTGCCTGGGGCAAAAAAGCAGACATCCAATTGTTTTCTCTGGGACTTGATGCGGATGCCGCAAAGACCTTAATGGATTTCGCATCTGCATCGCCAAGCAACCCATTGGCAGCGGATTATCTAATGAGAGCCGCGCGCATTTATGAAAGCAACGCCCAATATTCTGAAGCCTTGCAAACATGGGCGCGTATTGCAAATGATTTCCCCGGAACAGAACAGGCCTCCACGGCGGTCTTCTTTATGGGAATCATAACGTACCGCAATGGAGATGCCGCTACAGCTTTGGAATCTTTCAACCGCAGCCTCGGCTTGGCAGCCTCTCCATCAGACAAGGCACGCGCTTATTTATGGATGGGGAAGGCATACCAAAAACTAGGGGAGATTGACAACGCCATGAACACCTGGCGCGGGAGTCAATCTACTGACCCAGGCGGATATTACAGCGAGCGGGCTCGCGACCTGCTCTTAGATCGCGCTCCATTTACTGCGCCCGTTTCATTGAGCACAGCGCCAAACCTCGAATCAGAACGCAAGGATGCTGAGACTTGGTTAAGGTTGACTCTAAATCTTCCCATAGAAACTGACCTAAGCGGGCTTGGCGCGCTTGCCGGAGATGAACGCGTGGTGCGTGGGAATGAGCTATGGGATATGGGCATGTACGAAAAAGCACGTCTGGAATTTGAAAGTTTACGCTCAGAATTGGAACTGAATCAAGACGCCGTGGGAAGTTACCGGCTGGCAAATCATCTGCTTAGCCTTGGTTTATACCGTACAGCCATCTTTGCAGCGCGTCAAACTCTTACTCTGACTGGGCTGGACGATCACATCGAATCGATGACCGCGGCTCCTTATTTTGCTCATGTCCGCTATGGCTTATATTATTCCGACCTGATCATCCCGGATGCACAGACAAATAATTTTGACCCTTTATTTATTTTAAGTGTGATCAGGCAAGAGAGTCTCTTTGAGGGATTTGTCAGCTCCAGCGCCGGCGCACGAGGATTAATGCAGATCGTCCCTGCCACAGGCGAGCAGATCACTTTTCAACTTGGCTGGCCGCTTAATTACACCGATCAAGATCTCTACCGCCCTGATGTAAGCATAGCATTTGGAACGCATTACCTCGCAACCAATCGAGATTTATTGAACGGCGACATCTACGCTGCCCTGGCAGCGTACAATGGCGGGCCGGGAAATGCCCAAACCTGGAAGGAACTTTCAGGCGCTGACCCTGATCTATTTCTCGAAAGTGTCCGTTTTGAAGAAACACGAAATTACATTCGCAACATCTATGAGATATACGTCATCTACAGACGTTTATATGGCATGGCAGAGTAATCAGGTTTTTGAATCAAAAAAAGATGAAGATTACTTCATCTTTTTTTGATTCTCGTTTTCCAGAATCGTACTACTCCAGATGCGAGATGACTCTCTGATTTACCGTGTCCACATCCATATCCATCACTGCGACGATCTTATCCCTGCCGCTTAACCCTGCCACAATATCAAGACGCGACTTCGGGACGCCCAATGTTTCAGCCAGAAAACTGATCAATTCCTTATTGGTTTCTTGATCTGAAGCCTCTGCGACAAGATGCACTTTGACCGTTCCATCGTTCAACACACCAACAATCTGGTTGCGGCTCGCGCGCGGCGTGATGCGCACAGCCAGAGCAGATCCGCGTTGACCGTGGTGAAGATCAAAATTCCTTGGCATAATTTACCTCAACTTAAAAGGTTGATCAAAAAGCCGGACAAGATCTGAACTGCAATAATTAATACCAGCGGACTGAAATCAAGATTGCCCGCCAGTGGAACAACACGACGGATCGGAGTCAGAAACGGGTTGACGATACGATCCAATGCTTCACGCACAGGGTGATCAGGCGGCATAAAAAACGATAGCAGAGACGAACCGATCACGACCCAAATAAAAAGCTGGGAAAGTACTCTAATAAATGTAACCAAGATAATAAAATTCATTAAACCTCCGTTTTATATTGACGCGCACCGACAATGGCAGTACCAACTCGTACCAAAGTAGCGCCTTCCTGCACGGCTACTTCAAAATCAGAGCTGGTTCCCATCGACAGCTCTGAAAAATCCACCTTTGGAAATTGCGAAGTTAAATATTCCTGAAGGCGTTTCAACTTCTGAAAATAAGGCCGTGATAATTCTGCGGCTATCCCAAGCGGCGGCATCACCATCAAACCACGCACTTGTAAATTCGGCAAGGCTATTATCGCAGAAAGATCATCCATCAATGCAGACCCAGGAATCTCGTCCGACGCCAGCCAGCCAGATTTACTTTCTTCGCCGCCAAGATTTAATTCCAACAACACGGGCAGGCAACGTCCAGCCGCCCCGCAAAAACGGTCGAGTCTTTGCGCAAGCTTCAAGCTATCCAAAGAATGTAACAAGTTAAAGTTCTCAGCAACCATCTGCGCCTTGCGGCTTTGCACATGACCGATCATGTGCCATTCTACCGCAGAAACCCCGTGCAGAGATTTTAGTTTCGTAACACCCTCTTCAGGATAATTCTCTCCAAGAATATGCACGCCCGCATCAATTGCGGCGCGCACGATTTCAATGGATTGCGTTTTGGTCACAACCACCAATTTAACAGATTCAGGATCACGGCCAACATGCTTTGCCGCACCTTCGATTTTTTTCAACGTGGATAGATATCGTTCACGGATCGATTCGACTAAATCATTCATAATCTGATTTTAACAGAACTTCGCATCTTTCTTAACTCTAGCCTGCTGAAGCGACACGGAGATAGGCTACCCTACAGAGTCCAATGTCAGGGGTTTTTGAACTCCGTTTTTATGCAAGTTTCATCAATGCGCCGAATCTACCCGTTTTGCCTTTTTCGGCGCGATGCGAGAACCAATCGTCCAAATGACAGGCGGTACAGACACCCGAAATTTGGATCTGCTCGACGCCCGCGTTTTTTAGTTGGATCGCGTTCGCAGTCCACATATCGAGAAAGGTGATTCCATTTCTGGTTTGCAGCATCTGGTCTGCATCTTGCGTAAATTTTTCCTGAAACTGCGAGATCACATCCGCGCCTACTTCGTAATGATCGACTCCAATAGAGGGGCCAATGCCGGCGATAATATTCTCAGGTTTGCATCCATAATGTGATTGCATTCCTTCGACGGCGGCTTGCACTACGCCGCGCACAGTTCCCACCCAACCGGCATGGGCAATGCCGATCACTTTTTTCTGCGGGTCGTGGAGCAGGATCGGCACGCAGTCGCCAAAGCGCATGAATAATGAAACGTTGGGATTATTGGTAAAAATAATATCCGCTTTCGCGAGCGGCTGATCGAGCTGGGGCGTTGCGTCAGCGTAGACAATCTCTGTTCCATGAACCAGCCAAACGTCCGGAAAGGAATCGGGGGCACATCCCATGGCGCGAAATACACGGCTTCGATTCTCTGCGAGGTGCGCGGGGTCATCCCCCACCGATCCGCCTAGATTAAGCGAATGCCAGGGAGCAGAACTTACGCCGCCGCGCCGGGTAAAGATACCTTGCCTGACAGCGTTGGAAAAAATATCAAAACTATAATAGCGAAGTCCATTTTGTTCGTGAAAAGGCATTACTTTGAAACCTGATGGACTGCGAATTTTTTAATATAGTACTGGCGCGTTTCGTTCATGGACTCTTCAATATTTGGATATGCAAACCAGGCAGTCATAAATCCAAATAAGGAACCGGTGAGTATTCGCAAGTAGACAGTGCTCTCGCGATATGGCAGAATGGAATTGAGCCACGCCCAATTGAATTGACTGAAGAGTTGCGAGAAGCCATCCAGGCCGATCGGCGCGATGCCGATCAGGAGCCAAATTGCCCAATGCAAAGATTTAACTCGGCGGCCAGACAACCCGTACATGATCCCAAATAATAAAATCGCAAGATAGATGGCCACATCCCGTTCGCATAACGCGACTTTGTATCCGACTGTTTCATCACCAGTATATTTACGCGCATCAAAACGAGTGGCGCTATATGGATCGTTAAGGTTTGGAATACCTGTTGCCTGCTCGAAAGTTTTTATGCCCGTCATGTGCGCTTCGGCCAGCGGATAAACAACTTGCTCTCCATATAGAAAAAAAGATCGAAAACCAAATTGATGACAAAGCGGGCTGTATATTCGATAGATGGCTCTCGCTGGCAGTTCTGCCCCCAACTTCATCAAGGTCGGCGCGAGAAATGGAAGGCCGACATAGATCAACATGAACAAGTTCAACATAAGCAAATAACGTTTTGCGATCCAAAATGAGACGCGATCTCCTGTTGTCACTTTTTGTCCTTTCTTTATCTTCATCTGATATTCCGGGTCACCGAGTTTCTCCAACTGATTCTTTCTGTCAGAAGCCGCGCCGAGGGTCATTTGCAATTTCTGGCGCGAAATGGGAGCTTTCAGGCTGTACGGTCCAACTTCCACAACGGGGATCTCGACAAGAAATTTTGCGAGAAGAGCATTATCTGATTCAATATCCACTTCCGCCAGGCGGTGCGGATATTGGGATTGCAGTTCATTCAAATCTGCTTTGACTTCATCGCATAATTTGCAGTCTTTGCTGGTGTATAGAGTGACATTGAGCATGGTTAATCCTAAACAAAAACATCCCGCAGGTTTTACGAAATAATCATCTAATCTGCGGAACGATGGATATGGTAACTTTAGATCCCGAAATCAAACCAGAAGAACTGGGCGCGTTGGGCGATCAATTCGAAGATGCCTGTAAAAAGCAATCCGCCCACGATCACCAGAATGACTCCCATTGCGATCTCCACGTAACGCATGGTTTTGCTATATTTTTTCAAGATATTTGATACCCAGCCGATACCAAGTGCGGCGATCAAAAACGGGATGGCTAAGCCAGCCGAATACGCAGTAAGAAGAATCGCGCCAAGCGAGATCGATCCGCCATTGATGGCAAGCGTGAGAATCGTGCCGAGTACAGGCCCTACACAAGGAGACCAACCCGCTGAGAAAAAGACGCCCATCAACGCGGAGGATAAATATCCCATCTTCGGATCTGGCGCTTTCTGAACGCGGGTGTCATACGCAAGAAATGGAATATGGAACACGCCGATCATGTGCAGACCAAAAATTACTACAACCACGCCGCCGATCTTCGCCAGCCAATATCTAATTTCAAAAAGCAGGCCGCCTGCAACCGAAGCCAAAACGCCAAGCACAACAAACACTGTGCTGAATCCGAGCACGAAAGCGAGTCCATGACTAAAGGTGATCCAACGATTCGCCGCTTGATTCTTCTCTCCGCCTGCGGCAAGTCCGCCAAGATAGCCGATGTAGGCAGGAACCAGCGAAAAAACACAGGGTGACAGAAAAGACGCCAACCCAGCCAGAAAAGCAAGCCCAACACTAATTTGTGAAATTCCCATTTAATACCTCGTAAACAAAAAAATGGCGTCGTTGCGAGCCGCGCCTTTGGTTTTAACGGTGAAGCAATCTCCGGCACGGGAATGAGATTGCTTCGGACAAGAACAAGAGCATCCTCGTAATGACATTATGTATTAAATCTTTAGTTCTGTTGTCGTAACCTCCGTGCCATGATCGGGATATGTCATACGCTGTTCAGATTGTGCGAGTGTGATGTACGGCGTCGTCCAACGGAAGATCCATTTTGCATCTTCAGGTTTCACGTTGATGCAACCATGCGAACGCCTTTCGCCAAAATCGTTATGCCAGAACGCGCCGTGAATGGGCAGAACCGCCACCGCTCATATTTAATGAAATAATTTTCCAGTGAGTTAACAAGTCACCGACCGGCGTAGCGCGTTCATCAGAGATGGCGCCGGTTGCAGGGTCATAGACCGCGCCGCTGGAAACACGACAAAAGTAAATTTCGCGATTCCCTTCAAAGGCAGAAAGAGTCTGATATGTTAAATCTACAACGATCTTCTTTTCTTTGGGATCAATATCAGGGCTGATCGGGGCAACATCCGCTTCAGAAAGAACCTTTAGCCCGGCGCCATCCGCCCAGAAAATATCGCCAAACCCATAGCCATGACCATTCGGCGATTCATTCCAGCGGTATTCCACAAATCCATTCGTCTGGCGGACTTGATCGATCCAAAGCACTTGACTATAGTATGCACGCGGCGGGAAATTAAACTGGATCAAACTTTGGATCCACGGCGAAATCGGCGCGCCGTCCAACGAAAGATCAACATACGGAACAGTCACCTCAGCCCAAAAACCAGCTTGGCCTGCGGGGATTTCTGTGATCGGTTTATTTGGAATATTTCGTGTGGGTTGAATTCGCGAAGACCAAATATAACCTTGCGGAGTTTCAAGATATTTCTGATTCGTCAAAGCCGCCACGCTTCCGATCACCTCGCGCGTCCAGGGGATCAATGTGTCGGCGGGCAGGGTTCCAATGGATGTATTCAACGCAGGATCATTCGTTGGGCGGCTTCGAACGTCAGTAGCATCTACGAGCCGTCCAATAATTTCGCTATTCGGAAATTGTGGAAGTTGCCTGGGCGCGTTATACGACTCAAGATATTTGAGAGGAAACTTGTAAGGTTTGAACGTCAGCGCGCCAAAACCAAGACCTGCCACTTTTAGAAAATCACGACGGGAAAACGACCGATGCATATTCACCTTTTTTGTTAATTGTTTTCGCAAGGATACCTGCAAATTAAAAGAGCGTCAACATACTTGTGAGAATGGATTAATCTTGCAGATAACTTTCCAACGCGCGCATACAGGTGGCGCTCACTTTATGGCCGACCTCGTCTTCGCAATACGTCACCTGCGCGCCGGCTTGTTCGAGCAGCTCAATCGACGCGCGCGCATGATCAATTGGAACCATATTATCCTGCGTGCCATGCGCCACAAAAATATTTTTTCCTGTCAGTGGTTTTTGTGAAATTAATTCCTCAAGACCCGCCGGAACAAAACCAGCCAGCACACCCATCTTGCGGACTCTGTGCGGATAAAGCATCGCAACCAAATTGACCATCGCCGCGCCTTGACTGAATCCTGCCAGATCAAATTGCAGCGCATCCACCTTAACGGAAGCTGAGTACTCGTCTATGAGGCGGATCAACCCGTCAGCAGCTGGTCGAAGCGCTTCGAGGCTGGACCTGCCCTCGGTCAAGAGTTCAGGCGCGCGCCACGAGAATCCACTTGGGTCCGCAGGATATGGCGCGCGCGGCGCGATCATCCAAAAATCTGTTGAAAGTCCACGCGCGAAAACCCACATCGAGTTTTCGTCGCCAGTCCAACCGTGAATGAGAATCAGCAAACGCGGATTTATAGTTTGGGATGCGCGTACACGCAGAGTCCAATCGTTGAATTCAATAAGTTCGGTGTTAGTCGCGGTTCGCACGTTTTACGATCCAATCAGATAAGTTGAGAAGCAGGAAGATCAGCCCGATCGGAACGAAAGCGCCGAGCATACACACCAGCCCCATGATCGCCGCTCCGAAACCATAGATGAGCCAGATCAGGCCGTCGCCGACAATAAATAACAAGACAAGCGAACCAAAGATAAGACGCACGTTTGTATCTTTGATATAACTGCGCAGATCACGACTCATCTTTTACTTCCAAATATTTTTTTATTCATACGGCTCGTCCACGAAGTAATTTTTTTTAATTCAGGCAAAATGGCTTCAACTGCAATTTCGCCGAGCAGCGCCACATCTTTTACTACAACCTTGTCTAGCAGGTCAAGATGATGAACATTCGGTCTGACGATGATATCGGGCGCATCTGCTTCAAGGCGGTAATGCGCCAGCGCGCGGCTGCTGAGATCGACTGCGCGCATGAAGATATCAAAGGCCTGCGCATATTGCAACCGATGGATTCGATCTGAGATCTGCTTCGGCAGTATGGATGGAACAGGAATGGAATACGTGCGAACTGGGATATCAAGCGGATCATTCAAAACGACAGCGACGATGGGCAGATCTGGCGAAAGCATACGCGCCACTGAAACAGGGACAGGATTCAGTACGCCGCCATCCATCAGTTCCCAACCGTTCAAACGATGCGGCGGAAAAATACCAGGCAATGCGATCGTGGCAAGTACACCGTCTCTCAAAAAACCTTCAGAGATGACGATCTCATTGCCGGTCTTTGTATCCACGGCAGTGACAGCGCAGGGGATTTTCAGATCATTGAAAGTTTTCTCGCCCAGTACCGTATCCAATAATTTTCGGACGCCGGAAAGCCCCAACAAAGAGGGGCCATCATTCGAGTCGCGTGCATATAAACTGCCTTGATCAGTCGAAGTGAAAAATTCCTCGATCTCATTCGGCGTGAGTCCTGATGCATATAAAATAGCAACCAATCCACCAAAGCTAGTTCCTGCAACCGAGCGGATCTTATATCCTTCTTTTTCGAGGCGGCGAATTACGCCAATGTGAGAATTTCCCTTGGCTCCACCGCCGCCTAATGCCAATGTTATATCCATATTTTTTATTACCTTTCGATAAATAGACAGCACGAAAGAAAGGGATTATACCTTTCATGTATTGACCAGTTTTAGTTTGGGTCGCGGATCAACCAAACAGCCACGCCCGCGCCGACAAATGCCGCGATGATCAATATGCCAACCAGCAATTTGGAGGAGTTTCCATTCTTCGGCGTAGTAGACGGCGGTTCTGTGGGTATCGTCATCGTGGGAATAATTGTTGCAGTTTGAATCAAAATTGTAGGAGTAACTTCGATTGTCGGGGTAGCAGAAATAAAAGCAGTTGCTTCCAATGTGGCAGGCTCTGGCTGCGTGGCAGCCTTCTTCACCAATAATTCCTGTCCTTGTTGTATCACTGAATTTTCCCCAAGATTGTTCAAGGCCTGTATATTTTTGATCGTAGTTCCATATTCAATGGCAATGCTCCAAAGGCTTTGTCCATACTGAACTTTATGGAACACATCACCATTGGGAAGGGCTGTCACCATCACCACAGGAACCATGAATTGGCTGACGCCTTGATCGATACCAGCCGGGACACTCGTCAGAATTGCGGATGCGGAATTCTGCATTTGACCAGAGCCAGTAGCGGCGGCACAATCGACTGCATAATAATATCCATCAGCATTCTGTGATATTCCCGCGCCGATGTGAGTAAAATTTTGCGAAAGCATGGTGTTCATGTGTTGCTCATCCTGCCAGGCCGAAGGTACACCGTCCCATACTATCGGATTCGAATCCATAAGAATATTTTCCGCGCGAAATCCGCCGAGAGAAAGATCTCCTGAAAGAGGGAATCCAAGCGCGAGCAACTGTTGTGTGAATGTTGATCCACCGGGGCGCGCATGTGTGATCTGACCCGTCGCCGCCATATAATCTGCTTGAGATTGGGCAGACTGGTTAAGGATGGGATGAACAGTTAATGCGCTCAGGCCATTCGCCAAGCGCAGACTATTGACCGCGTTGATCAATTGCGATGGGGAAGTGATCGCCTGTTGAAACTGCGGCTGGGCATAGGCATCCTTTGTCTGGGCAAGCAAATACATCAATACCAGCACCGAACAAAGGGGAAGCCAAAAATGTTTTTTATTCATCTGTATGAATTTATCACAAAATACAGAAACAAAGTTTCCAGACTTTGGATTCCGTTTACAACAACGCGGATAACGCATCAAGCAAACGATCTACATCTTCCTTTGAGTTGTATCCTTGAATGGAAACGCGGATCAATTTTTTATCCTGCCACGGGATGAGCGGGATTTCAATTTGGAATTCATCATACAAACGCGCCTTAAGCGCAACTAGGTCAGAATCAACTGGGAGGGGGGCGGCGGTCAATTGGGCAAACCAACTGTCAGATTGATGAGAAGCGTGAAGCGGGGCAATTCCAGTTAATTCACAAATCCTGCGCTGAGCATCTTCTGCAAGTTCATGGCAGGCGACTCGTACTTTATCCCAATCATGTTCCTGTTGAAATTTAATCGCGGCAGGGACAGATAAAAACGCAGCGACATCGCGCGTGCCCCACCACTCATGATGATCTACAAACTCCGAGCCGCTCGGCGTTATGGATTCATATCCCCAAGAAACGACCAGGGGTTTTAATAGCTGCTGCATTTCGGGGCGGGCGTACAAAAATCCCGCGCCCTTTGGGGCACATAACCATTTATGCAAATTCCCGCCGTAAAAATCTGCGCCAAGAGAATCAAGAGCAAGTGGAAGCTGACCTGGGACATGCGCGCCGTCAATGACCGTAATAATCCCCGCCGCACGCGCGCGCTGAATAATTTCAGCTACCGGAAATATCACTGCGGTCGGTGAAGTAATATGACTCAGAAAAATTACCCGCGTGTGTTCAGTGACAGCAGACCAGAAAGATTCAATAAAGGCTTCTTTGGATGTTAAAGAAACTGGTTGATTGATGTAAGAAAATCCATATTCCTTCGCGAGGAAACGCCAGGTGCGATCCATTGCGCCGTATTCATGATCGCTGGTAAGCACTTCGTCGCCTGCACCCAATTTTAGGGAACGCGCAACGATGTTCATGGAAATAGTCACATTTTGAGTGTAGACCAGATTGTTCGCATGAGCGCCAAGATATTCACCAAGCACAGCACGGGACTCAGCCATCAACCCAGTGAAACGCCTGCCCATAAATTCAACGGGTTGATTTTCAAGCTCGCGCTGCCAGCGTTGATATTCATCGAAGACGGGTTTCGGAGTTGCGCCAAATGAACCGTGATTGAGAAAACAAATATTTGGATCGAGGAGGAAGTATTGTTTTAGAGGATTCATTTTATGATTATAAGACAAACTATCTTAGCGCGTCCCTAAAATTTTTTGCAAATTTACGCGCCGCCTCAATCGGGTCTTGACTCTCCCCGATCGTTTTCACACATGCCGAGCCAACGATGACTCCATCCGCCAGTACGCCGACTTGCCTGGCTTGCTCGGGCGTACCAATTCCAAACCCCACGCACACTGGTACGGATTGCTTCGCATGTTCACGAACGCGATTAATCAAATCGCCAAGCCCATCTGAAATGGTTGTGCGTGCACCTGTCACGCCTGTTACGCTGACGAGATAAATAAATCCCTTCGCATGACGCGCAATGGATTCCATGCGCGCATTCGGCGATGTCGGCGCGAGCATTTGGATCAAAGGTAGGTCTCCAACCAAAGTTTGAAATTCACCCGCTTCCTCTAACGGAAGATCGGGAATGATAAATCCATCCGCGCCTGCTTCACGCGCATCGTGGACAAATTTCTCCAGTCCATATGCCAGCATGGGATTGAAATATCCCATCAAAATAAATGGGATGGTCACGCCGCGCTTGCGTAACTCCGCAACAGCCGCGAGCGACTTCTTGATCGTGATTCCTTTTTCCAAAGCAACCTGTGTCGCCTTTTGAATGACAGGCCCATCTGCCAGCGGATCGGAGAAGGAAAGCCCCACTTCGATCAAGTCTGCTCCATTTTGTGCGAGGGCTTCGATCACATCAATGGATGTGTCCAAGTCAGGGTATCCCAACGGGAAATAGGGCATGAAGATCGGTTTATTTTTGAAAGCGTTTTCGATTCTGTTCATAATGATTCCTTATTCCATTCATATTCCATTGGTTGAGTAGGGCGAGCGCTCTTCTCACCCGTATCGAAACCAACACATGATAAGTAAATTTAAAATAATATTTATACATAACACTGGTGGTTTCGATACGCCCTTCGCTATCGCTCATCGCTACTCAACCACCAAGTATCTATAAAGTCCCTAATTCCTTTATCACCGTATTCAAATCCTTATCTCCCCGCCCTGACAAATTGACCAGAATCACCTGATCCTTCCGCATGGTCGGCGCGCGCTTGATGACTTCCGCCACAGCATGAGACGACTCTAACGCGGGAATGATCCCTTCGATATGACATAAAGTTTGGAATGCACTTAATGCTTCTTCATCCGTCGCGGATGTGTAAAATGCGCGCTCGTTATCCCGCAGCATCGCATGTTCGGGACCGACCGCCGCGTAATCCAATCCCGCAGAAATGGAATGGGTTTCTGCGATCTGTCCATCTTCATCCTGCAACACATACGTGCGAGTTCCATGGATGACTCCCACTCGCGCCTTGGTCGCATCGCCAAATCGCACGGCGTGTTTGCCAGAGGCGATTCCACTGCCGCCTGCTTCGACTCCGATCAACTCAACTAATTCATCATCCACGAATCCGCTAAAGACGCCGATGGCGTTTGATCCGCCGCCCACGCAGGCAATGACCGCATCAGGCAGTCGTCCCACATCACGCAACATTTGTTCGCGTGCTTCGATTCCGATCACTGATTGAAACTCGCGCACGATGGTCGGGTATGGGTGTGGACCTAATGCCGACCCGAGCAAATAATGTGTGTCGCTCACATTCGTCACCCAATCGCGGATGGCTTCGTTGATGGCGTCTTTCAACGTTTGCGTGCCCGATATCACGGGGCGCACTTCCGCTCCGAGCAACTTCATGCGAAAGACATTCGGCTCTTGTCGCGCAATATCTACAACTCCCATATACACCACGCAATCGAGACCAAGCAATGCAGCGGCGGTTGCAGACGCCACTCCATGTTGACCTGCGCCTGTTTCAGCAACGACGCGCTTCTTTCCCATGCGTTTCACGAGCAAGGCCTGACCCAACGCGTTGTTGATCTTGTGTGCGCCTGTGTGTGCCAGATCTTCGCGCTTCAAATAAATTTGCGCGCCGCCCAATTTCTCCGACAATCTTTTTGCATAAGTCAACGGCGTGGGTCTGCCCACGAACGACGCCAACAAACCTTCATATTCGCGCCTGAAGTCTGGGTCTTTTTGCGCACCCACGAAAGCCCGCTCCAACTCGATCAACGCGGGCATTAAAGTTTCAGGGACAAATTGTCCCCCATACGTACCAAATTTTGTGGGAAATAAAGTTGTCTTCATTTCATATCATTGCAAGGCGATATTTTTTCGCCAAAGCAATCTCCTTCTTTTGGATGATTGGTAAATTTTTCCACGCTCAAACTTGACTCTATCCATTTAGAACTGCCTGCACGAAAGCCTTCATCTTCGCCGCATCTTTCTCACCCGCAGCTGATTCAACGCCAGAGGCAACATCCACGCCCCAGGGTCTCACCTGCCGCACCGCGTCCGCGACATTCTCCGGAGTCAACCCGCCCGCCAGCAACAGCGGATAACGCTTCGCCAACTCTGCCGCCGCCAACCAATCCGCAGCCACGCCGCTTCCACCGTAAACACCTTTGACGGCAGCATCCACTAATAGCGCAGGCACATCATCGCGTTCATAGCCAGTAATATCTGATGGGATTCCACGAAAGGCCTTGAACACGCGCGGCGCAAGTTGAGCAAACATCTCTGGCGTTTCGTCACCGTGAAGTTGAGCCAGATCCAGTGAACAAGTTTCCAAAATATTTTTTACTTCACCCACGGCTGAATTTACAAACACTCCGACAAGTTTTATTTGTGGATATTCACGTTTCAAAACGGATGTTATTTCTGCACAAATTTCTTTCTCAATAAAGCGCACACTCTTGGGATAAAAATTGAATCCCAAATAATTCGGGCCTGCATTTATTGCAGCGAGGGCATCTATCAATGTTTTGATACCGCAGATTTTTATGATCGTCATGACGATTGAACGTTAATGCCTGCCAACTCGCTGACCTTCGCAGGAATATCATTGGATGTGACCAAGGCCTCACCTACAAGAATAGCGTCAATGTTTATGATTGCTAATCGCTCAACATCTTGCGCACTAAAAATTCCTGATTCAGCGACAACGCCAATTTCAGCGGGGATCATCGGGCGGAGGCGCTCCGTGGTTTCGAGTGAAACTTCAAAGGTGGCGAGATTGCGGTTGTTGATACCGATCAGTTTCACATCCTGCAATTTCAAGGCTCGTTCAGTTTCGGCTTCATCATGGACTTCAACTAACACGGTCAATCCCAAATTTATGGCACAAGCGTGCAGGCTGGCGAAGAGTTTGTCATCTATTAATGCAGCGGCGATGAGCAGGATGGCGTCGGCGCCATTGGCGCGGGATTCGTAGACTTGGGCTTCGTCAATGATGAAGTCTTTACGAAGCAAAGGCAAAATCGAGTTGCGAGTGAAACGCAAATCGTGAAGAGTTTCAAGTTTGCCCATAAAGAATTTTTCATCAGTCAATACAGAAATCGCGGCGGCGCCGTTTTGAGCGTAGATGTCTGCGACCTGAAAGAGATCGAGGTGGGAAGCGAGAATCCCTTTGGAGGGAGAGGCCCTCTTTAGTTCAGCGATCAGGCTCGGGCGTGAAAAAAAACGTTGGCGCTTGATTGCGGAAAGAAAATCTCTAGGCACAGGCGAAGACTCTGCGGCGCGGCGCAATATTGGGGCGTCGAGCGCTGCAATCTCAATCCGCTTTTGTAAAATAATTTTTTCGAGAATATTCATTGTTTTGAAAATTCAACCAGCGCGTCCAGCTTGGCGAGGGCTTTGCCGCTATCAAGAGACGCCGTGGCTTCCATAAGCGCGGACTTGAAATCACCAGTTTCTGCCGCGAGAGCGCCAGCGGCGTTGAGTAGTACAGGCGCCTTTCAGTTTTCCGCTGAGCAGATCGCGCATCATCTTTGCGGATTCATCGGGAGTGCCTCCGCGCAAATCTTCCATCACGGCAAGCGAGAAGCCGAGTTCAACGGGATCAAGATCATAGGTTTTGACTGCGCCATTTTTAAGGTGGCTAATGCGATTGACGCCGCAAGTATTAAGTTCATCTGTGCCGCCTGCGCCGTGAATTACCATTGCGGCTTTTGAACCAAGTTGATGGAGAACATTGGCAAGCGGCTCAGTTAATTTGGGATCGAAGACACCTGTCAATTGAATATTTGCATTGGCTGGATTAGTGAGCGGGCCAAGAATATTGAAGATCGTGCGCTGACCGATCTCCTTGCGCGGACCGACGGCATATTTCATCGCAGGATGAAACTTGGGTGCGAACATAAATCCAATGCCGATGGTATCAATTGCTTTGGCAACTTGCTCGGGCGTGAGGTCAAGATTGACACCGAGTGCAGAGAGCACATCGGCGGAACCACATTGCGATGAAGCGGCGCGATTGCCATGCTTGGCAACTTTGCGTCCCATGCCCGCGACGACAAATGCGGCGGCTGTGGAAATATTGAACGTGTGTGCGCCGTCACCGCCTGTACCGACGATATCGTAAATGCGTTCATCTGGATTCGCAAGCTTTACTTTCAACGCATTGGCACGCATGGCACGCACAGAACCTGTGATCTCAGAAATGGTCTCCCCTTTCATACGCAGCGAAACCAGATACGCGCTGACCTGTGCGGGCGTCGCTTGACCAGTCATGATGATGTTCATCGCCTCTTCGGCTTCTTCGGCAGTGAGGTCGGTTCGATTAATAGTTTTAGCAATGAACGACTTAAGCATCGCAGGTTCTGTAGGCGCACCAACGGGCGGGGCGATTCTTATATCAAGAAAATTCTTGAGCAGTTGTTTGCCGTGCTCGGTCAGAATGGACTCAGGATGGAACTGCACGCCATAAGTTGGGTGTTGACGATGTTTGAGCGCCATGATCTCGCCTTCGAAAGTTTGCGCGACAATTTCCAGTTCGGCGGGGACGGGTTCATAAACTACAAGCGAGTGATAGCGCATGGCTTCAAAAGGCGAAGGAATATCTTTGAAGACTCCCTGCCCATTGTGAGTGACGGGCGAAGTCTTGCCGTGCATAAGACGCGGCGCGCGATCCACTTTGCCGCCGTAAATTGCGCCGAGGCATTGATGACCGAGACAAACGCCGAGCACTGGAATTTTGCCTGTGAAATATTTGATGGCTTCGGGCGAGATTCCGCCGTCTTTGAGCGGTTCGCCTGGACCTGGAGAGATAACAAGCTGGTCGGGTTTGAGCGCGATTAACTCGTTCAATGAAATTTGATCGTTGCGAAAAACGCGAATATCCGCGCCGAGTTCGCCGAGATATTGAACGAGGTTGTAGGTAAATGAATCATAATTATCTATAAGGATTAACATAGGTTCTCCATTCATCCTTGATTCTCCGCGGCGTCAATCGCTTTCAACATCGCGCTCGCTTTATTGACTGTCTCTTGAAACTCTGTGAACGGATCTGAATCAGCAACAATGCCTGCGCCTGCCTGCACGCTGACAGTGTTGCCGCGCCCAATCATGGTGCGGATGGCGAGGCAGGTATCCATGGCGCCGTCAAAGCCGAAGTAGCCGATCATGCCTGCATAAGCATTGCGCGCGTCTGACTCCAACTCGGCGATGATCTCCATCGCGCGGACTTTCGGCGCGCCGCTGACAGTCCCTGCGGGGAAGGCGGCTCTCACCAGATCGAACGCAGTTAACTCAGGCCGCAGAGTCCCTTCAACGTGAGAGACAATGTGCATGACATGTGAATATTTTTCAACGGTGAAGAAATCAGAAACTTTGATCGTGCCATATTCGCACACGCGCCCAAGATCGTTGCGACCCAGATCAACCAGCATCACATGCTCCGCGCGTTCCTTCGGATCAGCGAGCAGGCCTTTGGCAAACGCTTCATCAGCGGCGGCATCCGTTCCTCGGGGGCGCGTCCCAGCGATCGGGCGAAGCGAAGCGGTTCTTCCTTCCAAACGCACGAACATCTCAGGCGACGATCCAACAATGTAAAGCGGTTCATCGTCCACGAGTCCGAAATCAAAAAAGAACATGTAGGGTGATGGATTCAAACGACGCACCGAACGATAAACATCGAACGGCTCGACATTGGTTTCGCGGCTGAAGCGTTGTGAAAGCACCACTTGAAAAATATCGCCCACGGTAATGTGCTCCTTGGCGGCGCGCACCATATCTTCATAAGTTCCCTGCGTGTGACTCGCCTTGACCTTCGACGGCGTAACATTTATTTTTTGCGCGGCAGGCAATGGCTGATGAATGCGCGCGGCAATCATATCAAGTTTTTGTTCGGCGGCTTGCGTATCGCCATCCAAAATATTTGCGATGAGAAAGATGGTGCGGCGCGCGTGATCAAATGCGACGATGGTATCGGCGAGCAAATAAATTCCATCTGGAATTGAAGAACGCTTCATTTTCTCGCTGAGAGTTGATTCAAAAAATCTGACAGATTCATACCCGAGGTAGCCCACCAACCCACCCGTAAAGCGCGGCGCGTTCGGCAAGCGGATAGCGGGAAAACGGTTCATTTCATTTTGCAAAAATATCGTCGGGTCAGCATTATCGAGTTGAACGATGCGCGTTTCACCATTCTCCTTGATCTCAATCTGACCATCGCGCAAAATATATTCCGCTCTAGGTTGGACACCGATAAATGAATAGCGCGCAATGCGTTCGCCGCCTTCGACGGATTCCAATAAAAAAGATGCGCCATCGCCGCGCAGTTTGAGATATAAACTAACCGGGGTTTCCAGATCCGCAGATACCTCGCGGATGATCGTGGTTACAGTACTGACATCAAGTAACATATTTTGCTCCTAAAAGATAAATGGTCAAACGTATTAAAACAGAATCCTCTCCGTCCAAAAGGGACGAGAGAGGACTCCCGTGGTGCCAACCCAGGTTTGAAGTTACCTTAAAATAAAATCTCTGTTGTAAGCAACAGAGATCCAAAAGCCAGCTTCACTATTTCAGATACGCCATTTCAGTGATCAGTAATCAGAAGAAAATGGTTATACCCTTGCTCTGTAACGGGAGCGTCCCGAATTAGACTACTCAATTGTGGTCTCGATACGTTTCTCGCTATCGCTCGAAACTACTCGACCACCGTTCGTCCTCTCAACTCGGAGGTCCATTCCACTTCTGCGCTTTTGCCTTGCTTTCAGAATTTCTGCTCGGCTCTCTGGAATTCGCTTTGAAGTGTACTCGTCCTCGTCAACGTTTTATATATGTGATTGGGCGGTATTCTATGACGGAGAGTGGGATGTGTCAAGTAGGAAAACTCACTTCGCGAAAGGATCGCACTGCAAGTCACATGTCTGCGGGAGGGGAAATACGATCGCAATCGTAAATCCAAAATCGCGAATCTACATTCATAGTTATAATCATCTGTATGCGTTTCAATTTATTTCGACAATCCGACGTCCCCGAAAAATATCGTTCCAATTTTTCGCATCTGTATCTCGACATTGCCTGGTTCGGCATATTGAGCGGTACAGCTGTAAACTTTCTAAACATATACGCCACGCGACTCGGAGCGTCAGGTTTGCAGATCGGTCTGCTCACAGCCATGGCCGCCGTCGTCAACCTCTTCCTCGCCATCCCCGCAGGCCGTTGGATCGAAAAACGTCACACAGGCCGCGCGGTTTTCTGGTCTTCGGTCATCTTCCGTCTCGGCTACGTATTATGGATTCCGCTGCCATGGCTCTTCGACGCGCAAGGACAGATCTGGGCGCTGATCATTCTCGCTTTCCTAATGGCCATTCCGCTGACACCGCTCGGCGTCGGCTTTAACGCACTATTTGCTGAGGCAGTTCCAGACCGATTCCGCGCACAAGTGGCGGGCACACGCAACATCACTTTTGCGATCACCTATATGCTGACTTCATTCGGCGCGGGTTATATTCTAAAAAGCCTGCCTCTTGAGATAGGTTACCCAGTCATCTTTGCGATTGGGGCGTTTGGCGCGGCGATGAGCAGTTACCACATCTATCACATTGAACCTTTGCAGGAGGAAAAATTCCCGCTTCCCGCTTCGCCGCAACTTGATCCAACTCTCCGAGCAGACTCTCCCCGTGGCATTAAATCTGTGCTGCGCCTTGATATTTGGCAAACTCCATTTCGGAACATCCTGCTCGTGTTGTTCTGCTTTCATCTGGCGCAATATATATCCTCGCCGATCTATCCGCTCTACAATGTGCGCGTCTTGAATCTCAACGACAAAAATCTTGGCACAGGCACAGCGCTTTATTATCTGACCGTTCTGATCGGCTCCACTCAATTCAGACGAGTGGCTCAACGCTATGGAAACAAAAAAGTGACAGGCTGGAGCGTAGCCGGCATGGCCATTTATCCATTCATGCTTGCGGGGGCTCATAGCGTCTGGCAATTTTATGTGCTGTCATTCCTGGGAGGATTCCTCTTTGCCATGGTCAACGGCGCGTACATCAACTACATGCTCGAAAATATCCCGCCCAACGATCGCCCCTCTCACCTCGCGTGGTACAGCATCATCCTCAATGTTGCAATTCTTGCAAGTTCGCTGGCCGGCCCCGCCATCGCGGAGATGACTGGCCTGATCAACGCGCTCATCATATTCGGCGTACTTCGCATCCTTGCAGGTTTCGCCATTCTCAAATGGGGATAAAAAAACTATGCAACAACAACTCCCTTATCACGGCTGGTGTTTTGTCTGTGGACACGACAACCCGCACAGCATTGGCCTGACCTGGTTTGTAGATGACGATGGCATTTTGACGTCCGAATTCACATTGAATGAAGCCCATCAAGGGCCACCCGGGCATGCACACGGTGGAGCATCCGCCGCGATTTTAGATGAAGCCATGGGACTCGTGGTTTGGGCTGCCGGGCACAAAGTAGCCGCAGTTAATTTGGAGATCAATTACCACAAGCCGCTTCCGCTATTGCAACCGCTCATAGTTAAAGCATGTGTCACACAAGTAGACAATAGAAAGATATTCTCGACAGGCGAGATCAAACTGGCTGATTCAACGGTCGCCGTCAGCGGGCGCGGAATTTATGTCTCAGCCCCAAAGCTGTTCGATAAGGTAAGGTTATCAGGCAACAAATGAAAAAAGCCGTGCTTATTTTTTGTGCCTTTTTATTAAGCGCCTGCCTCGCGCAACCTGCAACTGCACCAACGCTTGCAGCAACTGCAAACGCGCCCTACGTGATCAAACAAGCGGATAATCCTTACGCGCCACAAACCGGAGACACGGGCTGGAAGCGGGGCGAGATCATACTCACATCAACAAATCTTTCTGAACGTTCCGATCTCACACCCATTCAAAATGAATTTCGCGCTTTGGGATCCATGCCAAACACATGCAGCAAACTGCGCATAATAGTCAACCCGCCCAACGACACATTCCAAATTTTTATTGAAATCTACAGTGTTACCGGCCCAAAATTAAAATGTAACAATGTCTTTCAACAATTCGATGCGGCTGTTTTGCTCGGCATATATTCCGCAGGGCGATATACCATTTGGGTAAACGATAGCTATGTCGGAGATTTTGTTTCTTTGTAAATTGGATAAAGAACCAGCCCCGCGCATCAAATACTAACGGAAATCTGATTCGGTTTTCTAGTAAATTGGCAAACTCTGATCCACATCCATCGCCCAGGCATTGATGCCACCCTTGAGATTCTTCACCTTTTTGAATCCCGCACTGACTAATAATTCCAGCGCGCGCGCAGAGCGAGTCCCGGCTTTGCAAAAGATGACCATGTCATCGGCGCTATCGAGTTCGGCCAACCGCGCCGCGAGCTGCCCCAGCGGAATGTTGATGGCATTGGGCAATGCAGAAATCTGCAACTCGTGAGGTTCGCGCACATCGAGCAGAATCAGCTTTGAGTTACCTGCAGGCGAGAGACGATTCTTTAGGTCAAGCGCCGATATATCCAAGCCTGCGCCAGCTGATCCATCCTCATGGTCATGGCCTGGAACGCCGCAAAATTCTTCATAGTCAATTAATTCCTTGATATCCGCATTTGGTCCGCAGACTCGGCATTTGGGATTCTTCTTTAGATTCACAAAATCAAAAGACATATCCAGCGCGTTATAAAGCAAAAGTTTGCCGATCATCGGTTCGCCGATTCCGAGTAAAACTTTCAAGGCTTCGGTGGCTTGCAGTGTGCCAATGGTGCCGGGCAGAATTCCCAGCACACCGCCTTCCGCGCACGAAGGGATAAGCCCGGGCGGCGGCGGTTCGGGAAATAGACAGCGATAGCACGGACCTTCCTTTGCGTAGAAGACACTCAACTGCCCGTCAAAGCGAAAGATGGAACCATAGATGTTTGGCTTGCCAAGAAATACGCAGACATCATTTGTGAGATAGCGCGTGGGAAAATTATCCGTGCCATCAATTAGAACATCATAATCTTTTGCGATGCGCATGGCGTTGGCGGATGTGAACGGCTCGTTATAAATATCTATTTGAATATCGGGATTCAGATCCTGCAATTTTTCTTTGGCGCTATCCACTTTTAATTTTCCAACTGTGGATGTGCCGTGGATCACCTGGCGCTGGAGATTCGACGGCTCTACCACATCATAATCCACGAGCCCGATGCGGCCTACACCTGCCGCAGCCAGATACAAAGCCACTGGCGATCCAAGTCCGCCGGTACCAACGATCAGCGCCGAGGAATTCTTCAGTTTGCGTTGTCCTTCCAATCCAACTTCTGGAATTAACAAGTGACGGGAATAGTGTAAAATTTCTTCGTGTGAAAGTTCAGGCAGCATGTTAGCCTCCTGCGGCAGATGCCATCAAGATGATCTTATCATTTTCATTCAGCGGGGAATCCATTCCGTTCAACTCGCGGATATGAATGCCATTTACAAAAATATTAAAATAACGGCGCAGGCCGCCGTTTGAGTCAAATAAATGCGTCTTGAGTGTTGGATAACGAACAACAATATTATCAAGCAGTTCCCTGACTGTGGAACCTGCGGCGGAAAATTCGCTTTGATTGTCAACGTAAAATTTCATGAGCGCGGGGAAACGGACGATGGCCATGGGAATAGTATACAGGATGTTCGCTTTGCGTGAAAGATAAAGGATATAAAAAGTCCCAAAGTTTTTAGCCTCGGGACTTTTACTTTTTATTTTTTACTGCCTATATTCCACCTTGCTCTTCTTTCTTCGCTTCCATTTCCTTCCGATGTGCTTCAATGATCGGGCCTGTGATGTGAGACGGGACTGTATCATAATGATCGAGATCCATCGTGAAGTATCCGCGTCCGCCAGTGATGGAGCGGAGTTGGGTTGTGTAGCGCAATATTTCAGCCAAAGGAACATTTGCCACAATAACGGTGTTGCCGTGTTCCGAATCGGTTCCCTGTACACGGCCGCGGCGTGTGCTGAGGTCGCTCATCACATCGCCCATGTGCGCATCTGGAACCGTGACGCGAATGGTCATGATCGGCTCAAACAAGACCGGGCCCGCATCATGTACCGCGAGCTTGAAGGCTTCGCGGCCCGCAATTTCGAAGGCGAGCGGTTTGGAATCCACTTCATGTTCCTTGCCGTCATACACGATCACTTTGACGTTACTCATGGGATAGCCCGCAAACGCGCCGCGTTCCATCGTCGCCTTAATGCCTTTTTCGATCGGGGGCAAATAGGATTTCGATAAATTCATCCCGACGAGTTCATCTGCGAATTCAAAGTCGGCTGTCGGCAAAGGCTCAATGCGAAGATGAACTTCTCCAAATTGACCCGAGCCGCCGCTTTGTTTTTTGTGACGATATTGTCCGCTGGCTTTGCGTGTGATTCCTTCGCGATACGGAACACGCGGCTCATGCGTCGCAAGTCCCACCTGGAATTTGGCTTGCGCACGGTGAAGCGCCACGTCAATATGCTGGTCGCCCATGCCTTTCAAGACGGTCTCATGGGTAATATGATCGTTCTCCCATAAGAGAGTCATATCTTCTTCGCACAGACGAGTCAATGTCGGGGAGATTTTCGCTGCGTCGGCCTGACTCTTCGGAGTGATGGCCACACGGTACAACGCGGCAGGGAATTTCGGTTTTTCAACTGTGAGCGGATGCCCTTTGTCGCAGAAGGTATCGCCTGTGGAAGTTACTGTCAACTTGGAAACCGCGGCAAGATCACCAGCATGGATAATTTTTGCGGCGATCGTTTCTTTGCCGCGTTGGAAATGCAAGCCTGAAACACGTTCTTCCGCATTCTTGCTTTGATTCCAAATATGTCCTTCCGCCTGGATGGTACCAGAAAGCACTCGGAAGTAAGACATCTTCCCCACGAATGGGTCGGCGGTAGTCTTCCAAACATAAGCGGCTAATGGACTTGAATCAGACGGCTTGATTTGCTCATCGCCGCCCTTCCCTTTCGCGCTTCTTGCAAGAGCTTGTAATGGGGATGGCATCAGGTCAATGATGTCGTTGAGAAGCGCAATTGTGCCAACTTCATGCCCACCTGCGGCACAGAAGACGGGCACGAATTCTCCAGCATAGACTACATCTTCCAGTCCGCGCACCATTTCTGCGTCAGTGAGGGAACCGTTCTCGAGGTATTTTTCCATCAGCTCGTCTTCCCCTTCTGCGGCAGCTTCCACCAGCGCAAAATGGGCTTTCTCCGCCGCTTCTTTTTGATCCGCTGGAATCTCTGCGGTGGTTTTGCCATCACCCATATAGGCTTTCATGCCGATGATATCGACCACTCCTTTGAAGCCGGCTTTTTCACCAATCGGCAAATGGACTTTGATGGCTCGTTTGCCATGCGCTTTGACGAACGCTTCAATGGCATCATATGCTTCTTCAAAATTCGCATTGTCGCGATCCATTTTGTTGATCACAAAAAAGCGCGGTAGATTAAATTCTTCTGCGTAACGCCAGGCGAGTTCAGTGCCGACTTCGATCCCTGAGACAGCGTCCACTAAAATGATCGCGCCATCAGCAACACTCAGGGCAGAGATGATCTCGCCCACAAAATCAGTGTAGCCTGGAGCATCGATAATATTTATTTTGTGATCGCGGTGCTCTATTGGAATTACGCTTGAATAGATGGAGATCTTTCGACGGTGTTCTTCATCGTCATAGTCTGAAGCCGTCGTACCATCTTCGATCTTACCCAGGCGGGTAGTTGCCCCCGTAGCATGTAGAAATGACTCCGCCAACATTGTTTTACCCGCGCCGCCATGCGAAACAAGCGCGATGTTGCGAAGAAACTCGGTGGTATACTCTTTCATCGAAAAAGCCCTTCCTCAAGTTATAGGATGTAAAACTGTTCTTTATCCTGCCTCACACGACATTGAATTCGAGTATGCCGGAAGGCAAGTTGTCCGATTGTAAAAGAACTCAAGTGAATTGTCAAAGTGTGAACGTCACAGACAATGCATGACATTTTGGTACTGCAAGGTGATCCCGTGAGTTTTCTGCTAAATCAATATTCTTTTATTGTATTTTCTATCCTGTTGATCATCGCCGCAGGATTTATTGTGCTTAGAAACAAGTCAAAATGGAAAGGCTATCTGGCTTTTGGAATGATTGTATTAGCGTTGATCTTCGCCTGGGCGCTGTACCATCCGCGCCAAACATTGCTCATGAACGATGCAAAACTGGTGAAAGAAATGATCGGCGCAGGCACGCCTGTAGTACTTGAATTCCAATCTCCCTACTGACTGGCTTGCACCGCAATAAAGCCCGCCGTTGACGAGCTTGAACAGGAATTGGGTAGCCGCATTCATTTCATCCGATTAAATATTCAGGAAAAAGCGGGTATGGAACTCGCGCCCATGTATGACTTTCAATACACGCCAACTTTTATTTTCTTCGACGCGCAGGGCAATGAAATCTGGCGATCGGTCGGAGAATTCGATCCGCAAAAAATACGGGATTCCCTCAAATGAGTTTTCTTCGCCGCCTTACATTTAATTTTTTATATTTCCGCAAACCGCCCTGGGATAGCGGCATCACTCCGCCCGAACTATTTGAATTCATTCAATCTCATCCCGCGGGCCGCGCCATTGATCTTGGCTGCGGCACAGGCACGAATCTTCTCACGCTGGCAAAAACAGGCTGGCAAGTGACGGGGATAGACTTTGCCTCACGCGCCATCCAGATCGCGAAGAAAAAACTCAAAAAACAAAACATCAACGCGAAGTTGCTTGTCGGCGATGTGACTAACTTCAAAGTAGATTCGCAATTCGAGCTCGCCCTCGATATCGGCTGTTTTCACGGCGTAAAAAATAAAGTGGATTATCTGACTCAACTGGATAAGATCCTCGCCCCAAATGGATTCTGGTTAATGTACGGATTCTTCAAACAAGACGCGAATCAATCTGGGCCCGGGCTTGTTGACTCCGACTTGAAAATGATCTCAACCCGGGCATTAACCCTCACCTCCCGCCGCGATGGTTTTGATAAACGCGAACGTCCTTCAGCATGGTTCCTGTTTCAGAAGAAGTAAACAGAATACCACGCACACTCTTAATCGTTTCCTCCATGAAAATTCTCTTCCTCTTCCTCGATGGTATCGGGCTCGGCGAGAACAACTCCGAAAAAAATCCATTCGCGCGCGCTGAGATGCCATATTTGCGATCCATACTTGGCGGGCAATCCCTCATCGACGAGTCTGCGCCCTTTGAAGGCGATCGCGCCAGCTTAATTTCTGTCGACCCGAATCTCGGCGTAAAAGGCTTTCCCCAATCCGCAACGGGACAGAGTGTTCTTCTTACTGGAATTAATATTCCAGAAGAATTGGGCTATCACTACGGTCCCAAACCAAACCCCGAAGTGGCTCAATATCTTGATGGAAAAACTATCTTCGCAAAAATAGTAAAGGCTGGCAAAAAAACAGCATTACTTAACGCCTATCCTTCACGTTACTTTGATGGGATCGATTCTGGCAAGCGCCTATATTCTGCAATTCCTCTTGCGCTGACAAATGCGGGTTTGCCGCTTTTCACACAAGAGGATTATTATGCAGGCCGCGCGCTCTCTGCAGATTTCACAGGCAAAGGCTGGCGTGAATTCATGAAACTAGATGATTCACCTTTATATGAACCAGAAGCAGCGGGAAATAAACTGGCTGAACTCGCCAGGCAGTATGACTTTTCCTTTTTTGAATATTGGGCCAGTGATTACGCTGGTCACAAACAGGATATGGATTGGGCGATCAGGCAGTTGGAAACTTTAGACAGCGTGCTAAAAGGTTTGCTGGAAACATGGCGCGTTGAAGATGGAATCATTTTGCTTACATCCGATCATGGCAACATGGAAGATCTATCCACGCGCAGGCATACCGATGCAAATGTTCCGCTTTTATTATTCGGGGATTTAAACAGCCGCCGCGAATTCCAAAAAGATATTCACGATTTGACAGGAATTGCGCCTGCGATCAATGAATATTTGAAAATAAATTAGCCAGGATTCATTTCATAGACTCAAGGATTTGTTTCGCCAGCGCAGACATTTCCCTGTCTGCGCGATTGGCGGCGATCTCCTGCAAGGCAGGTACTGCGCGTTGATCGTGCAACTGTCCAAGCGAGTGCATGGTTTGTTTTTGCACGTCGCGGTCAGGGTCGAGAAGCATATCTATCAAAACGGGAGTAATTCGAACATCCTTGATTTTCCCTAAAGCAACTACTGCATTCTCTCGAATGCCCGCTTCGGGATGATGAATAGAATCGATTAATACACCCACTGCCTGCAAACCGAATTTTGCGAGCGAGTCTGAAGCCGCTTTCCCAACTTCAGTATGCAGATCATATAACGCCATGCCCAACTCATCGATCGCGCGTGGATCACGCAAATTTCCGAGAACGATCGCGGCAAATTTGCGGACCGTCCCTTCTTTATCGCCAAGCGCCATGATCAATGGTTCAACAACTGCGGCGCCCATTTTCTCAATCGCATTCAACAGGTCAGTGGCGGCTTGTTCACGTTCAAACCACCAAAAAGAATCATGCAGAGCTTCCATTAAAAAGGGAATCGCGGCGGGATGTTTTGTGTCTCCTAACGCAAGCGCAGCGGCCTGGCGGACTTCTATCTTTATATCGTCCACTAAAATATTTGCAATTTCTTCGAAAGTATCAGGATCGCGGAATTTACCAAGCGCAATACATGCGGCTGAACGGACTTCATCTTCCTTGTCTTTAAGATGAGTCAAAAGAACTGGGATGACACGCGGGTCACCGATATTTCCCAACGCAAGTGCGGCGCGTGAACGGACGGTAAAGTATTCCCCTTTCAATGCGTCAAGTAAGACGGGAACTGCTGACTTATCTTTGCTAATGCCAAATACTTCGGCAACTCTTGCACGAATGATCGGATGCGCTGTTGAAAGAGTCTTCGTCAATGCGGGGGTGGCGGAAGGGATTCGGGCGAGGATCTGCTGGTAGCGCAGAAGCAGGCTCAAGTCTTGAGTCTGAAGCGCGTCGATTAGTGACGGCACGGCGTCTGCACCGAGTTTGATCAACTCCTGTGCGGCGATATCCCGTTTCGTGGAATCCGCAAGTTGGGCTATCAGCCTTTTTGATTCGCCATGAGTTCCGCCAGTGAGCCAATTCATCGTTCTATTTTACACCTCAAAGGTGAGATGATTTGAGAGAAATCTGGACTAAAATTCTCTGATATAATGCCGTGTTTGCCTAATAAGCGAAACGCCAGAGAAACTCTGGTGTTATTTTTTGCAATCTTTTAGCGGAGAAAATAATGAAGAAAGAACAACAACTTGATTTGTATTACCAGATGGTTTTGATCCGCCGCCTTGAAGAACGCGGCGCGGAGTTGTATCAGGCGGGCAAGATCGGCGGCTTTATGCACCTGTACATTGGGCAAGAGGCTGTTTCGACGGGTTTGATCGCGGCGCGTGAACCTCGCGACCGGGTGATCACGGCCTACCGTGACCACGGTGTGGCCTTGAACTGCGGCATCTCTGCCAATGAAGTAATGGCGGAATTGCTTGGCAAAGCGACGGGTATGTCTAAAGGCAAGGGCGGCTCGATGCACATGGCGGATACATCCAAAAATATGTGGGGTGGGCACGCCATCGTGGGCGGTCACCTGCCGATCGCTTCGGGATTCGCCATTGGCGATCAATATGCTGGCAACGATAATATCACGATTTGCATGTTCGGCGACGGTGCGACCAATATCGGATATTTTCACGAGGCATTGAACATCGCCAAGACCTGGGGATTGCGTGTGCTGTGGGTTTGCGAAAATAATCAATACGGCATGGGTACCTCAGTTGATCGCGCATCGGCTGTGACCGAGATCCGCCAAAAAGCGGAAGGCTATGGAATGAAGAATGGTCAAGTGGACGGCATGGATGTGCTAAAGGTTTATGATGCCGCGAAGGATGCGTTGAAATTCGTCCGCGAAAATTCACAGCCTTATCTGCTGGAGATTGACACCTATCGTTTCCGTGGACATTCGATGGGCGACCCGGAACGCTATCGCAAAGCGGAGGAAGTGAAGAAGTGGCAGGAGAATGATCCGATCGGAATTTTCAATAAACAGTTGTTGGAAAAGAAGGTTGCCACTGCCAAAGCTTTGGATGAAATCGAAGTACGCGTGGAAGAGGAAGTTGCAAAGGCTGTAGAATTTGCCGAGGCGAGTCCCGAGCCTGCGATGGAAGAGTTGTATACAGATATTTATTGCGACTAAAGTTGTAGCAACAGCAACAATTGCAAAGTCCACCTGTGTGGACTAATCGACAAAGGGCATCATCGCAAAAGTTGGAACGGATTTATCCGCCCCAAAAGAGGAATTAAACATGGCAAAAATAACAATGCGCGAGGCGATCTCGCAAGCTCTCATGGAAGAAATGGACCGCGACCCCAAGGTATTCATCATGGGCGAAGAGGTTGGCGTCTGGGGCGGTACATATGCTGTCACCAAAGGCTTTTTCGATAAGTATGGCGCGATGCGTGTCAAAGATACACCCATCGCTGAAAACGCGATCATCGGCGGCGCGATCGGTGCGGCTATGGTGGGGCAGCGTCCCGTCGCGGAATTGATGACCATCAACTTTGGATTCTCTGCGATGGATTACATCGTCAACCAGGCTCCGAAACTACATTATATGTTTGGCGGACAGTTCACATTACCTTTGGTGATTCGCGCTGTCGGCGGCGGTGGTCGTCAACTTGGGGCGACGCACTCGCAGACTCCGGATGCGATCTTCGCGCATTTCCCCGGCTTGAAAGTTGTGTCGCCTGGGACGCCGGAAGATGCCAAGGGTCTTTTGAAATCAGCGATCAGGTCGAATGATCCGATTCTTTTCATCGAACATGCCACTATGTATCAAGTCCGCGGCGAAGTGCCTGAGGGCGAGTACACTATTCCAATTGGCAAATCAAAAGTACAGCGCGCCGGCAAAGACGTGACCATTGTCACATATTGCAAAGGACTCGAACTTTCGATGAAAGCCGCCGAAGAATTATCGAGAGAAGGAATCGAAGTTGAAGTGGTTGACCTGCGCACACTGCGCCCGCTCGACATGGAACCGATCATCGAGTCATTCAAGAAAACAAATCGCGCGGTGGTTGTAGAAGAAGGCTGGAAATCTTACGGCATCGGCTCCGAGATCGTCAGCCGCATTTATGAAGAAGCGTTTGATTACGTCGACGCGCCCATCATCCGCGTGGCGCAAAAAGAAGTGCCGCTGCCCTACAACCGCACGCTCGAACAAGCCGCGCTCCCGCAGGTGGCCGACATCGTCGCGGCGGTCAAGGAGGTTTTGAAATAATGGCTGAAACAATTTCCATGCCCAAACTTGGCTTCGATATGGCCGAGGGTTTGCTCGTGCGCTGGGTAAAACAAGTCGGCGAGAACATCAACAAAGGCGATGTGCTTGCTGAAATTGAAACTGATAAAGCCACCGTCGAAGTTGAATCTTCTGCGAGCGGCGTTGTCCTGCAACTTATTGTGGATCAGGGCACGATGGTTCCGGTGAATGCGCCGATCGCGATTATTGGAAGTGCGGGAGAAGTGATTAGCGGTCAGTCATCAGTGAATAGTAAAAAAGTTGCGGATGAAAAGCCCGCGACTCGATCCACGCCGATAGTTGATTCTGTTCAACAAATATCGGTTGCGCTGGATGTTGATTCTGTCAAAGCCAGCCCGCTCGCGAAGAAGATCGCCCGCGACCAAAAAGTTGACTTGTCACACATTCAAGGCACCGGCCCCGGCGGACGAATTGTCCGCAAGGATATTGAGGCGGCGCTATCAAGCAGCAAACTATCACCAGTGGTCAGCCAATCTGTGGCTTTTCTTGGACCTCCAATCTCATCCATTGAAAATAAAACGATTCAAACCACAAAGCTACGTCAAGCCATCGGGCGCAGACTCGTTGAATCAAAGTCAACCATTCCGCATTTTTACGTGACGCACGAATTCAAAATGGACGCGTTGATGGACATGCGCAAGCAGGTCAATGCGTATTTGCCAGAACATGAAAAAGTTTCGGTGAATGACTTTATTCTGAAAGGCGTGGCGTTGTCGCTGCGTCAATTCCCCAACTTGAACGCGACTCTCAAAGGCGGCGAAGTCATTCAATTCGGTCACGTCAATATCGGCGTGGCTGTAACAGTTCCCGGCGGATTGATGACCGTAGTTGTCAAAGATACCGATCAGAAAACTTTGCGTCAAATCTCGGGTGAAGTCAAATCGATGGCGACGCGCGCGCGTGAAGGCAAAGTCAAACCTGATGATATTGATGGTTCAACATTCTCCACATCCAATTTAGGCATGTATGATGTCGAAGAATTCATCGCCATCATCAATCCGCCCGAAGCTGGGATATTGGCGATCTCTTCCGCGAGAGAAGTTCCTGTAGTGGAAAGTGGTCAGTTGAAAATTGGCTGGAAAATGAAAGCCACCATCTCTGTTGACCATCGGGTCAGCGACGGAGCTGAGGCAGCGCAATTCATGCAAGCGCTGGCGGGGTATCTGGAAAATCCTGTTAGGATGTTGTTATAAAAAAAAGACCTCCGAGTTTTTTGAAAACTCGGAGGTCTTTTGCTATGCTATACTAATCACATGGACGAAAACCAATTTCCCGATAATAAACCTGAAGAAGAACAAGAAATCCAGCGGGAGACCCAAAGCTGTCGCTGACCTTGAAGAATTTCAATAAGATGCCGCTAACGAAAGAGCGTCATAACGAAGTGACAGTCTTTCTGGAAAATCCTGTCAGAATGTTGATTAAATAAAAGAGCAATCAGATCATTGACGGCTCTTTTTTAATGTGGAGGTTTACTTGAGCGGAATTTATGGAATCATTAATTTGGACGGATTGCCGATCGATCCTAAATTCCCTGCTGCCATGCATCAGGCTATGGCGCATTGGGGACCGAACGGTGGAAATATGTGGAATGAAGGCTCTGCTGGCTTTGGGAGTTTGCTACTATTCAACACACCCGAATCGATCCATGAAAATATGCCAAGGAAATCAAATCGCGGATTTGTGTTGACGGCCGAGGCGCGGCTTGATAATCGGCGGGAACTTTGCGCGGAACTTGATATTAATTTTCGTGACGCTCAAGAGATCCCGGATGGGGATCTCATTTTAAGAGCCTATGAAATCTGGGGCCAGGATTGCACTTCCCATTTGCTGGGCGATTGGTCGTTCGCAGCCTGGCATCCAAATGAAAAGAAATTGTTTCTGGCTCGCGATCATTTTGGCAATACCAGCTTGTATTACTATGCAGATGCACATCGTTTTGCCTTTGCATCCGATCGTAAAGCCCTATTCGCTTTGGGAATTCCAAGAAGGCTGAATGAATTTTATCTGGCTTGTGTACTGATTTCCTGGACCGCACATCACGGGCCGCAGACCATCGAAGAGGATCTAAAACGTTTACCACCAGCCCATACATTGACATTAGTGGATCATTCCATCCTCGTCAATCAATATTGGCGCTTGGAAGATGTTAGAGAAACGCGCCTGAAGAATTCAGACGATTATGTAGACGGATTTTTGGAAGTATATGATCGCGCCGTCCGAGACCGTTTGCGGTCTCACAGTTCAACCGGCGTTACCCTCAGCGGAGGGCTGGATTCTGGTTCGGTCACTGCATTAATGGCGCGTGCACTTAAAGAGCAGGATCAAAGATTGACTGCTTACACTTCCGTACCGCTATATGACGTCAGCAACGCTGTTGGCAGTCAAGGATTCGGTGACGAACTTCCTTTTGCAAAAGCAACTGCAAATTTTGCCGGCAATGTTGACCTGTTTGAGATTCAGGCCCGAAATCTTACACCCATTCAGTCAATGCTGCATGGCTTGCATGTACATGGCGAACCGGGACATGCAGCCGGAAATATGTATTGGATTCAGGAATTGATGGCTACTGCTCAAAAAGACGGCATAAGAACATTGATGACGGGACAAGGCGGGAATGCGACCGTTTCCTGGACAGGTAAATCAACCCGCGATATTTTTCGTGGATATACCAAACGCGGGAAGTGGAAAAGCATCATTAGATATGGGCTATTCTCCATCACACCAACAAGCCTTCGCCCAACCTTAAACGGATTGATCCATCGAATTATAAACATTGACCACAAATGGCAGGCTAGTGCAATCCATCCTGATCTTGTAAAGCGCCTCAATCTCTCGGATCAATATAACCAGAATGCTGGCAAGATTTCAAATGTTGAAGACTGGCAGCCGGCCTCCATGCACCGCTACGCGATCATTAAACCGGGCGAATCTTTTCTAGGCAGTAATTGGGCTGAAAACGGAGCTGCCTATGGCATGGAGGTTCGGGATGCGACCTTTGATAAACGTGTAATGGAATTTACTCTATCTGTGCCGGACCGCGAATACATTGGCCCACAGGGCAAGGATCGTTGGTTGATCCGTCAGGCGATGCAGGGATTACTACCAGATGAAGTACGCTTGAACCGTCGCCGTGGACGTCAAGCTGCAGACCTCGGTCAACGCCTGCTGGATTCTCCCGCTGAAATGGAAGCTGCACTCTCACAAGTAGAATCCTGTCACTTGGCACATCAATATTTAGCCGTTGAGCGTATGCGGAATGTATGGAATGCGCTTCAAAAAGATGTGAATGTACAGAATACACATCTTGCGGTTACAATTTTGACGCGCGGTCTGATGGCCGGTCTGTATCTTTCAAATCTTGAAAAAGAAGGTTAGTGATATTCCATGTCTTATTACTATAAAGTATTTGGCCTTTCGCTTGAATCTCCTATATTTTGCCCGGAACTATTAGTGGATGAATCTGGCGCCGCACCCGAGATCGTCATTCGTTTCGGCGAAGTCCCGCAGGAGCTTGAGAGTCCAGTTGATTCCGGTGCGCGTTGGCAGACGTCCCCAGGCTTGTTTCTCCTAAATCTTAAACGGGTTGGCCGTTTCCTGGTTCGGGCCGGCCGCGAGATCATCATTCAACCTGTGGATCCGATTTCTGAAGATAATATACGCACCTTCCTATTGAGTTCCTGTTTGTCCATATTACTGCATCAACGGAAAATGTTTGCTTTGCATGTCAGCGGCATCCATACAGAACGCGGCGCAGTCTTGTTTGCAGGACATTCCGGGGCGGGCAAATCCACTCTGGTCAGCGCATTTTTACAGCGCGGCTATAAAATGTTATCAGACGATATGCTGGCGATCACCTTCGACGAGAATAACCGTCTGCATGTGCTGCCCGGCTTTCCACAAGTTAAACTGTGGGCTGATTCGGCTGAAGCCCTGGGTCGTTCCACAGACGGCTTGCGGCGCGTTTTACAACAATATGATAAATTCGCCGCCCCCACATACGATAATTTTGACCCCCAGCCAACAACCTTGCACGCCATTTATCTTTTGAGCCAGCATAATTCTCCGCAATTTATATTGGAATCTCTCGGGCAAACAAAACGTTTTAATGGCTTGCTGGATAATACCTGGCAGAAATTAACGCTGGTTGGGCTTGGTTTGCGCGAATGGCATTTTATGACCGCTGCCAAAATAGCTTCGCAGGTTTATATTGCACGCTTGACGCGGCCTCAGCTGCCATTCCGCCTGACAGAAATGGCCGACATGATCGAGGCGGATTTTAAAAAGGATTTGCAGCCGCTTATATGAATCAGATCAACTGGCTTGCTTCCTATCCAAAATCCGGCAATACCTGGACCCGCATTTTTCTGACCAATTATCTGAACGATGCGGATCAACCTGCAGATATTAATCACCTGAAAGGCGGCCCGATCGCAAGCGACCGCGATTTATTTGACCGCTGGGCAGGGGTGGAAGCCTCCGACTTATCCTTTGATGATATTGCGGATTTTCGGCCGCACGTGTACCGCCAGATGGCGCTTCACATCGCGCACCCTCTCTATATCAAAGTTCACGACGCCTGCATCCGCAACAGTGACTGCGAAATGCTCTTCCCCAGCGATGTAACTTCTGCGGTTATCTACTTGATCCGTAATCCATTGGATGTGGCAGTATCCTATGCCCATCACTCGGGGCGCACACTCGAACAGGAGGTTAAAAATTTATGCGATCAGGATGGGATCGTCTATGAGAATCCAAAACTCCTACCGCCGCAGATCCCTCAGCGTTTGCTTTCATGGAGCGCGCATGTCCGTTCGTGGGTGGATGAGTCTGGTCTGGCAGTGACTGTGATCCGTTATGAAGATATGCTGACCCAGCCAGAAGCAGCCTTTGAGCGCATCATCCGCGCCCTGAAGCTGGATCTTGATCCGATTCGCCTCTCTAAAGCTGTAGAATTGTCACGCTTCGAATCGATCCAGGAGCAGGAAAGCCGCGCAGGCTTTAAAGAACGTACCATGCGGGCCGATGCGCCCTTTTTTCGTCAGGGACGATCAGGCACTTGGCGCGAGGAATTGAATTCAGAATTGGCTGATAAAATTATAGAGGTTAATGCTGATGTGATGCGGCGCTTTGGATATTTGGATCAGAATAATGATCCGCTATTTTAATTTTATAAGGAGTTGCTCCGATGACAACGATAAACCTGGGAACCCAAATTTCCCGCGCAAGCGGGTTTGTGACAGCGCCCGTAAACAGTGAACTGATGATGTTAAATGTTGAAGAGGGCGCATACTACTCCCTTGACCCCATCGCAGCCGAGATCTGGGGGCTAATTGAATCGCCTTCCGCAGTTCAAGATATTGTTGCCGCATTGCAAACACGCTATGCTGTTTCACTTGAAGAGTGCCAGGCGGATGTGCTCTCTTTCCTTGAAAAGCTATATAAAGATAGGATGATCCGGATTGACAGCCAAAAGACTTAAGAAATTTTTGCAGCTATCCTGGGCTGATCGTTTTTTATTATTGGATGCATTCTTAAGACTGGGAGTCACGCGCGCCGCTCTGCTGGTGGTACCTTTTAAATTTATAGCTCCCCGACTCGGACGCCAAACCCTTGACCTGCCCGAAGATCCTGATCAAGGTGATCCGCCTGAGTGGACGCGGCGTGTGAGCTGGGCTGTTGAGACAGCCGCGGGACAAACACCATGGGAAAGCGCCTGTCTTGCCCAGGCTATAACCGGAAAATTTATGCTCAAACGGTACGGATTGGAAACCCGGCTTTTCCTGGGTATGAAAAAAGATTCGGATGGAAAATTATCCGCCCATGCCTGGTTGAAGGCCGGTAATGGAATATTAATTGGCGCAAGCGGCCATGAAACTTTTACTATTCTTTCAGTTTTTATTGGTAATTAAGAACCGATTCAACCTTGTGTTTAAACCATCCTTCACGTAAAATAGATAAAATTTAAATTATTATAGGAGAACAAATCCATGGAAACCAAAATAACCACAATATTGATTGATAAGCCTACCCAGGAACTCCTGCTTTGGCACAAACCCGAAGTTACGCGTATTTCTGTGAGCCTTGACACTACAGCGGGGGCCGGCTCACCTACCGACGGTTCCAGTGGATCTACTAATAACCGATAAATAATCCTTACGATCAATCAAAAATAAGAGGCTTGTTCAATTAATAGAACAAGCCTCTTTATTTATTTTATAAAGGCCCATGATGGTGGCCATTGAATTTCTGAATTACCTTTGGAGATTATATTTTGACACGATATTCAGGATCTTGCCGATCATCAACCAAACCATTAATCCAATTATTCGTAGGCGATGGACGACCTGTCCATACCAGAAACAAGATCCCCTACCAATACCATAGTAAAGGCGTAACCACCACTCGGAAGGCGGGGTAAAAGTTTGCCATAAAAATCGCAATAATCCAACTTGCCTCCATTTTTTGATCTTCGCATTCGGCCAGCCTTTCGGGTACTGGTTGAGCCCTGAAGGGAATGTGACCTGCCCGACAGGTATGATCTTTGCGTAAATTTCGGGCATGGGGGTCAGGCTATAAAATACTTCGAGGCGTTCCAAAAAAGCCGGATCATGCCGCCGCAGGTAATCCCAATCTAATGTTTCGGTATGCCTTTCCACAACGCTGACAATATCCGCAACCCACTTAAGCAACAATGGGCTATTCGTGGTTCCCACTAATAAATGCTTCTTTAGGTGCCTGAATAAATAATTGAGCGTATCCATAGGTGCAGGTACGTAAACAGCACTCTTGCCGATCAGTAGCTTATGCGGTGATGCGTCGAATCCGATAAAGTTATCATCCGGCGTGCTGTCGTTGAGTAATTGGTGCCTCGAATCGTAATGATGTAATTCGATGCGAGTGATCATTCCCTCATGTAAGGGCGAATCCGCTGTCAGTTCTTTCGGTAGCAGGCCGGGGATTCGCGAAACTGGAGGCGCATCCACACGAAAACCTGCGCCAGCAAGCAAATCCAATGCGGGCATAATTTCATTCTGCTTCAACAAGAGATCAATATCTCTGATCGGACGAAGAGCAGGGTCTGGATAATATTCGTAAGCCAGAGCCAGACCTTTAAGTAGCAAAGGCCGAATACCAGCCTGCTCAAATAGCGTGACAATTTCTTCCAGAGTGCGTGTG
>JAPLGS010000157.1:0-9749 GCA_026390015.1 Chloroflexota bacterium | reverse complement strand
ATTGCTTGCACGATGGCGGAGATAAAGCCCTGTGATCGCCCTTTCTGTCTCGACCGGTAAAGAGATTCCCGACCGTCGAAGATGATGCCACAGCAGAGGAGCCATGCCATGCAGTTCGGCCTGGGCTGGCAATTCCTGCCAAGATGAAAACGCTTGAATTTGACGGGATAATTGCTCAACCATTAATGGATGACTCTCGGAGCGAGCGCATAATGCAATCAGGCGATAGGTCTGATCGGTCCCGTTACTATTATCTATTTTATCCATTAGACAGCAATTTCAATATCGATATAAGTCAGGTTGAATGCAGTGACACAATCAGAATAAGCGCTGGAAATTTTACCATGGGGTTCCAACGTTCTTTCAGGGATACGTGATGCGCGAGGTCTGAGGAAAATCCAGTTAGCTTTTCAGCATAAAAAATGATGCGTAGGTCTAAGACTCGCGCATCATTTGGTTAATCGAGAATTTGGAGAGCTTTGTTACCCTACGAATAAAGTATTTATTATGGCACGTAATACTTGATCAGCAATTGCGGGCGGTCTTCATTCGATGAAGCATTTCCACTGTAAAACTTTAGATAGTCATTATCACGATCATCGTTATCGTCGATCTGAAAACCCAGGCGAAACTGCGTGACACCCACCAGATTAATGAACGAGTACGCACTGGCATCCAGGGTCGACCAATACCAATCTCCTACAGGATTATTTTGGATCACTCCAACTGAATATTTATCGGCAGGCGCCTGAAAGTCTGTGGCTTGCAAGGCTCCAATTTTAATGAGGCCGAAACCGCCAAAGACTCCATCCCGAATATCTATCGATATGTTTTGATGGGTACTGAATGGGTCTGACCCTACGACTCCCTGTTTCTTGATCATCAAAATAACCTGGGTAACCACTGCGTTGTCGGGTAAATTAATTGTGGAAAAGTGCAAAACGGCGCGGTACATTCGATCCTTGCTGTCGTCACCAAGGAAAAAAGTTGTGGCTGTCGAATTCTTCGACCCACCCTTGTTGCTAGTTTCGGTTGATTCAAGAACCCATCCGTCATTTGCGCCGTTCGAACGGAATATTTCACTCACAATGGTTACGGGGGGCCTGTTAACTGTGTAAAGATCGCCAGTTGTAAAATTACCATTTGCTGCGCCTGTCCCGCCCAAGGGATGACCCAAAGAATCCGCGATGCTGTCGTTGTCTACAATGTCAAGACGAAGATTGCCAACTCCATTCCCATCCGCGACAGTCACGATATACGCGTTGGCAGATCCACTCACGCCTATGATGGATGCACCAGAGAGGCTGTCTGTTGTTATCGCTGTAAAATCTCCAGTATCCACTCCACTGACTGGGTCAGAGAAGGCCACCGCAAACCGCACAGTCGCGGCGGTAGTGGGATTTGGGTCTGAACGCAAAATGCTGAGCACGGCGGGTGCGGTCTTGTCGATCGTGTACACACCACCTGCGGCGAAGTTTCCATTACCCGCGCCAACTCCGCCCAAAGGATCCGCAGTTGAATCAACAACGGTATCGTTGTCGATCAAGTCGAGGCGAAGAGTCCCGTCACCTGTACCAGTGTTTACCGTAACGCTGAAAGTTGTCCCAAGGCCGCTGATACCTGCCACGGTAGCACCTGAAGTGCTGCCAGTCGTGAAGAAACCAAAATCGCCTGCATCGAGGCCAGTGACTTCTTTTGAAAAATTTACAGTGAAGTGCACAACATCCGCGCTCGTAGGATTTGGATCAACCGGCAAAATACCAGCAACCATTGGGACCGTTTTTTCAATAGTATACGATTCTCCAGTATTGAAATTGCCGTTGCCCCCGCCTGCGCCCCCCAGTGGATTGCCTGCCACATCCAGGATCGAGTCATTATCTGCGAGATCCAAACGAATGGTGCCATTACCAAACCCGGTATTAATTCCAAGTGTGTAGATTGCGCCCGAAAGCGGGGTTATGCCTGTGATGGATGTGCCAACAATGGAAGGGTCGGAAACTAAGACGAAGTCGGCAGCATCCACTCCTGTAACTGGTTCAGAAAATGCGACAGTGAAATTCACATTCGCGGCGCTGGTCGGACTTGCATCGGCGCGAATGATCGACAAAGCCGTCGGCGGAGGATCAACCACTCGCTCAAAGGCCCCGACATCCGGAGCTTTGCCTGAGAATTGATCATTAATTCCGGGGATTGCCACGCCCCGATCCAGGTTCGGGCTGGATGAAAGTAGTGTGAAATCTCCTCCGCCGGTGTTGGTCAAACCGGGAGGAGCTTCGTATCCATTACACTCAAGACCCTTTGCCGAACACAATTTTGCGACAGAGTCGTATAGGACATTCTCCCACTTTAAGTGATTCACATCCACGGTACGGGTTGTGTACCAGTTATCATAATTCCAATCGTGCCCCGTTGAGCCTGTCGGAGCCTCATTGATTAAAAGCCCCGTAGTGCTGATAATATTATTTCGCATCACGGCATTATGTACAGAGCTGATCAGAAAAACTGCATCGATATTACTCACATTCGTCCAGAATGTATTGTGATAGATGAACACTGGGCCGTCAGAACCTCTGTCCCATTTAATACCCATTCCGCTATAGTTGGTAATGGAAGAACGCAACACCCAGACCGGTCCCTGAGTGATCGGGGCCAGGGAAACCCCTACAAAAGTCGTATCAATGGTATTGTTTCTAAAACGATGATTAATGCAAGTGCCTTCAGGTTCGAGGGCATCGTCGCTTATGTGATGGATATGATTGTTGTAAATATCAGTGTCAAACGCCAGCGCGGAATTTTCAAGCGCGCCAGATGAGCCTGTATAAATGCCATTGAAATAATTATGGATTTCGTTGTTCCGCACAATTGCACCAATATGCCCGCGGACAATGATCGCGGTGCCCTCCATTGAACTGCCTTTGACCGCCTTCCACGGCCATTCGTTCACCGGTGGATCGTAGATCTCGTTATATTCGATACGGGTGTCGTTTCCCTGATTGTCGTTTCCGTTCCAGTCAAAAAAGATCCCCAGATTTACCGTATGGATCTTATTTTTGCGGATCACCAGATGTGAAGCGTTAAGCGTACATACCCCGCACCTGCCGTAAAACCGCACTTCAAACCCTTCGATCCAAAGCCAATCATGACCATTGATATCAAACGCGTGCATTTGACGCGGCACCTGCCAGGTATGGCTTGATGCGTCATCGAGGCTTCGAACATACAGCTTCAATGTAGCTGGGTCGAGATACCAACCCTCGTTCATCGTTATCTTATTATGCCCGCTGCTTGCTATTAATCCGGAGAGCGTGTCATACATATAGTACCGTTTCTGGTCACGCGCCAAATATCCAATAGGCGCATCGATCTTCGTCCACCAAATACGCGATCTCCCTTCGTAGGCTGTCCAAATATTCCCGGAAAGATTATTTGAGCCTTCAAGAATCGCCCCGCTACTTTCTGCCTTAACCTGGATCCAATTACCGGCGCTTCCAGAAGCTGGGAATGTAACTGCTTCGCGATAGATCCCATCAGAGACCAGAACCTGAGTCCCTGCGGAGGCGTGATTCACACCTTCTTGAATGGTTCTAAATGGGGCGGATGCAGATCCATCTCCCCCAGCCGGTGAGTCATCATTTACATGCAAAATAACCGCTGGGCTGAATTGAAGCTCGTTCGGCTGAGTCGTGGTTGAACCGCTGATCTCAGTAACCCCGTCAAGTACTTTGATATCATAAGATGTGGATTGAGAAAGCCCAAACAAACTCCCGACCAGACGACCATCGTCGATCCGTACGAGCGAATGTCCGTTGCGCCAGACAGATTCGCCGCTCTGACGATACATCAGATCCGCTTTCTTCGGCAGACCTGCTCCACTTACAACAACACCAACTGTTTCGATGTTCGGATAAAGGTTTAATTGAGAGAAAGTAGCAAAGCTATTTATCTCAGAATATAATATTTCAGACTGACTTGAATTGATTTGTATGTCGGGGGCTGATTCACTGGCGGAGGCAGGGATTGGAAAAGCTAAATTAACCTCAACCATTACAAAAACAATTAGTAATAAAAACGGAAGCTTTTTCATTTTTTGCTCCTTTCCCATAAATTCTAATCCTTTATGGAAAAAAGGGCTATGTAATAAAAACACGTGGGACTTAGGCTTTCGCTTATTTTTACTCAATTTTTGGATGGATAAATTTATTCATATTTCAACGCATTCACCGGAATCATGGTCGCAGCGCGCAGGGCTGGGTACAAACCAGAAAGCATCCCGATCAGGGTGGAAAATATCAAAGCAAAAATGGGCAGCCAAATGGGAGTATAGACCGCCACGCTGGGAGGCGCTCCGCCCTGCTGGCTCGCCTGATTTGCGAGGAAAACAATCGCAAGCACATTCATTCCTTGCGCAGCCAGCCAGCCGATCACAATCCCACCCAACCCACCGATGAATCCAATACCCGCAGCTTCCCCAAGAAAAATGGAGAGCACATCACGGTTTGTTGCCCCGACCGCTTTCATCAAACCGATCTCACGCGTGCGTTCAAGAATTGACATCGCCATTGTATTGGCGATGCCGATCGCCGCCACCAACAATGCGATCGCGCCCACACCTCCAAAGATAACCTGCAAGACCACAAAAAAACTATTGATGCCCTGCAAATAGGATTGCGGTGTATTGGCTTGGAATCCCATCTTAGTGATCTGGTCTGCAATTTCCAGTGCTTTATTTGCATCTTCAACTTTTACGATCACCTGGCTATAGCCATCTTTGTTGTAGTTGATGCGGGTTCCGTTTGCCCATTCATTCAATGACTTGGTCAATTCCAACGGCAGGTAAACCGAATAATCTGGTTCGCCGCCTGTTTCATTAATGATTCCCGAAACACGCAGGCTCAAGGTTTTACGAGTTTCGTTTCCATTTTGATCATATTTAAGAACAACAAATTGAACCTGTTGGTCCATTAGATCCGGTGGAGGCGGGGGATCCTGGCCGGGACGTAGATGAGGATCGTAAAAATTATTAGGGGTCATCGCCCCGATCACGATCGAGCCTTTCGATAATGCGGTTACGCCCTGACTCGTTCCCAGCCCAAGATTGGAGAGATCATCGGTAGCAACTCCAATTATATTCATCCCGCCTTCCATGCGTTGATAACGGATCACAACTCCTGCGTTCAAATAATCGCGAGGGATAACCACCTTCACACCGGGGATTGCCCGCAACTGATCAAGAGCTGAATTAGTGAGCAGAACGGGTTGATCCAACTGACCTGATACTCCCGAAGGTTGAGCAATAAACGGGCCTCCGCCACCACCTCCCATGCCACCGCCATATGCTGGCATAACGTCGATCTGCGTCAGATCACCGATTCCATACAGCGAATCGGTGGCGCTTTTCTGCAAGCCGATCGCCAGCGAGACGAGGATCACAACTGCCGCAGTGCCGATCACCACGCCGATGGCGGTCAACGCCACGCGGCCCTTGCGCCGGCTGAGATTGCCAAAAATGAGGCGGAATAAGTCAAGAAATTTCATAATGATTTGATATTTTTTTTAATCATAACCTGCCGATTAACCTTTTCCGCCGCCTGCAGGAATTGGTATGAACTGTTGTTCCGGGATCGGCTCGCTGACCCCGCCGCCGGAATCCGGTGGCGCAGAATCGAGTCCGAGCATACCAAGAATAAAGCGCCAGACCTTATGAAAAAAAGTTTCCTCAGTTGTAAATTCACCACCACCCCCGGCCAGAGATGGATCAATAGGTGGCTCAATAGAAGCCTCCTCGACAATAATATCCATGGTTTTTGTGATGATGCGTGACTGGTTAAAATCGTCTGTGTAATTAATAGTGATCGCCAACTGCATAGGACCAGATACATCCGGGAGCACAGTCGAGTCAAAGGTGAAGTAACCGCCCGGGTCAAGCGACCCAACCAAAGTCGAAGCAGGATCGAGAATTCCCCCCGTTGCTTGAATTTTCATAGTGCCCAATACAGTTGTCCGTTTGCCAAGATTTGCAACCTGAATCGGCAGCGCTCCGGGCTGTCCCGCAAAGAATTGGTCGGGTGGGCGATAGAAACTGACATCCAAATTCGGAAGGCTGTAAACAAGCAAAGTAATAACTTGATCATCCGCAACCACTTCACCATTTTTATTGACATAGGAAAAACTGATCTTCATCGGGTATGCGCCGGGCGTGGTGGATACATTGACGATCAAGTTTTGTATTACCTGCAAGGCGCGGCCCGCATCAAGATCCCCGAGGGATTGTATGTTTGAAGTTCCAACAGGTGCAAAGTTCGTGAATTCACCACTCCCGCCAGAGACACCGCCAGCCTGAGGTGTTCCACCCCCTGATCCTGACGAGCCACCGCCTACGATCATGGTGACGCGTTTCGCGGCGGTGTTACCCATATTTTGAACTGTCATGCCAAGTTTAAATTGGTCACCTGGCTGGAGCGGATCCACGGTGGATGCATAGCTGGTGATGACCAATTGGGCAGTATTTACGCCAGTGGGAGTGGCTGTTGGGTAGGAGACTCCGCCACCCGTTTCACCATTGACAGGGACAGTGAAGGTGAATTTATCTGAATACGCAGTACCTTTGTCATCGTAATAAGTTAGAGTCACATCAATTGTGACGAATGATTTCCCTGCTAAAGACCCTTGCGAGATAAATCTCTGTTCGACTGATATCCCCCCGCCCGTGGAAATATTTCCGAGCACTGCCACCCCTCCAGTTTCCAGTGGAACAAGATCCCCAGATGCAAAGACAGCTTGAGTATTAAACCCGGTCATGTTGCCGGCATTCTCAAAATTTACCGAAAATTTGAACGCTTTATTTGAAGTGACCTTATTACCACTTGCCCCGGAAGATGTTACTCTCAACTGCGGACGTGTAAAAGCAGACGGGATGTTCGTAGCTGTTGGAGGAATAACGACCGGCGCTGTCACATGTAAAGTAACTGAAGGCGAGAGAATACCACCGGTCATTGAAACAGCTATTACGTGGTCTGCAGCTGCAAGACCTGCAGGAATTGTTGCCGTAAGCGTTTGATCATTAAGAAATGATGTCGCTAAAGCAGAGCCATCCAGTAACACAACCGCTGAAATATCAAATCCTGTTCCTGCAATGGTAATTGTATTTACGACATCATTAACAATACTAGTCGGTGTAACTGAAACAACAGTTCCAGCAGCATAAGCCGGGGTTACCCACACAGCCAGCAAAGTGAAGACCAGTATCACCGATAAAAAATATCTATTTTGAAATTTCATTCAAGCTCCCAATACTCATACAACTATTCACTATATCCATCGTGGCTGATTTATATTCATCTTCACTGACCACGTGCCCATCCAGAAGGAATATTTTGTGTGTGGCAAAACGCGTCATGCGCGGATCATGAGTCACGACCAACACTGTCCGCCCGGAGCGGTGAAGGTCAGAGAGTAATTGCATGACCGCGATTCCGCTGGCAGTATCAAGATTGCCGGTTGGTTCATCAGCGAGGATCAAACTTGGGTTATTGACCAGCGCCCGGGCGACAGCGACCCGTTGTTGTTGTCCACCTGAAAGTTCGGATGGACGATGATGACTGCGATCGGAGAGACCAACTTGTTCCAGCAGTTTGCGGGATTTTTCGCTGCGTTCTGAAACTGGAGTACCGGTAAACTGCATCGGGAAGGCCACGTTTTCGAGAGCGTTCATGCTCGTGATCAAATTATAGGATTGAAAAATAAATCCCATGGTACGGCGGCGAAAAAGTGCCAACGCATTTTCATCCATTTGATCGAGCCGTTCATCGTTAATGGAAATCTCGCCAGATGTTGAACGATCTAAACCACCGAGTAAATAAAGCAAGCTGCTTTTGCCCGAACCCGAAGGTCCCATGACGACCGTGAAAGTATGAGCTTCGATGTCCAGATCAACACCATCCAATGCGCGGACAATTGTCCCGCCCATTTGATAGTGTTTTGTCAACCCTTTGATACGAATTAAAGGAGATGTCATAAACCTTTAGTAGCCAGCCCGCCGATGCTTGAAACCAACGTGCCCAGCCCAGCCTGCGCCAGTAGAAGAATGAGCAAGACAACAATTACCCCGGTTATTGACTTGCTCTTCGAAAGACCATCAGAAATGCCAAACCCGATGGTTAGTAATACTGCGTTCCATAGGAAGAACAAATCTACGCGCGCGAGTATCTGGACAAGGAACCCTGAATTTGATGCAAAACCGGAAAGCCCCGGGCTGACAATGGCATGCCCCGCCAGCAGGATGAAAACTACTCGCAAAACATCGCGCACCATAAATGGCAGGCTCGCCCAGCCGACTATGTTTAATGCACCGCCCATTGAACCGCGTCCACCCAGCAATGTTGATCCAAGGTGAAGCAAGCCGCTCAGGATCAGCCAGCCCAACCACAGCCCAGCCAATGCAGAAACTAACGGAATAACGTAGACAAATACCGGTCCCTGCATAGATTGCTGCCCCTGCATATAATTGTTTTGCATGTCAGGCGTCCAGTATTGCCAATCTGGAGGCAGAGTTACCTCACCCATCATAGCCGCGCGCGAGGTGAGATATCCGCTAACAATCACGCTCAGCAATGCGGAAAGGCTTAATGTCAACATGGGAGTGAGCCAGGAAGAGACGGTTTCACCAGCAATCTCTGCAAAAGTTCGCCGAGGTTGAAATAAAATCTGAGATATTTTTGCAATATTCAATTTGCGAACTGGAGCGATGGGATTTAATTCAGTCATGTTTTTTCTCTCAATTGAGGTAAAAAGATTCTATCATGCTTCCAAAGAAGAGATTCCTGGCTATTAACGAAAAAACGGCGGGAAAAGTTCCCAACCGTTTTTCTGTGCTACATGGCGCTTATATGTCGAACAGATCAGTCTTGCGCCTAAACATCTCACCTATTGGCGGATAGGCCTGCATATAATCTTCCCGTTCACCGAAGACTCTCGTGACAAAACCCATCAACCCGCGCCGCATTTGCATCCCACCTTGAGAAGCATGAGCTTCGCTGGCCTTATGTTTGGCATCCGCAACGGATTGCACGTTCAAACGGACATGCACAGGGAAACTTACTTCAGCAAGTTCCTTGATATTGATATCGCCATTACGCCCAAACTTTGTGGGGTCTTTGCCAAAGAGCGGCATCAAACGGACGGCCGCTCTCAACAACCCTTTCGGAAAAACTTGATAGTACAAAGCGCGCGGCTTGAACGGGTCACCAGCCTCAGGATGAAAGGATGCGTTGTCGGCATTCTCAAAAGCCAGCACAGTCGCTTTGTGGATGTGAATATGGTCAGGATGTTTGTATCCGCCGATCGGGTCAAAGGTCAAGACCACATCAGGTTTCAGGTCGCGGATAAATTTCACTACGCGTCCTGCCACCTCATCGATCGGAGCATTGATCTGCGCATTCGGATGTTGGTTTGGCTCGGTGCCGGGCATGCCAGAATCTCGGTAGCCAAGAAAAAATACTTCCTTTAATCCAAGCGCTTCTGCCGCCTTCATAAGCTCCGCTGTGCGCATTTCAGCCGTATCCTTGAAACCCGCCAAATGTTCCTCGTCGACAGTGCCCGCTTCACCGCGCGTCGCGCAGACATAATATGTATCGTAGCCTCGGCTGGCATACGATGCCAGAGTGCCGCCCAAGCCAAAAGACTCGTCGTCAGGGTGTGCCAGAACTGCTAATAGGGTTTTTGTCATTTTTCCTCGTGTACGAAGTTATAAT
>JAPLGS010000024.1 GCA_026390015.1 Chloroflexota bacterium | reverse complement strand
ATCAGCGCTCCCGATTATCGCCGTCCTAAGCAAACCAGCAATCCCGGAATTTCCATGCTTTCACTGCCTGAGATGAAGGCGATGACGTTTCAGAATTTCCAAACGCGCGAAGAAGAGCTGGGCAGCGAAGTGATGGTATCCACGATCGCCGAAAGACAGGATAAGTTTGGCGGGAAGTATAAAGACAAGGTCGTTACGCGCGTCAAAATAACAGCGGGTGATATTCAGTCTTTGCATGAATCCTTCAGTGCAGCAGTTCGATTTTCAGAAGAGCCAAATGGCTGGCTGGTATTTTTAGGACAATCATTTTGCGGAAAGACCCATCTCGCGGCGGCGATCGCTAACTATCGGATTGCCTTGGGCGGACAGGCGATGCTTGTCGAAGTTTCTGCGCTGTTCGATTACCTGCGTCAGACCTTTTCTCCCAGTTCGGATATTTCGTTTGACCGCCGCTTCCAGGAAATCCGTGCAGCGCCGTTATTGATCCTGGATGATTTGAAGGAAAGTGCAACAAGTTCAGCCTGGGCGGAGGATAAGTTGTACAGCCTGTTGAACTATCGCTACAACACGCAGCTGCATACGGTGCTGACTTCTGCTTTGAGCGCTGATGCTTTCGCTCTCGGTTATCCCAATTTATGGAACAAGTTATTGGATTCTTCCAGGTGCCAGATCCTTTCTATCAACATGCCGCCGTATCGCCGTATGCTGAAACAGACTCGCATAAGGCAATATGGAAACCGCTAAAGAATGACCCTATCCACTTCACCCCTAACCAGTCTTGTGATCTCCCTCGCGACCAACGTGTGGAACGATATGGGCTGCCATTATCCAAGGCCAGTCTATTTGAAATCCCTACTGCAGGCCATGCGCGCGTCCCGCTTGCTTGTGCATGAACATCCGTTGTTGATCCTGCGCATCAACGACAAACCAATTTCAGAACACAGCCCTGACTTCATCGTGCAGGATAAGGATACTTTGATCGTCAACCTGCTTGTCGTTTCCACGATCACACAAGCAGACGTCAATTGCGTTCGGGCATGTGTAAACGCACACCGCCGCGCGGCAGGCGGTGTGCTGATCAATTTTGGGGATCAGCGTTTGACCTGGATGAATATCGTCCAAAGCCAGCACAATTATTACAGGAGCAGCGTGTGAGCAATTCGATTCAATGCAGTCAAGGAAGTTTCCAATGCCAATAACATACGCCACATCCCATATCGATGGCGGACTGGATTGTTCCAGTCTTTCCATCGGCGTATTAATAACCATGTCCGAATCTCCGATCGTCAAAGTGATGGTAATCGCTGGGCTGCAGGCGCATCCCGTCTGGGCGATAGACAGGCTGGCAGTGGTGATCTACTGCTACGTTCAATCTGCGAATTATCACTACCCACGCGGTCCCCGGCCCATACAAGTCAACGTCAGGGGTTCACTGATCAGTAATGATAGTACGTCTTGCGTTGTGGCAGGCTCTTTCAGCTGGCATACCTCTGAGGCGATTCGCATGAATGCCGAACGTTTGATTGCCAAAATGACTTCAGGGAATCAATTGACAGCCCAGTGGCCCACGAAAACTAAAATAACCCTACCGATACAAGGTGAGACTTTATATGAGGCAAGCACTCTGGCATCATCTGGCTAAGGTGTCCAAAACACAATGCTTCATATCCCACAGCGCTTGGATGAAGGACAAAAGAGTGTACATAGCGCAACCATTACAAAGATCGCTTCGGAAATATAGAGTAATTTGTATTATACTAATATGAATTACTCCAAGGAGGTACTCATGCCCCTCACCCCTTTTGTCGCTCGCGAACGCGAGTCGAATATTTTGCAATCCGAATGGCAATCCAGCGATGCCAAATTGCTTATCCTATATGGACGGCGCCGAGTTGGGAAGACCCGTCTGATGACGCACTGGATTGAGACTGCTTCTCCCAGAGCCTTGTACTGGGTGGCCGAGCCAACCTCTTCCAAGGATCAGTTGCGGGCTTTCTCTCAGGCGTTGTTCAATTTTGAAAGCAGTACAAACGCCCCACAGGATTTCAGTTACAGTACCTGGGGACAGGCATTTGAGCAGGTTGCGCGCATGGCAAAGCATGATCGCTTTGCGTTGATACTGGACGAGTTCACCTATCTGATGGAATTGGAGCAGGGGATTGCCGGGGTCTTGCAAAATGCCTGGGACCATCATTTGAAAAACTCAAATGTTTTCCTGATTGTTTCCGGCTCTCACCTGGGCATGATGGAGCGTGGGATTCTCGCATACCAGGCTCCTTTATATGGGCGCGCCACCTCGAAGTTATTATTACAGCCCCTGCCCTTTAAAGCCACCAAAGGCTTTTTTCCAAAATATCGTGCGGATGAACGCGTGGCGTTGTATTCAATCTTTGGCGGAGTCCCGGCATATTGGGAACAGTTCGATCCAAGTTATAGTTTGGATAAAAACATTAAAGAGAAATTACTTGGCGACACAAACCTGATGCAAGATGAACCCCGCCTGCTCTTGCAGGACTTTGTTTCTGAAATCCACAATTACGCTGCCATTCTGCGTTCCATAGCACAGGGATACCGCACTCCAAAGGAAATTGCGACTTCTTCCGGACTGAATGACAAACATATTTCGATGTATCTAAGCACTCTGATCGGGACGGGATTTGTTGAGAGACGTGTGCCCGTGACCGATAGTGGCTCTTCGCGGCTGGGACGCCACCACATTACCGATCCGTACCTGCGATTTTATTACCGTTTCCTCTCGCGCAGGCAGTCCCAACTGGCGCTAGGTATTGCTGATCAAGCCCTGGAGGAAATCAAAAAACACCTGGTTGACTTTATCGGTACTCATACCTGGGAGGAACTGTGCCGCGAATGGCTATTACGCGCTTCTGGAAAGAAGTTGTTGCCCTTTTTGCCAGATCAGATTGGAAGCGTTTGGAACCGGGACGCACAAGTGGATGTGGTGGGTATCAATACGATGGATAAGACTATGATATTGGGGGAATGTAAATGGGATCGCCATCCGATCGATATGGATGTCTTGCAAAAATTAATTGAAAAGACGGATAAGGTCATTCCCAGCGATGGTCAGTGGAGAGTCTTTTATCTGGGTTTTTCCAGAAAAGGCTGGACCGCTGGTGCGCAGAAATTTGCAAAGAGCATAAAAAATGAAAAGATAAGCGGAATAAACTGGCAGGCGACGGGTATGCTGCTGAGAACACTCGATCAGGTGGATGAAGAATTGGAAAATTGGAGCGGGTAGATTTGTGGGTTCGATAGTGGCAGACCCCGCTTTTTTGAAGTGAGGTCGGTCAATTATTTGCGCTTCTTATTGAGGGAGTGACCGTTTACGGTTGACACCAATCGTGTTTGTCCCATACCAATCGTGGTGTGATGTCCAACCCCACAATATAATTACGCTCATGAGTAGTTTCAAGGAGCTACGCTAAGAGCTGGTAAGATGAAGAAATACTGAATATCCAAATTAAAAATCTACTTGACGATATGAAATGTTACGTTTTTAACACCATCTGAATTTACTTCACTGAGATCAACCCTGTTCTGATGGCGAACTTCACCAATTCTGTGCGGGAGTGCAGGTTAAGTTTGCTCATGATCCGTTCACGGTGTCGCGCGATCGTCTTGGGGCTTAATCCTAGTTTTTCGCCGATCTCATTATTATTCAATCCCTGCCCCACCATTTCCGATACGCCGCGCTCACGCTCGCTGAGCGCTTCGAGACCGACACCGGTTCCATTTCCAGATTTATCCGTAGAGGGTGCTTCCACCAATTGTTGATAATCTTCCAACAGCCAGCGGGCGAGTGCGGGCTGTAAATAAATATGTCCGCTCGCAACAGTATGAATGGCTTGCACCAATTCGTCCGAAGCAGCCTGTTTGGTAAGATACCCGGATGCGCCTGACTCCAGCATCTTCATAAAATAATACTTGTCTTCATGCACCGTCAAAGAAAGCACTACAACCTGCGGCCATAACTCCTTCAAGCGCCGTGTGGCTTCCAGGCCATCCATCTCGGGCATGGAAATATCCATGATGACGATGTCAGGGCGCAGCTCCAGGGCGCGAACAATGGCTTCCCGCCCATTGTTCGCTTCGGCAACCACTTCAAAATCTGGCTGTGTATGTAAAAAAGATTTCAGGCCTGTGCGGACCACTTGATGATCATCAACCAGCATAAGGCGAATATTTGACATGTTAGCTCTCCTGTTCAATTGGAATCGTAACGCAGATCCTGGTTCCATGTTCCGCTTCTGAGCTGACCTCAAACTTGCCGCCGACCGATTCAGCTCTTTCTTTCATCCCGGCCAATCCCCAACCACGCGGCGCAATGAATTTTTCTTCAGTGTCGAAGCCAATGCCTTCATCGGAGATTTCCAGTCTTACTTCCTGCGCATGGTAACTCAAAAAAATAACAGCGCGTTTTGACTTCGCATGGCGGGCAATATTGGTCATGGATTCCTGCGCCACACGAAAAAGCACAGTTTCGGCAAGCGACTCGATTCTGCGCGATTCGCCGTCTGTTTTGAATTCGATCTGCAAACCAAGCCGCGGACCGTCTTTGTCAGCAAGGTACTTCAGGGCAGGCAAAAGTCCCAGATCATCCAGATGTGCGGGGCGCAGATCATACACCATTTGATGCATACTCTGGGACATTTCTTTTCCGAGATCCTGTAACCTTGCGAGAATTGGCATTGATTTAGAACGGGGACCATTCATTTGTTTTAGTGTACCCAGATCCAGAGTAAAGGCAGTGATAGTCTGCGCCATTTCATCATGAAGTTCACGTGCAATACGTGCCCGTTCTTCTTCCTGTGCGCGTACGATATGACGTAACAGGTCCCGACGCATGGTCTCCTGCTGTTCGAGGGATTCAAGACGCGCCAGTTGGGCAGATGAAAGTTCCGCCTGTCTTTCTTGTTCCAAATATTGAATGGCCCGAAATAAGTTCCAGGCAATGACCAGCGCAGTGATCGTACGAAAGACTTGGATTGGAATCCCGGTTAATTGCAAAAAACCTTCGGCGTTGATCAGGCTGGCCGCCAGAGTTCCCATTTTGGGAACGACTAGCTGTGTGACACTATACAAAGCAAAACCGATGGCAGTCCAATTGAGATGGGTATCCAGCGGCTGGCGGTGATTGGCTTTGGCCCTGTTGGCTCCTGCGCGAAGTCCGAGGGAGGTAATGGCAGCGCCGGGAACTGCCAATAGATAGCGGACCAGGCCGCCCGTCATTCTGATCGGGGTGATCTCGCCTTGATAGAAAGCATAGAGCACATCGATCAAGATAAAAAGCATGTAGGGAGGCAGAGTCGCCAATCCAAAAAAAGTAGAAGGATTGATATGCTCGCGGGCAACTTGAAAGGCCTGCCAGCCATACAGCCACAGCGCAATAAAGGAAAAGAAAAGAAGCAATAAACGGAACCAATCCATCCAGGGAGGGAGAGTCCCATTAAGTTGCTGGTTTTGCAGGGAGAAGATCTGCAGCCATTCATGGACTCCGTGTAGGAGTCCAAAGATGGCAAGCGGCATCAGTAATTTTTTTTGTTCGAAGGAGGAATTACGGGTTGTTTCCAGAACAAGCATTAATCCCAGACTAAAAAAAGCAAGTCCGTAGGCAAAATAAACAACAAACAAGATTTCAAAACTCATGGGAATATGCTCATTGGGTATTTTACACTAAAAAAGATCTTTTACCCAATCACAATTAGACACTTTATCACATCCTATTGGTGACTATTGTTACTGTTGGGTATTTTATACCATGGTAAAATCTATAAATATTGGGTAATATAGCCCAATGCAAACAAGAAATACCCAAAAGGAGAGTAAGATGAAAAAGACATTCGTATTGATTTCGCTGCTCGTATTGGCCTCAATGATCTTGAGCGCCTGCGGCACAGCAGCAACACCAACAGCAGCGCCTGTTGTAACAGAAGCGCCTGTCGTAGCAACCGAAGCCCCCACCGCTACACAACCCCCCGTACCCGCCTGGGTCGCCGCTGATGGCGCCTTGGTGGCCGTTCCCGTAGATGCCGCTCCCGCACTTGATGGCATGGGCGATGATGCCGCTTGGGCAAACGCAACTGAGATCGTAGTTCCTGTTTCCGGCGGTTTCAATAATTTTGGAACCGATGTAAGCATCAAAGCCGTTTACACTGCTGATGAAGTTTACTTCCTCGTCACCTACGCTGACCCGACCGAATCCTTCTTTCGTTCACCCTGGCAGAAACAGGAAGATGGCACTTGGAAGAAGATCACTGACCCGAATGACAAAGGCGGCGACAATAACTCAGTATATGAAGACAAGATGGCTTTCATTTGGCCGATCACCGTTGTCAAGAATTTTGAAACCACTGGTTGTTTTGTAGCCTGCCATGCGGGCGAGAATTCCGACATCAAACCTTATGGCAACAAATATCTCGGCGAAGGCGAAACAGCTGACATCTGGCATTGGAAATCCGTTCGAAATATTAATCAGGTGGACGACCAGTTCCTTGACTCTGTGAAGCTCGATACTTCCACACCCGAATTACAGGCAAAGACGATCGAAGCTGGCCGCCACAGCGACGCCAAAGACTCCGGCGGATATGCCGATAACTTTGCAACCATGCCCGACCCCAATGATGCAACCAAGACCGTTGCTGACAAGACCAAACCTGGTTTTACCAGCACTGGCTTTGACCCAATCACAGGCGCTCCCGGCTTCATCCTCGACAGCGAAAAAGTTGCTCTTGACCAGGCTGCATTGGACGCCATGCCGGTTGGTTCCTACATCCCCGGTATCGTAAAGAGCGAGATCGTGGGTGACCGCGGCGATATCAAGGCTGGCTGGAAATGGGCCGATGGCATGTGGACCTTGGAATTTGGTCGCAAACTCGTGACCGGTTCAGAGACAGATGTGCAATTCTCAGACCTGGCCGCCCAGTACTATTTTGGTGTTGCAGTCTTTGAAAACGCACAGGTCAAGCATGCTTTTGAGAACGGTGCCTCCTTCATCGTTTTTCAACCGAAATAAGATTTTGAATAAATAATAATAATCGGGCCAGGAAATTTCCTGGCCCGATTATTATTTAATGATCTCACGCATTTTTGGGAGGAATCGTTCCTGTTGGAATTTTATTGGATATAGGCAGAATTGCCTATCTGTGAATACGCCACGTAGCGCTTTGTTCCCTTCAGATAACTGTATAAAATGAAACTATCTGAGGTGCTTATGAATACTTCTCCTTTCTTATCGGTTAACAAACCCTGTCACGAGTCCCTTCAATGGACAAAGAAACAATTATTGGATGCAGATCTGCGTGTCGTGCAAACATTTGATCTGCAAACCGCCCGAATTGGCGTACATGATTGTCCATGTCCCAATCATGGAACTGAAGAATGTGATTGCCAGATGGTGGTCTTGTTGGTATATGGAATAACTGCAGACCCGGCGACCTTGACCCTGCATGGCAATAATGGACAGACCTGGTTTTCCCTAACCAACAACCCGAATCAACAAGGCAATCAACAATTGATCACAGCGATCGGGCAGGCGCTTGAAATAAGAGTGCCTGATTTTGATCCTTCCAACACATAGGCCATATTGCCTATTAACAACCGCGTCAAATTGCTCTGGCTGCAAGGTGGGAATATCTTTATAGTTGACGACCATATCCAATCTTAGAGGAGACATGATGAAGCGAGTATTTCCTTATTCAATGATCAGTCTGGCATTGATCCTATCGGCTTGTGCTCCGGCTGTCTCAACAGGCGGTAACAACAGCGCGAATACAACAGGTGTGAATGCGACTGCCACACCGGGCAGCATGATGGCAGAGAATCCCGGGGCCTCGCATATGATGGAACCGATCAGTGCTCCAAACGCTCAGCCTGGCACTGAAACGACGGGCGGACAGCCGCTCGCCTATCGAGAGGAAAACGGCGTCAAGGTTTTTGAGCTGATTGCAAAAGCCGTGCAATGGCCGATCCTGGATGGGGTCACTGTAACGGCATACACCTACAACGGGACTGTGCCTGGGCCGATGATCCGTGTCACGGAGGGCGATCAGGTCAAGATCATTGTAAAGAACGAACTGCCCGATCCGACAACCATTCACTGGCATGGAGTCGAAGTCCCCAACGCGATGGATGGTGTGCCTGGAGTCACCCAGGATCCCATTCAGCCGGGCGAGACGTTCACCTATGAATTCAACGCCAAGCCCGCGGGAACGTTCATGTATCACTCGCATTTTGAAGGAGATGTGCAGGTCAGCGCAGGCTT
>JAPLGS010000041.1 GCA_026390015.1 Chloroflexota bacterium | reverse complement strand
TTGCCAACCAGTGCGCCAAAAAACGCGCCAAGGCTTGCAAACCCCACTACGTTCCCGTTATCTGAATTGACTGTTGAGAGACCACTGGTCCCCATTGTGCTGGCGGCAGACAGGAAACCGGATTCGTTGGCATTGGAGGCCATGAAGAACAAGGTGGATGCGGTAGGCATAACAATGCTGTTGCCGCTGGGTGTGTAATACACATGGAATTCGGCGGGGATGGATCCGATCAACGGAATGTTCGGCATCCAATCTGCGGGTTGATTGACCACGCCGCCATCCGTAAGGCTGGCATAGTTGATGGATCCGTCTGGATTGACTACTTCTGCCCATGAACTGTTCGGGTCGACCGGCGGGGTTGTTCCTTGAGCGAAAGCCGCGGGTGTCAGGCTCGAAAGCAGAATAAAACACGCAAAGATCAGAAACAAAAATTGAGTACGAGTTTTCATAATGTTTTCCTGGTGTTATTAGGTGTACTTTGCCGCTTCCTGAGTGAAGAGGACACGCTCAAGCAGCCACTGCTTTGATGTTGGGTCAGCTTCGACGTGAATAAAAATATCCGCAGATGTGCCAGACCAGGCAACGTTGATCTTCCAGATCTGCGATCCATCTTCGAGTGTGTCAGCAACTTGAAGCATGGTTGTGATGGCATCATTTTTTTGAGAGGCCGCAGCCCATATCGCAGGCGCGTACATGCTTTTGAATAACGAACATCCTTTTTCTGTCATGCCAGAACAAACTGTGTTTTCCCATTCAACTCTTTCACCTGCCGGATCTGCTGAATACATTGTCGCAACGGCTCGCATTGCAGGTTCGTCCTGTGGAAGAGGTGTTGGGGCGGCAAACAGGCGGGCGGGGAATCCCATGGAGAGTGCCAGGCTTGCAGCCCAGACTAAAAGTACAAGCGCTGTGAAAATTGCGATGGCACGCAGTGCGGCTGTTTTTGAAATTGTGATATTCATTGTTCCTCGAATTTTGGAAAGTCTATATAGGGTCCATACAGCACGCGATTCAGGAACCATTTCCCCTGCGCTTCGTCGAACACGACATGCAGATAAATATCGCTTTCACTGGTTGTACAATTTTTCGCGATCTGGCAATTTTCATAGATCGTTAGCGCCGCTTTCCAGACCTGCGAACCATCATCAAGCTTGGCGACAACGTCGATGAGCTCGGCTTGATCACCTGTTACATCCTGGCCCGCCTGCCAAAGAATGGACTCGAGATTTTCTCTGAAGTACCCGCATCCGCCTTCGGTCATACGTTCACAAACCGCATCCAACCAAAGTGAATGCATGCCATGCATGGGGGCATACATCGATACAACAGCCTCCAAAGCATGGCGGGAATCAACATCCATATCATCTTGTGCCTGTGCCGAAGACACAAGCAATGACGTTGATAGTAGAACGAGAAGGAGCATGGTTAGAACTTTTATTTTTTTCATATTTTCATTTTCTCCATATTGGGAAAACGAAAAGACCCCTTCCGAGGTGGAAGGGGTCTTTTCGTTTTGTATTTTATTTTAAGATAGAATCCTGCCTTTGGAATAATCACAGCAGGGGCAAGTCAGAGTTTACTCGCTATAAGTCAGAACTGTCAAGCAGGTGATTTAATATTTAATTTCTTGCAATTATTTGATGCTCCAGCTTCATTGTTTCAAACTCTTCGGGAGTCGGAATGTTTGGTTGAATGCGACAAAATTCAACTAGACCACTGAAACTATCCAGGTGAATTTCGTTGTACCA
>JAPLGS010000073.1:55054-92623 GCA_026390015.1 Chloroflexota bacterium | reverse complement strand
GCTTCGTGGCGTCAGTTGATCATGTATTGCACGTACAAGGCAGAATGGGCTGGTCGTGCAGTCGTATTGGTTGATCCGCGCGGTACTTCGCAACGATGCTCTGGCTGTGGTTGGGTTGTTCAAAAAGATTTGTCAGTTCGTCTCCATGATTGTCCTTCGTGCGGTTTGGTTCTTGATCGTGATTTGAACGCTTCGCTAAACATAGAAGCTCTCGGACTAGAGAGCCTGGGCTTTGCCCTAGAAGCCCCCGCCTTTAGGCGTGGGGAGTAGTCACGTGTGATCCTGCTCGATCGAAGGAATCGCGTTTTGGAAATAGTCGAGGTTTATAAAGGCTCGGTCAATTCTTCGCAAGTAAGGGTCGGGGAATTATTCAAGGATGCGATCCGCATTAATGCATCCGCCATTATCGTTGTGCATAACCACCCCAGCGGTGATCCAACTCCCAGCCCCGATGATGTGGCTGTAACTCGCGCCATTGTCCAGGCCGGTAAATTATTGGATGTGGATGTACTCGATCATATGGTGATCGGCCAGGGGAAATGGGTATCTTTGAAAGAGCGTGGACTGGGGTTCGCCTAATATTTGATCTTTGCGGGTCTGAGTAGATTAAATTCTTTCCACGTCATATACTTCTCTTCACGCCAAACTCTTGAAATTCCCCTGTAACAGTTTCATATTCAACCCGCGCATCATCCACTCGTGAGGCGCGCGGACCCTGTTTCACTGCTGCTATAAATTTATCGATCTGTGCGCGCGTTCCTTCGGCAACTGTTTCAACCGAATCATAACCGACGTTCCGCACCCAGCCCGTCACCCCGTTCTGTGAAGCGTGATATTCCACATGCGCTCGAAAACCGACACCTTGCACACGCCCGGTCACCCGCATATGCACGCGGATTATTTCATTTTGACTTGTTTCCAAATTTTCTCCTCTGACGCATCAGATCGATCGCGCCCCAGATCGGCACCACCAGCACCAAGATCATCAGCAGTATAAACGGCGAAAGATTACGAGCGGCAACACCTGTCAGGTTTAGCCCCAATACTGATTCGCGCCAGCGCGAATCCAATTGACTGAGCGGCGTGCCAAGCGCATTCGTCGCGCCAAGTTCACAGTTCAAGCCATCGCTATATGATTCGGATAACCGGGTCAGACCGGATTTGCCATAAGTATCACGAATATAGGTAACGAATGATTGGGATTGGGCATATGCCAGGTAGGCGTTGCCTGCGTCGGCGGGAAAAGTGGCGCATAATTCGTCGAATGGAATTAAAGAATCATTTTGACTCGCGACATCCAACGCGTGCGCGTAATCTGGATTTGGATACAGTTCCATCATCGAGGCGATCCCTTCGATCAGCCAGGTGGGTTGGATCAGGTATTTTTCGCCAAGCGAACGATATAGCATGATGTGCGTAAGTTCATGCGGGATCTTTGTTTCCATTTCCATGGCCTGATTTTCACCGGGCGCAATTGCAACCAGCACGACGCCGATCTTCGGGTTGGCATGGCCGCCTGTCCAATCTTCACCGCCGAGCAGTAATGTGCTTTGCAAATCAGTCACATTTGAGTAGATGTAAATTTCAACTGGATCTGAAAGTGAGCTCGGGATGAATTCACCCGTGGCGAGCATGCCCGAGCCTGCGGCGTCCATGGCGGTTGCGCCGAAGGCATCATCGCCGGCGTACCAATGTATTGTTATATTCGCCCGGGTTGCTTCACGCCATGGGAAGCGCTCGTCGTTATATGGAAAAGTAATGGGTGCGCTCGTGTAGGTTTGGTCATCAGTCAACGTGGCTTGAAACCAAAACACGATCCAACTAAAAGGCGGAATAAGATTCTGCGAAGCATCATACGTGAAACTCACCGAACCATCCTGCGCCACTTGCAGGGTTTCGACGCGTGTCGCTTCCTCATTCACGCCGCGAAAAAGAAGTGAGGCCTGTTTGATGGGGAGCGAAGATGTGATCTTCGCTGTGAATGTGATCGTCTGCCCAAAGGAAACCGTCACATTGGCATCTTCCACCACGATCCCTTCCTGACCTTTAGCCTGTTGCGTGTTCAATAAAATGGATATGACCATCAGCAGGGTCGCAACTATTCTTAATCCCAACTTGCGTGGATTTAACATTTCATTACCTCGCTAAATATACAAGCAATGGCGTAAGCGTAAGCGGACTCAACGCGGTGCCAAGAAAAACAATGGCCGTGACCAGCGACGGTTCCAGTTGATATTCTGTCGCTACGACAGTGGTTGCCACCGCCGCCGGCATGGATGCTTCCAGCACACTGGCTTGACGAGCGGTGTGTCCCAGGCCGAATAAACTCGCGATCAATAATCCGATCAATGGAGCGAACAAGAGTTTGGTAAATACGCCCAGCCCCAGCGCGCGGAAATTATGCGACCATTGAATGCGGGTTAATTCCAACCCAAGCAAAATAAGCATGACAGGAATCGCGCCATTCGCGGCTATTTCAATTGTGCGTGAAATTGGTAATGGAAGCTCAATTCCAAACACCCTCACCAGAATTGCCAATAACACACCATACAAAATTGGCAATTTGAAAATTCCAAGTACGGCTGATCTCAGATCCATATGGCCGAGGGATGCAATGATGACACCCACTGTGTTAAAGAGAATGGTGGTCGTTATATAATAAATTGACGCAATCGCCAGCGCATCATTCCCAAATGCGAATTTTACCAGCGGCAATCCATAGTTGCCGGTATTTCCGAAAGCAACCGTAAGGATGACAGCCAGCATATTCGGTCTTTCCAGTTTTAATAATTTACTGAGGAGGAAGGCCAGCAACCCCATTATCGTAATCATGGAAACTGTATACCCGACAGTGGTCAACGCCTGCTGTAGATCCAATTTACTTTTTATCATCAAGTCGAAGACGAGCAAGGGACTGAATACATAAAAGACAACGCGCCCAAGCGAGCGCGAATCCACGGTGAGGAATTTTCCGAGTAAAAAACCTGCGCCGCCGACCAGCATAATTGGCAGAAGGTTATTTGCAAAGGTGGTGAAAAGTTCGTTGATTGACATGATGACGAAATTATAACTCCCCACAGGAGCAAGTCGGAAAACATCCTCAAATGAGCGCCGCCTTTGGTTTCAAGACTTTTGATGTTATCTCAAGTCTGACGAGCTTTTCGAATCCTCTATCAGACTCAAGAGGATATATCACCCAATGCGCCCAGGGCGGACATCAACGTTGGATAATCATCCCGCAGCAGCGCGATCAGTTCCTGGGTTGCCGCTTCCCGCCATTTCTCATCCTGTTGTGCCTCGCCTGCCTGATGGAAATGCGCCGCGATCACTTCACCAATTGGAATATCTTTTGAATTCAAAATATGCCTGAAATACCCGAACCGCCCCGCGGACGTGAACCTGACCAAATCTGTATCATCGCACAAATAGATCACATCCAAACTCAACGGCGGACGCGGCGGTAAAAGGTGATGCACTTTGCCATCTTGTTCATAACCCACCGTCAGCACGGACATCTCCACGGGTACGATGCGATTCTCACGGTTATCACGCATGACATCATCGCTGATATTATTGGATGTCACCAGTTGACGCACCAGCCCGTCATCGTCAATATGAATATCGTGGATGAGTCCATACACCTGATAGCCCTCGCCCAGCGGCGCGCGCACCAATGCGCCAAAGGCAGGCACGGTCAATTGGGACACGCGGCAGCCTGCAACGAAGCCCGTTGTCCCCGCCCGAAGTAAACGTCCGATTTCGATTTGTTGATTCATTGTGTATCTCCTATCCCAGCCCATTCCTCCGCCCCCAAACGCGGCGGTATTTCTGTCGCATTTTTTTTGGCGGAGGGGGCGGTTTATCGTTTTGTTCTGCCAGCTAAACCTTTTGCAGAACTCTTGTTGGACATATCATCTACTTCTTCCTCTTGATTGCGTAATTCCATGGCCAGCATCTGCTCGATCTGCTGCTTCTCTTCCATTTTGACAACGGCAGTCTCATGCGCGCGATGCAATAAATATGGATAGGGCTTGCTGCCCATCATGCGGCATTGTTCGACCAGAACACCATGCAATAGATCCAACTTCTCTTTATCATCCGCCACCCATTTGGGGATTTCAACGCGCACTGGCCAGGGATGTCCCTCCGTGCCTACATTGAGATAGAAGAAATGCAATGACAAAATACCTGTATATTTCTTTTCAGAACTGGACTGAATCCCAAATACCGCCGAACGGTGACCTGGTGGCAGTAATAGATTTTTATGCCCTCCGAACAGCCAGCGGTCACTCACGCCGCGCAGTGGATGAAACTCCCTCAGCTTTTGCGTCTGCTCGTTATCAGCGGATGCGATTTCCAGCAGGCGCACAACCAGATCTGCGGAAGGTTTGTCTACGTAACCAGCGGTGATAACTCCACGGCCCTGCAAACGGGAAAGCACTCCAAGATATTTTTGGACAATCGCTTCGTATGAACTTGCATCCTCGCCTTTAGCGCCCCACAGTTCGATAGGTCCATCTGTAAATGTGACCACTGAACCCTGCAAGCCTTTGGATAATTCTTCCAGCTTTGACCGTTCAGCGAGGTCTCGTTTTAGCGCCACCATGCCGTCTGACAGGGGATAGCCATTTGGCAAAAGATCATCACCATATAATAATTCAGTATCAGTAAAAATTTCAGGCGTTTCCCCTGAGTTGAGTTTCATCTGGATCGCGCCAACATTGACCACGCAAAACTGGATCGCTGCGTGGCGGTCAGGGTTGATCTGCGAACCGTCAGCGGCGATCAAAGTCGCTTGGATGACAGAAGCAGGCAGCGGATGGGAGGAAGCGAGAGTCTCCTCGAGCGGGTAGGCGCAGCGGATGTTCGGGTCAACTGCTTTGACAGAGTCCACTTTGGAGCGCAGTTCATCCAATTTAGAATCGTAAAAATTCAGCAAGTCACGCGCCGAGGCTTGCGCCTCCTCTTTCTTCTTTCGTCTTTCTTTCGCGCCTTTGCCGAGCTCTTTTATTTGCGTGTAAACTTCCTGATAATTTATAGGCATGGTTTTCCGTTAGAACATTTGTGCGTCATTTTAGCTTCAAATGGACTAAAATACAAGTGCAACACCTTGCGATGCAAGGGAACTTTTTCAAAATAACAACGTCTTGGATAGAGAAATCACAAAACAAAGGAGATATAAAATGCGTACAAAATTTTTAGTTTTTGCAATTCTGGTTTTCGCTCTCGTCTTGAGCGCTTGCGGACCGACCACCATAAATCAGGAGGCCCAACCTTTCTCACGCACAATGAACGTGAACGGCATTGGTCTGGTTGACCTCACCCCTGACATTGCCTACATCTACATCGGCGTGCATGACGAATCCGCGACCGCCTCGGAAGCTGTCGATGCCAACAAAGCCCATACCACTGCGGTGATCAATGCGATCAAAAAGACGGGCGTGGATAAAAAAGATATCCGCACCACCAACTTCAGCATCTATCCTTCACAACAATATGGACCCGACGGCGTTGTAACTGGCACGGTCTACATGGTGGATAATTCAGTTTACGTCACCGTGCGCAATCTTGACAGCCTTGGCAATTTGCTGGATGACGCCATCAGCGCAGGCGCAAACAATGTCAACAGCATTCAATTTGATGTGGCTGATAAGACGGCCGCTGTGAAGGAAGCTCGCGCCAAGGCAGTGACTGACGCGAAGACACAGGCTCAGGAAATGGCGGATGCCGCTGGTATTACACTTGGTGATATCCAGAACCTCAGCTTCTACGAGAGCAGCCCAATGCCGATGCTTTCTGGTAAAGGTGGCGGCGGTGGCGGCATGACTGCAGATGTAGCTGTACCGATCCAGCCTGGTCAGTTAACGATCTCTGTCAACGTCAGCATTACCTATTTGATCAAGTAAGCGCTTCTTTCCGATAAAAAAACTGCTCCCTGAAACGGGAGCAGTTTTTTTATCTATAGCTTTTTAGGAAGCTGGTGGAAGCGGTTCGTTGGTTGTGACTGCTTCGGGCTTCTTACGCATTGTGAAGAATCCGACCGCGATCGGGATAATAATTAAGATGAGTGAAAAACAAAGCATCGCGATCCCAGCGCCTGCGGGCATTGTTCCTGAATTGCTGACGCCATTTACCTCAGTGGTATATGGCATGATGCCTGCGGCAGCAACCGCTCCAAATATGCACATAAACAAACCCGGACATCCGCATAAAACAACGGCGGCGATCGTGGCAATCATACCTGTATTCTTATTATTCATTTTTCTCTCCTATGTTAAATAAGGTTTTTATCAGTATACAACCAACAAAAACAGGGCGCAAGTTTTTTTGCATCCCGTTTGTACTACTTAACTTCTTAACTTCGCGCCGATTGTGTTTTCCAGCCGCTTCACAATTTTATTTCTAATCGCGGCGGCATCGGCATCAGTCAGTGTTTTTGCGGCTTGATATGTAAGACTGTACGCCAGCGACTTTTTGCCAGCGCCGATCTTTTCATCACGATAGACATCGAACAAGCGGACGTCGGTCACGGTTTTTCCGCCCGTTTGCCTGATCAATGCTTCGACCGCAGATGCGGCAACTGATTCATCCAGGATGATGGCGATGTCTTCATACATGGGCGGGAACTCGGAAACAGGGATAATGCCATAGGATGGATTCAATGTGCGCAATTTTTCGAGATCAAATTCCGCCACGATGACAGGCGCGTCGCCAAATTCATATTTCTCCTTCGCCAGCGGATGCAGTTCGCCGAACACGCCCACCACTTGTCCATTTATTTTTACTTCAGCAGATTTACCTGGGTGCAGGCTGTAAGTAGATTCCGTTTCAGCGTAAACAATGTCTGTGTAGCGGAGTCCTGCCAAAAGGAGTTCGATTCGTCCCTTCATGTCATAGAAGTCAAAGGCGGGCGCAGCTTTCACATCCCATGCAGATGCGCTGCGGGCGCCCGTCATCACGATGGCAAGTTTGCGCGGCTCGTTCGGCAGATCATTTTTGACAGGTTCGAAGATCGAACCGACTTCAAACATCACGATCGATTCAGCACGCGCATTTTTCTCGGCAACTTCAAGCACCGCTGCCAGCAGACTTTGGCGCAGCACACTTCTTTCGGGCGCAATGGGATTCGCGATGCGGACGTATTCGCCGTGCGCGATCACGCGCCCTTCGCGTTCGGGCGAGGTCATACGATAGGTGACAACTTCCTGCATGCCGATCGCCACGAGCAGATCGCGCAGATGTTCCTCCCACTCGTGGATGGGATTGCCAGCCTGCGGAGGCAGCGCATCAGAGATGGTGGTGGTCGGAATTTTATCGAAGCCGTACGAACGCGCAACTTCCTCAAGCACATCCGCGAGACCGACGACGCCTTCGTCAATGTCCATGCGGTGGGCGGGGGCGGTAACTTGTAAATGATGATCGGTAATTTCACATTTGAATTCAAGGCGTGAAAGAAGTTCGGCAATTTGTTCAAGAGTGAGTTCAATGCCAAGCAGTCTCTTCACGTCTTTGGGCGTGACTTCAACGACAGAATCTTTCGGCTTAAGCGGATACACGTCCACGAGGCCTGGCGCGATACTTCCATTTGCCCAAGCCGCCATGTATTGCAATCCGCGTTTCACGCCAGTTTCAGCGAGCGCAGGATGCACGCCGCGCGAAAATCGGAAGGATGCTTCGGATGGAAGGTTATGCTGTTTGGCTGTGCGGCGAATGTTGATAAAGTTCCAGGCCGCGCCTTCGAGCAGCACGTTCCTGGTATTCTGCGTCACTTCTGATTCGGTACCGCCCATCACACCCGCCAGTGACAGTGAACTTTTCTCGTCACAGACCAGCACGTTCATGGAAGTGAGTTTACGTTTCTCTCCATCAAGAGTGACAAGTTCCTCGCCTTCCTGTGCGGGACGAGTGATGAGCTTGATCTTCTTTTCGCCAGCGCGCTCCTTGAGCACATCATAATCAAATGCGTGCAATGGCTCGCCAAGTTCGATCATGGCGTAATTGGTCGCGTCCACAATGTTGTTGATGGCGCGAATGCCCGCGAGTTTTAGTCTGCGCTGAATTTGGTATGGACTTGGTTTGATCTCCACGCCGCGAATTAATCCCGCCACAAAGCGCGGATTAAGTTCGGAGTTGGTAATTTCAATTTCGACAAGATCGGTTACAGGTTGCAGGTTCAAGGTTGAAGGTTGTTTACCTGTTTCGGTGTTTACTTGTTTACGCAATTCTCTTCCCGTCAGCGCGGCCAGTTCACGCGCAATACCGATCACATTCGCGTTGCGAGCCATGTTCGGCAAAATGGAAATATCCAAAACCGCATCGCCGATATGATCCGCGAGCGACATGCCCACGGGCGCATCATCATCGAGCAGGATGATGCCTTCATGTTCTCCGGTAATTCCCAATTCTTTTTCAGAGCAGACCATCGAGTAGGAATCGACGCCGCGGATCTTTGCGCGTTTGAGCGTGGTCAACACGAGTCCATCAGCGTGGCCGTCGTAGATGGTCGCGCCTTCCTTGGCATATGCCACTTTGATCGGTTTGGGTAATTTACCTGTGCCTTTCAAATGGAAGATATTCGGCGCGCCCGTCAACACAACCTGCTCCTGTTGGCCATCATATAAATCAAGCAAAGTTAATTTGTCCGCGTTGGGATGCTCCTTCACTTCCCGGATTTCAGCCACGACAATCTTCTCTTTATCCCACGCGATGCCGTTGGTTTTGAATTCGTGTTTCTCGCCAGCGCCATACGTTGGCATGGGTAATCCCGCATATAGGATCTCGTCCACTTCAAGACCAGCCAAAGTTAACTTTCGGGCTATATCTTCGACAGTTATACCGTCGAGATCAATAAAATCTTTTAACCAAGAAATAGGTAGTTTCATAATTTCCTCTTTAAATTCGGGGATCAGGTAATCAGGTGATCGGGTAATCAGGTGATTGGGGACCAGGAGAATCGGTGTTGATGATATAGGTTGGAGAGTCTTCCTGGACGTGGTGGTTTGCGCCTGGTTCAGATACGCCGCGTTTGCTTTCTTTCAGGAAAGAAATATAACCGCTTATCATTCTTCGTAACTCAATAATCTGGTTATTAAGTTGTTTGTAGGTTTCGTCATCCATATAATCAAGTTTGTGTGCGAGAGTCAAATGACTAAATGTTTCTTCAAGAGAACCTCTTGCAATATAACAAAAGCGGACACTTTCTTGAAAATAAAATCTGCCATAACCTTCGGCAATATTTGCAGGGATGCTTTGCACTGAACGCCGTAATTGATCACTCAGCGACCATATTTCTTGAACGGGCATCTTGGGTAGGATGGTTTTGCAAACTTCAACAGCAAACGCCAGAGACTTTTGCCAAACCAACAAAGTCTCCAAACCTTTATCGCCTGTCATAACCAGCCTCCTAATTCCTAATCACCTACTTCCTACAATTCTAAAACTGCTCCAAAAAGCGCAGGTCGTTGCCCCAGAAATAACGAATATCGTTGATCTTATTACGCAGCATCAACTGACGCTCGGGTCCCATGCCGAATGCGAAGCCTGTGTATCGTTTGGGATCGTAGCCGCCGTTCTGTAAAACATTCGGATGAACCATGCCGCAGCCCAGAATTTCAAGCCAGCCGGAATTCTTGCAAACCTGGCAGCCCTTGCCGCCGCACACAAAACATTCCACATCCACTTCGGCGGACGGTTCGGTGAATGGGAAATACGAGGCGCGGAATCTAACGCGCGCATCCTTGCCGAACATGCGCCGCGCAAAATCTGTCAGCGTGCCTTTCAAATCCGCGAATGTGATTCCTTCGCCAACGGCCAGCCCTTCCACTTGATTGAATTGAATTTCAGAACGCGCCGTGATCTGCTCGTAGCGATAACACATTCCGGGCAACGCGATTCGAATCGGCGGCGGATTCTGCGGGTTGGTCGCCACAGCTTCACGCATCGCGCGGATCTGTCCCGGTGAGGTATGTGTGCGCATCAAAATGGGATTGTCCTCGCGGCCTTCTGATTCCACGTAAAAGGAATCCTGCATTTCGCGCGCAGGGTGATGCGGCGCAAAATTGAGCATTTGGAAATTCATCTCGTCGGTTTCAACTTCGCGCGAGGTGTACACCTGAAAGCCCATCTCCGCGAGAATGGCCAGCACACGCCGCAATTGCTGATTGGCTGGATGCAATCGTCCGATGTTGACTTCGCGTCCCGGCAACGTTATATCCAATTTTTCTTCGGATAAGGATTTCGCCAGCGCTGCATATTTCACCGCTTGAGTTTTTTCTTCCAAAGCGGATTCCAACGCCACTTTGACACGGTTCGCAGCCGCCCCGACAATTGGTTTTTCTTCCTTTGAGAGTTTCCCAAAACCAGCAAAGATCTGCATCAGCGGAGAACTGCGCCCAACATTTGAAACGCGCCACGCGTCCAAAGCAGTCTGCTCCGTAATGGACGATAGATCCTCCAGCGCGGCTTTTTCGATCTCATTCAATTTATCCAACATACTGCCTCCAAAAAATGACGATGGACTGTGAACGATAGCAATTCCTAGATGATGGTCTATCGTCCACAGTCTAAAACAAAAACCTCCCGTCCACAAATAATGGGACGAGAGGGAGAGTTCTCGCGGTACCACCCAAATTCAATTTGCGCCGACATTCATCGGCTTCCCGGTAACGCATGGATCGCGTCCCAAGCTACTGACGTTCAAACTTGCAACGTGTTAACTCGGGAGGCTCAAGAGGGAACTTCAACTGATTTTGGCCGAGTGCAATTTCAACGATTCCTTTGCACATCTCTGGCGGCTTCTGCCAGTTTACTTTCCTCTGTCAATGCCTTTGATTTAATTGCAGTAATTATCTGCAGAATCGAGGGGATGTCAAGGCTTGCGCCGAAATACAAAAAGGGTCTCGACCGATCAGCCGCTGCCCTTTGAGTTTAGATTACTAAACTTGGGTGAATTTACCAGCCTTCGTACCGCAGACCGGACAATTGTCCGTCGGCTTGCCGAACTCAACGTACCCACAGACAGGACAAAGATAGAAGTCAACTTCCGTTAAATCCTTGCCTTGCTGAACGGCATCCAATGCCAGTTGATACAATTTGGCGTGGACAGCTTCCGCTTCCAGGGCATAGCCAAACATACGCTTGGCTTTATGACCTTCAGCCTCGGCCTGTGCAAACATGGGCGGATACATATTTTCTGTTTCGTGCGTTTCGCCTGCGATGGCTGCCTGCAGGTTTTCAGCCGTGCTGCCGATACCTTCCAGCGACTTGAGATGTCCCTCGGCATGGATCCGTTCCGCCTCGGCGGTGGTGCGGAACAACCGCGCAATATTGGCAAAGCCATCCTGCTCTGCTTTTTTTGCAAATGCGCGATACTTTTGATTCGCCTGGCTTTCGCCGGCAAATGCTTCTTTCAGATTATCGAGTGTGCTTGTCATATGGAACCTCCCGGGTTTGTTTGTGACATTTATCACGCTTATTGTATATTAGATTTGATTTTTTTGCACGGGGTCGAAAAAAAAAATAGACTGGTCTTGGCCAGTCTATAAATGATATTTTATCTTCTGCTCAATCCATGCTCAGTGGAAAAGATTCACTTTCAACAGGCTTTTCCTTTAGTTCCCGCTGCGGAGTGAAGAAGACCGACAATAAACCAAGCGCAGCGGATATAAATGCGATCACAAAGACAAGATGAATTGCATTCGCCATTGCGAGACGCACGCCGGCATCCACAACGATCTGCGAGCCGGGTAAAGGATCGAGGATTTGAGTCACCAGCTTCGGGTCAAGACTTGAGGCGCTCAAGTTCGAGGCGAGTCGAATGCTCAAGGCGGCGCCCATCACACTCACTCCCAGAGTCCCTCCGATCGAACGGCTGAATTGAAGCATCGAAGTGGCTGTGCCGAGATTGCGCCGCTCCACGGTCGTCTGCACCGCCACCAAAAACGATGGGATCGAAAGCCCCATGCCCACGCCCATTATGGTTACAAAGATCATCATGATGATCTGGCTCGAGCCCGCGCCGATCAGCGTCATCAGGAATGCGCCCGTCACGAAGACCGTTGTTCCGACCAGCCCCAGCTTGCGATACCCGACCGTCATGATCAACCTCATGCCAATAATGCTGGCGCTCACCCATCCTAACAGCATCGGCGTGATCGTGATGCCGGCCTGCGTGGCGCTGGTGCCGAACACCGATTGCACAAAGAGCGGTATGAACGAGACACTGCCAAACATCGCCCAACCTGTGAAGACCCCGTGCGTAACTGCGGTGAGAAATAACCGGTCGCGGAAAAGGGGCAGCGGCAGGATCGGGTCAGCGGCGCGGCTCTCGACCCATATCAACGCAATGAAGAGCGCGAGGGCGAGCGCGAGCAATGACCAACTATTAATGGAGCCGAACTCCATCAGCCCAAGCAATAATGAGACAACACTGGATGTCAGCAAGACCGCGCCGAGATAATCCACTTTCGGTCGTTCGTGACTTTGAGCCTGCTCCTGCCAAGCGAGAGCGACCAGCGCCGCAGCAAGTAGACCCGGAAGTACGTTGATGTAAAAGACCCAATGCCACGAAAATTTATCCACAATGAATCCGCCGAGCAGCGGCCCCGCAATGGAAGAGAAGCCCCACACGCCCGAGAAAAGTCCCTGCATTTTGGCGCGCTGCTGCAAGCTGAACATCTCTCCGATCAGGATAAATGCCAACGGTTGGATTCCGCCCGCGCCGAGTCCCTGCAAAGCGCGCGCGAAGATGAGTTGCGTCATGTTGATTGCAAGTCCGCTCATGACCGAGCCGACAAGAAAGAGCGCCATCGCAATCACATAGATTCGGCGGCGGCCATAAATATCCGAGAGTTTTCCATACAGCGGAACAGATGTGGTGGAAGCCAGCATGAAGGCTGAAAATACCCACGAGTAATGCTCCAGCCCGCCCAGCTGACCGACGATGGTCGGCATGGCGGTTGCAACGACAGTCGCTTCCATCGAAGCGAGGAACAGGCTGAGCATGATACCAATGGTGACGAGAATGATTCGATTACGTGACATGATTGCCTTTCAGGTTAAGGGAAGTTCGGGCAATCATACTCCAAAATAAAAACAGAAGCTGGCTTTTGCATGTCAGAATCAACCTGTCTCATCCCGTTTGAGATTGGAATAGTTTTTTAGCTACAAATAACGCTCTTGAAAAAGAGCATTTTTTTGTTCTTGAATTAGATGTTTTGTCCGAAGTCTTTTAGAATTCCCATCACCTGTTCCCGTAAAATGGGCAGGTCATCACGGGCTGTATCCCATACTTTTTCAATATCTACACCGAAATAACCATGAATGAGTTTATCGCGCATCCCTGCCACATCTTGCCACGGAATTTCCGGGTACGATTTGCGGGTGTTTTTGGAAACATGCCGAACGGCTTCCCCGATGATTCAATTTGCCGAATGACTCCATCCTGAATCAAGCGCGTATTTTTGAATTTTTCTTCATTCACGCCCAGTAAATATTCTTCGACTGTATCCATTGCATCGAGAACATGGCGCAAATAGAGGGTTTCATCGTGAGCCATACACCACCTGCATTTCCTGCAAAACCCGTTCGCGCATGTACGGGCTGATGAAAGCTTCTGTTAGTAGATCAACTTTCCGCCCAAGCGTTTCCGCCAACTCACGTTCAAACCGAACCATGGACAACAAACTTTTGCGTTTGGAAAATCGGACGATCAAGTCAATGTCGCTATTTTTTTTCGCTTCTCCGCGCACCATCGAACCAAAGACGCCCACCATCGAAACATCGTTTCGGCGGCAAATGTCAATAAGTTTGGGAAGGCTAAAAGGATAGGTAATCGTACTCATGAGATAATTTTACCCCTTTCCTTGTAAAGTTTTTATTCCTTCTTCGGCCATGCCATACAACAAGTAAACTCGTTGATTAATTTCACAGTAGCTGGCTTGACAGTCTCTGTTTTTATTTAACGAGAAGGGCCACTGGGGGCTATGATGGTATTTTTATGATAAATAAGAGATTCTCCGCCTTTGATCAGTCCTGCGAGCCAATCGATCGCAAGGATTTGTAGCGGCATTAACCCTGCCAGGGTATATCGCCAATGGGATAGTCCCATGATGTTCGGGATAAAGATACGCGTTCCTATAATTAATATAAGGGTCAGCCAAACCGTTCCAGGAGAGCGATACAGGCAAAAGAACATTGCAACTATGCATAAATATACCCACCAGGGGTAATAAGAATCGTACCATCTTTGAATATATGTATAGCCGGTTCTTTGCGCAAGAATTAAAGCTGGAATGATTAGATTCTCCTGATCAAAGTATCCCAACTTCTGCGTTTGATAATTTTCAGATGGCAGAGCAAGGGTATGCATGTTAGTTGTTTCAGGGCGCAGGCCTGCTCTAATCTTGATCAGTAACAATTGATATGTAAGGCTCCAATCTTTTTTGATCGAGTCTATAGCGGCTTGTTTGAGTAAATCAAAACCCTGTTCCGTTGTATATCCTGCTTTTATCAAACTTGGGTAAATCTCCCACCCGGTGGGCGCTCCACTTTTATCAGTTATGATAATTGGATATCGATCGATAGTTGCCTGTATTTTTTGTACCGCGGGTGAGTTTTTATCGGTATAGGCTAGTTTACTGGCGTCTCCAAAATATACCCAGCCATCGTAAAATACTTCACCTGCATAGTTACTCAACCCAAAGAAGCCATATATCCTTTGGTTTTGGCCAGACCACCACAAGAGTGGCAAGACTGCGAAAATAATAACCAGGCCAAACATACTTAAATCACGTATTGGTCTTGCAAAGCCTTTTGCTTTCCATTGCGAGACATACGAGGCTAAAAGAGCCCCTGCCCCGATCAAGAGCAGGGTAATATTTTCAGAACGAAATAACGTGGAAAATGAGGCCAAGAGCATGGCGGAAATCACCCAACGAAACTCGAAGGTCTCCAATGCAGAGATCAGCAAGGTGCAAAATACCAGCACAAAGAACAGATTCGGCAAGTCAGACATCACGAAATTGGAATAGAAGAACAAGTCAGGCGAGAGCGCCACAACAAGTCCACAGACAAAAGCGACGGTTTGGTTTTTACAAAGCTGCCAGCTGATCCGATAGCTGACCGGGACACAGGCAATTGCCAATAGGTGCAGGAGCATTTTTATTCCCCATGGATTACGTCCAAATAAAAAGAGAAATGGCGCGAATAAAAAAGTTGACCCGGGACCTCGAATCATTGAAACCCCATCGAGATTCCCGAATTCCAGCAAGTGAATTGCTCCCTGAAGGTGAGATATGCTGTCTACATCAAGAATTAGCGGTGCAGCAAGTGAGTTAAGTATATGCAAAACGCTTGAAATAAATAGCGGGATCGCAATGTTAACACGGTGATTAAGAAGGGAGACTGTGGTTGGTGCTAACATTGCCATTCTTTTTTCCCCTGCTTTCTGAATTAAATAAATAAAGAGAAAAAAACTGGCGATCGTAATAATATCCACCATAACCAGCATTGGAATGAACAACCAGTTCGGAATTCCACGAGATGACTGGATATAAATAGTGGTAGTTTGCTGGCGATTCTCGGGATTTTTCAAATCCACTTCAATTTGTTCTTTTTCAAGATCGATCACGGCTTTCCCGCCTTGAGGCGAGGCAAGAAATAATAATCGTACAGCCGCGTTAATTTCCGTTTTAAATATGATCTTTATTGGTCGTGACTTACTTGTTGCAAACAATACGCCATCTTTCACCTGCCAGTCATAATCCAAAGCATTTTTTTCGTTTTGTGGAATGATCCTGCCGTTTGCTTTGATCTCTATTATTTCTACTTTTTGGTTTTGTGTGACAACTGGGTCTATAATAATTGTGTGAAAAGTTGCGGGCATACTGTAGTAACGCCAGGTAATGGCAGCGCTGATCAAGAGCGCCGGAATGATGAAAACAAGGAATTGTTTTCTGCCAGGTTTATTAAGTTGTGGTTGAATTTGATTGATAACGAGAAATACTATCCACGTTAAAAGAGGTATGCAAATTAGCGACAGTCCCAGCATCAGCCGCCCAGGTTTTTCCCAGAAATTGATGGTATGGTGCCCAATGCTTAGAAAGTAACTGGCACTTAATATGAGTGAGACGAGAATGATTCGATTACGTGACATGATTGCCTTTCAGGTTAAGGGAGATTCGGGCAATCATACTCCAAAATAAAAATCCCTCCCGCCAAACGGCAGAAGGGATCTACTGATTACTGTCCACTACTCACTTTTCACTGTCCATCCCCATACAACTTGCGATGCACCACGCTCAACGCGTTATTTTGCCCGCATCCGATTATTGCGCGCATTATGTTCCACTTCTGCCAGTCCCAGCACTTCCATGAGCGGTGGAATATACATGGCAAAGCGCCCCTTGAACCCCTTCTTGAGTCCATACCAGCCGCCGATCGGGTTTTTCGGTGAACGCGCCCAATGTTCCACAGTCCCTTCGACAGTTTCCTGTTTCTCATCCTTGCTGCCCAATTCCATCCAATCACCGTGCTTTTTTAACATGGCATGCAAGTCCGCGAGAGAACGATAGTCATAATGCAAAACGGTTGTGCCGACCGTGCAGACGATAATTTCCTTCCCATCCTTCGTGTCTACATACATTTCATAGTCCGATGTCTGGGGAGGCGTTTTTAATTTCCAAGGGTTGTCCTTCGTTCTCTTTTCCATAATATTCTCCTTTAGGTCACTTTTTGGAACCTTGAATGGTTTCGGCTTCCTTCTTTAGATCTGCTGCAAATTGTTCAAAAGATCTGTCAAATGATGGGATCATTTTCGCAAACAAAGGGAAGAGCGGACCTCCGATCTTTTCGGACATGCTAAAAAGCACGCCGTTTGATTTTTTATCAAGCGAATAGACCCGGTTTCCCATGCCATCTCCCCACACAAGCCTTTTTTCAGGCACGAATTCTTTCACCTTCAATTTAAATACCCGTTTTTCATCCAGTGTGGACTTGAGCTCAATCGCCCCACCTTCCCTGATCTCGCCTGTCAACGAAACCACAGTCGAATTCCATCTTGGGATATCGGATGCGTGGGTCAACAATGCCCACACAATGGACGGGTCCGCCTCAATATTCACGCTGACAGTTGTTTCCCGGCTGAACATTCTCTTTTCTGTAACTGCTTTTGGATTTGTCTGCTGATTCATTTCTAAAACTCCTTTTCTTCTTTAGACGAGCGGGAGACCGAAAATGATAGGCTTTATTCCCCCAGGTATTTTTCCATGACCTGCCTGTTATATTCCAAATGATGCAGCTGCAATTCCGCCGCGCCAGATTCAAAAGGATCGAGTTCCTGCAAAATCTTCATCCGCAAGGCGAACAATTCCTCTTTGCTTTTGTTTTCAGCATCTTTTGCCATCTCGATCTTGACCAGTTCCTCCTGCGCTTTTTGTTTGGGATTAAAGATGCCGTTCAACTCTGTGCATTGGTGACAAATCCCCTGCTTGTTGATCAGGGAACAGCGCTGGTCGAAAACCTCGATCATCCTGCTGCGGCTTGTATGCAGATAATATTTCACCATTGCCTCTGTCTGGTTAAGGATACTGGCAATTTCCTTCATTGAGAAACCGTACACTTCCTTTAGAAGCAAGGCAAGCTGCTGTTCAAGTGGAAGCGATTTGGAAACACAGGTAAAACATAAAGCGATGTGTTCCTTGATCTCGAAATTCCCCTGCGGCGATGTCTGTCTGATCTGCAAGGCTTCCTGAAAAAATTGAGGATTGCCCAGCGACTCCTCCCTGCAAATATCTGTAACAGTTTCAGGCCATCTCTTCTTTGACCGCAGCAGATCCCTGGCAAGATTGGATGCAATGCTAAAGACCCATGTCTTCAAGGATGATTCGCCGCGAAAGGTGTTCAGCTTTGCATGGGCCTTGATATAAGTTTCCTGAACAATGTCTTCAGCATCTTGAACACTGGCAGTCATTCGCACGATAAAAGATTTCAGTTCCCCTTGAAATATCTCGAATTCCGGCGTGAGTTTATCTGTTGTCATTTCGTTCCGATTACCAATTACTGATCACTGGCGCTTTCCCCATACAACTTTCGATGCACCACACTCAACGCGCGGACTTGATCTGCGGCGTGATACGACGACCGCACCAGTGGATTCGACTCGACCCACTTGAAGCCGATCTCCATTCCGAAGGCTTTGAGTTCAGCGAATTCTTCCATCGTGTAATAGCGTTCCATTGCCAAATGCTTCTTGCTCGGCTGCAGATATTGGCCGATGGTAAGAATGTCCACACCCCAACTGCGCTGGTCACGCATCACTTGTTTGACTTCGTCCATCGTTTCGCCGAGCCCAAGCATGATGCCCGATTTCGTCAGCACATCGGGATCAAGTTTTTTTGCATTCGATAATGTCGCAGCTGCCCATTCATAATTATCCTGCGGCTGAACAGACTTGAACAAACGCGGCACGGTTTCGACATTATGATTCAAAATTTCAGGGCGCGCGTCCATGACAATTTTCAGCGCTTCCACTGAACCTTTGAAATCGGGGATCAGTACTTCGATCGAACAACCGCGCAGCACTTCACGAATTCGGCGAATGACCATTGCAAAGATCGGCGCGCCGCCATCACGACGTTCATCGCGGTTCACCGATGTGATGACCGCGTGTTTCAACTCCATTGATTTCACGGCTTGCGCCACGCGCTCAGCTTCGCCCCAATCCATGAGCGCGGGCTTGCCGTGTTTGATATCGCAAAAGGCGCAGGTGCGCGTGCATACATCACCGAGCATCAAAAAAGTTGCGGTGCCACTTCCCCAGCATTCGCCGAGATTCGGGCACATCGCTTCTTCGCAGACGGTATGCAGTTCTTTAGAGCGCATCAACACTTGCAGGCGTTCAAAGGTTTCGCCAGACGGAGCGCGCACCTTGATCCAATCCGGGCGGCGCAATGGAGGCGATTCTGTTTGGGCGGAGACTCTGTCTCTCGTAGGGGTGGCAGGCATAAGGTCCTTTTTGATTTGTTACTTTTTCTTAACGATCAATCTCAATCCACGAACTTCGACAACTTCAACCGAATCACCCTTACTGATGGATTCTGATTCAGCGGATTTTTCTGCGCTCCACAATTCGCTTCCCAATTGAACTTGCCCCGCATCTTCCACCGACGTTTTAGCTGTTCCTGTTTTTCCAGGAATTGTCTCCACCCCGGTTTGAACCGGTCTATGTCGTACGCGCAGCGCCAGAAGGAGTATGCCGAAAAACAATAAACCGAGAAAGACACCCATACTCACCACCAGCGGAACTGACACGCGTTGAAATTGTGGTGTGCCTGGCGAATTAAATAATACGAGTGCGCCAACTATAAATGAGGCCACGCCGGCCGTGGTCAGCGCGCCATGTGTGGGCGCTTTGATATCAAGGATAAATAGCACGAAAGCGATGAGGAGGAAGACGAATCCAAACCAATTGACCGATAGCACGCCCATGCCATAAATGGCAAGCGTTAGACAGATTACTCCGATGAAGCCGGCCGCCCATCCGCCGGGGCTTGAGATCTCGATCAGAATGGCTTGCACGCCGATCGCGAGCAGAAGAAATGCTATATTAGAGTTGGTCAGTATGAACATAAGTTGTTCAATAAAGCTGACATTAAGCGGCTGTGTCGTTGCATTTTTCGTGTGCAAAGTGATCTTGCCGGCAACGGTTTCCACTTTAAATCCGTCGAGTTGATTTAATAAATCTGCGGTATCTTTCGCGATGAAGTCAATCAACCCGGCGTCGAGGGCTTCATTGACAGTAATGGCTTTGGCGCTATCCACCATGGATTCAGCGAGCTTGGTGGCTTTATCGCCGCGCCGCTCGGTAAGCGTTCGCACAATTGCTTTAAGCGCCTCCATTTCCTTGGCCTTCATTGTCACACCAAGATCTTGACCACTCCCGCCCACCGGGCTGGCCGCGCCGATGGATGTCTCAGGAGCCATTGCGGCTGCGTGACCCGACATCGTGATCAGCGCACCGGCAGATGCGGCCCATGCGCCGCGCGGGCTGACATAAACAATAACAGGCACACTGCTTGCGCGGATGTCTGCGATGATGTTTTTCATGGTGAGGATCTCACCGCCGGGAGTATTTAGCTCAATGATCAGAGCGTCTGCATTTCTTTGTTCAGCTGTGAGAATGCCGCGCTTGATATAGTCTTCCATGATGGGCATGATCGGACCGTCCGCTTTCATAACGATCACGATCGGCGCGTCACTTTGCGCGCGGGCTGATGAAAAGAAGGCGAGTACCGTTAAAGTAATCAGAATTACGCGTATATTTTTCATAATGAACGAATTATAACCACTTTTATATCTGCCCTTCAAGATAAGCTCGTGTGCGTTCGTGCTGTGGATTATTGAAAACCTCCCTGGCAGAACCAGCCTCAATGACTTCCCCCAAATACATATAGATCACGTAATCTGCGAGACGTTTGGCCTGACGCAAAGTATGAGTCACGATCACTGTTGTGTATTGTTTCTTTAATTCAATTAAACGGCTTTCGATATTTTGCGAAGAGATCGGGTCCAGCGCGGAGGTAGGTTCGTCGCCGAGAATGATCTCTGGCTCCACGGCCAGCCCGCGGGCGAGGCACAGGCGTTGCTGCTGCCCAATGGACAGACTGGTGGCGGGGTCATGTAATCTTTTGTAGACTTCATCCCAAAGCCCGGCGATCTCGAGATAATGCCGCACCGCCGCTTTGTATTCCTTGCGGTCCTTCTTCATGCGATGAATGTTCATTCCATAGACGACATTATCATAAATCGACATTGGCAATGGCGAAGGACGCTGCGCGAGCAACCCCACCACCTTGCGGACTTCGGTCACATCCACCTCATGGGCGTAGATATTTTGACCGTCCACTAAAACTTCACCCGTGATCTGCGTCCCGTCAGTTAATTCCAAAAAACGGTTGAGGCTTTTTAGCAAAGTGGTTTTTCCGCAGCCTGAGGGTCCCATGATGACCGTGATCTGATTCTTCGGAATTTCAATGTTGACATTTTTCAAAGCCTGTTGCTTGCCGTAATAAACGTTGAGATTTTTTACTTGAATATGAGCATCCATAATTGCGCTCCTTTATTTGATCGTATATTTGTTGAGGCGCGCTGATAGCCAGCGTGAGCCAAGGCTGACCGCAAGGACAATGATCGTTAATATTAACGCCGCCGCGTACCCACGTTGCTGCACTTCGGGATAAGGCGATCCAAGTTGAAAGAAAACTGCCAATGGTAACGAAGCTGTTGGGCGCATCAAAGATGTGGGAATACGGTCAGTGTAGCCGGCTGTGAATAATACCGAAGCAGCATCGCCAATTCCGCGGCCGAAACCTAATAGGATGGCGGTTGTAATCCCCGGCAGCATCTGCCGTGTGACCACGCGCAGCGCCACTTCAAATTTTGTTGACCCGAGCGCAAGCGCGGCATGTTCCAGATCGACAGGCATTCGGCGGATGACTTCGTCCATGGCGCGGGTCATGATCGGAAGTTCGATCAGTGCCAAAATGATGATGCCAGCCAATAAGGAAGAGCGGATGCCGAGTGCGATCATCAATGTGAATCCAAATGCGCCGTACACAATCGATGGGATGCCCCAAAGAACATCCAATGAGAGGCGCACATAATGTCCCCATTTTGAATCGCCTAAATAAGTTTTTAGATACATCGCGATCGGCACGCTGAAGATCATCGCCAAAAATGTACCGCCTGATGCCAGATATAAAGAACCGAGGATGGCGTTTAGAATTCCGCCGCCCTTGCCCATGTAATAACCGCCTTCAGGAATTTTCGTGACCATATCCCAGCTGATCGCGGGCAGCCCGCGCACCACAACGATCCATAGGATCAGGCCGAGCGCAGCGCTCACGATAAATAGGGAAACCCGCATCATGGATATCATAAAGGCTTCGACAAAATGACGTCTTTGCCAGTGTCTTTTCATTAAACCCATTTTCGCCTCAACATGCGCTGGATGACCAGCATGGAAAGAATATTAAAGATCAAGATAACAACCAGCAAAACAAGCGCCGCGCTTAACAAAGCCGCATCATACAAAGGGATCGACATCATCTCGCCGTAGTTGTTGGCGATCAACGCCGGCAGTGGATACGCGGAATCAAAGATCGAGGTCGGCATTTGCGGGATGTTACCCACTACCATCAACACAGCGATGGTTTCACCAAGTGCGCGCGATGCCCCGAGCACAATGGCGGCCAGAATTCCCGGGGCGACTTGCGGCAACACGATGTTTCGAATAGTCTGCAAGCGAGTCGCGCCGACTGCGAGAGATGCGTGACGCAAGTCGTTGGGAACTGTGGAAAAAATTTCATACATGACCGCGATGATCAGCGGTGCGATCATGACCGCCAACACGATTCCCGCTGCGAGGATCCCGAACCCTGTCGGCTGGTTGACACTGAATATCGAAACAGAATCCAGCCATCGGTCAGAAAGAGGCGCGAGCACTTTATCCACAAATGGGACGATGGCAAGTAATCCCCAGACACCGTAGACCACAGGCGGGATCGCAGCCAGTAGATCCAAAATAGGCTTGGCAATTGAGCGGGTCCGCGCATGGGCATACTCTGCCAGATAGATCGAAACCAACAAACAGGCTGGCACTGCAAGAAGTATGCCAACTGCTGTGACCCAGAATGTACCGGCGATGAAAGGCAGGAAACCGAACTGTCCATTAGTGGGCTTCCAAACCTTGCCAAAAAGTAAATCGTATAATGGATAAGCGTTCAAGATCGGCCATGATCGGACGAATAAAGCGATGGCGACTACGAGAATGAGCAGGACCGGCAGCAGTGTGAAGATAAAAAATGTGCGTTGGGCAAAATTGTTTTGCCTTGTACGCGACGCGACGACAGGCCGGGACAACCGGCCTGTCGTTTTATTTATGGATTGAGGGGTATTGGTTGAATCCATTTGATTCATTTGAGTTTTGCAAGCGACTCGGTTTTTTGCTCAGGAGTAAGCGCCACGAACCCGGCTGATTCAAGATATTGCTGGCCGTCGGTTAATATCCATTCGATGAAAGCCAGAGTCAATCCATCGGGTTTGCCCAGAGTGGCAAGATTCTCGAAACGAGCGGGCGGCGATGGATACGTGCCATTCGCAACCGCGTCGAACGCATCCTTCTTGACAGTATAAATTTCAACCGCATCCGCCTTGTCATTCTTATCAATATCAATAGGCGGGATGATGATGCCAGAAACTATATTGCCATTCGAGAGATCAAAAATACTGTTCAAGTTACCATAACCGATCGCCAGCGGATCTTTGATCACGGTATCCAAAATCGCAGGCTCGCCGTTTACGCCAATACCTTTCAAATCTTCCTGAGCTTTACCGCCGCTAAATTTTGACCATTGTTCCGCCGCGCCAGAGGCATCAGATCGAGTGAATACGTGAACCTCATCGGTGATGGCTGGGTCGCCGATCACTTCGCCCCAGGTTGTGATCTCGCCGCTGATGTAAATCTTGTTGAAGATTTCCTGTGTGATTCCCTTTTTGAGGATTTGCGCCGCGACAGGATTCTCAGAACTGATAATTGGGAAAACCGCATCCTTGGCGACAGATACCCAGAAAATTCCCTGAGCGGTTTCTTCCTCTTTGATCGAGCGTGAGATCATGCCAATATCCACTGCGTCCGCGATGGTATCAGTCATACCTTTGCCGGCGCCGCCGCCTTGCACATCGAACTCAACATCTGGATGAAGTTTGTGGAACTCGTCGGCCCAGACAGTCATCATCGGATATAAGGCGAACGCGCCAGAAACCGAAACAACTCCACTGAGAGGTGGCTCTGTGGCTGTATTGACGGGGGATTCGGTGGCTGCAACTGGGGCAGGTGTGGGTGTACTGGCGTTGCATCCAGCCAAAAGCATGGAGACAACAACTAGTATTGAGGCAAGTGTTAAAGTAAATTTTCGCATATTTCATCTCCAATTTGTTTATGTATTATAAAGTCTATAGTACTAGTATACTTTTAAGGTAAATAAAAATGCGTTCCCCCGTACGCAGTTTTATTATCTATTTTATGCCGAGTTTCTTGCGGACAGTACTCTGTCGCTTGACTACATCCGCCAGGCTGGTATTGTCGAGAATGTCGGCGATGGCATTCCGCACATCACCCATCACCTGCCGCAGGCCGCAAGTCTGCTCGTCAGGACAGCCGCAAGGCTCATACGACATCTGGCTGACACATTTGATCGGGGCAACGGGACCGTCCAACACACGAAAAACTTGGCCGAGCGTGATCTCTCTGGGGGACCTGGCCAGGTAATACCCGCCGCCGACGCCCATTTTGCTGTGGAGTAGACCCGCGTTCTTGAGTGCAAGCAAAATCTGCTCAAGGAACTTGGGGGAGATCTGCTCGCGTTGAGCGATCTCCTTGATCTGCACCACAGGCATGGCGTTCTTGTCGACAGGTTCCGCCAGAACGATCATTGCCCGTAAACCATATTCACCGCGTTTGGAAAGTCTCACGCTTTGTATCTCCTAGTAATACAATAGACTTTATTACACATAATCATAATTCAGCGGCTGAATTATGTCAAGTGTTTATTGGGTCATGATTCTGCAACGAATCCGCACTTGACAAACTAGAACAAGTGTTCTATATTAGGCGCTGTCGATCTTATCAAGTATGGTTACAAAAAGGAGAACTCTAATGAACCGTTCCCTCAACATTCAAATAATTCCATTCCTGAAGAGCGCCGCTCTGAAACGCGGCGCGATCTTTGGAAGTATTCTCATCACTGCCCTGCTGGCTTTCGAATTGTTCAATTTTGGCACAACCTCATTCGCGTTGCGGGATGTTCTCGGCGATCTAAAATTCGCGGGGATGCATTGGTCTGCCATCCTGGCTTTTGCCTTCTGTGGAATTGATTTTGCAGGAATTGCCCGCATCTTCACCCCTGAACAGGGGCGCGACGAGCCTGCCGAAGTTTGGTATCTCTTTGGGGCGTGGCTGCTCGCTGCGGCGTTCAATGCGATGTTGACCTGGTGGGGCGTTTCGGTGGCCATCCTAAATCATAGCGTTGTGGGAGGTTCATTGGTGGGTCAGACCACCATGATCAAGATCGTGCCGATCTTTGTGGCGGCGATGGTCTGGCTGATCCGCGTGCTGATCATTGGCACTTTCTCTGTGGCAGGTGAAAGACTCTTTACACTTGCGGATGTTCATGACCACTTTGCAACTCCACGGAATAACCCGATACAAGCCGCTCAGCCAGTTTCTCGTACAAACCAACCTGCAGTTAATTATCCGCGCCCTGCGCCCAAGCCTGTTCCCAGCTATTCTTCAAATCGATCGGAACCGACTTATCATCCAGTAGGAGTGACCGCCATGGGACGCAGTGAACAGAATCCTTCAGCCGTTCGCAGATAAACCATTTTCTTCAAACAAGAGACATTCTTGCGGATGTCTCTTTTGTTAATTTTTTATTCAAACTCATCCAAGGTACTTTCGCCGTGAGTTAAGAGGTATAGTCCACGCGGGTGGCCTTCACTGTTGTCAAATATAAAATCGGTGATGATGTAATTTTTAGCGAACGCGGTCTCAAAAAGTTCGCGAGTGAAAAATTTCCAATCACGAGCCAGGGCAAAATCCTTTGATTTGAGATCAAGAAAATCGCCAGGGATCTCGGCCAAAAGCAGGCGCTCCTCAAAAGGCGGAACATGCTCGGGTGGATGCGGCAGGCTATCGGTCAGAGAAGAATCGCGAATCGAATAAAATGGACGCAGACCGGAACGCATCATGTGATTCAGTTTGAGTGTCGGGCGAGAGCGCTTTCCCAATCTACTTTCAACTCGAAGTGTATTGATCCACCAATCCACCTGGAAGCGGTCTGATGGAAGTCCGGCATTAAGTCCATCGCGCATTTCGCCATATTCTGAACGGCGGTAGATACTGCAGACCGCGCCAAGTTTTGCGATGTTAAGATACGCGTTGCGGCTGAGCAGTGGATCATAGGTCCACGTGATGTGATCGAGGCTTTGATGACGAACCATTTGCCATTGCGCGCGTTTGAGCGCAAAGCCGATGCCGCCATCACGATGATCGGGATGAATGCCCATCATGTGCGAGCAATGCCCGATTAGCTTTTCATCCACAAAGGCGCCAAGCACAAGTCCGCCATTATGCACAACGGTGATGAGCATGTGCAAAGGCACGACATCCGTTTCGGAGCCGGGCCAAACCTCACGTTGAAGCTGCTCGACGAGACGCATTTCTTCGGGTGTTTCGATCAGGTTAATTTTTATATCCGACATTTTTAGCGGGGGCGTAAAGATGAGATTCTTTCAGTGACCATATTCCACGCGCGTTGAACCCATGGCTGGCGGATCAGGTAATCAAGGCGATAGGAAAAACGCGCGGGCATCAAGCCAAAAACCCGCGGCATGGAATCGATGGCGCAGGTACGGTTCACGGCAAAATAATCGAGCCAGAAGGATGAGATGGGAAACTTTGGATTAATACCTTCGAAGAACACCGTCAGCGCGCGCAATGCGAGCGGTGATAACGGCGCAAGATAGCGCCGCCTATGAGTGACATCCATGATGGTTTCGATGATTTGCTGCAAAGTATAAAATTCTGTTCCACCAAGTTCATAAACTTTATTGATCGTCTCATTATTATCAAGAGACCATAACATGCAAGTCGCCAGGTCTTCCACCCAAACAGGCTGCACAACACTCCGCCCGCCGGATGGGATCGGGAACACGCCAAATGAAGAACGAATCAGCCGCGCAAGATTATTTGTAAAATGGTCTTCAGCACCATACACCAGCGAGCTCCGCAGGATCGTATACGGCACCTTCCCATTTCGGATGTGCTCCTCGGCAATTCCTTTTGCCTTGAAAGCGGGATACCCCGAAGCGCGCGCCGCGCCAATATGACTAAGATAAACGATCCGATCCACACCCGCATCTGATGCGGCCTCAACGAGATTTTCGGTGCCTTGAATATCTGCTACAAATAGATTTCCACGACCACCTTGATTCTCTGCGCTGGCAAGGTGGATGATGGTATCGACATCGCGCAGCGCCGCGCGCAAACCACGCACATCCGCAAGCGACACCACGGCCACCTCCACCGCTACGCCCTTGGGCAGGCGCGGAGTGCGCGGCGAAGGACGGATCAACGTCCGCAATGGATAGCCAATGGATGAAAGCTGGCGCACCACCGCACGTCCGATAAAACCTGTTGCACCTGTAATGAGAATCATAAACAAGATTATAGCAGAGGAGGAAAACAGAATTAACGAAAAACCCTTGAAGATATAACGGAAATTCAAAACCCCGCTTTCGCAGGGTTTTTGTGGGCGCTGAGGGACTCGAACCCCCGACCCCCTCGGTGTAAACGAGGTGCTCTAACCAACTGAGCTAAGCGCCCGGGTGACCAACATTATAGCATGTGATTCTAAAAAACGAAAAAAAATAAGGCTGCGTTATAATCAAATTACTTATACAGGAGAAAACCCATGACCGAATCAAAACCACTGAACTGGACGCCGGCTTCCGATGTTGGCTACTCCGTGATCCGCCGCGGTGATGGCGGCATGACCTTAACGTTTACCGACCTGTCAGATGCCACCCTCTCCCACTGGCATGATTTTGCGCTGGCGCACCTACTTGAAGCAGACCGCCGCACGCGCAACCTCTATGACCTGCGCTCTGTGAAACAAATCCCCGAAAAAGCGATCCGCATGGCAGTGGATGCGAACAGCGACCCGTCTGCGCGCAATATTCGCGTGGCAGTTGTAGTAGCGGATCAATCCGTGGCGGATGCGGTCCGCAATGTGGCGGCCGGCTCTTTGCCAGAAACAGCTTCCGCTATGAAGATCTTTACCGATATTAACGAAGCCGAAGCCTGGCTGGCACGTCCATTGGATCAGATCTAACTTCGTCATTGCGAGAACGGCGTTCTTCCATCCGAAGCAATCTCCTGCATAGTTGAGGATTGCTTCGGGCAAAATCAAGAACAGCCCCGCAATGACATAGTCAACATGAAATCACCTTCTCTGCAGATCGGGAGTTTTACATTCAACTGGGGTTCCCGCACCTATGTGATGGGAATCTTGAATGTCACTCCCGATAGTTTTTCAGGTGATGGGATCATCACAAAAGGGGACGCAGTCGAAGTTGCCGTGGAGCAGGCACGAAACTTTCTCGCATGCGGCGCGGACATTTTGGATGTGGGCGGCGAATCAACGCGGCCGGGCTCCGCTCCAGTCAATGCAGATGAAGAAATGGAACGTGTGATTCCCATTGTTCGCGCGCTAAAGAATAATTTTCCAGAAGCAATACTTTCAATTGATACTTATAAAGCTCAAGTCGCTGAAGAAGCGCTTCGAGCCGGCGCGCAGATCATCAACGATGTGTGGGGATTGCGCGCGGATGATGGCCTGGCACTCGTCGCGGCAAAATATAAAACGCCGCTTATTCTGATGCACAATCGCAGCAACCCTGCCAGTGTGGAAATCCGCGAGAAATTTGGAAATGCCTATGTCGGCGCGGAGTATGAAAACTTAATTGAAGATGTAAAACGCGAATTAATGAACAGCGTGGAACTGGCGCTCAAAGCCGGAGTTGCCGAGTCGCATATTGTTCTGGATCCAGGCGTCGGCTTTGGAAAGACACGTGAACATAATCTAGAATTAATTGATCGGCTGAATGAAATCCGCGAGCTGGGATATCCCATTTTATTGGGGACATCCCGCAAATCATTTATCGGATTCACTTTAGACCTGCCCGCAGATCAACGTGTGGAAGGCACCGCCGCGACAGTTGCCGTGGGCATCACACGCGGTGCAGACATCATCCGCGTGCACGATGTCAAAGAGATGGCGCGGGTGGCAAAAATGACGGATGCGATAGTGAGACAAAAATAATATGGAAGATTATTCAAAAGACCTTCTCCGTTCTGGAATCATCGAAGCGAAATCGGGTAATCAAGAATCCGCGCGCCGCTATCTTGACCGCGCCATTTATATGACCAGCTCGCACGATGTGCTCGCGGAAGCATGGTTTTGGATGGGAGAAGTCACGGTTGACCCGCTTGAAAAACGCAAAGCCTTGGAAAATTGTCTTTCACATGACCTGCGTCACGCGCGGGCACGCCGTTCGCTCGCCATTCTGGATGGGAAACTTAAAGCAGATGAAGTGATCGATCCTGATAACTTACCCGCCGCGCCTGAAGGATTGCGTCGGGTGAATGCTGATAGATTCATGTGTCCCAAATGCGGCGGACGCATGGCCTTTGCACCAGACGGCCAAACACTCGTCTGCGATTATTGTTCACGCAACCAGGTTGTTGGCGCGAACACCCAACAATATGCAGACGAGAAAGATTTCATCATTGCCATGGCAACTTCTCGCGGACATGGCAAGCCGCTGCAGGAACAAGTCTTTCATTGCAACGGCTGCGGCGCTGAATTTATTTTGCCACCCCTGCAGATCTCGGCTTCGTGTGTGTATTGTGATTCTCCGCATGTGATCAATCTTGAAAAAACAAAAGACCTGCTCGCGCCCGATGGAATTATTCCGCACGCGTTCGACCAAAAACAAGCTACAAAATTATTAGTCGATTGGGTTGAAAGTAACAACATCAAACCAGAAAAAAAGGTGGGACTGCCGCGCGGGCTATATCTTCCGCTCTGGACTTTTGACATTGGCGGCGTCATTGATTACACAGGGGAAATGATCGAATATGAAGATCAACTATTCGCGAAACGCGGCGAGAAAAAAGTTACCCGCATCACAGACCAATATCCCATTATGGTGGATGACCTGCCGCTGCCCGCCTCCCGAAAACTGTCCGCTGTTTTCTTGAAGTTGATTCCTGCTTTTAACATGAAGACCATCCAGCCGTATGATCCGCGCTTCCTCGCAAGCTGGCCCGCTGAAATTTATGATGTTCCCATGGCGGATGCTTCTTTGGACGCTCGCAGTCAGGCGTATGCGCGTTACAAGGACAAACTTCCACATTTGCTGAATGGTATGAATATAGTGCATACCTCATCTTCAAATCTTGTAGTGGAGTCCTTCAAACTTAATTTGCTGCCCGTGTGGATGACAGAACTTCCATTTGACGGGCGCAAGCATTTGGTACTGGTCAATGGTCAAAGCGGAGTTGTGGCCAGCGACGTTCCGGATAAGACACAAAAACAGGAAGAATCTGAAAAAGGTGGATTGATGGGTTTTCTTTCTGATCTGTTGAATGATTGAGTTTCACGCTTACTGTTATCCGAAAAAAAATGAGGTGAGTTTTATGAATACTTTACCAGAAGGCTTTAAGTCCCGTTCGGCAACACTTGACGATGTTGATATCGCCGCAGAGCTATTTAAGATCAATGCGCTTGCGACAGCCGGTGTGGAAGATATTAACGCTGAAGAAACTCGCAATGCATGGCAATCACCCCGTTTTAACCCTGCTACCGACATACAATTAGTTTTCACCTTCGACGGGAAATTGGCGGCTTATGTGGAAGTGTGGGTGAATAGTAACTTACCTGTTCACCCGTTTATTTGGGCATGTGTGCATCCCGATTTTATGGGAAAAGGATTGGGCACATATATTACAGAATGGGGCGAGGAACGTTGCCGTCAAGTGATCGATATTCTGCCTGCTGATTTGCGCCTTGCCCCTCACGTGGTTTCTGTCAGTACAAATCAGGCTGCGCAGCAATTATTTAAGGAAAGGAATTGGACTTACGTCCGCTCATATTACACCATGCGAATTGACATGGATTCCATTCCACCCATGCCGACGTGGCCTGAAAGAATTGAATTGCGTCCATACACATCAGAGAATCTGCGGGCAGTTTATAGCGCCCATCGGGAAGCCTTCCGCGATCATTTTGGTCATGTTGAAGAACCGTTTGAAAGCGAGTTGGAACATTTCAAACATAATCTCGAAGGTCATCCTCAATATGATCCCAGTTTATGGTTCGTTGCATGGGCTGGTAATGAAATTGCCGGGTATTGCCTGTGCCGATCCGAGTCAATGAGCGATCATCAAGCAGGGTATGTCAATATTCTTGGCGTGCGCCGAGCATGGCGTAAACATGGATTGGGACTGACACTCCTGCAACATGCCTTTGGTGAGTTCCATCGGCGCGGCCAGATGCATGTCGAACTCGGCGTTGATGCAAACAGCCTGACAGGTGCATTGCGGCTGTACGAAAAGGCGGGTATGCATATTCACAATCAAAGCAACATGTTTGAAAAGGAACTGCGCCCCGGCAGAGAAGTGGCTGTAGAGTCGCTGTAAAATAGACATATGCCTTCCACCCTCCCGATTCTCCGCGCCCGCCGCGAACGACGACTCGCAAAACAACGCGCAGCCTCCAACCGCACGCGTGGCACGTTACTCACTGTTGGAACGGTTCTTTCACTTCTACTCGCGGCATTAATTATTCTCGGCGCATTTGCCTACGCAGACATTACGCGCGATCTTCCTTCTGTTGAAATTTTGCCGGTACTGCTCAACCCGCCCAACGGACTTTTGCTGCAACCCACGCGCATTTATGACCGCACAGGTTTGCAACTGCTTTATACTTTTTCGCCAACCGACAAAACGCGGCGATATATACCAATCAACAAACAAAATCCACAGCACATTCCAGAAAATTTAATCAATTCAGTGATCGCTGTTGCAGACCCGAATTTCTGGTCTCACGCTGGATATTCGATTCAGGAATTCAACGATCCCAATTCGCACCCAACCATCGCGCAGAAACTTGTCAGCGAATTAATTACTTACAACGAAGCTCCTTCGTTTCGGCGTGCCATCCGCGAGCGCATTCTTGCCGCGCAGATCACCGCACAGTTTGGGCGCACACAGGTCATAGAGTGGTATCTCAACAGCGCGCATTTCGGAAATTATGCCTTTGGTGTCGAGGCCGCGTCGCAGCTTTATTTTGGCAAATCATCCGAGCAGTTGACTCTGGCCGAGTCTGCCATGCTTGCGGCGACGAGTGAAACGCGGGCGCTCAATCCGTTGGACGCTCCGCAACAAGCAATACAACGCGGGCATGAAGTAATATTTATTTTAAATAGACTTGGCATGATAAATAAAAAAGATACGACAACTGCATTGGCAGAAATCCCTGAAATAATATCAGCGCATCAGACTCCGCTCAAGCTTGCTCCTGCTTTCGTCAACATGGTCTTGTCTCAATTAGACTCGCAAATTCCGCGTGACCGAATCGAGCGCGGTGGATTGAACATCATCAGCACATTGGATTATGGCCTGCAGAAACAATCCACATGTGTAACGGAAGTGTACGCAAGCCGCATGGCCGGAATAACTGAATCAGAAAATAAATGCGAGTCTGCAAGATTGCTGCCCTCGCTGCCACCCGCCATCACACTTGCTGATTCATCTGCGAGCGCACTGATCCTTGATCCGAATAATGGTCAGGTGCTGGCGCTGGTCGGAGAAACTGTTCAAGGAGTGGAAACTCCACTCGTAACAGCACACAGCTCAGGGTCAAGCCTGGATGCATTTGTCTATTTGACAGGATTCACCAGAGGCTTGAGTCCAGCCTCATTAACCTGGGATATTCCAAACGAAGGAATCATCCAAAACTTTGACGGCAAATTTCACGGCCCAATGCGTTTGCGAACCGCGCTGGCAAATGATTATCAAGTGCCGGTCGAAATATTGCAGGCGCAAATGGGCATTGAAAATGTGACAAGTATTGCATCGTCGTTTGGAATTAATTTGAACGAAGATACTTCCATGTTAAAACTTGCAGGCGCGTATGGCGTGTTTGGAAAACAGGGAATTTATTTTGGACAAACTGTGCGCGATGATTTTTTGCCCGTCACTATTTTGCGCGTCGAAAGTGTAGATCACGCGGTGCTGGTGGATTGGACATTGCCGCAGGCAAAACCTGTATTGCCGCCCACGCTCGCGTACTTGATGACAAATGTATTGAGTGATGAAACTGAGCGTGGCAAATCGAATTCACTTGCGGTCGGGCGGCCTGCGGGCGTGAAGGTTGGGCAAACATCCGATGGACGCGATGCGTGGGTGGTCGGGTATACACCTTCGCATGTGGTGGTCACTTGGACTGGCGTGCATAGCGAGAATGAAACAGTTTCTCCAAAATTCCCCTCTGTTTTGTGGAATGCGTTGATGCAAGTTGCTTCAGGTGATTCTCCCGCTGATGGTTGGAGCGCGCCGCAAGGTGTTTCCACAATTACGGTCTGTGATCCTTCGGGAATGCTGCCCACAAGTGAATGTCAAAACTTGGTGAGTGAAGTTTTCTTGAATGGCAGTGAACCCATTCAAGCGGATAATCTATTTCGCGAGTTTGATATAAACCGCGAAACAGGTCTGCTTGCCACGGTCTTTACTCCGCCAGAATTAATTGAAAAACGTGTGTATATGCTCATCCCTGACAATGCGCGTGATTGGGCGGTTAACGCTGGAATGAAAATTCCGCCGACATCTTATGACGCCATTCAAGCGCCGCCTGTGGATCCGATCGCAAATATCACAGCGCCTGAATTATTTGCAGATGTGAACGGCGTCATAAAAATCATCGGCACAGCATCGGGTGAAAAGTTTTCTTATTATCGCGTACAGGTTGGCAAGGGATTGAATCCGCAGGAATGGATTCAATTGGGGAGCGATGTTAATACTTCTGTTGAAAATGATGTTCTGGCTGAGTGGGATACAAAAGGCTTGAGTGGACTGTATGCAGTTCAGCTGCAAGTAGTGAGAAATGACCAGGTGGTGGATACGGCGGTCATTCAGGTGACGATAAAGTAACGAACAGGGAAATAATAGTTTAATAAAAAAGCCGCGGGGATTTTTTATCCGCCGTCTTGAATTTCTCTTTTGATCTGATACGTGTCAAAATCACGAGCCACGATCACATTTGGGAAAATGGATTGCGCTTCAGCGATCACATCTTTTTCTCGATAGCGGCGCGAAATATGAGTGAGGATCAGTTTCTTAACTCCCGCTTTTATGGCGAGCTCCGCGCCCATGCGCGCTGTGAGATGTGAAAACTGTTTCGCCATTTCTTCTTCTTCATCCAAATAAGTGGATTCGATCACGAGACCATCTGCATCCTTGCAGACCTCGAGCAGGTTATCCGTCCGACCGGCATCTCCTACCACGACAAATTTACTGCCCCGCTCCCAGTCACCCAGCACATCATCCGCTGTGACGCGGCGGCCGTCCGCCAGAGTGATCTCGTTGCCGGCAACCAATTGTCCGCGTTCAGGGCCGAACGGCACGCCAAGTTCATCCGCTTTTTGTGAAAGAAATGGACGGCGCGACTTCTCTTCAAAAACATAACCCAAACAATCGGGGCCGCGGTGTGCGACGGAAAAAGCGGTCACAGTGAAATCATCCGCTTCAAAGATGATGCCGGGTTTTATCTCTTTTAAAATCAAAGGCATGGGAGGTTGGTTGCCGCGCAGAACGACATCATAAAGAAGTGTTCGAACACGCTCAAGCGTACTGCGACCGCCAAAAATCGTAAGCTCATCAATCGACTCCCAGCGCAGGAGCGTTGACAGCAATCCACCCAACCCGAGGATGTGGTCAAGATGGCCGTGCGTTAATAAGATGCGCGTCAGGCGCTTAAAACCGATACCCGATTGAAGGATCTGTCTTTGTGTGCCTTCGCCGCAATCAATAAGAAAACGATATTCGTTATGAGAGACGATCTGCCCCGCAAGCCCGCGCTTTGCCGAAGGAGCCGAAGCAGATGTGCCAAGAAAAAGTATTTCGAACAATGGTTTAGTCCTTACAATAATTAACGATTTGCCACAGAGGTCACAGCGCTCTGTGGCAAGTTTCTTTGAGAAAATCTATAACAATGCAATTGTACCTTAAAGAAAATAGACCATCAGTGCTATAATCTTTTTGAAACTTCCAATTTTCATCTTTCATAATTCATCCTTTTGAATTCATGCCCCTCCTAAAACCCTCCACACCTCCCAAGAAAAGCACAAAACCTGACGGAAAAATTCTTTCCTCCAAAAAAGGAGATGTGCCGCGTGGTAAAAACGCGTCAAAAAGTAAACTGCCTGAGGCGCCGCTGCCTGCGTTTTCATGGTGGGAGAATCTGTCCGCCGAGCGCAAACTTGATGTAGTCGGTATCATCCTTGCATTCGTTGGCATCATTATTATTTTTGGACTTGTCTCTGCAAAGAGTTCCCTCATCGCTGGCGGCGCAATTAAATTCATTTCTCAAATTTTTGGCTGGGGCGTTTATATCCTGCCAATTGGATTGCTTGTCTTTGGATTGTGGCTAGTCTTCCGCAAGATCGAGCGCATCCCGCCGCTTTCGATTGAACGAGCCGTCGGCAGTGTCATCCTCTTCCTCTGGTTTCTCACCATTTTACATTCTTTTGTCAGCACAGCTGATAATGCCGAAGTGATCGCAGCGAACGGCATTGGCGGTGGCGCACTAGGCGCACTCTTCCAACGCGTTCTTTGGAGTTGGCTCGGCGCTGGCGGCGCATACATCGCATTGGCCGCGTGGTTTATTATCGGCACAGCAGTATTTTTGGATAAGCCCGTGCAGGATCTTTTCTTCTGGCTCGCGCCGATAATGATCTGGATACAAAAATGGTTGAATAAACCCATCACATCCAAATCAGACGTTCAGCCTGTTTCCGTTTCGATGGAAGATTTCACACCGATAGATCCCTCCGCCATGCCAACGGTTACGCCAATGGCCGAAGGCACCATTCAACCCACGCGGACAACAAGTGGACAGAATGTCATCCACTGGAAACTGCCAAACGTCAGCGACATTCTCGACTCAGGCAACGCGCCTGCCATCAATGAAGATTTTATTCAACAGCGCGCACGATTAATTGAAGAAACCCTCGCATCCTTTGGCGCACCGGCTCAAGTAGTTGCGATCAGCCGCGGGCCATCGATCACCCAGTTCGGAGTGGAGCCGCTATTTCTTGAGACCCGTGGCGGCGTCCGCACAAAAGTTCGTGTGAGTAAGATCGCGTCACTCTCCGATGATCTCGCGCTTGCATTGGCCGCTCCAAGAATCCGCATTCAAGCGCCGGTGCCCGGGCATAGCTATGTGGGCATCGAAGTTCCGAATGAAGAAATGGCGATGGTGGCACTGCGCGATATTTTGGAAAGCGAAATTTACACGCGAAATACCAAACCTTTGAATTTTGGATTAGGCCGTGACGTGGCGGGACTTCCGATCATAGCCAGCCTGGAGAGTATGCCGCACATGTTGATCGCAGGCACAACCGGCTCTGGCAAATCAGTGTGCGTAAATTCCATTCTCACCTGTCTGTTGTTGTTCAATACGCCCGATGATGTACGGCTTGTTTTAGTGGATCCTAAACGAGTGGAGTTGACCGGCTACAACGGCATCCCGCATTTGCTTGGGCCGGTGGTGGTGGAAATGGATCGCGTGATCGGCGCCTTGCAATGGATGACTCGCGAGATGGACAAGCGTTATCATTTATTCGCGCAGGCCGGCTCGCGCAATATTGTTGACTACAATGCAAAGATGAAATTAAAAGGGCAGAAGAAATTACCCTATCTTGTCATCATCATTGATGAGCTGGCTGACTTAATGATGATCGCTCCGGATGAAACTGAAAAGACCATCACACGTCTGGCGCAATTATCACGGGCAACGGGTATTCACATGGTTCTCGCCACACAGCGTCCATCAGTGGATGTGGTGACGGGTCTGATCAAAGCGAATTTTCCCGCGCGTATTGCATTCGCGGTTGCATCCAATACCGACAGCCGCGTGATCCTCGATCAGCCCGGCGCTGAAAGATTGCTCGGCCGCGGTGACATGCTTTATCAAGCCCCGGATGCGCCCTCAGCCGCGCGCCTGCAAGGAGTCTTTGTGTCAGATCATGAAATTCAGGCTCTGGTCGAATACTGGCGCACACAAGCCGGCGGCGCAAGTCCATACGCAGTTGCCGGCACTCCAGCAGATTCTGTGCCAAGTGGTGTCCCATTGAAACAAACCCAATTATGGGATGAAGGCGCTAAATCAGATAACGATCCGCTTTTCGAGGACGCTGTTGAAATTGTCCGCAAGGAAGGCCGCGCATCTGTTTCCATGCTGCAAAGAAGAATGCGTATCGGCTACACTCGCGCTTCCCGCATTGTGGATATGATGGAGGATAAAAAGATCGTCGGTCCACCTGAAGGCGGTACACAAATGCGCCCGGTTCTGGATTACGGTCAGACCGCGCCGCCAAAAGATGATGGAATGTAAAGGGATTGCAATCATGCAATCCCTTTGTTTTTATCAAATACCGTGATTATGATACATAGTATAATTTCAAACTTCATCCCCTCGGAGGAAAAATGACTGAAAAGAAAATCCGTGTATTGGTAGCCAAGCCTGGTTTGGATGGGCATGACCGCGGCGCGAAAGTTGTGGCACGCGCCTTGCGTGACGCCGGCATGGAAGTGATCTACACCGGCCTGCGCCAGACCCCTGAAAGGATCGCCGAAGCCGCTCTTCAGGAAGATGTAGATGTGGTGGGGCT
>JAPLGS010000073.1:0-54977 GCA_026390015.1 Chloroflexota bacterium | reverse complement strand
ATGGCACTCACCCCGCGCCTTTTGGAATTGCTAAAAAATAATGGGCAATCACACGTGAAAATATTTATTGGCGGCATCATTCCAGATGAAGATTTACATCATTTAAAAGAAATGGGAGTGACCGGAGTGTACGGTCCCGGCGCATCCACCGAAGACATTATTCGTGATGTCAAACTGGTGGTGACCGGATAACAGTCCATAAAAACACAGAGTACTTCCTACTCTGTGTTTTGTTCTTAATACAGTTTTTCGGCATGCCTATAACGAAATAAAATCCTATGAATTATTCTCAAGCAATACTCAGCGGTGATCGGCTTGCAATAGCCCGCTTGCTCACCCAAGTGGAAAATGATACGCCTGAAGGCCGCGCCGCACTGATCGAATTATTTCCACACACCGGCCGGGCACACCTGATCGGCGTAACCGGCGCGCCAGGCACTGGCAAGTCTTCGCTGGTGAATCAACTGACTTTACATTTTCGAAAAACACAAAATAAGCGCGTGGCAATTATCGCTGTTGATCCATCCAGCCCATTCACAGGCGGGGCGGTGCTCGGTGACCGCGTCCGTATGCGCGATCTTTCCGGTGACAGCGGCGTATTCATCCGCTCGATGGCGACGCGTGGTTCCCTGGGCGGGCTGGCACAATCCACAGCCAACATGGCGCAGGTTTTTGACGCAGCCGAGTTTGACATCGTCATCATCGAAACCGTTGGCGCAGGTCAAAGCGAAGTGGATGTGGCGCGTCTGGCGCATACCACTCTCGTTGTCGAAGCCCCCGGCCTTGGAGATGATATTCAAGCCATTAAAGCTGGTATCCTTGAGATCGCGGATATTCTGGTCGTTAATAAGGCGGATCGGCCCGGTGTGGAGAATACCGAAAAATCCTTGAAATCGATGCTGGAACTGGCGCACCCGGCCGAGCGAGTCTTTCAACATCACGGTCAATCCACGCGGGTAGCTGCTCCTAAACAAGATTCATCTTCTGCGCCGATGTGGATCCCACCTATTCACCGGACGGTCGCGATTGAAGGCAAGGGAATCTCTGAACTGGCACAGTCTATTGCACGGCATGTGACGCACTTAACTCACAGCGGCGGCTGGGCTGTTCGAGAACGTACCCGGCTCGAGGTCGAGTTGGATTCTTTGATCCGCGAAAAACTGGTGAGTCGTTTCAGAGATGAAGTCCCACAAAAGCAATATGATGATATTCTTGAGAGAGTCATCCAAAGAGAACTTTCGCCGCGGGAAGCGGCGGCGATGCTGGCCTATGAATAAAAAAGGAAAAAACAAATGCACCATGTTCATCATGACTTGAAAGTATATGGCGGAATAAAACTTTTTGTCGGTACCGGATCACCTGAGCTTGGACAAAATATTGCTGATTATCTCGATCAACCGATCAGTGGGCGTGACGTGATCGAGTTCCCAAATGAAAATCTGTTTGTAAAACTGCATGGCAGTGTGCGCGGACAGGATGTGTATGTGATCCAGAGTACGGCTGCTCCAGTGCATCGCAATTTAATGGAATTGCTGATCATGATCCAAACCCTGCGCCTGGATTCCGCGGCGCGCATCACAGCAGTGGTGCCGTATTTGTGCTATGGCCGCTCCGATAAAAAAGACCAGCCGCGCGTACCGATCACCGCACGTTTGATCGCGGATATGATCGAAGTGGCCGGCGCCGACCGTTATATGACACTCGATCCGCACGCCGGGCAGGTGCAGGGATTCTTCTCCATCCCCGGTGACGTGCTGACCGCTGTCCATTTATTGATCGACCACGTCAACAAATGCATTCGCCCGGCGATGCATGACCCCGTGGTGGTTTCGGTGGACCTTGGTTTCGCAAAAAAAGGCCGCAACTTTGCCGCGGATATGGATATGCCCATCGCGTTCATCGAAAAACGTCGTCATGGAAATGATGCAAACACCGAGGCGCTGACCTTGATCGGAGATGTAAAAGATCGTGATGTGATCATTGTGGATGATGAAGTGGATACAGGCGGATCCATTTCGCAGGCTGTGAATGTTGTCAAACAAAACGGCGCGCGGGATGTGTATCTCGTGTTCGTCCATCCCATTCTGTCCCACAATGGTGCAGAACGTTTGGCGGCCCTGCCCATTAAACACATCATCACCACTGATTCCGCCCCGCTTTCACCCGAAAAGATGAAAATTTTGGGCGGACGTATTACGGTACTATCCATCGCGCCCTTGTTAGGCGAGGTCATTAAGCGCGCCCATGAAGGCCGCTCGGTCGGCGAGATGTTCAACGAATAGTTTCTTTGCGTTGAATGATTGGAAGGTTTCAACATCCAAACTTTCCAACATTTCAACTTTCTAACCTTCACTCTCATGCCCGAACTCCCTGAAGTCGAAACCATCGCCCGCGCTCTAAAAACGGAACTGATCGGCAAGCGCATTCTTTCCGCTGATTTGCGCTGGGCACGGACACTTGCCGCCCCTTCTCCATCCATATTCAAAAAGCAGATCGCCGGGCAAAATATATTGGATATTTCGCGCCGCGCAAAATATCTGATCATTCACCTCGAAACTTACAACTTCCTTATACATTTGCGCATGAGCGGTGATTTGATAATAAGACAGGGTAAAATTAAACCAGAAAAGCATGACCGCCTTTTACTATATCTTTCAGACCAAAAATATCTTGCCTTCAACGACACGCGTAAATTTGGCCGCGTTTGGTTAACAAACCAGCCGTATGAAATCCTTGGTAAACTTGGACCGGAGCCGCTTGAAAAAAACTTCACCACGCAATGGCTCTTCGAGAACTTGCACGCGCATAAACGACAACTAAAACCGTTGCTCCTTGACCAAACCTTCATTGCCGGCCTCGGCAACATTTATACAGATGAATGTTTGCATATCGCAAAACTGCATCCGCTCATCGCATCAAACAGTATTACAAAAGAACAAGCCGCGTCATTACACAAAGCAATTCGCGCAGTCCTGAAGGAAGGCATCCGCCGCAATGGAGCCAGTATAGATTGGGTGTTTCGCGGCGGTGAGTTTCAAAATTATTTTCGTGTGTATGGCCGCGAAGACGAGCTCTGTCCGCTGTGCGGCACAAAAATTCAAAAGCTCACAGTTGGTCAACGCGGCACGCATATTTGCCCAAATTGTCAGCAAATGAGGTGAGTTATGCAAATCATATATGTTGTGATCGCAGTACTCGCGGGATGGGTGATCGGATTCATTGATTCCAATATCCGTACTGCAAAAAAAATAAAAGCCGCCGAAGCGAATGCGGAAATTAAGATCAAGGAAGCCGAAAAAAAGATCGCGCAGGCTGATCAACAAATTTCGCTTGAATCTCGGATCGCCCCCAGTCTTGCGGATGACCCCGGTCTTTTGCGCCTCAAAAATGATAACGGGCGCATCACAATTGAAATGGATGGCGTGCTTATCAAAGACTCCCTGCCTTTGGATAAGAAAAAGCGCTTGATCGAACTGGTCTCCAATTTTCGTCCCTATCTCGAAACTGGGATTCCCCTGCAAACATCTTCCCAGCCCGCCGCGCCGCTTCACGCTTCGCCCGAGCCTGCTTCTGTTCAACTGAAAGTGCCTCAGCCCGATCAACCTGCCGCCAAGAAACCCGAACCGGAAAATAAAATTTCAACGCTCAGCATGGTCAGTCAAATTGACAGCGTGCTGCAAAAACGTTTAATGACATCGCCACTTGCCAAGAGCGGTATTCGTCTTCAAGAATCAGCTCAAGGCGGCGTGGAAGTTTATGTCGGTCTGAATAAATATCAAACTGTAGATGACGTCCCCGATGAAATCATCAAAGCTGAAATCCGCGCCGCCATCGCAGAATGGGAGCAGAAATTCACGCCGGGATATTAAAACCATAATCCATTCTTGATATTTAATTACCTTCCCATTCGCGCATGAATTGATCGAGAAAACGCAGCATAACCTCATGCCGTTCTTCAGCAACCTGTTTCGCGGTAACGGTGTTCATGTTATTCTTTAACAAAAGTAATTTTTCATAAAAGTGATTGATGGTGGCACTTTTGCTATGCTTGTATTGTTCAAAACTATCGTGTAAATTCGGCGGGGAATCAGGGTCATACATCTGTCTATTTTTGTAGCCGCCATAAGCGAATGCACGCCCAATGCCGATGGCTCCGATCGCATCCAGACGATCTGCATCCTGCACAATAAATCCTTCCAGCGAATTCATTTTATTTTCAACCTGCGCGCCTTTGAAAGAAACGCGCATAATGATCTCGCAAACCTGTTCGATGACATGCGGCTCAACGCCGCATTGTTCCAGCCAGGCTTTGGCGCGCAGCGGGGTTTCATCTTCACTTTCATTGAATTTCCAATCGTCAAGGTCATGCAGCAGAGCGGCAAGTTCCACGATAAAGGAGTCCGCTTTTTCATGTTCACAAATATTGAGTGCGTTCTTGCAGACTCGATATATATGCCACCAATCGTGGCCTGAAGAATCGTTCCCGAATTCCTGTTTAATATATTCGGTTGTTTTTTGGATGATATCACTTTGATTCATATTTTTATTTTTCCACAATTTAAAGCGGATGGCCAATCTGCGATCTTATTTTCACATAAACTCACCCGTGTTCGATACGCTGCGGATATTTCGTTTATGGTCACGCAAGTTTTATTGATTCTCTAAAATCTTTCTCAATTCTTCTTCCATTTGAATGCGCACACGAATTGCGATCGGCGCGTTGAGATGTTTGCGAATCATTTCTTCGCTTTTATCCTTGTTGTAATATTCGCGGAATACCTGAATCAGAGAGATGGTTTCATGCAGGAATATTTTTTCCACGCGGACATCATCACCGGCCTTGACGTTTCCTTCTTTTATGACGCGGCAATACAAGCCGGGACGTTCTGCATCTCGAAAGCGTTTTACAAATTGCGGATCTTCCATGCGCGCGGCAAAAGTACTGCACGGAATGCGCGGCGCGCTAATCTCGAAAATTACGCCGCCAATATGCACTCGGTCACCGATGTTGAATTGCGCACTTTCCAATTCACTGATGGTGAGATTCTCGCCAAAAGTACCGGGCGTGATCTCGCGTTTCAAATCCCGTGACCACCAATCGTAGTCCGCGCTGCCGTAAATATAGATGGCTTGGTCCGGGCCGCCGTGATGTTTTTTGCTGGCGATGAAATCTTTGTTGATCCCAAGCGTGTTGATCTCAACAGACTCGTTGGTTGGGATTTTATAAATGCCAGTTGTTTCAACTTTGTTTCCGTTTTGCTGGGTTCGTTCCTGTCCGATGTTGATGCTGATTAATTGCATGGCTAATTTTCTCCTCAAACCATTAATGCCAAAAATTGTTCAATATCATTTGTTGCCATTTGCGCGGCCGGGGCGATGCGGCGCGATACTCCTAAATATTGGTCGAAGCCATGTACCGTATCTGGAAGTTCGACATGTACAGAAGGGATGTTTGCAATTTGCAGGGCGTGATGCAACTTCCGACCTTGTGATGCATCGATCGCGAAATCGTTGTCACCGCAAATTTGCAGGGTCGGCGGGCAGTGTGCGCCAACATGGGTGAGCGGTGAATAGAGTCGATATGCTTCCGGAATTTCATTCAAAGTTCCGCCGAATAAATTGATCAGCAACAACGGTCCGCCGGGCATGTTCGAATAGCGATAAGCGGGGAATGCCCGTGAGCGGGTCATGAAATTATCCAACCATGTTTTATCGAAGACACGCGCAAGCATATCCTCTGTGATCTGCGAACTGGATTCAGGCTGGCTTGGATTCGACTCTCTGTATTCATGGAAAAATGAAACCATGTCAGAAATACTCATAAGGGAAATTACACCGCGGACGGAGGTATCTGCTTTCAACCGCTTTGGCTGAAACGCTGGGAGATTTGGCGTGTATGCGGCCAGCAGTGCAAGATGTGAGCCGCCTGAAGAACCGATCAATACAATTCGTTCAGGATCAATGTCAAGCCGCGCGGCATTTGCCTTCATCCAGATAATGGAGCGTTTGACATCCTCCATTATTTTTTTCATATCCGCTTCGGGCGCGAGCGAGTAGGCCACATCCATAACCACGTGTCCCTGATTTACAAGCCGTTGAAACAATGGGCGTGAAAGAAAATCCTTGTCCAGAGAATGCCACAGACCACCGTGCAGGAAGATAATGCCGAGGCGGGTGCGCTTTACTTCGGACGGTGGCAGCCACAGGTCACAGTAAAGAGGCGCCGCGCCGCCGATGTCGATGTCTCTCTGATAGAGTCCGAATGGCTTGGATGGCTGGATCAATTGATAGGGACGCGATAAGCGCCTCCACAGATCGGGATCGATTCTCTGTTCCCAATCTTCGCCAAACGCGAGATCGAATGCATCGTGCGACTTCGTCACGCGGAGTGTGTGCCTAATCCCGGCAAAAGCGCCGAACAGCCCGCTGACAGTTGCCTCGCGGTCGCCGCGCATCAATCCGATCAATGCGCCGAGCGCGCCCGCGATGGCGAGGAACGGCGCCCATGCGCCCGCCCATAATTTTGGCAGCCAAATCGCTCCGCCTGCGCGACCTTTTGGCGAGCGGATGAGAGTCAGCAGGCCGAAGAACGCTGATGTAAAACTGAGGAATCGGGAGAGTTTTTTTAACATCGTTTTTAACCTATTCTGTTTTCAATACTTGCAGCTTCACAGCCAATTCAGATTGAATTTCCTTATAAGCTTTTTTACCGGCTATGTTCTGAAGTTCATACGGATCATTGACCAGATCATACAATTCCACCTCGCCGGTTTTGTATTCGGTGTATTTCCATTCCATCGCTCTAATGGAATAAAATTCCGTGATCATGGAACCGACGCCCTCTTCGGTTGGCCAATGCTCGAACAAAATATCTTTACGCCATGTGGACGAAGGATCCTCAAGGATCGGCACCATACTGATCCCATCCACAGCATCAGGGGCGGATACGCCAGCCCATTCTGCAATAGTGGGAGCCAGATCAATATTTGCAACGATATGAGTATCCGTGCGTGGCGCGTAATACCCCGGCGCGTAGACGATAAAAGGGAATTTGACACAGGCTTCGTATGGACAGTTCTTCGCCACACCAAAGCGATGGTCACCCAGAGTCAGGCCGTTATCTGAAACATAAACGATGATGGTGTTCTTATCCAAGCCTGCCTTCTGAAGAGCTGTCAAAATGGAAGCGACACCATCGTCCACAGACAATAGGGAGCGTAGGATCTGCTCGTGTGCAGTATAAATTTCCTCGGGCGAAAGAGGCGATAGATCTCCAATATAATCAGGCTTATCGCGGATATCCTCTTCGTTGAAATTGGGCGGACGATATTGAATCCAATCCCAGTAATCAGTGCCGGCCCGGAATGCTTCCTTGTGGCGCGGGGCAGAGAGGTAGGGGGAATGCGGGTTGTAGTAACCAAGCATCAGGAAGAAGGGCGTATCACGTTCATCGCGGATAAATGTTAATGCGTCATTTGTAATTACGTCTGTGCTGAAATTTTCCTTTGACCATGGATATGGAACCTCCCTGCCGTTTTCAGACATGCTGAAGTTAAAAAAACATTGCGCACTGCCGGTATCGTCGTTGGAAAGGTTCTTGCCCAGGAATGCCTTCCACTCATCCCAGCCCGGTGGGACGACTCCTTGCGGAGAGAGTTCTTCATATCCGTTCAGGTATTTTCCAAAATACGCGGTGCGATATCCAGCCTCATGTAACCAGATCGACAAGCCGGTCGTGTCGTCAAATTTTGGTGCACCACCCAGCGGCATGCGGTCTGTGTAGACTTTATGGTTGTGAGCATATTGCCCGGATAAAATACTGACACGGCTTGGACAGCACAGAGGCGTGGTGACAAATCCATTTTCAAACACAACCCCGCCAGCCATAAGTTGTTCTTTTACCGCGGGCATGTAATTGACGCTGTGAAAGGGCTGGTCATCTGTAAGAATGACGATGATGTTTGGGCGCGAGTCATTCATACGCATTGAAGAGGCTGGCGAGTCGATATTGATATCAAAAATTGTTGGGAGATGACCGATGACAGGTGTAGGCGGGGCGTACAATTCAGGCGTGCTTGCAGACGCACACGATGTAAGGATCAATAGGCCGATCAACATAATAAAAAAAAATAATTCGATTCGTTTCATTTATAGCTCCGCCAAATCTATTAAGTTGCCTTATGCAGAACATCCCATAGGTTTTTGTAATTCAGGCTCATGTTCAGCTCGAGCCTACGGATTGGCGCATGAAAATATTGGGTCGCGTAATGAGCAGATGGATGCTCTATGGCATTATATCTCTATGCAGGGAGATTTCTGGAGTCTGACGAATCCAGTCAGCGTATAATCAGCAGGCTTTCAACCCATAAATCACAGCAGATCACTTCCCCGCAAAGAGCGGAAGCGCGGCTCACAATGACATCAATAGTTGGAAAATCATGAATATTTTTGTGCTGAAATTAATTCTCGCCCCCATCATTATCGGCTCTGCCAGCTTTGCGGGCCGCCGTTGGGGACCGGCCGTCAGCGGCTGGGTTGTTGGAATGCCACTTACTTCCGGGCCGGTTATCTTCTTTGTTGCGCTTGGTCACAGCCCATCCTTTGCGGCGAATGCTGCGCTGGGCGTGTTGAGTGGCGGCCTTTCACTGGTTGCTTATGCTTTAACATATTCCTGGCTGGCTGTGAAATTCCGCTGGCAGATCGCAATAGCCGGAAGTTTGCTTGTCTTTGTGACAGGCACAATGCTCTTGCAAAACTTTACCTTGCCGCTCCTGCCTATTTTTATTCTAGTCTGCATAGTGCTGGTGCTTGGTTTGCGACTCATGCCAAAGGATATGACTATAAAAGAAAGTGAAGAAAAGCCGGGTAAATGGGATATCCCTTTCCGCATATTGATCGGAACAAGTTTTATTCTCTTGTTAACTGGCATCGCGCCGTTGATCGGTTCACGACTGACAGGACTCTTGGCGACCATTCCGTTATACGTCACCATTCTGGCGATCTTCGCCCATCGTCATCAGGGGCCAGCAGCGGCGGCTCATGTTTTACGCGGACTGCTTTATGGGATGTTCGCGTTCACAGGTTTCTTTATTGTATTGAGTCTGTTGATCGAAAGGGAAAGTTTGGCAGTTTCTTTTGGAGCGGCGATCTTAACCGCGCTGGTCATCCAAGGCTCATCGTTGTTGATATTGAATCTGACAAAAAAAATAACTTAATAAATCTCGGGGGCTTGAAGACCTCCAAAATTTACTTGTTGCTCTACTACTTCGCGCTTTCTTCCGGCGGCTTGACAGAGCGAAATTCTCTGTATAACAAAAGATCATATATGATCTTAAGTCCGCCCGCGAGGAAAAGCGGCGCGTTAAAAAACATTGGAACGCTAAAGAAAAAGCCAGTCAACATGGGAGAGATGGATGCGCCGACAGAACGGGCAATGGCAGTCACTCCTGAAGCGGCGGATCGTTCGTCGGGGGCCACAACAGCCATCGTGTAAGATTGACGCGTGGGCACATCCATTTGCGAAATGCTGAATCGCACAAGCAAGAGTCCAATGGCGAGCGGCAGGTTCGGCATCAACGGGACGAGCATCAATAAAATATTTGATGGGATATGCGTGAAGACCATCGTGTTGATCAGGCCGATCTTCGCGGCGAGCGGAACAGCCAGCAGTGCTGAAATGCCCGCAAGAACATTTGCGCCGAAGAAGATACTGCCCAGTGTTCCCGAATCCACGTTGAATTTAACATGGAACCAATACGCGATCATACTTTGCACAACCAAACCGCCGGCGAACGCGTCCAGCGCAAAGAGCGAGCTGAGTTTGAAAACAACTTTTCGTGAACGGTGCAAGCCAAGAGTTTTTTTTTGAGTTGTTGTGCCCGTCACTTCGATCGCGGGTGACACGCCCATGAATAAAATCACGAGAATGATTCCGCCAAGGCCATAACCCATCAATACGAGGCGATACGATTCAAGTTGAGTCCAGCCGCTGCTTTGCAAAATTTTCGCAAGCCATCCGCCCGCCAGCGCGCCTGTTGCGGTTGCAAACGAACCGACCATGTTGTACCATGCGAAAATTTTCGTGCGCTTTTCATTTGGGATCAATTGAGTCAGCCCGGCTTGTTCCACTGAAAGGAACGGCCCGATCTCATTTCCGCTTGGGCTGATGACTCCGATAATGGCAGCCGCCATTAACAGGATGATATTATGTGTGACGATGAACACGGCTCCAGCTCCGGCCATGAGCAGGGCGCCGATCAAAAGCGTATTTCTCCGCCCGAGCTGATCTGCGTGCGTGGTGAGCCACAATGTGATGCCCGCGTCGCCGGCCAGTGTAAGCGTAAAAAGCAGGCCGATCATCTTTTCGTCAAAACCTGTTTCAGCAAGATAGAGCGCCAGAACTACCGATAGAAATCCATAGCAAAATAGGCGAATGATGCGCGTGGAAAAAAGCAGGGTGATATCGCGTTGATGGGTCATGATGAATATCCTATGATTTTATTGAGCGAATAATCCCAATGCACTCTGCGGGTTGATAATGCTTTGCAGCGCTGAGAATGGAATGGTCACAAGCTGCGGGCCGGCGGCATAAGCCGCAACCTGATATGCATCAAACGTGATCACCAAACCTTCATTGGAAATGTTCCAGCGCTGGTAATTTTCAGGGAGCGGATCTGCGCCTTGCTGGGAGCTGTCAAAGGCGATGTCACGGGCGGATAGTTGGGCTTTGCAGGTTTCCGAGATCACCTGAAGATAATTTGAACTGGAAAGAAAAAGTTCATCCAGGGTGATCTTCCTTCCGCTTGAAAGATCATAGTTCAATGTGCGGCTATACCCATTAGGATGCGCTGCGCCATCCGCATAAACAGAGATATCGAATTTGATACTCCAAATATCCGCGCGCTGACCGATGACGGAATACTGCAAGTCAAAACTGCTGCCAGCTGAAATGGGAGGGTTGGATGCAATAGATAGCACATCGTTCTTGAATTGAACGATTTCATCCTGAACAATTTGATCCATGAGCGCATTGAAGTTTGTCACGCGCGAGTCATTGGAGCCTTTCAAGATGGGTATCTGCGCCGCGATCGTATAGGCTGGCGCATTTCCAGACTCACTAAATGGATTTGACTGCATGGTTACTACCTGACTCAACATGGGCGTTGGCGGCGGGTTCGTCGGCGGGGCCGGGGTGAGTGTTGGAATCGGTGTGAAAGTTGGAGCTGTAGTGGATTGAGGTGCAGTTGCAGAAACGGGCAGGTCATTGGCCTGGTTTCCAGGTGCGCCTCCCGATAAACTGCACGCAAATGTGGAAACCAAAAGAACAACTAATAAAATCAGATTGTTTTTTTTCATAGCGACTCCTTGTGCCATGTCATTGAGGTCGGTGTACTTCTGCCCGAAGCAATCTCCGATTAAGTAGGAGATTGCTTCGTCGCTGCTTGCAGCTCCTCGCAATGACACGTAAATTTATTATTTTCTCGCCACATCCAATCGACACCATGCATATAAAGCATCGTAGACTTCAAATTGATATTCAATATTTTCGAGGTCGTCAGGGAAGCGCAGACTATATCCGCTGGCGATGGCTTCGAGTCCGCGCGCGATGGGGTCTGTGTCAATATCCTCGTCCACATCCGCGGCGTGGACGATCTTCGCAAGCCGCAAAAGTCCCGGCTCCTTCAATCCATATTTAGCGATGATGGACTCGAATGAGCAGCGTCCGTCCACATGACCAAGCTCAACGCCGGGCGCGTCATAGGGGATCGCGCCCGTCTCTTTGGCGACTTTCTCTATTTGATTGGAGGGTACGAATAAAAATTCTGCTTCGCTATCTATGAAGCGCGTGATGAGCCACGGACATGCGACTCGGTCAACGTGAACATGGGAACGGGTGATCCATTGCATGATATTTCTCCTTTTGGGTTAAGACAATTATAGACGTCATTGCAAATTTCTTAGTATCTCCAGAGTCTCTACTTTTCCGCCAATTCCATTTTCGCCGCCGGGACCGACACAAGAGGGACAGCCATCTTCACATTCGCAAGCACCCACCAGTTCAAGCGCGCGTTGAATTAATTCGTCATGGATCTCAAATAATTTTTGACTGAATCCGATTCCCGCAGGGACGTGGTCATAAAGAACGACAGACGGTAGACCATTGACCGCTGACCATGACGGGTTGGTATGAATTCCCAAATCTCGCGGGTCGCACATGAGGAATAGCGGCGCGAGGTTGCCGAGCACAAATCCCAGCCCGGCAAGTCCGCTGCGGATGCGGACATTTTGCTCCACTTTTTTATGACAGCCCGGACAAAGGGTTGTAAGATTTTCCAAACGATTGGCCTGCTCACGATCCAGCACATCATCACGCACAAAAGCGCGGAATGGGATCTTGTGATGCACATCATGCTGACGTCCGCTTTCCACTGCGCCGCAGACCTGACATTTATATTGATCACGCGCGCGCACACGATCGCGGATCTTTGACCAGTCAGAACCGTAATTGTTTGGGTCGTTGGACCAGCTCCCCGCGCCGCGCAAATGCGAGACTGTTTCCTCGGACAGAGAAAGCCAATAACCAGTTGTCTGCAATTCGGACGGGGGCATATCCAGTATTTCTTCCCCTAAATTTTCGTAGGTAAACCAGCGCAACTTTTTAAAGCCGACGACTTGAGTCGTTACTTGAATTTCGCCATAAGATTTCCCGCCGCCGGGAATTGCGGATTGAGCACTGGTGGAAAGCACTTCGATCTCGGAGCTTCTCTGCGCTTCGGTGTAGTAATCGAGGCCAACGGGAATAAGCTGGGCGAGCTGATGTTCAAGATTGAAATCCTGCACAAAATATTGCTGGCCTTCGTGCATGTAGATCGCGCCGGGGTGAACCATCCACGCGGCGCTTTCGCCGTCGACTGTGCCGATGGTCAACGGTCTGCCGTCTTCGGTCAGACTTTGCAATACAATACTTTGCGCGGATGCAGAGCGCAATGAAATATTCGCGGCGGGATATGAGTCTTTCATCCAATAATATTTTTCGTTCGAGAAATGCGCGTCTTGATTCACGACCAGAAATTCGAGATATTCATCGAGCAATTCATCAGAGATACTTCCGAAGCCATCACCTTTTTGAAACGGCAATTCAAACATGGCACAGCGCAAATGCTCCAGCAATATCAGCAAATGATTCGGGTTGACCAGCGCCTGCTCCGGCGACCTGCCGAAAAAATATTCGGGATGATGCGCGAGGAATTGATCAAGCGGATTCGGCGACGCGACCAATACCGACACAGCCGGTTCATCGCCGCGTCCCGCCCGGCCTGATTGCTGGCGCGCGCTCGCGATGGTGCCCGGATACCCGACGAGAATCGCCGCGCCCAATCCGCCGATGTCGATTCCCAATTCGAGCGCGTTCGTCGCGACAACCGTTTTAACAGAACCGTCACGCAAGCCTTGCTCGATCTCGCGGCGTTGAATTGGGAGGTAACCGGAACGATAGCCTCTGATTTGATTTACGATTTGTGATTTACGATTTTCGATTAACGATTGAGGATGATTTCCTTGAAGATATGTGAGTATGATCTCAACGCTTCTGCGCGTTCTTGCAAAAATAACAGATTGAACATTGTGAGCGAGCAAGTCATTTGCCAGTCTCACACTTTCCAACAAACTGCTTTTTCGCAATCCAAGCGCGGAGTCTGTGACGGGCGGATTGTAAATAATAAAATGGCGTTCGCCGCGTGAGGAACCGTCGTTGTCAATTAATTCAAACTCTTCTTCGATGAGATTTTCAGCGAGTTCCTTTGGATTTCCAATGGTTGCAGAAGCAAGAATAAACTGCGGATGCGCGCCGTAAAAATCCGCCACGCGTTTGAGTCTGCGGATAACATTGGCGACATGCGAACCGAAGACTCCGCGATAAGTGTGGGCTTCATCAACGACGATAAATTTTAAGCTGCTGAAGAAATCGCTCCAGTTGGAATGATGCGGCAGGATTCCCGTGTGTAACATATCAGGATTTGAGAGCACGATGCGCGCATTCTTGCGAATGGATGAACGGTGTGATTGCGGAGTGTCGCCATCGTAGATGCCAGTGGTCAGAAATAAGTTATCAGTAATCAGTGGCCTCAAAACTGATAACTGCTCATTGAGGACTGATAACTGATCCTGGGCAAGAGCTTTGGTGGGGAAGAGATACAACGCACGCGAGTCGTTGTTTTCGATCAACGCGGAGAGCACAGGCAGGTTGTACGCGAGCGTCTTTCCGCTGGCGGTGCTGGTGGCGAGGATTATATTTTTTTTCGCGCGGGAATTTATCCACGCGGAGAGTTGATGGGAGTAGAGACGGTCAATGCTGCGGGTGGATAATGCCTCTCGAAGCAGAGCAGGCAAATCGCTCGGAAAGGGATGCGTTTGCGCGTCGCGCGGCGGAGTCGTGTTCCACGCAGAAAAATTCGGCGCAGTGATCTCATCCTGTTTCCAGAAGTCGAGCAAAGTTTGAAGCATGTTCAAACTGCTGATGGTTCTTCCCCGCCTGTATGCAGGGAACGGAATGCCAATGCGCCGATGCCGAATGGCACCCAAAATGTGACGGTACGATACGTGAGAGTGATCACCACCGCCTGACTCCAGTCTACGCTTAATGAGGTAAGCGCGATCGGCATCAGTCCTTCGACAATACCGATTCCGGAAGGCGTAGGTGAAACGATCAGGAAAAGATATGCGATCGAAAAGCCGGCGATAATGGTGTCTGCCGAAAAAGGTACTTCAAAAGATAGAAACGCGCAGATTAGAACACACATCAACAGGATCTTGTCCAAAATTCCCCATAAGACGGGCCTGATCAAGCTGGACGGTTTTTCAGTAAGCCCGGCAAAGCCTTCCGATATTTCGTGGGCATATTGATGCGCGCGGGTTTCGCTCAGGTATTCTCCCTTGCGAAAAATATTGACAATGCGATTGATGATCCGCACTATTTTTGCCAATAGGTTTCCCAGTTTTTCTTCCGAACGATATCCGAGATAAAGAACAAACGCATAACTTATGGCAATGCCAAGCAGGAAGAGCGAAGCCGAGATCTCGCCCGCGGTAAGATCATTGCGCCGAACAAGCACGATCAATCCCACGGCGAGCACGCTCAAAAAAGCAGCTTGATCAAGCAGAAGAAATAAAGCCGCGGCGACAGTCACTTTCCCGGCGGGATGTCCACGCCTGCGCGCTTCCGACGCGAAGAGCGCGATTCCGCCTACGCCCGCAGTAGGCGCCACGACGTTGATGAAATTCGCCGCTGTGGCAATACGACTCAGCGTGAGTATCGATTCATCTATGCCAAGCAGATGGTAGATCGACTGGTACATTCTTCCAGTGGCGACGAACCATGTGAATTGAAACAAGATCGCAAGGATAAAAAATCCCAAATGTGCGTGTTGCAGTGTTTTGATGATCGTTTCGAGTTCACTAAAACTGATCGCTATAACTGCAATCCCCAGGAAAACCACAATAATCACAAAGAGTTTCTTCATAGATGTTTATTATACATAAAAATAAAAAAAGGCAGACTGTATATCTGCCTTTTTGTTGATACGATTTATCAGCCTCTTCGCCGCCCCCCGCCGCTGACGAGTGTAACGTAATAGAGCAATTGCAAAATTGCAGTGACCAATCCTGCGACATACGTCAACGCGGCGGCATTGAGCACAGCGTTGACGCCGCGCCTTTCCTCGTCAGTTTGGATGATGCCGGTTTGCACGAGCAGTTGCTTCGCGCGGGCTGAGGCGTCAAATTCCACGGGCAAAGTTGCCAGTGCAAAGACCGCGCCGCCGGCGAAAACGATCACACCCAGCCATGCGATTTCAGTGAAGCGCAGGAACAAGCCGATCATGATCAAGATCCAGCCGAGGTTTGATCCGATATTGACGATCGGCACCAGCGCAGAGCGGAATCTCAGCGGAAAATATTCCTCCGCGTCCTGCATGGCGTGACCAAGCTCATGCGCTGCGATGGCGACCGATGCCACCGATGCGACATTGGCAACGCCCTGTGAAAGAAAAAGCGTTTTATTGCGCGGGTCGTAATGGTCGGTCAGATTGCCGGCTGTGCTTTGAATTTGGACTCCGTACAAATTTCCCGCGTTCATTAATCGCTGGGCGGCTTGCTGGCCGGTGAGCCTACTCGAGGCTTGCACACGGCTCCATTTGTTATAGGCTGATTTTACATACCAGGATGTAAGTCCCATCAGGATAAAAGCGGGGAGCATATACATCAGGTAGGTTGGGTTGAAAAAAAACATAGGGGTACTCTCCTTTATATTTTGCCTTATGAATTAAGGCGCAGGAACAGGCGTGATTGTTGGAGTAGGGGATGGCATGGAGGTCGGCAATGGACTTCCACTAACGATTGCTAGCAATGCCTGGACAGCTGTATCCAATTGTGGATCACGCTCCGCAGCAAAATCAGCATCCGTAAATTCTACAAGGATATCAGGCGCGAGGCCGAGATGGTCAATGGATCGTTCTTTGGGGGTAAGCCACAACGCCATCGTGATGCCCACAGCGCCCTGATCATTTTGAAGCGGAATAAAACTTTGAACAGAACCTTTGCCGTAACTTCGTGTGCCGATCAGTTTGGCGCGGCCATAATCTTGAAGCGCGCCTGCGACGATTTCTGAAGCGGAGGCTGAGCCTTCATTAACAAGCAACACCAGTGGAATTTCTGTCGCGGAACCGCCGCCAATCGACTTGTATGCAGTACGTGTGCCATCTCCAAATTTTTCGAAGACAACAACCTTGTCTTTTGGCAGGAATTCAGATGCGACCGAGATGCCCTGCTCAAGATAGCCGCCGCCATTATTGCGCAGATCAAGGATCAAGCCCTTCGGATTTTGAGCAAGCATTTCATTGAGGGCTTTTTTTAACTCTATGTCAGCGGTTTCGCCAAAAGTGACCAGGCGGATGTAGGCGATTCCATCGGGGCGCATCTCGTACTCAACAAGCGGGGTGACGATCTTGGCGCGGGTGATCTTTACATCAAAGGGAACCTTTGTGCCCTTGCGAAGAATCGTCAAAGTAACCTCCGTGCCGTCAGCCCCAAGCACTTTCTGGCGCGCTTCTTCAGGTGAAATGCCGGTCATATCCACGCCATCGATCGCTATGATCTGGTCACCTGAGCGCAGGCCGGCTTTCTCGGCAGGTGAGCCTTTGATGGGGCTGATGACAGTCAGGTATTCGGTAGTGGTATCAACGTATGCGCCAATACCCTCGTAATCCTTGCCATTCAATGCGGCATTCGATTCTTCGAGTTGTTTGGGATCATAAAAATAGTTGCGCCCAACTTTAAGCGTGCCCATCATTCCGTTAATTGCGCCTTGCATTAACTTCACATCATCCAATGGCTGTTCGACATAATTCTGGTGGACAAGATTCCACGCTTCCCAAAAAGGCGCGAAAGTAGTTTGCAATTCTGCAGGCGTGACTGATAGTTGCTCAGACGCTGTTGTAGCTGGCGCTTCCACACTGGGCCGCTGCAAACCAGGCAGACCCGAAATGGGCAGAAGATGCCCGGTCGCAAATCCGCCGGCAAATGAACCGAGCGCGATCACGGTCACGACTAGTACCACTAAAATGGTTTTTAAAATTTTATTCAAAATAGCCTCCAGTTTTTAGCATTATCATCATAAGAAGATACCACTCAGGGATTAATATTTGCTGAATCCTTTGTACGATTTGTATAAGAATACGAGACCCTAAAGGTTTCAAAAACCTTTAGGGTCTTTCTTTTCCAATTCCTCAATTTTTTTACGGAGCTCATCCATCGAATTATCCTTCTTCTGCGTGGATGTGTTCAGGGATTTGCTAATCGTTTCCAGAAAGCTTTTCTGATCCGATTTTGCCGCGCCGCGCGCAATGGCGTACATGACAAAGTTCGCGCCGATGACGAGGATGATAAAGAGCAGAGCGCCGATCACAGCTTTGTTTGCTTCCATGATTATTGCGCCGCCAGAATATTCACCAAGCCGCCCCAGTCTGAAAGGCTTGCGCTGGCGTCTTCGTCGACGGCTGTCGCGCCAAATAAAATACTGAACATGCCCGCTTCCTGTGCGGCGCGCGTGGTGCGTTTGAGGTCATCGATCATCACACAGCGCGACGGGTCGCTCTCATCCGCAATTTTCATGGCGATCTCAAATGACTCAGGCATGGGCTTGCAATATGGCGCGACACTGTTCACATCCACAATGGTGGAGAATAGATCACGCAGGTTGAGCGCGGCGAGCACTCTCTCAGCATGGGGAATGTCAGCGTTGGTAAAGATCAGGTTGTGGGTTGGGAGTGATGCGATAATCGAGCGTTGCTGTGGATCAGGAGTCAGATAATCTTCCAGACGCAGATCATGTACATATGCCAGAAAATCATCCGCATTAATTTCATGATGTTTCTGCAAGCCGCGCATGGTCGTGCCGTATTGCAAATAATATTTTTCACGCAAAGGCCCAATATCTTTTTCGGGAATACCCATACGCTCGCGCATATAATCGCTCATGCGGTTTTTGATGGCCTTCCATAATCCCGCATTCGATGGATAAAGTGTATCGTCAAGATCGAAGAAAATAGTTGTGAATCGCATTGGGTGATTATATAATACCCTGCCCGCAAATTGAAATGCAATTTGCGGGCGTCATGGGTATAATCTGCCAATGCCTATTCGTCTTTTATCTTCCGAGGTCTCTTCGCAAATCGCGGCGGGCGAGGTTGTTGAACGCCCCGCTTCTGTCGTGAAAGAATTAACTGAAAACGCACTGGATGCCGGCGCGAAAAATATTTCAATTTCAATTGTGGATGCAGGCAGGATTCTGATCGAAGTGGCGGATGATGGACATGGGATTCCAGCGAACGAATTGGAGTTGGCCGCTGCCCGTCACGCGACCTCGAAACTGATTCAGTCCGATGATTTGTTCCATATTTCGACATTGGGCTTCCGAGGTGAAGCTCTCGCTTCGATCGGATCCGTTTCACAGATGACCATCACCTCGCGCATTGAATCCGCAAAAGAAGGCGCGCGCCTAAAAATAGATGGCGGCGTTTCTGGTAAAGTTGAAAAAATTGGTGCACCCATCGGCACAGTTCTGCGCGTGGAAAATTTATTTTACAATGTACCTGCGCGTTTGAAATTCTTGAAAACAGATGTCACCGAAAGACGCGCGATCGATTCCTTGATCACACGCTATGCGCTGGCTTATCCGAATGTGCGCTTCAAAGTGACCGATGGCAATCAATCCACTTTGCAAACCGCGGGCGACGGCGACAGGCGCTCCATACTCGCCGCGCTTTATGGCGTGGATGTGGCAAAACAAATGCTCGAAGTAATGGCGATCGAGGAGGGTTTATCTCTGACAGGATTCATCAGCCCCACATCATTGACACGCTCCAATCGAAAAGAAATTACATTCTTTGTCAACGGGCGCTGGGTGCAGGAATTCTCTTTGACCACGGCCCTCTTGCAGGCGTATCACACCTTATTGATGGTGGGGCGTTATCCGCTTACAGCTTTATTTCTGGAGATCGCTCCCGAAGATGTGGATGTGAATGTACATCCTACAAAAGCAGAAGTGCGGTTTAGAAGTCAGGATAAGATTTTTAGTTTTATGCAACGTTCAGCGCGCAAAGCATTATTGGCATATACGCCCGTGGCGTCTGTCTCACCGCAATTATGGGGCGCGCGCTCCGCTTCGATGGAAAGGAGGGAAGTGGGGATCGACTGGAGTGCGGCGCATTCAAGTAATGAGTTATCAGCAAACAGTGATCAGTTGCAGAATGAAGAAATCGGAATGCAGAACGCGGAGAGCGAATCTTCAAACTTGCAACCTGCAACATTCGCCAGTGTTCCTTTATTAAGGCTCATCGGTCAAATTGGATCAACTTATATCATCGCCGAGGGACCAGACGGCTTATATCTCATTGACCAACATGCGGCACATGAACGCGTTTTGTTCGAAAAGTTGATGGCACAGCATGACCAGAAGAGTATTCCATCACAATCATTGCTCACTCCCGAAGTTGTGACTCTGCCTCCACAATCTGCGAAGATGTTGACATCTCAGTTGCCATTCTTGAATCACTTTGGTTTTGAAGTGGAAGAATTTGGCGCGAATACATTTCAAGTACGCGCCATGCCAGTATTATTTGCAGGCGGTGATCCGTCGTCAGCCTTGCGTGCATTGGTGGAAGATTTTGAAGAGGATGAGGCACCATTGCAGGCTGAAGTCGAGGCGAAACTCGCGGCGCGCGTCTGCAAGCGGTTGGCTGTTAAAGGCGGGCAGACACTAACGAGCGAGGAACAGCGCGCGTTGTTGAATGATCTCGAAGCGTGTAATTCTCCGCGCACTTGTCCGCATGGCAGACCGACGATGATCCATTTGTCTGTGGATAATTTGGAACGTCAATTTGGCAGAAAAGGCCCGCGCTAGTTTTATGCTGTTAAAATTGTAAGAAAGATGGAAATTCCCGCTGAATGAGCTAAAATGGTGTTATGGAAAAATTGGAGCAAGTGATCTCTCCAAGTTACGTTGGGGAACTATTAGAAAATATCCGCGCCATGGTAGTTCTGATGGAATGCGATGGCACTCTGATTTCCTGGAATGGCGCTTTTGAAGCTTGTAAACAAATATTTCCTTCGGCAACTAAAATGGAGGATTTCTTCCCCACCCCTGATAAACATCAATTCCTTATGAACCTAAATTCAAAGGTGCGCGAGCATTGGAACGCAGGGCTGGCACAGAATGGAGAAGAACAACCGCAATATTGCACTTGTATGTTGATCCCACTGCAAGACGAACGCATACTCTTTATCGCAGAAAAGGTCGAAACAGTTTCTGATTTTCAGGAAATTGTCGAGCGACTGGGCAGGCGTGTAAAACTTTTTCAGATAGAAAGTGATTTTACAAAAAAAATAGCCCGCAATAAACAGGTCGAGATGGAATCAGTCATGGTGCAGGCCAAGGAAGTGGCACAGATCGATCCGTTGACCTTCCTGCTCAACCGACGCATGATCGTACGGGAACTTCAGGATGAAGTGCTGCGCGCCGAGAGATACAATACCCTGCTTACAATTTCTGTTCTGGACATTGATCATTTTAAAAGCGTCAACGATACTTATGGACATTTGGTGGGGGATGAAGTCTTAAGACAGGTTGCATACAATTTACGCGATCATACCCGCCAACCTGATTTAGCGGGGAGGTATGGCGGCGAAGAATTTCTTATCCTTTTGCCGAGCTCAGATCTGACTGCCGCCACCAAACAGGCCTCCCGTTTATGCAAGCAGATCAGTGAGACTACATCCCACATTCAGGGACATTCAATAACCGTTACCGTGAGCATCGGCATCGCTCAATTTCGAAGTGGCGTGGAAACCTGGGACACGCTGCTTAACCGCGCCGACAACGCCATGTACGAAGCGAAAAAAAATGGTCGCAATCGCTGGTTTGTAGACGAATAATTTATCGTGACAATTAAATGAAAACTTCCACAGGGTCTTTTCTGCGGAAGTTTTTTATATCAAATTCTTTTACTTTGCGCCCAGTCCCAACTCTAGTATGGACGGAAGTTGCTCGCTGTATAACCAGTCATCTAAAAGATTTGTCAGATCTTTTCCACTCACTTCATTGGCTACGCTGAGAAAATCATCAGTTATGACATTGCCGCCTTTATAACGGTCATAATATGTCTTCATAATTTTAAAGAAAATTTCATCGCCAACATCAAGCCGCAGTGCATGGAGGGTCAGGCCGCCCCGTTCATACACGCCGCCGTTGAAGAGATCATCTGCAGGCGGGTTGCCTGGCGGGGGATAATATTCCGGGGAGTTGGCTACATCTGCATAAATTAATTTTATCCACTTGTCGAGCGCATCACGTCCGCTGATGTGCTCGATCCATAAGCCTTCAGAATAGGTTGCGAATCCCTCATTGAGCCAAATCTCGTTCCAATCGGCCACACTGACGCTATCGCCAAACCATTGGTGAGCCAGTTCATGAGCCACGGTTCTTTCTGTCTCTTCCATATCATCAAAATTGATCATGTCGGTGCCATAAATGGAGAGGGTTTGGTTTTCAAGCGCCGAGCCAAATTCGGTATCCATCATCATCGAGCCGTACACTTCAAAGGGATAGGGGCCATAAAGCTCGCTGAAATAATCGATCATTTCACCCTGCCGGGCAAACGGCTCGCGATAACTTTTAGACAGGCTGGTCGAATAATAATTTCGGATCGGGATCCCGGTTTTGGATTCCATGGTTTCAATTTCAAACTTGTCAATGTTGATCGTGGCGAGATAGCTTGCCATGGGGTCGCGCAATTCAAAGAGATAGGTCGTTGTGTCGCCATTTTCTATGGTCTCGGTCAACTGGCCATTGGCCGCAACTTCATACGGTTTTGGAACAGTCACGCGAAATGTATAGAATGCCTTATCCAGCGGATGATCGTTGACGGGATAAAAACTTGCGGAGCCGTCCGGTTCGCTCATAACAAAACTTCTGCCCACCGCCTTCACCCAACCCGTTTGAACTGGCAATGCCACAGATTGCATTTCTTCCGGTGAGCCGCTGTATTTTATAACAACCGTAAACGACTCTTTTTCAATAAGCGGTTTGAATGGAATGATCGTTAGCTCCAATCCCTTGCGTGAAAACTCAGCAGGTTCACCATTGACTGTTAATTCGGAGATCTCAAAGCCATTGAAATCCAGATTGAAACTGCCCAGGTTTTGAGTCGCGTTGGCTTCGATGGTTACAATGGCGGTCAGGTCGCTTGTAGCAACATCGTTAACTGCAATGTCCAGCGTGTAACGCAGCGTGTCATAGCCGCCGTTGCCAAAACCAGGATAGAGTGAATCCCCCAACCCGGATGAGCCGGCGCTTACCTCCACGGCTGTTTCCACAGGGACGACCGTAGGGACTGCTGTATTCGCTGTCGATCCGCTCGCTGGTGTTTCACTCGCTAGCGGTTGTGAGCTGGAATTTGGAACTGCGGTAAACTGATTGCAGGCTGCGATCGCGGAGAATATTAATAGGCAGGCAAGAAATATTTTTGATGTTATTATATTTTTCATTTGGCCTCTTTTTAGTTTAGATAGTTTACTCGATTCAAACCGATGGAGTCACTTCTGGTTTCTCTGACACAAAAAGTGCTCGAGTGAGAAAATCTCACTCGAGCACTTTTATGTTTATCTTTAACTGGCAATTTTCAGTTGGCGGAATTTTTTTAGATATTTCGATTACTACGCGGATCGAAAGCATCGCGTAAACCGTCGCCGATCAAGTTGATACATAAGATCGTTATGATGATGAAAAGACTTGGGAAAACCCACATCCACCATGCTCCACGCTGAATGAAGGATTGCGCGCTGGTGAGCATGTTTCCCCATGAAGCGGTGGGGGGTTGTACGCCCAATCCCAGAAAAGATACATACGCCTCATTCAGGATCGCGCCTGCCAACCCCAGTGTAGATGAAACGATGATCGCGCCCATTGTGTTGGGGATGAGATGACGGAAGAAAATCCGCATATCGCTTGCACCCAAAGATCTCGATGCAGAAATGTAATCCATTTCCTTCAAGGAAAGTACGTTGGCGCGCACGATACGCGCCAGATACATCCACGAGGTGACGCCGATCACAACGATCACGATACCGACACTTCCGCTAAAACTTCGCCCAAATACTATGATGGTTTGCACATCCCTGCCGAGATATTTACCCAATACGATCAAGAGAAATAAAGAAGGAATGGAAAGCATTGCTTCGGTAAAGCGCATTAAGATAATATCCACCCATCCGCCATAATAGGCGGCTGCGCCCCCCACAACTGCTCCCAAGCTTACGGAGAATATAACTGCCAAAAAGCCGACGATCAAGGAAATTTGGCCGCCGTGGATCATGCGGGCGAAAATGTCACGGCCAGTGCTGTCGGTACCCATCCAATGTGTTTGAGAGGGGGGACTTAAGCGCGCTTTAAGATCGACTTCATTGGCTTTTTTATCACTGATCAGAATGGAGCCAACAATAATAAAGATCAATAACAGCGCAAACCCAACGATGCCCCAAATCGCCAAATGATGTTTGCGGAAGCGCCTCCATATCAATTGTTGAGGCGTAAGAACGGAGCTAATGGTAGTTGTATCAGAAGTAGCGGATTCAGAAGACATATCAGACTCCGGATATTAGGTTAAACGAATGCGAGGATCAACGAATGTGTACACGACATCAGTAATGATTGTGAAGACCACAACAGCAGTTGAGATGATCAATAAGACACCGAGCACGACCGGAAAATCGCCGCGTTGAGCATACTCCCAGAATAAGCGTCCCATGCCCGGCCAGGCGTAAACCGATTCGGTTACCAGGGCTCCACCTAATAAATATGGAATATCCAAACCGATGATCGTTACGAGCGGAAGTGCTGCGTTTCGCAAGGCATGTTTATAAAGCACGACACGATTGCTGAGGCCTTTGGCGCGCGCCGTGCGGACGTAATCCTGTCCAAGAACTTCGAGGATGCTGGTCCGAATGAAACGCGCATATCCCGCAGTGCTGATAATTACCAGACAGGAAACGGGCAGGATCATGTGTTTTAGATATTGCGTGGGATCTTTTTGATCCCAGATATCCGCCCCGGTGGTTAGATATGGAAATCCCCATGCTTTAAATTTAACAGCAAAGATAAGCATTGCGCCTAGCGCAATGAAAAAAATCGGCATTGAATACCCGATAAAAGAGAAGGTTGTAATGACATTATCGATCAGAGAGTATTGTTTAACCGCAGCTATGATACCGAGAAATAAAGAGAGTAGTATCGTGATAATCTCAGCAGTGATCATCAATTTCAGAGTATTTGGCAGGCGCTGTGAGATCATCAACAAGACAGGTTGTTTTGAAAAGAAGGAAATACCCAGATCACCCTGAACAGCCAAACCCAGCCATTTAAAGTATTGCACGGGCATCGGTTGATTTAATCCCAGACGTTCACGCAGCGCTTCTTTATCTGCCGCGCTCATGTTCGGGTTGGTTGCATATTGCGCAAGCGGGTCAGCGGAAAGACGTGTAAGGATAAAACATAAAACCGTAATGATCAAAAGCGTGAAAAGAGCCTGAATGGATCGTCTCGCAATATAAGACCACATGGAAGGCCTCCTGTGAAAAAGCTGATCAGGTTATAGTATGAGAGGCAGGAAATTTCCTGCCTCTCATATTTTGATAGAGACTTATGGCTTACTTAACATCCCAAAGTTCGGCGTTCCAGTTCAAGTTGCTGAAGAAACCGAAGGGAGCGGGTACAAAGCGGTCAACCATGCCGTACACATTGGCACGAGCGTACGCCATGATCACATAGTACTGATCGAAGATGTACTGTTGCAGAGCATCCAGCGCGGTCTTTCGGATGGCGGGATCGGCAGAAGCGTTCACTGCGGCCAACAGCACATCCAGTTTAGGATCGCAAAGGTGGTAGTTGTTGGTACCGCTTGGCTTATCCTTATTCGGGATGGTATCACAGGCAAAGCTGTCAAGCACACCGGTCATTGGATCAGGGTAGAAACCAGTGGTGTAACCAGCCATATCATACTTACCCAGCGGCATATTGCCACCATCTGTGTAACCTGCGAAGAAAGTGCCAGCCGGGGTGTGGATCGGCTTGAATTCAATACCGATCTTGCCCAAGTCAGACTGAACAGCCAGGGCAATATCTACACGGATCTGTTTGGTGGTTGTCTCAAAATTGAAGGATAGTTTGGTCTTGGTGCCATTGCAGTCGCCTACGCGGATGCCATCAGCGCCAACTTTGTAGCCGGCAGCGTCAAGCAATTTCGCGGCTTCTTCGGGGTTGTAAGCATCGGCGGTCAGGCTGCTGTTAGTCCAACCAGAGTTCGGCCATTGGGTAGCGGGAACGGTGGTCTTGCCGGAAAGCAGGCTATCAACAAACGCCTGGCGGTTGATGCCAAGGGTAATGGCCTTGCGGACATTAATATCCTTGAACGGGCAGAAGCCATCTACATCACTGATACCTTTGCCATCCACACCAGCGGTGGTGCCGAGGTTGAAGAAGTAGTGCTCAAAATCTGAACCTGGTTTTACATAAAGGTGAATAGCGGGTTCGAGGGCGGAGACAGTTTCGATATCGCCTTCAGAGAAATCAGGATACCAATCCACGTCACCAGTTTGCAGGGCGGCGAGGGCGGTTTCAGGATCGGGAACGAACTTGATCTGAACCTGGTCAAGTTTGGCTCGGCCACTGTGGAAGTTCGGGTTGGGGAGCAAGGTCATGTGATCGCCAGCCACCCAATCAACTATCACGAACGGACCAGATCCAATATTCGGATTGTGAATGAACGCATTGCTTTCCAAACCAGTTTGTCCATCGAGAATGTGCTTGGGCAAGATGGATCCCTGATTATTTGGGCCCTGTGTGAAGAGGGTCTGCCAACCAGGATACAGTTCGGAGAAATGAAGTACGACGGTCTGATCATCAGGTGTATCGATACTTGTAATCTTCTCATAACCAACACGGCTAAGTGGTGCATTGGCGGGATTTACAACAGATTCCCAGGTGAACTTAACATCAGCCGATGTGAGAGGCTCGCCATCAGACCAGAAGAGGCAGGGTTGGAGTTTCCAGGTGATGGTCAGGCCATCGGCAGAAACGCCACCGTTATCAGCAGTCGGTAAATCCGCCGCGAGTTCAGCCACAAAGTTGCCCTGATCATCCCATTCAGCGAGGCCGACCAGTGTAAGCTGGGCAATCCAAACAGCATAGGACATCTGGGTATAAAAGGGAACGATGTTATCCGGTTCTTGAGACCAGGCTCCCGTAACGGATTTTCCACCATCAGGGAAGGCAATTGGTTCAGTGCCGGCAGGTGCGCAAGCAGCAGGTGCTTCAGTTGCCGCAGGAGCTTCAGTTGCAACAACAGGCGCTTCGGTAACGACGGGCGCTTCGGTGGCGACAGTACCGCCGCCGCAAGCCGCGAGCAAAATGCTCGCAAATACTACCAGCGAAAGTAGAACAGATAGGTTTTTTTTCACGTTTCTCCTCCTTAGAGAAATAGTGGGTTATGGAGGATAGAGGAAAGATAATTCTCCTCATGCCTCCCGACAAGTGCAGATTATACAACAAAAGGGAAAAGATAAAATTGTCAATTTGCTTCTGTTACAAAGACACAGGCCGCCCCGGCTGATTCAACAAAACCTGCGCGGCTTGCGGATGCCACAGCCCCGCGATCTTTTCTCCGCACTTTGGGCATTCCCCCGCGCCTGTTATTTCATATTGCTGGATGCTATATCCGCTTCGTTTCACAAGCTGACAGTTGCACTGTGGGCAATGAGTAGTTTCATACTCTCCGACATTGCCCGGCAAATTTCCTGCGTATACATATCTCAAGCCCGCTTCACGCCCGATCTCAGCCGCGCGGATCAATGTTTTAGAGTCAGTATTATCAGGCGCGGTCATCTTGTAGTCTTTATGGAAAGCCGTCACATGCCAGGGAATATCCAAAGATAAATTTGCAAGGAATCGCGCCGCATCCCATAGCTCTTCGTTTGAATCATTGAAACCAGGAATCACCAGAGTAACCACTTCCACCCATAACCCAAGGTCGCGCGCGCGTTTGATTCCATCCAACGTGTTTTGCAATGTCCCGCCGAGAGTGCGATAGTTTTTTTCGCTCATACATTTCAAGTCGATCTTATATGCATCAATATACGGGCGTATATATTCCATCACTTCTTGAGTATTATTTCCATTGGACACATACGCACACAGCAGTCCATTTTCTTTTGCCTCTTTGAAAATCTCAACCGCCCACTCACTTGTAATGAGCGGCTCATTATATGAAGAGACAACAACTTTCGCGTTCGTTCTTTTTGCATGTTCGAATATTTGAGCAGGCGTTATCTTTCTAACGAACTGCCCCGCAATGTCAGAAGCCGGGTCACGTAAAGCCTGCGAGGTTATAAAATTTTGGCAATAAGGGCAATGATAATCGCAGCCCAACATTCCGAACGTCAACGCATTCGAGCCGGGCAGCACATGTGAAAAAGGTTTCTTCTCGATTGGATCACTTTGCAAAGCGGCTACATATCCCCAGGGCACGCGTAATTTTCCATCCAAATTGAATCTCACCTGACAAATTCCGCGTTTGCCCTCACGTATCAGGCAGCGATGTCCGCATGCATAGCAACGCACCTCTTTATCAGAAAGAGATTCATACAGCTCACCCTCAACGGTCAAATCATCCAATACATTTGCCAGCGAACTCATCTATAATATATCCATGATAACTGTAGTCATTCAAGCGGGCGGCGCATCCTCACGCATGGGCGAAGATAAAGCCTTGAAACTTTTTCTTGGACGTCCGCTCATTCAACGCGTGATCGAGCGGTTGACTCCAATTGCGGATGAATTGATTGTAACCACGAATCGTCCCGCTGAATATGCTTTCCTTAATCTCCGCCTCGTAGCTGACCTCAAGCCTGGGCGCGGCGCTTTAGGCGGACTCTACACTGCTATCGCGTCTGCCACACATCCACTAGTGGCGGTGGTGGCTTGCGACATGCCCTTCGCCAGCGCAAAATTCTTCGAAGGCGCGCACAGCCTCATGCTCGAGAAAGATGCGGATGTCGTCATCGCAAAAACTGACGAAGGCTATGAACCATTCCACGCATTATATCGCCGCGAAAGTTGTCTGCCCGCGATCGAATCAGCAATTGCCGCGGATCAATGGAAGGTCATCTCATGGTTTCAAAAAGTTAATGTACAGATTTCGAATCCTGATGAAATTAAATCATTGAACCCGTCAGGTTTATGTTTTTGGAATCTAAATACGCCCGCGGAATTTTTAGAAGCAGAACGCCGCGCCAACGAATAATAAGCAGCGGAAAAGTCGGTAAGATCCTGTTAAACAAATTGTCTCCTTTTGAGTAGGGTACAATTTTAGTATACAATCGCTTGGCATGAATTTCAACAAAGGAGTTTTCCATGTCCCTCGACCTTAACCTGATCCGCAAGCAATTCCCCGCATTGAATCGTCCTGATGTTTTTTTTGACAATCCCGGCGGAACACAAATTGCAAAACAATCACTTGACCGCATCAACAAATATTTGATCGAAAGCAATGCAAATCATGAGGGCGCATTTGCTACCAGCATCGCATCGGATGCCGTACTGGATGAAGCCCATCGCGCGATGGCTGATTTCTATAATGCCTCCAGCGCGGAGGAGATCGTCTTCGGCAACAACATGACCACGCTCACGTTGCACATGAGCCGTTCCATTTCACGTGATTGGAATGAAGGCGATGAGATCGTAGTGACCCGCCTCGACCATGATGCCAACGTAACTCCCTGGGTTTTGGCCGCGCAGGATAAAGGCGTCAAAGTCAACTGGGTGGATTTTGACGTGGAAGATGGCACATTGAAACTGGATGACTTGCAAAAAGCTTTGGATAAAAAACCGCGCCTGCTGGCAGTGGGCTATGCATCCAATTCACTTGGCACCATCAACCCGATCGAGAAGATCATCAAAATGGCGCACGCTGCTGGCGCACTGGTTTATGTTGACGCCGTTCAATACGCGCCGCACGGCCCGATCGATGTGCAAAAACTGGATTGCGATTTTCTGATTTCATCCGCCTATAAATTTTTCGGAACACATGCGGGAATTTTATACGGCAAACAAGATCTGCTTGAAAAATTATTTGCATACAAAGTCCGACCCGCGACGAACAGCCTGCCGGGCAAATTCGAGACCGGCACACAAAACCACGAAGGCATCGCGGGCGTGCTTGGCGCCATCGAATATTTTGAATGGATCGGCAAGGAGTTTGGCGAAAGCTACACTGAAGGATTAAAAGAAGAAGGCTATCAAGGCCGCAGACTGGAACTGAAAAAAGGAATGACCGCTATCCGCGCCTACGAATTTGAACTTGGACGCGCGCTTCTTTCCACGCTGGAAGCTGTTCCCGGGCTACGGATATACGGCCTGACTGATGTCCGTCGCCTCGAAGACCGCGTGGCAACATTCTCTTTCCGATTAAAGGATATGCATCCGCGGGTTATTGCTGAAAAATTAGCCCGGGAAGGAATCTATGTCTGGGATGGAAATTATTACGCCATCAATATAACTGAACGTTTAGGCCTCGAAGATAACGGCGGCATGCTGCGCGTTGGCGCGGCGCATTACAACACGCTCGAAGAAGTGGCAAGGCTTGGTGAAGCTCTGCAAAAGATCGCGGGCTGATCTCAATTTATGCTCAGGAAAAACAGGCATAGGGGCAGAAAATATTCAATATGCACGTCAATTGGAAGAGGCCTGTGGTAAAATCGCTTTCGCCTGGAGGGGTGGCCGAGCGGCTGAAGGCGCATGTCTTGAAAACATGTTTGGGTCACACCAACGTGGGTTCGAATCCCACCCCCTCCGCCAGGCTGATTTAATCCGTAGTGACAGCTTTAGCAACTGTCCATGTGCGACAAGCCGAATGATAAAAGTCGCTACTACAAAAAAATGGGGAGGTGCCAGAGTGGCTGAATGGGCTCGCCTGCTAAGTGAGTGCCGGCTTTAAAACCGGTCGCGGGTTCGAATCCCGCCCTCCCCGCTGTTACACGCCCGCAGTCCTTGTGACTGCGGGACCACTATAGGTTGAAACGCAAAAGTCGGCTGACACGCCACGAATGCGCTTTCTCGCACGTAGGCTGTTGCAACTAGTGATTGCAGCAGCCTTTTGCGTTTAAGTTGTGAAAGATGATCCCATTCAAATAACTGGGATTTACTTTCTTGTATGAATTGAATTCTACTATGCGTTTCCGTAGCGCGCAAGGCTTCGTTTATATCATCGGAACGTTTTCTTTCGGCAGTGAAGGAATGATAGTCAATTTCACCAAGTAAAAATAAATCCTTCGAGCGATTGAGTCGACCTTCCTGAATTTTTACCACAGTTTCATTTTGAATATCTTCTTCAAGACTTGTACTTTCAAATATGGATCCAATCCAGTCAGTAAATTGCTTTTCGATTTCTTCAGCGTAAATTGTTTTTTGGGTGCAATGACAGGATTTATCTCTTTGGTTTCCATCTACATAATAACGTTTGGTGGCATTGGAAACACCTCTCATACTTCCCCCGCAATACCCGCAGCGAAGAATACCGGTAAGTATATAAACTCGCACAGGACGGCCATGGCGGCTGAAACAATTCTTATATCTTGTTTCGCGTATTTCTTTTGCTTTCTCAAACATCTCCATGTTTATGATTGCCTGATGTGTGGCATCGAAAATCTCCAACGGTTTTTTTCGTTTTTGGTGTTTTCCATCCTTATCCACGCCCTGATAAGTTAATTTCCCGGCATATGCCATTCGTCCTAATAAATCTCGAACTACATCGCGATTGAAGGAATGGGGCTTGGATCTTCCGGGCAAACCCTTTTGACGGGCAGGCACACTTTGGTTATTTGGGAATTGAATTTCCAATTTATTTAAATTATCAGCAATTGAACGGAAACTATATCCTTCAGATGTGTACCATTCAAAAGCCTGGAAAACCACTTTGCTCTCCACTGGGTGAGGAATAAGTACTTTTCCATCCCCTTTATCGGGCTGACCGAAATCCGGGCAATACCCCTGTCCGTTTGGATCCGTGCACTTGGAGCAAAGTCCATTGCAATAGCCAAATGGCGTCCCTCCGAGCCACAGTCCTTGTCGGGCGCGCTGCTTTTTTCCCTTACGAACTTCCTGCCGAAGATTATCAAGATATATTTCTGCCAGCGTGCCAAGTACGGACAACATTAACTTTCCCCAGGGACTTGTAAAATCAATCCGCTCCTGCACTGAGACAAAGGAGACGTCGCAGCCATTTAATTGGTCGAGGGTGGTTAGCAGTCCGCCCAGGTGACGATAGAAGCGGTCCACCTTATCAACGACAACCACATCAAATTTTTTCAACTTCGCATCCGCCAGTAGATTTTCAAATGCCGGGCGATGACTTCCCTTCTTGGCTGAGATGCCTGCGTCCTGATAAATGGTGATCAATTTCCAACCCTGTTCCCTTGCGTATTTTGTTATGCTGTTCTCCTGTGCGTCCAGGCTAAAGCCATCCACCTGTTCACGCATGGAAACCCGTCGATATCCTACCGCCCTCAACATTTCAGTACCTGTTGATTCATGCATTTCAAAGCTCCTTTTGTTTCATAAGTTATAATATTTAAAGTATTCTATCCCATTGAAACGATGGAGTTAACATGATCGAGCAAGAGCCTCTTGCCAAGAGATTAAAAAGCGCATATAAAAAAGCGTATAAACCACAGCGGTTGATTGATCGAGTTCACCAATTGCTTGAAGAAAAAAATGAAAACTATCGGGAAGCAAGCCTGCGTGCCGGGTTGGATAATGCTTCCATACAGCGGATTGTTTCCGGCCAGCGCCCAAGTTTGACAACCTGCGTTTACCTGGCGAATCATTTTGAAGTGAATCCAAACGAATTTCTCGAATTAGCCTTGTGGCCAAGACTGCAAGTCTTTGATGTTTCCATAGACACACCCGGAAAACTTCCGATTGAATCTGTGGATGTGGCTTTGAAAATCGCCAAAATATCCGACCCAAAAACCCGCAGAAAAGTTTCAGATGCGATCATGGTTCTGCTCGAAAAATATTTTGACAAGTAATTCGTTTTTTTGTTATTCAAAGTCTGTATGTAAATTGAGTATGGCATCGAAGGGGGCATGTGCTCTAATTTCACGTATCCGGCCATTTCCATCAAAGTAAATGCGCTCAAATATGACGCGTAATAAAACATGCTTTCCTTCCTGTGACAACATTTGCCATAGCGCAGGAAAATCTTTTATGACTGGGATAATATGATGCAGGTCAGGATTTGAACTGGGTTGTAAGTTGGCCAGCTCTGTTGATATTTGCATTTTCTTTGCGGTGTACTCGGCTGTATCTATATCGCCATGAGAATATAGATCCTTGAATTTTTTAAACTCTGTGCTTAAGTTGTATTTTTTTCTTTTGTATTCGCTTAATCCTTCATCAGAAGCCACGTACGCCAGTATTATCTCGAACCATTCTTCTGGGATTCTCATGTTTAAGATCAGGTCTTCCACTTGTTTTTCCAAAAGGTTTGCGGGAAGAACTGGCTTGGGATGAAGCGCCCGCAGATTTGGCGCGTGCTCATCAGATTGGGCAATCAGATTGAACTGTGTCAGATGTAATTTAGACTCCCTGTCTTTTTCGCGGCCATGCAAACTGGCACAGCGGTAAATCGCGTTCCCAGAACCATTAATAGAACCGCGCAATGAAACCGTCCTGTCTGACTTTGTGTATGGCAGGCACTCCCAGCATTGAGCAATGCCTCGCAGCAGATAAGTACGGCTTGACTTGCTGGAATTGGTGGGTACCTTTTTCTTCGAAGTTCGAATGGATTGGTTTTGTTCCCAAAGTTCGTAGGGATATAGCGCTTGATGATTGCCAGTATAGGTTTTTTCGGGGATGCGGCGATTTTTGACGGTTATCTTGTATCTTTTGGGATTCTCGATATCGTCCTGTAAATTTAATTTGGCAGTGGGGTAATGTGCCACTACGCCAACATGGAATGGACTTCGAACGATGTCTAAAACACTTTCGGAAGAGAATTTTCCAGGTTCTTTGTAACCGGCAATCCCCTTTGTTCTAAATTTAATATCCTTCCCGTCAACCGAAAAAAGATTGTCATTTAAATATCTCGTGATTTCCCTGGAACTCCACCTGGAATTATATAAATTGGCAATTAATACAACCGCATGCTTTTCAATGGGATGTGGAACCTGGACACGCCCACGTTCGCTTTCTATACGGTCATGACCGCCAAACAATGGACAATAGCCCTCTCCATTCGGATCTTTGCAATTGGAGCATAACCCGTTGCAGTAGCCCAGCCTGTAAGCGCCATGGTGACGGCCTTTTTCCATTAAGTTTTCGGCGGTTGCTCGCGCGCGTTCCGATGTCAAGTGAATTGGCCATTCTGCCATGATGGAATACAGGAACAGCATAAACCGTCCATTAAAATCACGGGTATTAATATTTTCATGGACAGATAAGATGGACACTCCGTACTCTCTTAACTTTTCATAAAACTTAAGCATACTGAGACCGTTGCGATAATTCCGGTCAATGTACTGGACCAGCACATAATCAATTTCACGATTTCTCGACATCCGTAAAATTTCCTGCAGACCGGGTCTGTCAGAATTTTTTCCTGAGCGGTCCAGATCAGTGACCACTTTTTGAACTTCGAAATTATTTCTAGTGGCGAGATCGCGGCAATCTTTTTCCTGGAGCTCCGGCGAATAATATGAGACGCCTGTGATCACACGTGATTTTCGAACATAGATCACAGCGCGGTTTGTTTCCGGCTCAGGATTGTCTTTTGCGATTTTGGCCAGATATTGCATGACCAAGTCGGGGGTAATATTCTGGGGGTTTGAAAATTCATGGATATCGCTCATTCTTTCACCTTGAAATTTTTAGATATTTGGGGCGCGGTCACAGGTTTTACAACCTCATCGAGAGAATCCTGTTCTTTGGATTTCTTCTCCAAAAAGAGGAGACGCAGCTGCAGCCCCAACTCTTTGGCAAACTCTTCGATTTTTAGTTCGGTCGAAAGATTTTCTTTGATTTTCATTATTCCTCTTCGTGTGTGTGCGATGTGTTACTCAGTCACGCAATTAAATATGATCGGTCTGTAAATTTTTTTGACGAAATTATTCATACTTTTTAGAACAAGATGATTCGTGCATGATTTTTACCTGACATATAGCTCCAGTTTTTACTTATCAAATTAATACAAAAAGCCCCTTTCCTTCCGGAAAGGGGCGGCTAATAGATAGAATCGTCCCAATGGGAATTTCTCACATCAGGGCAAGGCAAAGTCTACATGCTTTGTTTATTTCTGTCAAACAGGGTTGAAAACCGTTGGTGATTCTATTTGGCTAAATCGCTTCATCAGATTATTTTTCAATTAATTCCCCGTGACTCGTTGCAAGAAATTCTAATATAAAGATTTTTTTGCTGAGTGAAGATTTCTATCCGTTCAAACACCATCAAGGTATTGGTGTGGATTCTAAATCAATCATCCAATTGCAACAAACCACATGCTGCTTGCGCAGGACTATCCCGTTCAAGTCGCAAGTCTGGATAAATCGATGTCATACTGGCAACTCTTTTTTCTATTTGCAAATTGAGGATGTGATTGCATTAGAAAAATCCCGCGTCACACGCTCTTTGACTCAAGAAGAATATCAGCAGTTTCTGCATGTGGATATATGTCCCGTAGCATTGTAAGGAAATCGATAAAGTTCTCCTTTGCCAATGAACGGCGGGAGCGCTTTTTGTTGCCAATTGATCGGATTGGTTGTATAGTTGGCGCCAGCTTTTTTGCCTCACGATTTAATCCCCTCAATGATCTTCACCGCGTTTGCGATTCCATCTTCGGCTTGGATTTTCGCACCCAAGTCGGCGGCGCGTTGACGCATGGCTTTATTCGTGACCGCTTCATGAATGGCATGCGCGAGTCGGTCAACGGTTAATTTTGAACGCGGGATCGGCGCGGGACCAACGCCGAGTTCGTGAACACGCTTGCCCCAAAAGGGCTGGTCAATGAGGAACGGGATCACAATGGATGGCACTCCTGCTCTCAGTCCAGCAGCAGTTGTCCCGGCGCCACCGTGATGTACAACCGCCGCGACGCGCGGAAAAAGCCAGTCATGCGGAGTTGAGTCGATCATCAACACTGAGTCGGGCAGGTTTTCTTTGTGTAACCCGCCCCAACCCGAATACAAAAGCGCACGTTGTTTCGTTTTCTTGATCGCTTCGATGACCAGATCCGCAGTCTCTTGTGGGTTGCGGCTGCTCATGCTGCCAAACCCAATGTATATCGGCGGGGGACCATCTTGCAGGAAATCCAGTAGGGCTGAAGGAGGCGTCCAATTGGCGTCTGAATCCAGGAACCAATACCCGGTGACGTGATTATCCGCGCCCCAATCTGCTGGCGCGGGGATCACCGATGGGCTGAATCCATACAACATGGGAAACCCCTTTGAAAGGCAGGCAGGAGTCGGGTCGAAGAGTGAAGCGCGGGGCAGTCCAAGTACTTTTTGTCGCGCCTGATTTAACATCGGGCGACTTGCCTGTATCATCATCTGATAAATAAGTTGATGTGATATGAGATTGAACGTGCCTCCAAAATTGGGAAGAGTTTGGGGGAAGACAAGGCTGGGAAAAGTTTTTGTAGGTGTGATCGGAAATAAATGTGCTTGAAGCAGCGGGAGATGGTATTTCTCGGCAAGCGAGATGGCAATGGACAAGCCCACACTGCCTGAGATCAGCAAATCCATTCCCTGACAGGCGATGAGTGCGTCCTCCATCCATTCCATGGATGAGCGTAGTGCATGTTTTATTAACTGGCTCATAATTACAATGAGATTCCCCTTCTCCGAAACATCACGCCATTCCTTGTCTTCAATCGACTCTTGCGAATTCCCGCGTATGGACCAGAATTCCAGCCCATGTGATTTGACCTGCGATTCAAAATCCTGTGTGGCGATCAGCCGTACTATGTGACCAGCTTCTTTCAAACCTTTGCCCAAAGCAATGTAGGGTTGGACATCTCCGCGGCTTCCAAGTGCAATTATGGCAATGCGCATACATCACCTCCTTTTCAAGTGGTTGAAAAAACTTTAGGAAACGCTGGCGTTCATTGCACAACTTCCTCTGCCAGCGCAAGGACCTGTTCCTGACTAATTGCCCCTCCACCCAAGCCGCGTTGAGCTCAAAAGTCATATGGTAAGTTCCAAAGCATACGAAACAGCTTGTTCGAGCGTCATTGCTTTACCTTCTGCATAGGCAGCAGCAAAAGCGGATTCTCCCAAGGCAGTTTTGATTGCTTCAAAATTTTGATTGTAGTCTGCCATGCGGGGTGCATAAAGTTGCCAGAGATCCTTACTCGATTCAACTTCAATCGCTCCCAATAAACGGGCTGCATTATTAAAGTCTCCCTGATGTTTGAGAACTTTGGCTAAAGAAAATAAACCGTATCCTTTAAAGCGTGGATCTCCAGAGTATTGCACGAGCTGTAAACTTTCCCGCAGAGCTTTGGTCGCTTGCTCGAATTCACCGAGCATAACTAAAACATCTCCTAAACGCCAAAGAGGGATGATCATTTCCTTTTTCAATCCCCTGTCTCTTTCATAAGCCACCACTTCTTCTATGCATATTCGAGCCGCGTCAAATCGTCCTGCTGAGCGGTCTAAAGATGCAATATCACCAAGAACAAGCATGATGCCCGATTTCAAGCCAAGAGAAGAATAGATGCTTTGAGCTTGAGACAGATGCGCCCGCGCAGCATCATAATTTTTTTGATCCATTTCAATCCATCCGAGTAATTGCAACAAACCAGCAACGCTTATGTTGTCCCTTAATTGTCGGAAAATGGCAAGTCCTTCCTGTGTTTGGGATTTGGCAGTCTCGTATTCTGTTTGTCTGTATGCCGCGCACCCATCCCAATAGAGCGCCCAACCAAGATCCCAATGGCCCACTTTCCCCATTGAGCGGGCCATTGCCACGCCCTGCTGGGCGTAGGCGCGTACCTTGGCTAAATCAGAGTCGATATAAGCATATGCAAAGTTCAAGAGCGTATTCACCCAATCACTTTTATCCTGTGGATTATTGGATTGATATATAGCAAGGCTTTTCTCCAATAAGTCGATCCCATACTGGCTCTCACTCATGTTTACGAACAAACGCCCTAGATACGTCATGGTTCTGGCACGAGTAAGGTCAAACATAGGATCATCATTTGAAATTAGTGATAATCCCTTTTGCAACCAATTTAATCCTTCTTCAGTAGATATCTCCTCCCAATCAAGGGAATTTGCCAAGCGCAATCCCTTTTCACAAAAATGATTGTTTGTATCTTCTCCTAAAGACCAGCCTAGGGCAAGACGAAAGTTATCGAGTTCCATTTTCATTTGTTGATACGCCAGCATTTGCTCAGGTGTTTTTCGCGTGGCTTCATTAGCCTCTGCCAATAGCATGTAATATTCCAAGTGTCGTTCACGCGCGAATTCACTCTCCCCACTTTCAACTAATTTCTCGCGTGCATACTGACGCACGGTCTCAAGCAGATAATAGCGGGTTTCATCGCCATGTTCGTAATCCACGGATACAAGAGACTTGTCAACGAGATGAGTCAACAGATCAAGCGCATCGGCATTACCGCAAATTGCTTCCGCCGCTTCGAGAGTCCATCCTCCCATAAAGACTGAGAGCCTTCGCAAGAAAGTTTTCTCTTCATCAGGAAGTAAGTTGTAACTCCAATCGATCAACGCACGCAATGTCTGCTGGCGTGGCAAGGCGGTGCGGCTACCGCCGGTCAACAAACGGAACGCATCATCCAATCTCGTTGCGATCTGTTCCACTTTCAACATCTTGACACGTGACGCGGCAAGCTCAATTGCTAATGCAATTCCATCTAGCCGCAGGCAGATCTGTGCGATGGCGGGCGCGTTGGCTTCGGTTATCCCAAATTCTGGCGACATAGTTGTCGCACGTTCCATGAACAACTTGACCGCCTCCGATCCTTCAATGACGCGCAGTCCGCTTTTGACATTTGGCAGAGAGAGAGAAGGTACACGATACGCATTTTCACCTTCGATGCCCAAGGCTTCGCGGCTGCTGGCGATGATCCGCAAATCCGCGCAGGCATGCAAGAGCGAATCACAGAGTTGCGCGCAGGCATCGATCAGATGTTCGCAGTTATCCACCACCAATAATATTTTCTTCGTGCGCATGTAGTTGATCAAGGCATCCAGCGCGGATGTGTTTCCTTCCGGTGTGACTCCCAATGCCGCGCACACAGATTGCGGCACAAGCGCGGGGTTGGTCAATGGCGCGAGTTCCACCAACCAGACGCCAATTGGATATTCCGGTAATAATTCCGAAGCAACTTGAATTGAAAGCCGCGTCTTGCCGATGCCGCCCGAACCGGTCAGCGTCACCAGATGATTTTTCTCCAGCCGTTTCTTGATCTGCTCCACTTCTTTTTCGCGGCCAATAAAGGTTGTCAGTTGCAAAGGCAGATTATGTCTGGTCTTTTCGTACGTTTTCAACGCGGGAAATTCAGACGGCAGGTCTGGAACATTCAATTGATAAATGCGCTCCGACAGAAAAATATCTTTCAAATTCTTTTCACCCATATCACGCAAAGCCGCATCTTTTGGTAATTGTCCGCGCGATAAATTCTCAGTTGCGCTTGAGATCAGAATCTGTCCGCCATGTCCCGCGGACGAAATACGCTGGGTCAATGCCAGCGTGGCATAGCCTGAATATGGAGTGTCTTTAGATTCAATTTGCAATTGCGCCGCGCCGGTATGAATCCCCATGCGCACTTTGATGGGCGCGGGAGCCCATGCTTCATTATGAAGTTTACGCTGCGCTTCCAATGCGGCATTCACTGCATCATTGGCGTTATGAAATGCGGCAGCAAAAGAATCTCCGATGATCTGGAAGATGTATCCATGCTGCGATTCAAATACCTGAGTCAATATCTCATTATGACGGGCGATCAGGGCACGGATGGCATCGGGAAATTTTTGTGCAAGTTTTGTGCTGCCTTCAATATCGGTAAAAAGAAACGTGACTGTGCCGGTGGGAAGTTCATGATTTGCGTTTTGCGTGAATAGGCTGGGAGATTCAAAACGACTTTCGCTTGAAATCGGATTCCCCTGCCAGCCGTTCAACAATGACTCCAACTCGGCTCCCACCTGCCGCATGCTGGGGATGCGCTGCTGGCGGTCTTTCTCCAACATGTGGTAGATCAAGTCCGCCAGCGGTTTGGGTATATCCAGATCATATCGAGTCAGGTCAGGCACCGGCTGAGTGAGAGTCGCAGTGATGCGGGCAGTGAGATTATCACCGGTGAATGGCAGGCGTCCGGTTAGCATTTCAAACATCAGCACCCCAAACGCCCAGATGTCCGTTCGGAAATCCAGTACTTCCCCGCTGAGCGCTTCAGGGCTGAGATAGTTCACGGTGCCAACCAGAACACCCGTTTGCGTCAGGCGCGAACTGTCAGCCAGTTGAGCGATTCCAAAATCAGTCAGGCGCGGTGTGCCATCCTGCGCAAGCAGCACGTTCGCAGGCTTGAGGTCACGATAAACGATTCCCAAATGATGAGCGCGCGTCAGGGCATCTGCCAGATCAAGGCCGATCTCGACTGAGCGCTGGCTGGAGAGTTGCCCATGCTTTGCAAGCAGACTCTGCAAACTGCCTCCATCCACAAATTCCATCACCAAATAATGCTGTCCATGCGATTCAATGGCGGTGATGAACTTTACGATATTGGGATGGTTGAGCTGGCGCAGCGCATCACCTTCACGTTGAAAGCGTTCGAGGATGTTGGGCTCATGCGAGAGCGCCTCGGAATTTAGTGTCTTAACCGCAACTGTTTCACCGCTCTGGTTATCAGTGGCGCGATAGACAACCCCCATACCGCCGCGCCCGAGCAGATCTTTTTCAAGGTCGTTGATCTCAAACCGATTGGCAATGATGAATTTTTCCATAAGCTCACTTTAGAACTGCTTCGAGTGTGCGGGTGATCGAAGTCAATCTCTCCGAAAGTAATCGGGCTGCAAATTCATGGAAGGTTGCCGCCAGTTCAGGTTCCTTCTGTTTCATCTCTGCCAGCGCGGTGCGCGTCAGGCGATAGGCAGTGACCGGCATATCGGCGATCACTGAGGACGAGGAAGTTGTCCCCATATATAAACCCGGTTCTCCGATGGCCGTTCCCAACCCAAGCGTTTGCAGCCGCATCCGTTGTTGATTCCCCAATTCGAGATACACAGACGCCGCGCCCATTTCGATAAAATACATTTGGTCTGCTTCAGCTCCCTGATGGATCAAGTTTTCACCTGCCTTGAAGGTGACTCTTTCCAAATAATTTAATAAGCGTTTGGTATTACTCTTTTCAAAACCGCTGTCTGCCAGTTGAGCGCTCAACGTGACCGGCGTATGCAAAGCTGTGACCTGTTCAATATCAAGCAGCTGCTCCTCACACCATTCGAGGCCGTGATCGAGATCCCGGAAGACGCGAATCCCTGCCCGGTTTTCAGACAGATCATCCATCTCAAAGCGTTTCTGCATTTCGGCTGATAGATGAGTCAGCACCAAAGTGATATTCTGGGTTTCTGCGATCTGTCTGCATTTGACGAAACTCATGACAGCCGAAGAGTCGAATCCACTCACGCGCTGAAAGTCAAATACGAGATAGCGGAGCCTGGGTTGAGCCGCATCCGCGAGCCGTTCACGAACTTGATCCAACAGAGCATTGGCTGAGCCAAAAAAGAGAAAGCCCTGTAATTCAAGAACATAAATATGTTGTCCCAACTTGTCCTTCAATACACGCTGATGATAGGCGCAACGTTCGACATTGCTCTTGATCTCTGCTCCTGAAAGCGCATGGTGTACCACATTGATCTTGCTGTAATTCACCACAAACAGAACGATCGCCGCCACCAACCCCACTCCGATCCCGATCAAAAAGTTCGTGGTTGCGATCGTGATCAGAATCAGAAGCGTGACGAAATAATCACTGCGGGAAAGTTTCTTCCAACCCTCTATAACCCATTCCACCAGAAAGTCGAGTCCCAGGAAAAATAAAAATCCGCCCAAAAGCGCACGCGGGAGATAGACGAGCAAAGGCGCACCCAACAGAAATGTTCCTGCGCAAACGATGCCGGTTATGATGCCGGGTAATTTGCCTTTTGCGCCAACACGATAATTCAAAGCAGTATCGCCCAACAGGTGGTAGCCCACCATGCCGCCGAGCAAGCCAGATACTATGTTGACAATGCCAACCGATTTTAATTCCTGGTTGAGGTGAATCTCCTGGCGATTGGTTAATTCAAGGGCGGAGGCGTTCAACAGGAAGCCGATCATGCTCAAGATGAGTACGATCGCGATATTGCCGCCTTGCCCCAGGATGGCCGACCAATTCGCGGTGAGCAACCTACTGCCAAGCGCAAACGGCTGCCAGATCGCGTCGCCGCCCACTTTTCCAAGCAAGATTCCGCGTGATGTTGCATCCTGAATGGATGTGCCAGTCAGCAGGAAAGTAAGATAAAACAAGCCGGTAACTCCCAGAAAAATTATGGGCATGGTCAGAAAGTGGTCGAAGCGTTGCATGCCAAAGAACAAGGCAACAGCGAATAAAACACCGGGTATCCATAGGATCAGTTGTTGTGACTGGAGGAGCGCTGGAAGGTTTGAGGGGATGAGTTCATAATCTGTCATAACCCCGAAAGAACCTTGCACCAACATCCAGCCGGTCCCGGCTAGAAATCCGCCCATGACTGGATAGGGAATAAAGCGCACCAGTTTACCCAGGCCGAAGTAACCTACTGTCAGGAAAAGAACACCTGTCAAAATGGTGGTGAGCGCAATAGTTACAAGGATGGTGGCAAGTTTTTCTGTACTGCCCGCAGCGGCCAGTGTGCCAGCCAGTGAGGCTGCAATGACTGCCATCACAACCGTTGGGATATCATCAACGCTGCTGAAGACGCCTGAAACTGAACTTGTCAGAGATGTGCCGATCAGCAAGATTACGGAACTGAACAGTGAAATACCAAAGCCATATGGAAGGAAGACGGCCAGGTCACCATTGAATACCAGGCTCGCGATCGCAAGGGCAAAGATCACTTCCACCAGGCCGGAAATTGTCCCCATCATGAGAGCGGGTAATAACCGCTTCGACTGGAATTCATCGCGTACCAAGTGAAGAATATTCCCTTTCACAGTCTGATCCATAGTGACACCCACTCATATTTGAATTTGGAATAATTTCATTGATTATATCTGGAAATTTATTGTTATCCAATATACCGCTATGACCCTGCAGAAACCGATATAAAACCGATACAAATGAACAAATACCATTGATTTTCAATTCTTAAAGTTGTATAGTTGTAACAAGATAAGTTCACCCACAATTCTCAACAATGCGAGGGAAAATGAGCAACGAATATTCTTTTGGATTGATCGCAAAAAACCGCCGCCGTGAGCTGGGTTTGACCCAGGATGAATTGGCCCGGCGCGTGGGCTGTGCCCCGATCACCTTGCGTAAGATCGAAGCAGATGATCTGCGCCCATCGGTACAGATCGCTGAACGCATTGCGATGGCATTGAACATTCCACTTGAAGAACGGTCTGCCTTTGTGAAGTTGGCGCGCATTGAACGTGTCTTTGAAGAACCACACATCACTCCCATGCCAGCACCCGAAGAGATCGGCAGTGAGGATCTGAGCGGCCGCGCCATTCGTGGATATGCTTTGGGAGAGAGGCTTGGCAGCGGCGGGATGGGAGCAGTTTACCGCGCGGTGCAGCCTTTGGTTGAACGTGAAGTGGCGATCAAGATCATCCTGCCGATGTATGCCAATCATCCCGATTTCATCCGCCGCTTTGAAGCCGAGGCACAGCTGGTGGCGCGGTTGGAACATCCGCACATTGTTCCGCTTTATGATTATTGGCGCGAGCCCAGTGTGGCGTATCTGATCATGCGCCTTTTACGCGGTGGAAGTGTGCAAACTCTTTTACGCAGTGGAACGGTACTATCCTCTGAAACTATTTTACGCATGATGGAGCAGATCGGTTCCGCATTGAGCGCATCGCATCGCGCGGGTGTTGTTCATCGTGACCTGAAACCTGCCAACGTTTTACTCGATGAAGACAACAACGCCTATCTGGCTGACTTCGGTATCGCAAAGAATTTGAGCAGTCCATCATCCGAGACCCAGGCGGACATGGTCATCGGTTCACCGGACTATATTTCACCGGAACAGATCCGCTCGGAATTCGTCCGCCCACAAACTGATATTTACGCACTGGGCGTGATGCTTTATGAACTTCTGACAGGCAAAGTTCCCTTCCGCGGGAATACGCCTTTTGATGTGATGAGTCAACATCTCAACACGCCCCTGCCTTTGCTTGCTGAGTATCGTATCGGTTTGCCCAAATCGCTCGATGATGTGATCGAACATGCGACCGCGAAAGATCCGCTGCAAAGATATGAAAATGTCGAATTGATGTTGAATGATCTGCGAAGCGCATTGGGGGCTAATCTTCATGAGTTCAAAAGCAAGCCAGTTTCGTCGCGGCCTCTCACTGAAATGGATAACCCTTACAAGGGATTACGCGCGTTCGGTGAAGGGGACGCGCAGGATTTCAACGGACGCGAATCGTTGATCCAGCAATTGCTGATCAAGCTTGGGGATACTGGAGAACTGTCGCGTTTCCTGACCATTGTCGGGCCGAGTGGAAGCGGAAAATCATCGGTGGTCAAAGCGGGCTTGATACCTGCCCTCCGCCGCGGAGCATTGCCCGGCTCGGAGAACTGGTTCATCATCGAGATGATGCCCGGCGCTCATCCACTGGAAGAACTCGAAGCCGCGCTGCTGCGGGTCGCGGTCAACCCGCCCGCGTCGCTGATCGAACAATTCCAAAAAGACAGCCGTGGACTGATCCGCGCTGTGCGGCGTTCCCTGCCAAACGATCCATCCATTGAACTGGTGCTGGTCATTGATCAATTTGAAGAAGTGTTCACGCTCTTGCAGGATGAAACCGAACGTATGCGTTTTCTCGGGTTGCTTGTGAACGCGATTCTGGATGAGAGCAGCCGCATTCGAGTCATTTTGACCATGCGCGCAGATTTTATCGACCGTCCGCTTGGATATGTTGACTTCGGCGAGCTGATCCATCAGCGCATGGAGATCGTCCTGCCGCTCACACCGGATGAATTGGAAAGCACGATCGCTTCGCCCGCTGAACGGGTTGGTTTGCATCTTGAGAGCGGACTTGTCGCTGCGATATTGCATGACCTCGGCGACCAGCCCGGCACACTGCCTTTGCTCCAATATGCATTGACTGAACTCTACGAAAAGCGCGCAGGGAATACGCTGACGAGATCTGCCTATCTTGAGATCGGCGGCGTGATGGGCGCACTCGGCCGAAGGGCCGAAGAAATATTTAGCAGTTTGGATGAAGAAGGTCAGTTGATCGCAAAGCAGATCTTCCTGCGTCTTGTCACGCTCGGTGAAGGTGTGGAAGATACCCGCCGCCGGGTTTTGATATATGAATTGGAAAATTTGAAATTTAGTGATATGGATCTGAGGAAAGTTTCCAAAACATTCAAAGCGACACTGGATGCATTTGGAAACGCGCGCCTGCTTTCCTTTGACCGTGATCCGGGCACACGCGGCCCGACGGTTGAAGTGGCGCATGAAGCCATCATCCGCGAGTGGCCGCGATTGCGCGGCTGGTTGGAAGAAAGTCGCACCGTGGTGCGGATGCAGAGACAACTTTCAATAGCTGCATCCGAATGGATGGATGCGCATCGTGATACCAGCTTTTTACTGAGCGGCACCAAGTTAGCGCAATATGAAGGCTGGACAGTGAGCTCGGCAATTGCGTTGACACAGCATGAAATTGATTATTTGAAAGCCAGTATGACTGCGCGAGATCAACGAGAAATGGAAGAAGCTACAAGACAACAGCGTGAATTGGAGTCAGCACGTAAACTGGCAGAGACAGAATCAAGCCGCGCCGAATTGCAAACACAATCTGCAAAACGATTAAGACAACGGGCAGTATTCCTAACGAGTGCTTTGGTTCTTGCGGTTGTATTTGCAGGCGTTGCAGCGTTCTTTGGAAATCAAGCGAACAAGAACGCAACTATAGCGCAACAAAATGAGGCAACTGCGAATGCAAATGAAAAAATTGCTGTGTCCAGAGAATTAGCGGCTGCCGCCATTAGCAATCTTGATGCAGATCCTGAGCGCAGTATTTTACTGGCATTACAGGCTGAATCCACAACTCATACCATTGAAGCGGAAAATGCCCTGCATCGTTCCATTCGTTCTTCACGGGTTATTTTTAACCTAAATAAATTGGGACCAATTTATGGTTACCTTAGTGTTAACTATAGCCCGGATGGAAGCCAAATCGCTACATCTGATAGTAGTAGTACTGCTAGAATTTGGGATGCTCATACCGGCAATCTTCTATTTTATCTGGGTCACACCGATATAGTTAAGAAAATTGTTTACAGCCCGGATGGAAAGCGCGTTTCTACAGCCAGCAATAACCATACTGCAAAAGTATGGGATGCAATCAGCGGAAAAGAAATATTCACTCTTAGAGGTCACACCAATGGGGTTAATAATATTGCATTCAGTCCGGATGGAACCCGCCTGGTGACAGTGAGCAATGATGGTACAGCAAAAATTTGGGATGCCTTCAGCGGTAAGGAATTGCTCACTTTTTCCGGCCACGGAAAGGAAGTTTTTGGCGTTGCATTTAGCCCGGATGGAAAACGGGTCGCTTCTGGCGGCAATGACAATATCGTTCGGGTCTGGGATGCAAATTCGGGACAGGAACTGCTTACCCTGCCCGTTGAGATAGTAGAAAAAAATACATCCATTTACGCTGTTGCCTTTAGTCCGGATGGTACACGCATAACTGCAGTTGGTTGGGGAGCAATAAATATAAATATATGGAACGCTTCAACCGGAGAAAAATTGTTCAGTGGCAAAATTGGTGACCCAGGCTACATTATGGATATTGCTTTTAGTAAAGATGGAAGGTTGGCGGCGACCGGAGGTTATGATCAAAAAGTGAGGGTGTGGGATACCACAACCAAACAGGTGATGTACACGTTAGCCGGTCATACAGATTCCATCAGTGGTATTTCTTTTAGCCCAGACGGCAAGAGTCTGGCATCATCCAGTTATGATGGTACTGTTCGGGTTTGGGACCTCACAACTCCCAGCGAATCCCTTTCTATCCCTTTTACGCATAATCCATTTGAAGCCACACTTTGGTTTCGGACAGTTAGTTATAGCCCGGATGGGACACGCATTCTGACTAACTATACAGACAATACTGCCAGAATATGGGACGCTGTTTCCGGCAAAGAATTAAAGCAATTGAAGGTGGGCAAAATCAATAATATTGCCACTGCATACAATCCTGATGGAAAGCTTGTTGCCAGTATAAACGAAGATAATACCATTACGATTTGGGATGCCAATACCGGTAAAGAGAATATCACGCTGGCTGGTGCTAAGGATACGATTAATAAAATTGTTTTTTCGCCGTCGGGAACTCATCTTGCTAGCGCAAACAATGATGGATCAGTTATTGTATGGGATATTGTCAGCGGGAGGTCATTACTCACACTTGGAGACTATTCATTGACGCTTGATGTTGCTGCCCCCGCTTATGCAGTGGCTTATAGCCCTGATGGAAAACAAATTGCCACTGGTAATAGGACATTGTTAGCTGGAGTGGTTATTTGGGATGCCACTACAGGAGAAAAGTTAGACACTTTGGATTTCTATGATCCATCATCCATTGACTACAGCCCTGATGGAAAACTACTTGCTATAGGAGGTATGGATGGTACCGTTAGCATTTGGGATGCGTTGAAGGGAACAAAACTGTGGACAGTGAAAAATGAAGCATTAACTATTTGGGGAATCAAATTCAACCCGGAAGGGAATCTGCTTGCCACAGTCGGCTTTGATGGCACTACTCGACTATGGGATGTGACCAATGGCGCAAATTTGTTGACCCTTTATGTAGATAGCGATGGTGCTACTAGTGTTGCATTCAGTCCTGACGGAAAACAACTTGCTGTGGGTGGCAAGTCGGGTATCTCCATTTTCTATCTGCAAATTCAAGATGTGATCGCACTGGCAAAGTCCCGCGTCACACGCACATTGACTAAAGAAGAATGTCGCCAGTATTTGCATATGGATGTATGTCCCAAAGGGCCGTGAGTTCCTATGACTTACAACATAGAACTTCAATTGAAACTATAAGACTTGCTTGTAATCAAAATTGGTGCTCTCTCAATTAACTTGTCTCTTGCAAAGAAAAGCCATTGATACGGAGGATGTTATGAAAACCTTTCGCTTTTTTTCGAATCTGCTTCTCATGTTGAGTGTGCTGCTATCAGCCTGCAGTACTGCAACCCCCTCGCCGAGCCCATCCCCGGCGGGTTTGACTCCGCCTCAATATCTAGAAGGTGCCTTGCAGTGGTTGCAAACCAACGCCATGCTGGAAAAAAATGTGGATTGGGCTGCGCTGCGAGCCGAGGCTGCCAATCTGACTGCTGATCTAAAAACAAGCACCGACACCTACCCGATGATTTGTCAGGCACTGCGCGAATTACGTGATGGGAATACATGGATGCTGGTGCCCAGCTTGAAGACCCCAAATTATGGCGGTGATTACTTTACACTATACCCGGATCATAAAATTGTCACCTGGGTGCTGCCAAATGGCGCCGCTGATAAAGCCGGCTTGCAGGTGGGGGATATTATCCAGGAATCCAACGGCAAGGCTCCAAAGCCATTCGATCCGGACAATCTCTGGCCGCCCTGTAATACAGAGCCATTAGATTCCAGTCTGCAGGAAAATCTGGTTGTACTGCGGGATGGAAAGGAATTGGCTATTACGATAGAGAAAAAAATGATGGGGTATCAGGATCCGCTTTTACAGCCGACCGGGCGAAGAATAGACATTAATACCAGCGGGGTTGGATATGTTGAGCTGCCTCTGGAATCTGGCGGACACAAATCCTACCCTGGCGATGTGCAGGAGGTGATTAAGAAGTTGGATTCCAGTGAGACTTGCGGCTGGATCATCGATCTGCGACGCAATCCCGGTGGAGATATCTGGTCTTATATTGCTGCGGTCGGGCCTATCCTCGGCGAAGGTAAACTCGGCGGTTTTGTGTACCTGGATGGGAAGCGCGAAGGCTGGGCGTATAACAACGGCGATGTGCTCTGGGCTGGCAACCGCCTTGGGGAGAGCGATTTTGGCAGGCCGATTTATAAACCAAAACAAGTGACTCCAGTTGCGTTATTGATCGGGCCTGGAACACTGGCTGCAGCAGAACTGCTTGTGGTGGCATTCAGCGGCCGTGCGGATGTGCGTACTTTTGGTGAACCAACATTCGGTTTGCCCACTCTGGTGACCCATACTGAACTTAGTGATGGCAGCAGTATATTTGTGAGCGGCGCGTTTTCCTATGACCGCAATAAGATCACATACGAAGGACCGATTACACCGGATGTGTCTGCCAGTACCGATTGGCCAAAGTTTGGCAGTGACCAAGACCCGGCCGTGCAAACCGCAGTGACATGGCTATCCACTCAGAGTACTTGCCAGCCGTGATGAAAAGGGAAATAAAGCATTCCTATATTTTGATTTACCAAGAGAGGTCAACATGGATTTTCGCGATGTAGTATTAAAACGACGAATGGTTCGTAATTTCTCCGATGCCCCGATCGATCCAGATGTACTTGATCGTATCCTCGATCTGGCCCGCCATGCGCCAAGTGCCGGGTTCACTCAGGGACAATCCTTCATTGTTGTAACCCGCCAGGAGATAAAAATCCAAATAGCAGAATTGTGCGGGGAACAAGAATATGTTGCTGAAGGCTTTGATGCTTTCATGTCAAAGGCTCCTGTGCTTTTGATTCCCTGCACAAGTGAAGCTGCCTATCGCCGCCGTTATCATGAGTCAGATAAAATTGATGCGGAGGATGATGGCGCGGATTTGGGGTGGCCTGTCCCTTATTGGCATATGGATCTGGGATGTGCAGTGATGGTAGTTCTTTTAGCTGCTGTCAACGAAGGACTTGCGGCAGGTTTTTCCGGTGTATGGGATGTACCGGCTTTGCGCACGTTATTGGGAATTCCAGAGGAAGTCATGCCTGCCGGGGTTATTCCGATCGGGTATCCGGCACCGGATAAACTCTCTTCCTCCTTAAAGCGTGGGCGGAAACCGGAAAACGAATATGTTCATCGAGAACGTTGGGTAGAATCTTCCCTGCCAAAATAAATCCAAAACACAACGGATAGGTAAACGCCAGCGTGAACAATGCGAAAAATATTTATATCGGGATACATAATTAATGGACTTGATTCTTTACTGTCTACTTTATTCATCTGCCATTATTGGCGAAGTAAAACTTCACCAATAAACATACGCAGACATACATCTCGATTTTTAACAAATCCCCAACCAATTGCTTAACTTTCTCTATGTCTCCAGATTACAGGAGCCAGTCTTTGATATGAAAACGCCTAACTTAAAAAGGCGCACAAATTACGTTGTGCGCAGGTATTCGACAATTTAGCAAGTTCAACCAAGGGCGGACACAGATCACTAAATCCAAAAATTCATGTCGTATAATAATCAGACTGGGGGATAACCCCGCGAAAACCTCATGAATCAAACAACCCTCTCCACCCTCGAAAGTCACCTTTGGGAAGCCGCCAATATATTGCGCGGCAGCCCCGTTGACCGCACAGACTGGAAGAGTTATATCCTTCCGTTGATGTTCTTCAAGCGGATCTGTGATGTATGGGATGAAGAGTTTGAAGAAGCCGTCAAAACATATGGGGAAGACTTTGCCGATGAGCACCGTTTCCAGGTTCCAGAGGGATGTCATTGGAACGATGTACGTGAGAAACCATCCAATGCAGGGACGGCGTTGCAGAATGCCATGCGCGGAATTGAAGCCGCGAACCAAAAGCACTTGTATGGTGTCTTCGGTGATTCCCAGTGGACAAACAAAGAGCGTCTGCCTGACGCTTTGTTGAAAGATTTGCTCGAACACTTCTCCAGCATCAACCTGGGGAATCAACAAGTCAGCACGGACATTATCGGCGATGGTTATGAATTCCTGATCAAGAAATTTGCGGACGCGACCAACAAGAAGGCTGGCGAGTTTTATACGCCGCGCAGTGTGGTGCGTTTGATGGTGGATATTCTCAACCCGAAAGAAGGCGAGACGGTGTACGACCCAGCCTGCGGAACGGGCGGTATGCTGCTTGGTGCAGTGGAGCATGTGCGTGCAAAGGGCGGTGACCCGCGCACGTTTTATGGAAAACTTTATGGACAGGAAAAGAACCTAACGACTGCTTCTGTTGCCCGCATGAATCTTCTTTTGCATGGCATGGAAGATTTCGTCGTCGAGCGCGGAGATACATTACGCAATCCAGTCTTCACCGACCCCAGCACGGGCGGACTTGCAACCTTCGATTGCGTGATCGCCAACCCGCCGTTCTCATTGGAACAATGGGGGCGTGAGATCTGGGAAAGTGATCCGTGGGGACGTTCTTTTGCGGGCTTGCCCACGGATTCAAACGCGGACTTTGCCTGGGTGCAGCACATGGTCAAATCAATGGCGGAGAAAAGCGGACGCATGGCTGTCGTCCTACCGCAGGGGACGTTGTTCCGCGGCGGGGTCGAAGGGCAGATACGCAAGTATTTGCTGGAGCAGGATTGGGTGGAGGCTGTGATCGGGCTGGCGCCGAATCTGTTCTATGGGACGGGACTCGCCGCGTGTGTGCTCATCCTCAAAAAGAAGAAATCCAAAGAACGCAAAAACAAAGTGTTGATCGTGGACGCGTCCTCGCTCATGCGCAAGGGACGTGCGCAGAATTATCTCGACCCTGAACACGCGGATCAGATTGCAGCGTGGGTAAAGCAATTTGAGGATGTTCAAGATCGGGCGCGGGTTGTGGCGCTGAGTCAAATCCAAGAAGAAGATTGGACGTTGAACATTTCCCGTTATGTGCTGCCGCCCATCGGCGAAGACATCCCACCTTTGGATATAGCGATTGAAGATTTCAAATCTGCATGGGAGCGGGCACAAGAAGCCGAAGCCAAATTGCGCGAATTGCTGAAACAAAATAATTTACTGGAGGCGGAATAACATGCAAATCTCATTTTCGCTTCCTGAAAGTCTTTTTATTGCTGAGTCTCCTGAAAGCATGACAAAGAAGATTCGCATGTACGCCGCGCTTGGATTGTATCAATCAGGCGAATTATCCATTGGCGCGGCTTGTGAATTGGCGGATATGAATCGCTATTCATTTCTTGATTTTTGTAAGGCAGAAAGCGTAACCTTGCGCACTCAAACGCCGAGCGAATTAGAAATTGAATTCAAGAAAAATAGCGACTCGCTCAATGACCGACCTCGCAAGATATAATCTGCCCATGAGACACACAACTGCGACCACAGGCGAACAACTGGCAAATGCCCTCTATGTGTTGGGCGTTAATTTCATTCGGGGCGGCACGGACACGGATGTGTTCCTGAGCAGTCACCCATCCCGTTTGATTGCCGCGCTTGCCCAAAGTGACGAAGCCCGTCTGCGCTTGTCGCTCATCCCCCTCTTTCTTGAACGTCCCAAATATGCGTCGCGGGTTCGTGCGGTGGTAAAGAAACTTGACGCGTCTGCACAACTCACGCTGCAATGTTATTACAGCGCGGCGGTTTGGCTGGCGAAGAAATATCAACTGAACATTTCGCTGCCTGATCATTTTGCCAAAGATCTGAATCTAACTCCCGTTGATGACCCTGACGAAAACCTGCGCACGCTGGCAAAACGGCACGCGGAATTGAGTGGATCGTATGTCAACTGGCTTGCCACATATCAGCACGCGGAACAAGTCTGGCGCAAGGGATTTGAGCGCCGAAAGAAGGCACTGCATGGATAACGTGGAGATTCAATCCGTTCTGCAAAAGATGGGAACGCGCGTTCCGCCTGCCTCCCGATTAATCTTGATCGGCGGGAGCGCCTTGTCTCTGCTTGGCAGTCTTCGCCCCACCGTGGACATTGATTTTATCGGCGACGATGTTCATCCAGAGCCTTTGCATCAGATCATCTTGCAGATCGCAGAAGAATTGGACATTGACGCAGAACCTGTTCCGCTTGATAAATTTATTCCCCTGCCGCAGGGCAGCGAAGGACGCGTCATTCGCGTTGGTCAATTTGGGAATTTGGAAATCTTTATCGCCGACCCGTACAGCATTGCCCTGAGTAAATTAGATCGCGGCGCGGATACTGATTACGACGACCTTGTTTTTCTCGTTCAACACAATCACGTAGATATGAACGAATTCGAGCGCATGGTTCAAGAAGCCCTGCCGCACGCGCGTCAATTTGACTTCCATCCCGACATTCTCAAACACTTGCAGGAATTGAAAAAGCGATTGGGGATTCAATGACTGACCGTCTGACCCAACCCGAACTCGAATCCTACCTGTGGGGCGCGGCGATCATCCTGCGCGGACTAGTGGACGCGGGCGATTACAAGCAGTACATCTTCCCGCTGCTGTTCTACAAGCGTCTCTCGGACGTGTGGGACGCGGACTATGCCGAAGCGTTCGCAGAGACCGAAGATAAAGACTACGCCGAGCAGATGGCGAATGAGCGCTTTGTCATCCCACCCAAAGCGCATTGGAATGATGTGCGCGAGAAGGCAAAGGATGTGGGCAAAGCCATCCAGAATGCGTTTCGGGCGATCGAAGCCGCCAACCCTGTCAAACTGGACGGGATCTTCGGTGACGCGCCGTGGACAAACAAGGAGCGCCTGCCCGATCACACGCTCAAGAATCTGCTGGAGCATTTTGCAAAGCAATCGCTTTCGCTCGCCAACGTGCCCGAAGACGAATTGGGCAACGGCTACGAATTCCTGATCAAGAAGTTCGCCGATGACAGCGGACATACCGCCCAGGAGTTTTACACCAACCGCACCGTGGTGCATTTGATGGTGCAAATGCTCGAACCCAAGCCAGGTGAAAAAATCTATGACCCGACCTGCGGCACGGGCGGCATGTTGATCTCGGCATTGGATGAAGTGAAGCGCAAAGGCGGCGAATACCGCACGTTGAAACTCTATGGGCAGGAACGCAACCACATGACCGCGTCCATTGCGCGCATGAATCTGGCGCTGCACGGCGTGGACGATTTCGCTATTGCCCGCGGAGACACGCTCGAACGTCCCGCCTTCACGAATCCAAAAGGTGGTCTCGCGACCTATGACATGGTACTGGCGAACCCGCCCTATTCCATCAAACAATGGAACCGCGAAGCATGGACAAGTGACTCGTGGGGACGTAACTTCCTCGGCACGCCGCCGCAGGGACGCGCGGACTATGCTTTCTTTCAGCACATCCTCAAAAGTATGGACAGCAAAACGGGACGCTGTGCCATCCTCTTCCCGCACGGAGTCTTGTTCCGCAAGGAAGAAGCGGACATGCGCCAGAAACTGGTGGACGCCGACCTGGTGGATTGCGTGCTCGGGCTGGGAGCCAATCTGTTTTACAACTCGCCGATGGAAGCCTGTGTTGTCATTTGCCGCAATAACAAACCTGCCAAGCGGCGCGGACATGTGATCTTCATTGACGCTGTGAACGAAGTGACCCGCGAGCGCAGTATGAGTTACCTCAAGCCTGAACATCAGGAACGGGTTGCGGACGCGTATCACGCTTTCAAGGATGTGGAAGGTTTTGCGAAAGTGGCTTCACTGGCGGACATTCGCGCCAACGATGGGAATTTGAGCATCCCGCTGTATGTGCGCGGAAAAAGCGTGAGCGACGAAAAAGGCGAATATGCCGCCTATGGATTGCGTGAGGCAGTGTTAGCGTGGAAGAAAAGTTCTGATGTATTACACCATCGCATTAAAGAACTTGTCTTTCTAATTGAGGAGGAAATATGAAATTTTGGTATTTTACAAAACAATGGTCCTTGAAAACACTGGTGTACGCAACAGCATTATTATTACTAGCAGGAATTGCATGGCTACTTATCTATTTTTACAAGAAACCTAGTAATAGCAGCATATACCTTACAGATTATTCGAATATCAGTTTTAATAAAGTTGATTGTCAGTCAATTGTTGCTGATGCTAATACTAGTATCAGTAGTTCACGAAAACGCAACATGATCATTGCGAAAAACGACATCAGCCAGATCGAACAAATCTTCAACCGCATGAGCAAGCATGCGTATCAACCGACGTAAAGTCAACCAGGATTTGGAAAAAGGTATGGCAGGATGT
>JAPLGS010000152.1 GCA_026390015.1 Chloroflexota bacterium | reverse complement strand
TTTGCTTCCAACCATTACGCTTAAGTTTTAGCGCATGAATACGGCGTCGTTCTTTCCAATTTGTTGATTGTGATTTTTTCTTTGACATGCTATAGTTTTAGCACATCAAAAAAGTTTAGCTAACTATGAGACGCTCAGTAGGTCTTGATATAGCATGAGTATCGTGCTATCATATCGGCATGATACAGTCTTTCAAAAATACGGGCACGGAAGATATTTTCAACGGCGAGAATACAAAAGGGGCGCGAAAGATTTGCCCAACTTCTATTTGGAAAATTGCCGCCCGAAAGTTTGATCAGATTGATTCTGTCACTACTCTTTCCGAATTAAGAATTCCTCCAAAGAATAAACTTGAATCCTTGTCGGGTGATAGAAAAGGGCAACATAGTATTCGTATCAATGACCAATATCGTATTTGTTTCGCGTGGACAGACTCAGGTCCCGACCAAGTTGAAATTGTTGATTATCACTAGAAACATAAGCAGGAGATAAATTATGGTTCGCGTTCCTACAAATCGGACACCCACTCATCCAGGTGAAATGCTTTTGGAAGAGTTTCTTGACCCAATGGGAATTAGCCAAAGAGACTTGGCTGACAATATTCATGTTCCATATCAGCGCATCAACGAGATTGTCAATGGTCGCAGGGGCATCACTCCAAGCACGGCTCTGCGTTTGGCAAAATTCTTCGATATGTCCGCTGATTTCTGGATGAATTTACAACTGCGTTGGGATTTGTATTTTGCTCAACAAGATGAAAAAACAGTGTTAAATACAATCCATCCTTATTCGGTGCCGGTGTAAATCAAAGGCGAGTCTTCAAAGTCAAAAGAGTGCCAACAAAGCGTGGTGTGTCCTGATAAATCATTGTCTGCTTGCTGGTCGCGAAGCGAGTGCAGATCGGGTAATGATAGGTTCCTTTTGTCCGCTTTGCGGAAGCGAGTATATCTGAAGAGCGCGGCGTGATAATTCCTCACGCAGGGATTTGTACAGTAGGATCACCTGGATGATATGCGGGGGGGGGTCAGGCAACTGATTGTTCTACCGCGATGCACGCCCCTTGCAAAACAAAAAATGAAACGCTTGAAGACCAATTAAGCGACTGGAAGTAAAGCCACGAAATAAAAACAATCCGAACAGGGCAGACGATGTGTCTGCCCTGTTCGGGTTCTACTTCATAAATATCTCAAACTAGCCAAATAGACAGGGGGTTATCTCTTGACAGGTTATTTTTTTTGCGATAATATTTTGACATCAAACTATCTGACGTCAAAGGAATTTGATATGCCCACCCATTACTCTGGAACCCGCGCCGAAATGCGCACACTCGACACTTTTATCAAGTTGACCCGCTGTACCAACTCACTCTTTACGCGCCTTACCGAGCGAAACACACTGGGTGATATTACGCCTTCACAGTTTGCTGTGCTGGAAAGCTTGTTTCATCTGGGCTCGATGACCCAGGGCGAAGTCAGTACGAAGGTGCTCAAGAGCGGTAGCAATATGACGACGGTCATAGATAACCTGGAACGGGATGGCCTAGTCCGACGCGAACGCGACGCGAAAGACCGCAGGGTGATCCATGTCCATTTGACGGGAGCAGGCACAAACAAGTTGGAAGCGGTTCTTCCGGGTCACATCGCCGCGTTGGTCAATGAGTTCAGTGTCTTATCTGCAAGTGAACAGCAGACTTTGGCTGAGTTGTGCAAAAAATTGGGCAAAGGCAAGGAATCCAAATGAGTGTGCGGGGTGCGCAAGCATTAATTACCAAAGTAGTAACAGCCTGGGCCGGCGTGACTGTTGCGCCGCATCGCTTCGGCGGTGTGGAGTATGTGATCGGCAAGCGTGAGATCGGGCATATTCACGGCGACCACATGGTGGACGTTCCCTTCCCAAAGAAAGTGCGCGACCAGATCGTTGCCGCAGGACGCGCACAACCTCATCATATTTTGCCTGAGACAGGCTGGGTGAGTTTTTATTTGCGTCAGGATGAAGATGTAGAGCAGGCGATCACTCTGCTGAATGAAAGTTATCAGATCGCACAAAAACAAAAAAATAAAAACTTAGAGGTATAAAATGATAGAAACTATAAATCTTCGTAAATTACTTTGGCCTACACCGCTCGCAATTTTCGGCGCGGCTGTCATCAATTTGATCTGGTACTACATTGCCAGTGCGTTATTCCCCGAAAGTGTCGCCGCAGCAAAAGCGGTAGCAAATGAATTTTCAGCTGTGATCGCAACCATCGCATATTGGATCGTCGGTTTGGTGTTGCTCGTTGTAGTAGCTAAACTCTCAAAGAAACCCATTACGCATTTCACCTATCTCGCCATTGCCGCATTGATTGTATCTTTCGCTTTCCCATTCATGGCGGCGCAAGGTGAATTACCCAACGGTGCATCCATCGACAAAACAATGATTCTTGTACTGGAAGTGATGCATATCATTGCCGCGACTGTAGCACTCCCATTGGTTCTGAAATGGGTTCGTGAAAATTAATTTTCTTATCAGTATATATAAATCAAAAGGATAAATATCATGAGTAACAATAAAATCATCGCAGTAAACGGTGCAACCGGGCAACAGGGCGGAGTCGTCGCAAGAAAACTTTTGGCAGAAGGCTGGCAGGTGCGTGCGTTGACACGCGATATTAACAAACCTGCAGCGCTCGAATTGAAATCACTTGGCGCGGAGATCGTCGCTGGCGATCTTGATAATCGAGCAGAGCTTGATGCGGCATTCAAGGGCGCGTATGGCGTCTTCAGCGTACAAAACACCTGGCTGCCCAATGTAGGTTTTGAAGGCGAGATCAAACAGGGCAAAGCCGTGGCCGATGCAGCCAAAGCCGCTGGCGTTCAACATCTTGTGTATTCTTCGGTAGGCTCCGCGCATCGCGGAATGGGACAGAAACATTTCGAAAGCAAATGGATCATTGAACAATACATCCAATCACTCGGCATTCCGTATACCATCCTGCGCCCAGTGGCTTTTATGGAAAATAACAATTGGAGCCGCGCCTATATCTTGAGCGGAACTTATACAGGCATGGGCTTGCGCGCTGAAAAAGGATTTCAAACCATCGCCGCTGAGGACATTGGTGTATTCGTCTCGATCGCATTGGCCGAACCGAAAACATATCTTGGCCGAACGCTGGAACTAGCCGGTGACGAATTGACAGAATCACAAACTGCGGAAGCCTTCACCAAAGTCATCGGACGCCCTGTCACCTTGACCGCTCCTGCAGGAAATGGAGGCCGCGCTTCTGAAGAAGAAATGACTGCCATGTTCAACTTCTTCAACAGCGAAGGCTATGATGCGGATATCGCCGCGCTTCGCAAGATTCACCCGGGCCTGCTCAATTTCGAGCAATGGCTCCGCAAGAACGGCTGGGAGAATCAACAGCCGATCCCGATGCCTGAAAAATCGGCTTGGAGTAGCTAAATAAGTTTGTCGTCATTGTGTGGATTATTATCTCCTGCAATGACGACAATTTTATATTGAAAGAGGCATCATCCTCTGTTGAATTCTACAATTATCTCTATTGGGAAACAAGAATCATGAATATAATCATCTTCGGCGCGACAGGACGCACAGGGAGCTGTATCGTAGACCTGGCGCTGGCGCAAGGTCACACTGTTACTGCATTTGCACGCGATCCTAAATCATTCTCGAGTCCTCGATCCGGGTTGAGCATTGTTCGCGGCGACGTGCTGGATGCAACAGCCGTGGAACAGGCGATTGCAGGACATGAGGCCGTCCTGAGCGCACTAGGTGGGAGAACGCTCGACCCTTCAACCGTGATATCAAACGGGATCCGCAACATTATTCAAGGGATGGAAAAGCATGGGACCCGGCGGATTGTGGTGATATTGGCCTCGGGTATCATCAGCGGAACCATCGCTCCAATGTTTATCAATATTAATGCCGAACACACTCGGATTTTAGAGATGCTCCAGCACAGCGAACTGGAGTGGATCGCGGCCTGCCCACCATATATCAGGGATTATCCATTTACCGGAAATTACATACTGCACACCGATCAAATTCCCACGGATCGGATGCAGATTTCAAAATTCGATTTGGCTGACTTTATGCTCGGCCAGCTGAATAGCGATGCTTATCTGCAACAGGCAGTGGGAATCGTAAATTAATTTTGATTATTCTATACGATTCAGGTTTTATCATCTCCTTTCATTAATGACCAGTTTCAAAGCGCAATCATATGCAACTAACAAACAGCCAACGTTCATTTCTTTCGAAAGTTCATTTTGCCGTGGTGTCTACAATTGCTTCAAATGGAATGCCGCATCAAACCGTGATGTGGTACAGGCTCAATGGTGACCAGTTACTTTTGAGCACTCCATTCGACAGCCTAAAGCATAAACATTTGAAACGCGACAACCGTATTTCCGTCTGCGTGGAAAAGGGCTATGCCTACGTCACACTGAGGTGCCACCACAATCGGTAGTTGGTAATTGAAGGAGAGGGAGAAATGTAGTAGGATGCGTGCTTGCCAAACTTCTAAGAAAAGGAAATCCTCGCCTCTTGAACAAACAGTCTTCATATATATTGATCTTGGTCGTACTCATGCTGGTGCTGGAACTACCGCGGTTGAAAACGGTGTGGAAGTCACTCACGAAGAAAAGAAGTTTAGCGAAAACAAAAAAAC
>JAPLGS010000164.1:6935-14317 GCA_026390015.1 Chloroflexota bacterium | reverse complement strand
TTTCACATACACATGTCTGCTCTGAAAGTCTCCGCCACCCTGATCAAACCATCCCGAAGCATGATCCACCAAACGCGTCGGATCATACTCCTTGACCCGCTCCGCCACAACCGTAGATTGAAATTGTCCCCAGCTTTCATTAAACGGAACCCAGACGGCAATACAAACTGCGTTATACAAATGATCGATCATTTCCTTCAACTCACTTTGATACCGAGCGCGGTTCTCGGCAGCTGCTCTTCCAAATCGATTTAGATGGCGCGTATCATTCCGATGGAAACCAAACATCATCGATAGCGTAGCCACCACTTCAACGTCGATCAATCCACCGTTGGGCATGTCCTGCCAAACGATCACCCCCAATTGGTCGCAGTGGTAATACCAGCGCAGCGGCTCGACCTTGACGTGCTTGCGGATCATATTGCATCCGATCCGCCGGGTGTATTCGATATCAAACAACATCGCTTCATCCGATGGCGGTGTGTACAATCCATCGGGAAAATATCCCTGATCAAGTGGCCCATATAAAAATAGCGGATGATCGTTTAACCCAAAACGCAAATGATCTTGCGCGTCTTTCACCAATCCAAACTTGCGCATTGCAAAATAACTTCCCACTTCGTCCAGGATTTGACCATCACGGACAAGACGGACTCGCAGGTCATATAGATATGGATCAGTGGGACTCCAGACTCTGGGATTAGGGATCGCGAGTCTAACCGTATCCTCCGTCTGCTCGCTGACCGAGACAATTTTTTCTCCGGTGTGGGTTGACTCTGCCTCCACGCTGACGCCTTCTGTTTCACCTCGAACTGTGACTTCGACTGAGAGCGTTTCTGAGTCAAGGTTAGGTGTAAGCTTCAATGAAACAATACTGATCTCTGGTACAAGTTCCATCCAGACCGTTTGCCAGATACCTGAAACGGCTGTGTACCAAATTCCCTTGGGATTAAGTACCTGCTTGCCGCGCTGTTGCAAACCCGTGTCAGTTGGATCCCAAACGGAAACAACCAATTCATTATCGCCGTCAATAATTACCGCCGTTATATCAAAAGAAAAAGGGAGATATCCACCGCGATGCCCGCCAACATGAATTCCATTTATCCAAACATCACATTCATCATCCACTGCCCCAAAGTGGAGCAAAACTTTATTCTTTACAACAGGTGAGGTTGTGAATATTCTCCGATACCATAATCGCTGACTGGGCAGTAATGGCTTTTCAACTCCCGAGAGTTCAGATTCAATTGCATACGGGACAAGAATTTTTCCGTCAAATTTTTTTGGCGCAGAATATCCCTTGGGCAACACAGCATAATCCCATAACCCGTTGAGATTGATCCACTGCGAACGTGTCATCTGGGGTCGGGGATATTCCGGTAATGGGGTCGGATCAGCTGGCGACCAGCGTGTTTTCATTCGTTGACCCAAACCGTCATTGTGGATTCGCCGCGATTGCCCCACAAGTGATAAGGAATAAAAGTGAGGACCCTGCCTGTGTTTGTCTGCCCAATTATTTTTACAATCCCTCCCAGTAAGTTAGTATCCAATACAGACTCAAGAGATTCTGTTTCTATGGTCAAATCAAAAATATCCATCTCTAAATTATCCACACTTTCGAGGCAGTAAACTAATGGGCCACGTGAGACAGCGACCTTTCCTTGGTGCCCTTTAACTTTTCGATGAGCGCGGCGTAACCGGATCGGCATTTCAAATTCCAGTTCAATCACATCGCCAGATTTCCATATTCGATGGATAGGGTACCACCTGCCATCGCGCGGATCATATCCGGAACCAGTTTTTTCGCTTTGCTGAGTTAGTGGAGATACCGAAAGTAATTCTCCATTACAAGTAATATGAGTTTTCGCTCCATCACACCATGATGGTAATCGCAAGTTCAAGGTGAATTGATTTGGAATTGATGGAGAAACTATGATTTTTACTTTCCTTGCCCACGGTAACTCGGAGTTGATTTTTATTATTGCTATTCCACCATCATATTCACTGCTAATGTATTGATGAATAAGAATTTCGTTTTCGCTTGATGAATAAATATATTTCCCCAGGTCAGCCCAGGTGCGCGCGAGGTTGGATGGACAACAGGGCACGGCGTACCACGGTTTTCGTGACACTCCACCCCGGCATGTGAGCGGATTATTATAAAGATAACTTGTGCCATCGAGTCCCATCCCGACCGCGGCCGCGTTGTATAACTGCCATTCGAATAAATCGCTATATTTTGCTTCACCAGTAAGTTGTGCCATTTCCCAATTCCAGAACATGCTGGCGATGGCGGCGCAGGTTTCAGCATAGGCATATTCGGGGTCGAGTTCATAATCGTTGCCGAAGCCTTCCAAGCCAGGCAGAGAACCAATTCCGCCAGTGACATACATGCGGCGCATGACCATGCGCTCCCATGTTTTTTCAAGCGCGGGAATGAAAGTCTTGTCACTACTTTCTATGGCAAGCATCGCAATGGCAGTTTCAAGATACCCAAAGCGGACAGAATGCCCGACGGGCACAACCTGCTTGCGGACGGGCGAATGTTGCTGAAAATATTTTCCACTCAGAGCACTGGCATACCAACGCAGGCTTGCGTTGCCCGGTTTCTTTGCGGCATTACCAAGTGGAAGTTGAAAAGGTTTGAATTTGGGATGCGCAGAAATATATTTCTGTTTTTTTTGTTGAACATACTTGCCACGTGAATCTACGCTGAAGTTTTGGCGAATAATGGAAAGCGCAAATAACGGATCCCGCCCGCGCTGTTCGATGAACTGACGTGCCATTTCGAGATATGGCTTGTGATTTGTGATTTTAAATAATCGCAATAATGCGATCTCGATCTCTTCGTGACCTGGGGTATGGTCTGTCCCTTTGCCGAGAAAATCTTCCACGATGCGGTCTGCTGCGCGGCGGGCGATATCTAGCAGGTCTGTGCGGCTGGTATTTTCAAAGTGTGAAACGCCAGCTTCGATCAAGTGTCCGTGGCAATAGAGTTCATGTTCAATTTGCAGGTTTACCCAACGTGTCCCGGGGAAATGGATCTGATTGTATGTGAAGATATAACCGTCGGGTTGCTGGGCGCGCGCTAAAAGCGCGATGAATTCATCCATAACAGCGGCAAGCTGAGGGCTGGGATGTGATCTGTAAATTCGAGACGCCGCATCCAGCCATTTATAGGCGTCTGAATCAGCGAAGAACCAGCCCTCGCGAAAGCCGTCCACATCCCCTGCGGCAATGCGAAAATTTTCGATGCACCCCGATCCTTCAAGCTGCTCCCATTGATGGAAGACCGCGCGTTGGGCGTTAACCTTAAGCCGCTCATGCCAGAAACCTGAAGTGATCTTTGGGATCATTTTTTATCGTTGATGAAGAAAAGTGGAACGAGCGCAAGCAGACTAATGACAGACCCGACCTGAAAAATGATCGGCGGCGGGACGAAACCTGCCTGACCATTGGATATGGTGGGTATGCCAAAGTTTTGGATCAGCCCTGAGCCGATCCACGGACCGATCACCATAGGGATGGCGATCCAAAAGATCATACGAATGCCCAGGAACTTGCCTCGGTTTTGTTCGGGCAATAGATCTTTGAGCCACGCAACAGACGCGATACCCATGGCAACTGAAAAAGCCTGCCACAATAAACCTGTCAACGAAAGCATGGGTAAACTTTTTACCAGGGAAAGTAAAATCCCTCCGAGACTGCTGACGATGGTTGCGAAAAAGATCATGTTGCGTTTGTTCCACTTGTCTGCGAGCAGCCCAAATGGAATTGCGAAGACTGCGCTCCCCAACATGACCGCGCCGCCGATAATACTGAATTCAGTTTTTGTGACGCCAATATAATTTTCAAGATAAATGATCAGATACGGCAGAGATACTTGCATGCCGATACTGCTCAACATTATGAAGATCAGGATGATGAACAGTTCGCGGTTTTCTTTCAAAGTGTTGATGTCGAACAATTCTGAAAATTCGGAAAGAAAGGAGCGTTTGAGTTCAGCACTCTCAGGAGGCAGCTGGATATCTTGAAGCAAACTACCCGCTACAAGACCAACCACAATCACGATCCCGCCTAATAAATAAAAGAAAGTGAAATACCCCAGACTGTCAATCAACATACCAGCCGCAACCATTGCCACGATCTGCGCGAGGAAGACGCTCAAGTTAAGCACGCCTTCGACTCGGCCGCGTGTTTCACTGGTGGCGATATCGGTTGTCCACGCGCTGAAGGCTGCATCGTTGGCCGTGGAGCCGAAGAAGGTCATGATCGAATCTGCGACTACGACCATGACGATCGCCAGGCTAGTCACTTTGATGTACGCAACAGTTGGAAACAAAACGGTTGAAAGTCCCCACAGAATATAGCCGATCAAAATGAATGGTCGCCGCCTGCCCCAGCGTGAGCGCGTGCGGTCACTGAGCGTGCCCATAAAGAGAGTTGTCAATGTGGCAGTAATGGCGCTGGCAGCCACCATCCATGCCACAGGGCGCGGATCGGGCGTGATCGTGTCGTACACGAAAGTGTTGAACCAGGAATTTTCTACTGCCCAAGCGATCTGTCCAGTGAGCGCGAGGGCGAACATGACAAACCAGGTGCGGGAAGAAAGACGGGATAACGGTGAAGTTTGCATGAAATCCTTTCAGCTGGGAGTGCTCTTAAATATTAGCTGGATTTTTGGAAGAGTATATCTTGGAATGCGGTACGTTAAGGAATCATATTTATTTTTTTGTAGTTCTGGCTCGGACTTCCAACTTGTTCCATCAAAACAGATGCGCGGCGTCAGACTGGATTCTTTGTTTTGATTCGAGTCACCGCTGAGGAGCGGACTGGAAATGCTCAGGTCGAAGTCGAGAAGGGAAACGAATTGATCCGCATGGCCGCGTTCGCCGGGCATAGAGCTGGTTAGGATGAGTGCGCGAATTATGTGGTAGCTTAGGCGCTTCATTACCTAGCCGATATTATTGCGCTCACACACCTGCACTGCACCAAACGCAGCGCAGTGCAAGTGTGGCATTGGATTTATTTCAGGATGCCTTGATGTCTCAACTCACTAATATATTGGGATATCTTCATTCCGCGCACACCCGTCGACAGGTTCGCTGCAGTGTTTCTATTTTACATATTTGTCAAAGAATTTTAGAGAGCGCAACATAAAAACAAACCACGGCTCGCCAATAAAGGAATGACCTTCACCTTCCTGGGCAAATATCTGGGCGACTTTATTCGCTTCGATGAAACCATCGAACATTTTCTTAGACCATTCTGGCGGTGTGCCGGCGAATGTCTGGCCGTCTTTTGTGCCATAGTTGATCTGAACAGGCGCTGTGACGTTATCCAAATGATAAAGCGGAGAAACCGCTTTCAGAATCTCAGGGTCAGTTACCGAGTTAAAATAAGATGCGGATAAATCAGCGGGCAAATCCAAAGGAAGAATATCCGAAGAATTGCATCCATAGGCAAGCTCACCTTCGAACACATCCCCCAGACAGCCTGGCCCCCATCGCCCGATGATATCGCCAAAGTCGGCGCTGACCGAGGAATAGATCACGGCAGCTTTCACGCGCGAGTCGATCGTCAGAACTTTGAGTGTTACACCACCACCCATACTGTGTCCCCACATGCCAATGCGTTCAGGGTCGGCCTGCGGAATGGACGGGATTGCATTCATCAAATTGATCACGTCTATGGCAAGGCCTGAATAAAATAAACTCTCGCCCGTTTCAGAATCGCCCCAACTTCGATAATCAGATGAGACCGTCAAATAGCCGTAGCGATTCAAAAATTCTGCGGCGCGATCTGTACCATCGCCAGAATTATAAACGGAGCGCGAAAAGAAACCATGATTCATCACGATGACAGGATAAGGCGGTTCGCCGTTTTTTGGAATTTGCATAATGCCGGTGATGGTCAAGCCGTCGCTGGGATATTCAATTAGGTAACGAGTGAAGTTTTCGGTCTCAAGCAGGTTCTTGCGGATAATGATCTTCCCGCTTTGAAATTTATGTTTGCGCAGCCCATCAATCGTATATGGATAGATCGCTTTTTCAGTTGTGCGTGTGGCAGTGGGGATTGGAGTGGCTGTTGGGATACTTGTTGCAGGAATAATGGTCACGTTTGGCGGCGGCAAGCTGGCGGTTGGAAGTGACGGCGTGGAAGAACAAGCAGCGAGCAGAATAAAAAATAGCAGGATCATGCACCGTTTCATGAAGCGATTGTATCAAACACACCTACTTACTGTAATCGCGGATGTCTTCAAATATTCCTTCTGCGATAATATTTTCCGCAAGGCTCAATACGCGCGTCGCCACTTCTTCTTCGACGAGGGCTTCTCCACAATTGGGACAGACCTGCGCGGGCACATGATCGATCATCAACTTAAATTCACCGCGCTCCAAGGGAATGGATGTAAATCCATCGACGAATTCAGCTTGTCTGCAAATGATACAATTCATAAGAAAAAACCTTTTCAAATTAGTAGTGCGCAGATTTCAGCTTCCATGGCTGAGGACTAAAGCCTGCACTCCAGAAAATTACCTTCGACTTCGAAAATCCTTTTTCCATTTATTCGGGTCAGGAGCATAGACTGTGACAACCGTGATTGAATTTAATTCTGGATTCTCAGAAGTCACCACATGGAAAGGATGTTTGCCCTGAAAGCCAAGAATCAAACGGCTCGGCTTGGGCATTTCGGAAGAATAATCTTCTATCACATCTTCGGCTTCCAATGCCTTGCGGACTTTGCCTGCGGAAATTTTCCGCTCGAACATACGCTGAACCGCGTGAACTCGAAAGAGTATTTTTAGTTCATCCATAAAAAGATTATACATTACATGAATATGTCATTGCGAGGAGGATGTACTTTCCGACGAAGCAATCCCCTATTGTCAGGAGATTGCTTCGGGAAGAACGCCCTCGCAATGACATCATAAAGAGATAGAATTGAGCCATGAGCATAGACAACAATAATCCCAATAAATCTTGGTTGGATAAGACTGAAGAGTATTTGTCAAGCCACACCTTGCTGGTATTGGCCATTCTGATCTCATTGACCTTCCTTGCTGGTTCTTTTCGCCTGCGCGTTGATGCACCTGATTTCAACAAAGGCGAGACAACCAGTTGGTGGGGAATCACATTAAATTTAGTCCATGGCTTTGGATACAGTTTTTGTAACCAGTATTATTTCCCCTTTTGCAGCGCGACTTCTTCAGCAACCGCGATGAGGGAGCCAGCGCCGATCATGTTGTTCGCAGGCGTGGCATTGCTGTTCAAGGAATCGCTGGTTGCCGCGGGCGTGACCGAACTCCTGCTATTGATCGGCATCATGGTCGCATTATTTTTCCTAACGCGCGAATGGACTGACTCATCCTCCGCTGGAT
>JAPLGS010000164.1:0-6909 GCA_026390015.1 Chloroflexota bacterium | reverse complement strand
CAATTATCTGGGTCATTTATCCAAGAGCCATGCCGCTGATCTCGCAGGTGTCAGGTGACCTTTTGGCGGGACTAGGCGTGACGTTTGGAATTCTATTCACATTACACGCACGCAAAACAGATAGCATTCGTGATTGGATATTAGCTGGAATAGGATTGGGGATCGCGGTCATGTCACGCTCGGCCATGTTGATGGTAGCATTGACAGTCATCGCTGGCCTAACCATCGATCGATGGAATTTACGAAAAAATTACCGTGAATGGATTCGTCCCTCTCTGCTGATATTTGCAGTTGTACTCATCATCATGACTCCATGGATCATCCGCACAAAACTTGTTTTTGGCAGACCGCTGATCGGGTCAAGTTTGATTGGGTATAACATCTATCGCCATAACTATATGCTCGGGTCAAATGATTATTTCCGCAATATAGGTAATGATGAAAGTTGGGCTGCAATTCAGGCGCTCGTTGCCCGCCGAACAGATTTGCTTGGCACAGAAAATGAAGCGCAAATGGATCTGGTCTATCGTGACGAAGGATTAAAATTCATTGCAGCGAATCCAGTTCATTATATTTTGCTTTCAAAGTATCGCTTTTTCATGCTGTGGTTTGACTGGCGGGTCAGCGAGGCATTTGGCTACCCAATGGGATTCAATGAATACATAATGGTGGCTGTACAAGTTGTGTTATTGTTCTTTGCATTCATCGGCGCAAAAAATAATTTGCGCGCAACATGGCCTTTGTGGGCGAGTCTCATTCTGGTGACCATCTCTTACATGGCAGTCAACAGCCGCATGCATTACACAATTCCTGTGATGCCGCTTGTGTTGAGTTTAGCCGCGGTAGGAGCGCTGCGGTTCAATAAAAAAATGAAAATGAAGATAATTCCATAATGGCCGAAGATCACTTTCAACGACTCGCTCGCCTGCTCGACCTTGAAGCCGAAGCCGAAAAACAAGAGACGATTCGCTCGCTTGAGAAACTGTCACCCGCGGAGGCTGAGTCATCGGGAAACAGCTTGATCAATCTCGTCATCCACGAAGAAGACTCTGGATTGGGTGGAAAAATTTTATTGACATTCGGCAAGCGCAATGAAAATTTATCATTGCCTTGGAGCCGCATTGGAAATGGAAGCCCAGTCATTCTTTCGGAAGAAGGACTGCATGATAAAGATGCCCCCAGTTGGCGTGGAATTGTCAGCCGCGCGCACAAAGATACGATCCAAGTCGCGTTCACACAATGGCCTGAATCTGATTCGGATAAACCCACTTTCAGACTCGATCGTTCGACCGACGAAATCTCAAGGCAAAGACAAAGACTGGCATTGGAAACTGCTCGAGGTGCGAAAGGAACGCGGCTCTCCATTCTGCGTGATGTATTGTTGGGGAAGCAAAATCCTGTTTTCAATAAAATCGAATTCCCAAATCCATTCAACAAAAAATTAAACGATTCGCAAAATCTGGCCGTCGCATTTGCGTTGAGCGCGGAAGATGTCGCCATCATTCACGGGCCGCCTGGGACGGGCAAGACCACCACGCTGATCGAGTTGATGCGCCAGATCGTGCGCAATGACCAGACTGTGTTAGCGGTGGCAGCCAGTAATTTGGCAGTGGATAATATTCTTGAGCGCCTGATCGACGCAGGCGAGAGTGCCATTCGACTCGGGCACCCCGCGCGCGTGTCGCCCGCCCTGCGCGAACACACGCTGGATGAACTTGCAGAAATCCATCCTGACATGCGTCTCGCGCGCAAATTAACTCGCGACGCACATTCCCTGCGTAATCAGGCCTCCAAATATTTTCGCATCAAACCAGATCCCAACCTGCGACATTCGCTGCGCGAGGAAGCAAAACAATTGCTGAATGAAGCGAGTCAGATCGAAGACGCGGTGACCGAACGAATTATCAGCAACGCGAAGATCATTTGCGCCACCGCCACGGGTCTCGACTCAGATTTTTTTACGCGCCGCAAATTTGATTGGTGCATCATGGATGAAGCCAGCCAGAGCGTTGAACCTTCGGCTTGGATTCCCGTGCAATACGCAAATCGTCTCGTGTTGGCGGGCGATCATTTTCAGCTTCCGCCCACAGTCATTTCACCCGAAGCCACTCGCGGCGGTTTCAACATAAGTTTGATGGAGCGTCTGTTAAATATCAACAGCGAGTTGAGCAGGAAATTAAATGTGCAATATCGAATGCATCAAGACATCATGAATTTTTCTTCGGATGTCTTCTACGAAAAAAGTTTACAAGCTGATGAGACGGTTCGCACTGCGCTGTTATCTGATCTGCCTCAAGTGACATCCTCCCCGCTGACAGATTCTCCCATTCACTTCATCGACACCGCAGGCGCGAGCTACGACGAAGAACAGGAGCCAGACGGCGACAGCAGACTGAATCCACTTGAAGCGGAGTTGGTGATCAGGAAAGTAAATGAACTACTTGCTTGCGGATTATCATCAGACCAGATCGCAATCATCTCCCCGTATTCAGCGCAGGTGAAATATCTGCGAGAAAAAATAAAACATCTTGAAATCGAAATCGACAGCGTGGACGGTTTTCAAGGCCGCGAAAAAGAAGCCGTAGTCGTCTCGCTGGTGCGCTCGAACCGTGAAGGCGAAGTCGGCTTTCTAGCGGATACGCGCCGCATGAACGTGGCGCTCACCCGCGCGCGCCGCAAGTTGATCGTGATCGGCGACAGCGCCACGATCACAAGTCACGGGTTCTATCAGCGCCTGGTGGAATACTTTGAATCCATTTGGGCGTATCATTCAGTGTGGGAGGAGTGAATTTCTCACGGACGATCACGGCCCGGTAATTTTGATCTTATTCGCAGCTACGGTAATTGTGGTCCTGTCTGGGCCGGTAATACAGGCGGGGCCGCCAGAAGCACGGCTGGGTTTCTTCGGATCATTAATATAAGCACTTGTATAATAGCATCCAAAAGGCAGTTGATTAATGATTGACACAGATTGCTTTGGCGCCAGGACGTATGAGACAGATCCGCATTGGCCAAAATCATTTTTAGAAAGGTACAAAGACACCGTTATGGAAGCCCTGGTGCTATTGACAATAAAAACGCTCGCGCCATTATCGCTCTTGCCACCGCCTGAGGAGCCGGCAAGGTTTGCAAATAAAGCCCCGCCGCACGGATTAACCGTTGAGGTAGGCGACACAATGATCGTCGGCACTACTGTCAAAGTAGGTTCAACAATTGGGCTGGGCGAAGGAGTATTGGTTGCTGTTGAAGTCGGCAGGCTGACAATCTCTGTCGAAGCCTGTAATTGGTTGGGACTGACTAAAGGAATATCATTTCCCCCGCAGGAAATGAGCAACAAAGCAAGCGCAACAAAAAGAATTCTTCGTTTCAATTTATTCTCCGTCTTTCAGTATCTCAATTGCAAAACAGATCGCATAATGAATTCAACCTGTTTTTCCACCTCCCAACTTTCCGCCAATGAAAGCGAATAAGTCGGTGACGTTTATTTCTTTGTCTGGTTTATGCGGCGCTGAACGCGATCAATTTCCGCAAGTACATCCTCTGGGTGAACATCTTCTTCAAGGTCAAGCAGTTCAAGGTCGCTATCATTTTCAATCCCCATCTTATCCTGTATTGCATCGAGCATTTTGATAACACGGGTTAATTCATGTTCGGTTAAGAGTCCCATTTGCAAGTCAAGGTCAGCACGGCGGTCGGCTTCGGCACTTAAACGATTTTGGCTGATCAAAACAAAAGTTGCCAGAAAGATCGCCTCCAATGAAACGACCATCGTCAACAACCCGAAAGGATACGGATCAAATGGCTTAATGCCGAAATACCCAAGATTGATAAGAATCCAGACTCCGAACCAAATGATATGGAAATAGACAAAATACATATGCCCTGAAAAATCGGTGATCGCGTCTGCGAGACGTTCTTCGGTGCTGCGCTGGCTTGCTGCGGTACGGCGTGTGTTGATAATGGTATGAATATTCTGCTCGATAATATTTGCGAGATGCTTATCGTGTTTCTTTGATGTTTTTGAAGAACTATTTTTGTGTGCCATTCCGATTCTCCCGGATATAATTTTTCTATAGTGATTTTAATAAAAAGAATTGATGCATTACGGTTTTTTCAAAAAAGTAATGTATTTCTTTGCGAACAACTATCTTAATCGCCGCTACAAAGGGATCGTAAAAAAGAACGAACTGCCAATACCCGCTTCACTCTCGAACCAGGATTCGCCATCATGCAAGTCAATGATGTGCTCGACGATCTTTAATCCTAGACCGAAGCCGAGGCGCGGATCTTCCTTGTCCGCAAGAATGGTTTCAAACGGCTCAAAAACCAATTCCTGATCTTCTTCAGATATTCCAATTCCCGTATCACGGACTTCAAACAAAATACTATCCCGTTCGATCGCAGCGCGGACAGTGATGATTCCTTTATCAGTAAATTTAGCCGCATTATGGATCAAATTCAACAAGGCTTGTGAAAGACGAGTTGCGTCTGCTTCGATCGTCGGAAGGTCTTCCTCGAAGTCCTCTTCCAATGTAACGCGGCCATCCTTCTGCTCGATCAACTGGTCGGCAATGGACATGACGCCATCAAGAACTGCATAGATATCTACCTCTTCGATATTTAATTCCATCCGCTCCGTGCCAGACTCAGCGTAATCCTGAAAATCATTAACCTGTACCACCAAAGGCATCAACGCCGCTTTGACATTTTCAATGGGATTATCTTTCTCATTAAGATAACCTTCCAATTCCTCAATTTTGTACAGATCATTGACATACTTCTGCACGTCGGCAAGTCCCATACGCATAGTGGTGGACATCTTAAATAGAAATTCATTTTGCTTATTATCGTCGGTCATTTTTTTCTCCTAAAACCTGCCTTCAAAAAAAAAGGGTGAGGGTAAATTTGGTCGCAGAAAATTATACTTGTTTAACCAGAATAAACAAAAGGTGACAGTCATCTGTTCGATGACTGTCACCTTTTGTTTCGATAAATTTGAAACTATTTAATGCGTGGCTTAATTTCCGGTAGCGGCAAACCAGGAACCAGTCGGGCTGGTCACAAAGACGATCGGCGCAATACAAGGCTGGGGCAGCATTACGCTGGTTTCAACTTCTGCATTGCCCATCGCATCGGCAGGGAATAGGTCAGTACTGACATTGCTTGTGACCGCGGTGCCATTCGCATCCTTGCTCATGCAGCTTACAACAACTTTAAAGTTTGCGCTTGGGTTTGTGCCTGCCAGGCCGCGCGTAATGGCGGTTGGATCGTTGGGGTCGATCAACAAACCACGTACCGCCACCTCGAGTTCTCCGTTCGCCTTCAACTTGCCTTCAGCAGCGCCGATCACCCAAGGCAGTCCACCGCCCGGCAGGCCGCGGATCGCATTCGTTGCACCTGTGAACGGACGAGGCACGCCGATCATACTGCTAAACTCCAATATCTTGGATTCTATTGCCATCGCGGAACGTGTCATGAAGAATGTGCTCAAAACAAGCACTGCCGCCAACATACCGATAAAGAACTTTTTCATGTTTATCTCCTTGTTTGATACATGGATTATGGTGACTTTTCACCTGTCACTTAACCATACGCCAGCAACTCCATTATTGGATTTGGAAAACCGAATTACTGAATAAGTTGGTATGCATAAAGATGTAAATTCGGTACAATTGTGAAGTGCTAAATTCAGACGATACTCAATTGGCGGCGCAAGTAGCTCAAGGCGATGAACGCGCCTTCCTCCAACTTTATGACCGTTATGCAAGTCATATCTACGCTCTCACCATGCGGATATTACGCGACGCCAATCTGGCCGAAGAAGCCACACAGGATACATTCTTAAAACTGTGGAGCCGCGCCCGTTTGTTTCTGGCAGAACGCGGTTCCCTGCTGACCTGGCTATTGACCATCGCGCGGCGCACCGCACTTGACCGACTGCGTCTGGAAGGCCGCCGTCCCACTCTATCCACAGCAGATGATCCCGAAGAACTTTGGCAAACCATCCCAGATGCCAGCACACTGCCTGACGAATCTCGCTGGCGCAGTATGCATCTCGCTGTTCAATCGCTTTCCCCCGAACACCGCCAATTGCTTGAGCTCGCCTACTATCAGGGATTAACTCATACTGAAATTGCAGAGACACTCAACTGGCCGCTTGGCACTGTCAAAACCCGTTTGCGCGCCGCAATGGAACAATTACGCCGCGAATGGGGTGAAAAATAAATCCAAACCTTCTGATTCTGACGTATTCTTATTGGAGTAAGACCGCATGATCCAAGATCAAATTTACGATATCTTTCGTGAGAACATTCCCGCCTATGCACTAGATGCATTGGATGTGGAGGATGCTCGCGCATTGGAGTCACACCTGCAAACATGCGCATCATGTCGGACCGAGTTGGCTGAGTACCGCGCTTTGAGCGAAACCCTGCTGCTGATGACTCCTGCCAAAACCCCGCCTGCCGCACTCCGCCGCCGCCTGCAGGGACAGTTGCAATCCACGCAAAAAAGATCATCTCCCCTTTTTGTTTGGTCATTCAACCAACTTGCGCTGGGATTGACTCTCATCATATTACTCGCGCTTAATATATCTTCCTATCTTCAAATCCGATCCCTTCAAAAACAGCAGGTCCAATTGGCAAGTCAGCTTGAAAACGAACAGGCCGCGATTGCCATGCTTGCCTACCCCAACACAGAATCATTACCCATCAAAGCGGATAATATCTCCGGCACTCTGCTCGTTGACAAAAACCGCAACACCGCCATGATCCTCGTTTGGAACCTTCCGCAGCTTGACTCCACTCAAACCTATCAGGCATGGCTGATCGACCCGCAAGGCAAACGCACCGACGCGGGCATTTTCCGCCCGCAGCCCGGCCAACCCTATACATCTCAATCCATTTTCTC
>JAPLGS010000050.1 GCA_026390015.1 Chloroflexota bacterium | reverse complement strand
GTTGTGATTGCACTTGTTGTATTAGGACAGGCGCTTGAATTACGTGCCAAGGGACAATCCAGTTCCGCGATCAAGAAACTGCTTGGCTTGCAAGCCAAGACTGCGCGTGTTATTCGCGACGGTAAAGAAATGGATATTCCTGTTGAAGAAGTGTTGGTTGGCGATGTGATCCAGGTGCGCCCTGGCGAAAAGGTTCCTGTAGACGGTGTTATCGTTGAAGGCAGTTCCGCAGTGGACGAATCCATGCTGACAGGTGAGTCATTGCCCGCTTCCAAGAAGATGGGAGATGAAGTCATTGGCGCAACGATCAACAAGACGGGCGCATTCAAGTTCCGCACGACCAAAGTTGGAAAAGATACCGCGCTCGCGCAGATCGTCAAGATGGTGCAGGATGCGCAGAATTCCAAAGCGCCGATCGCAAGACTGGCAGATACGGTTTCTGGATATTTCGTTCCCATCGTAATGATCCTGGCCGTGTGGACTTTTGTCATCTGGTTCGTGGTTGGTCCGCAGCCGCAATTCGTTTACGCGCTCGTCACCAGTGTGACAGTGCTGATCATCGCGTGTCCGTGTGCGCTTGGACTTGCCACTCCAATGAGTTTGATGGTTGGCATTGGCAAAGGCGCAGAGAATGGAATCCTCATCCGCTCGGGTGAAGCGCTTCAAACTGCGCGTTCCATTCAGACAGTGGTATTGGATAAGACGGGCACGATCACCAAAGGGAAGCCTGAACTGACAGATATCATACTCAGTGACCAGACAATAGTAAAAGATGATGAGTTGCTGAGGTTAGCCTCGTCTGTTGAAAAAGTCAGTGAACATCCATTAGCACAAGCCATCGTTGAAGGGGCGCAGGTGCGTAAATTGGAATTAGCGGATGTGAAAGATTTTGAAGCCATTCCAGGGTTCGGTGTTTCAGCGAATGTTACAGGAAAGAAAATTCTAATTGGTAATCTCAAGTTAATGGAACACGAAAAGATCAACCTTGGTTCGCTTGAAGAAAAATCAAAATCGCTTGCCGATGATGGCAAGACGCCGATGTTTATTGCGCTGGATGGCAAAGCCGCAGGCATCATCGCTGTGGCAGATACGGTCAAGGAAGATTCCGCCGAAGCGATCAAAGCCTTGCAAAATTTGGGTATTGAAGTGGTGATGATCACAGGCGACAACCGTCGCACTGCTGAGGCAATTGCGCGTAAAGTTGGCGTAACCCGCGTACTCGCCGAAGTTCTGCCAGAAGACAAAGCGAAGAATATTCAATTATTACAGGCGGAAGGCAAGAAGGTCGCGATGGTTGGTGACGGTATCAACGATGCTCCCGCACTTGCGCAAGCCGATGTCGGTCTCGCGATTGGCACCGGCACGGATGTTGCCATCGAAGCCTCGGACATTACACTCATCAAAGGCAGCCTCAAAGGCGTGGTCACTGCCATCGAAGTCAGCCGCGCCACGATGAACAATATTTACCAAAACCTGGTCGGTGCTTTTTTCTATAATGTGCTTGGCCTGCCGATCGCGATGGGCATATTCTTTCCCTTCTTCGGGATATTGCTCAGTCCGATGATCGCTGGTGCAGCGATGGCGTTCTCGTCCGTCACAGTGGTTGGCAACGCAAATCGTCTGCGCGGATTCAAGCCAAAATTTAGCGTGAAATAGGAACTCAAAATGAACACAATTCAAATCATTGCAATTCTTTCAGGTATCGTGCTCACGATCCTGATTGCCTGGTATTTTTGGTTTGCGCCGAAAGCGCAGACTCGGGTCGCCGTATCTGAGTCCGGGGCTCAGGAAGTCGCGATCACCGTGAAAGGCGGCTACACACCCGATGTGATCGTAGTGCAAAAAGGCCGCCCTGTGCGATTGACTTTCACACGACAGGAAAGTTCGGCGTGTTCTGAAAAAGTCCTGTTCCCTGATTTCAATCAAAACGCATTGTTACCCGAAGGCGAACATGTGACGCTGGAGTTCACACCCGATAAAGCCGGTGAGTTCGGGTTCCAATGCCAGATGGGAATGTTGCGTGGCAAATTAATCGTGGAATAAATAAAACTGGAGTATGTAAAATGAAACAAGATGAAATCAAAGTTCCCTATATTTCTTATCTTGCGGCGTTTGTGATCGGCGTGATTTCTTTTGCTTCGATCTGGAAAGCCTGGTTTGGTTCAGCGTCCAGCGCGGTGATTCTTGTTGGAATGGCGGGCGTGGCATTTGCTATAAGCTTGTTTTGGTTGTATAAAAAATCAAAAAATAAGGAACTTTAACTATGACTCAGTCTGACCCGGAACCAATCTACCTGACTGCCTGTGGAGGCAAAATAAAAAACACTTCTGAATACCCAAGCGCTGAATATCACGGGGAACAGATATATTTTTGCACGCAAGCTTGTCTCGATCTGTTTCTGTTGAATCCCGATCCTTTCATGGCGGGTGAGGTGGAACATCCGTTGGATGAGGGGTAGAAGTAACCTTCAAGCAATCTTAGCCATTTCTTCATCGTTTCTTTATATGGGGAGTCTATATTGAAAGGATTGCAACATAAAAGGAGAACTTCACTATTAAAAAACTCACTCGCAGGGATTTTATTAAATTGATGGGGATGGGCGCGGGGACAATGACTCTCACCGCTTGTGGAATCAAGCCATCCGCTTCACGCTTCGCGACCCCGACAACTACTCCTGTTTTCTCGACGCCATTTCCATCTGGACCTGTTTCTCTCGCCGTTGATCTGACTGCTGGGCGAGACACGCTTCCCATCTATTCAGGGACGGAAACTCCCGTTTGGCGGTATCAATCATCGGTTCGGGAGGGAAGCGCAGAATCGATCCAGACGTTGAGCAACTCCTATCTCGGTCCCATTTTTCGAGTACATAAAGGTCAACGAGTCCAGGTTCGACTTAAGAATGAACTTCCCGATCCCACCATTATCCACTGGCATGGATTGCTTATTCCAGAAGAGATGGATGGGCATCCGCGTTATGCCATCGCGCCGGGCGAGAACTTTGAATATGATTTTCAAGTGATCAACCGCGCAGGCATGTATTGGTTTCATCCGCATCCGCACCAGTTGACTGCGCCGCAGGTCTATTACGGATTGGCAGGTTTGTTTATCGTCAGTGACGATGAGGAAGCCGCGTTGGGATTGCCTGCTGGCGAATACGATCTGCCGCTGGTGATACAGGATCGCACGTTTGATTCGCAAAACGAAATGGTATATCTGGCGAACGGGATGATGGATTCAATGATCGGTTTTCTGGGGGATACGATCCTGGTCAATGGCGCACCCGATGCGGCGCTGGATGTAAAGGCCAGCGCGTACCGCTTGCGATTGTTGAATGGCTCGAACTCACGCATCTATAAACTGGCATGGCAGGACAGCACACCCATGACCGTGATCGCCACGGATGGCGGGTTGCTGGAAGCACCACTGACTCGCGACTACATTGC
>JAPLGS010000003.1:1870-4317 GCA_026390015.1 Chloroflexota bacterium | reverse complement strand
TCCGCAATGGCAAGATGCCGTACTAATCGCGGAAACTCAAAGTGCAATAAACAATTGATCTCAGAGCGTAATGCCGTCCCTATCGGATCTCCATTCAAAAAAGTGATTTGCGGCGACTCGTTGTGCAGCACCTTCCTGATCTGCTGTAATTCCATCGAGAATTGTGCAATCCTTGCACGCACGACTGAATCAGCATGCCCACTGATAGTGTGAAACCGAATAGGAAACTTGGAGATTGCATCTGGGGCAGGGGGAACGATACTTAGTATTGTAGTCGATACTCCGTGTTCTTTCACCAAATATTCTGCCACCGGTTGAAATGTCTCGCGATAAAAGTGCGGCGGAAAATTAAGAAACACGACGCTAGGATTGTCTTCTGGCCAATTTATACAGTCTTTACCATCTCCAGCCGTAGGATTAAGTAGCTCCTCTCGAGGTCTTCTCACGCTACTTCTATACAAATCCCATGCTCTTCTCCACCACGGCAATTGCAAGATTTGCCCTTCAGATGATATTAATTTTGGCAAACGATACAGCGCCAGATATGGCGTAACCACATCCCAAAGGGACACGTCACCCATCCGCAACGACTGGGCAAGGGTCTGCCCCGAAGAAAGCCGCATCTGTCCTAACTGCTTTACCAGCTCAGCGCTCTGCGAAAAAACTTTAGATTCCATTTATCTCTTCTATGACCTGCTGCGCTTTCAACAACCAAAGAGGTGAAGTAACCAGATATGCGGCTAGCCGCGGGGGCCTTTCGCAGTTTGTCCACCTTCAATTTTCAGATCTGCTTCTACCATAAGCTTAACGAGCTCTTTGAATCTTACCTTTGGTTCAAATCCAAACTTTTCCCTGGCTTTGGTAATATCACCAATTAAGGTGCTTGTCTTGGTCGGTCTCAATAGACTAGGATCGGTTTTGACATACTCTTCCGCCCTCAAGTTAACAACAGCAAACGCCTCGTCCACCCATTCCTTCACCGAATGTGCTTCGCCCGTAGCAATGATAAAATCATCAGACTCGTCAAGTTGCAATATTTGCCAGGCTGTTTCCATATACTCTTTAGAATACCCCCAATCAATGTTAGCGCTAAGGTCGCCCAAGATCAACTTATCCTGCTTGCCGCAGGCAATGCGGGCTACTGATTTGGTAATCTTGCGCGTCACGTATTCCTCTGTTCGGCGCGGCGATTCGTGATTGTACAGGATGGCAGTTGACGCAAACATTCCGAAAGCTTGCCTGTAGTATCGCGTCAGATAATAGGCCATCACCTTGGAACAAGCGTATGGACTTTGAGGATTATAGGCTGTAGCTTCGGTCTGAAACTCGCTTTCTGTCTTGCCAAACATGTTGGATGTGCAGGGTTGAAAATAGCGGATGGTGGAATCTATTTGTTTGATGATTTCCAAAATACGCCCAACAGCCGCGCCGGTAATATCCGCAGAAAAACCGACCATGTCATAACTCCAGCCAACATGGTCCTGGTCAGCTTCGTTATAAATCTCCTGTGGGCGCACTGTGTTAATAATCCGATAAAGAGAAGTTGGATCGGCTAGGTCGCCGCGTTGGAGAAAGAAACGCCGATTGAACACCAGCGGATTCTGTAGCAAGTGCTCGATATTGAGGGTATTGCCTGTAGCAGAACGCCGCACCATACCATGCACCTCGTAACCTTTCTCCAGAAGTACTTCGGCTAGATAACTGCCATCCTGTCCTGTTACTCCAAAAATCAAGGCTTTTTTCATAGTTATTTTTCTCCACTCCAAATGATTCCGCGCTCGACCAATTCTGAATGGCGTGAGGTATGGATCGCCAACATATTGATAATTCGTTCATCTAACCATTTATAAGGATACAGAAGATCATCCTTCAGCACAAAGAGTTCATAGTCCAGGCTCCTAAGATAGTTGAACAATGCGTCCACCGATTGCTCGAGATAAGACCAGATCGTCGAACTCACTTCAAAGCAAATATGCGGCTTGTGGCGTAAAAGGATTTGGCGACCTCCAATTAGCACTTTAAGTTCATTGCCTTCTGTGTCAATCTTCAAAAAATCTAGCCGCGGGAGAGCGCCAAATAGATTATCGAGGGTATCCACTTCGACTTCGATTCTGTCATCTGGTTTGACAGAAAATGGTATCAGACTTCCATTTGCACCAGCATCGGGAGAGACGTAGAAGTGCATCATGGCTTTCTGGTCGCTAACCGCTTTGTCAATCACATGAATGTTTGTGGTCGAGTTCAGATTGATGTTATCTCTGAGAAAAGCCAAATTCTCCGGGTTGGGTTCCACCGCGAATACATCCCCCCCCCCCACAAGTTTGGTCATCAGCAAAGTTATAAAACCCTCATGAGCCCCAACATCGATCACAGTGTCGCCAGGTTTGATCAGTCGCTTGATCATCTCGAAATAAGGTCTTTCGTAGGAACCACTAACAATCAATTTT
>JAPLGS010000003.1:0-1856 GCA_026390015.1 Chloroflexota bacterium | reverse complement strand
ATTTTCTCAACTCCGTTGCCAAGGTCCCTGTCTTTTTGAATTTTATAAAGTATCCCAATCTGGTTTTCACGGGACCCACAGGAAGATAACCAGCCAGTTTATGTATTACTCTGGTTGATAATGCATTCTCTGGAAGTAAATTTATTAACCGTATTGCTTGTGCTGTAACATTCATTATATTAGATTTTCCTTTCGTTAAAAAATTTGGAATTTCCTGACCCCAAAGTCAGCGGGTAAGTCCTTCGCGAACTTCCAGGCAGTACTTTGATCATCCAATTTAAGAGCTATACAATCGTTGACAATTGTTACAAAGACTACACTAACAGCATGGTAAGGTGTCGTTAATCCGAAGGGATTTGCCCGGGAAAATTCCTCGTAATAACCAATCGGCTTTATATCCTGTATTTTCAAAGAGGCTTCCTCCCAAACCTTACGCGCTACTGCCTGCTCCAGGGTTTCATCTTTATATACGCGCCCCCCAATCACCCACCACTGCCCTTTCCTCGGTTCGTTGACACGTTTGATCAAAAGATACTGCCCGCTCGAATTGGTAACCACCACATCCACGCAGAGAATCGGCAAAACCTCTGTAACACGCTTATACTGTTCGTACGGAATCATTCCACGACTCGAAAATCTGGCAGAGGCAAGATGAACTTGCCACCGTGTGCCCGCCACTCACTTTCCCGTGCATAGAATTCTTTGAAGAATGCCCAAGGCAATACCAGGAAATAATCCGGCTGGGCTCGTCTGGCTTCTTCCTCAGATACAATCGGAATCCAAGTGCCTATGGTAAATTTTCCCCACTTTTCAGGACTACGCTCAGCAGCGGCCGTAATCAATTTGTTATCCAGCCCAAAGTATTGCAAGATGACATTCCCTTTAGTTGAAGCGCCATAGACATACACGGTCGTGCCTTTGGTGACTTCACCTTTGATGAATTCCATACAGCGATCACGGTTATCCTCCAGGCGTTTGCCAAACGCCAGGATGTCATCTTGAGTGATCTTCTCCTCGAAGGATATCCCGGTACCCTTATAATGGCGGGCGAAAATTCGATAACTACCGCCGTTTACCTCATTCTCTTCGATTTTGAACATTTCGAGACCGTTCGTTTCAAAGAGATATCTGAGCGACTCCAAAGAATAGTATTCCAGGTGCTCGTGGCAAATATTCCCCAGATCGTTCTTTTGGAGCATCGGAGCCAGACACATCAGTTGAGCTACAAAGACGCCATCGTCCGTCAAGGCTCGACAGGCATCAGCGATAAACTGGTTGGGATCTTCCAAATCGTAGAACATTCCAATCGCAGTGATTACCTTTGCCTTACCAAACCCCCACTCACCAGCCAGCTTCATATAACGTTCATAATCCCAAAAATCGTGCATCACATACTCAACATTTTGGTGCAGCATATCGACGAGGTTATCTGCTGGTTCACATCCAACCCGGCGAATTCCAGGCACGGTGTAGCTTGCCAGCATGGTTCCATCATTAGCTCCAATATCCAAAACCACATCACCGGCTTGCAACGGCACCATGTTCTCAATCTCCGCAGTAATATCGCGCAAGGCAGCACGCATCGTGTCGGTCACGCCCGAGCGATACCAATAATAGCGCGCGTACAAAAGCTCCTGCGGCGCAGTATGTCGCAATTGCAACAAAGAACAATGACTACACATCACTAATTCAAGTGGAGCCTTCAAACCTTTGCCAATTCCTTCGGGCGGAACAAAATCATTGATAAATTGTTCGCCTAATGAAAGCATTTCCCGCAAATCATTCGAGCCACACATACGGCAGGTAGTACGTATAATTGTTTCCATACGAATCTCCTTTTTATTAGCAACTTTCTA
>JAPLGS010000170.1 GCA_026390015.1 Chloroflexota bacterium | reverse complement strand
TTCAGTGTGAAGAATGTCCACAGGTTCACCGCGCACCCAGCGGCTTTCATATTCCAGCAGGCCGAGCAGCAGGCGGGGATTTATGGAGTTTTCTATCGCGAGGCGATCTATGGCTTTATCTCCATCTATCGCGCCGGTTGATCCCAAATAATCCCTGAAGGTACTCAAATGGCCATTTGCTTTTTGTACAAAATCTTTCACATTAAAATCCTTGGCTGTCATGGAGAAGATGATCTCTGCATCAGGCATGACTTGAATGTTCGGTGTGGTTGGTTCCGTGATGTGATTTGGAATAACAAGAAGCGTGCCGGGATCTATCAAGGTGGTCTTGGTCAGGTCTGCGTTTGACGTGATTTCGTTCTCTTCCACACCGAAGCGGTTTGCAACTGCTGACAGCATATCTCCGCTTTGGGCGTAGTATAAAAATGGAGCGGTATCAAACAACGGGGTCCTTGTTGATTCTGGGGTAATGACCGGCGCCGTACTATACGCTTTGGAAGTTGCGGTGATGACTGCAGGTGTTTTTATTTCGATGGATGGCGTAGTTGTGAAAGTGGGGAAAATGACCGGGTTGTCTTGAGCAGCAAAAGGGTCGGGGCGAAGCGGGTCTTGAGTCGGAGCTTCCGTTGTGGGGGTTGGCGGGACTCCCCAAATGGAAGGAGTCGTTGCGCAGGCTGATAATATCAGCGAAAGGATAACGATAAATACAAAGGTGCGATGCATAATGGTTGAATTATATCCGCCTAGATTAAGTTTGGATGAATTAACGTGAGATCTGATTTAGTTGATCAGCTCTATCCAACGCTTCGATTGACTCGGATCCGTTCGTGATAAAACCATCATATTCTCTGCCCGTCCCGCTGGCTACCCAGCCTTCAAGGTTGAATGGTATCGGGCCGTCAGCTGTGATCCATTCACCGTTAAATTTTCGAGCAACATGTACATGGGTTGCGTTTGAAAATCCGCCTTCACAGGATGCATGGCCGATGCGTTCGCCTTTGAATAGATATTGACCGGCCTGCACACGATCCTCCGCGGCGATGTGCATGAACAGGATCACCCATCCCGTTTGTTCATAGCCGTCATTATCAAGATCGAGGATCACCGCGCCATCTGATGCGCGTACTACCAATCCATTTGCGTTGGCGACAACCCAAAGCGGAGATGTGGCGCACCCCAGTTCGCCGGGTGGAGCAAAATCGAGTGCAGCCCATGCGGAACCTGAATCCCAGCCGCCATGCGGTCCGCCAGTAAAATACCAGGTTTTGTCGAATTCGAATGGAAGGGTCAATGGAGGTTGTGTAATGGAGGGTGAGACGAGCGGCTCAATCGCGTAGTTGAAAGGATTCCCAAAGAAAACAAAATAGGTGAGGAGTAAACCTGTGCCGGCCACATCTTTCTCCCAGGTTGTGCGGTCATCGAGTTGAGCAAAGAAATTTTGTACGGCGGCCGTCCCTGCGTTAATGGTTGGATCAACAGGGATTATCGTGCCGTCATTTAATACCCATGTTGAGATCGTGTTTGCATTCCATGAATAATAGCCACGATTTAAATTGTCCGCCGCCCATGTCAGTTGACGATATAAGCCGGTATGGTTTTCATCCTGCAATCCCATCGGATAAGATGTGTTGAAAGGCGCAGGATTGGTGACCCAGCCGCTTTGATATTCCAGCAATGCCAGAAGCAAACGCGGATTAACTGAATAGTTGCTTGCAACAAAAAAAATGATCTCATCTGCTGACATGGATGTGCCATTCACATCCTGAGTGTAATCAGCGAGATATCCGTTCTGGCTTTGAATAAAATCTTCGATGTTGAAATAAACACTGGCTGGGCCGTACACCAATTCCGAATCCGGGATGACCTTGAAAGCTGTTCCTGCATCTGCAGGATTTGGAACAGGGATGGAGAGCGTTGTTCCAACTTCAAGAAGGTTTGGGTCAGTTATTTTATTGGTTTCCATTAATGCGGCCACGCTGATCCCATAGACTTGGGCGATCAGCCCTAATGTATCTCCGGGTTGAACTATATACTGATCCGCATTCTGGCGCGGAGTCGGCAAAGCGTGCTTCGGGTCGGGAGTGGGAGTGCCGACGGGACGACCTGCGGAATTACTGGCCTGTGGTGAAACGGTCAAAGGCACACGCGTTGGAGTTGGCGGCCTTGTGGCGTTGGGATCCGGGGTAGTGGGAAGTTCGGCTGCAGTTCCTTCGATTGGCAGAAAAGGATCGTAGGTTGGAAAATATAGCGGCACCGCTGTGGGAGTTGCACAAGAGGTGATGATCAGTGAAAAGAAAAATAAATTCAGCAGAAGCGAAAGGAGAACTATATTTTTTTGTGAAGGCATATTAGCGATTTTACCAAATGTTCCGTAAAGCTACCTGTTTTAGCAGTGGAGATGTAAGGAACGGTTTTGCTTGTAGTATACAGCGATTAGCTGTATACTAGTTGTTATGAATGCACAAACTTATAAAAGCAATCGTCATATTTTCTACTCCTGTAAGTACCATGTTGTTTTTTGTCCAAAGTATCGCCGCAAGGTACTTGTGAACGGCATAGAGATTCGATTGAAGGAAATCATTCAGCAAGTCGC
>JAPLGS010000026.1 GCA_026390015.1 Chloroflexota bacterium | reverse complement strand
TAAAGTCCGATTTTTAGATCCTTTTGGTTTTTTTGATTTTATCCAGCTGGAGAGGAATGCCTACTGCGTATTGAGTGATAGCGGTACAGTTCAGGAGGAATGTGCCATCTTCAAGGTCGCCAATGTAACCCTGCGGGATGTTACGGAACGACCCGAGACGATCGAGTGCGGAAGCAATATTTTAAGTGGAGTGAATTCTGAAAGTATCAGCCGCTGTGTAAGCATTGTTCTCAGCCAGAAGGCCAATTGGAAGACTCCTCCTGAATATTTGATTGAATCTGTCAGTGATACAGTCATCAAGATTTTGAATGGATACTTATGGCGTTAAGTTCATTTTTGTTTGAAGCGGTTTTTATTGAAGTTTCCAGTGAATAGAGAAAAAATGAAACCTATGCCTGTAAATAAACCCGAGGTTTCAGTTATCATCCCGGTTTATAACAATGCTACTCTTTTGGGCGATGCATTGGAAAGTGCCTTTGCCCAAACTTATCGAAATTATGAGGTCATCGTCGTGGATGATGGCTCTACCGATGATGTCGCCAGCGTTTTACAACCTCTGATTGACCAGGATTTAATCCGCTATATTCACCAGAAAAAACAAGGGGTATCAGCAGCAAGAAATCGCGGGATTGTTGAATCAAGTGGACGGTATATAGCCTTTTTGGATTCCGACGATCTATTTGAACCTGAAAAACTTGATATTCAGGTAAGGTATTTACAGGATCACCCAGAGATTGGGTTGGTGCATTCAGGATTTACAAAGTTTGATGATGATGGGGATGACCTGGGATATCGGGATGCTTCGTCGTTTTCGGGTATGGCTTATCCCAATATGCTATTGTATTGGAACACCTTGATGGCTGTGGACGCAGTACTTGTTCCAAGAACTGTTTTTGATTCAGTTGGGCTTTTTGATACATCCTTAAGTATGGGTGAAGATCTGGATTTGTGGCGGCGTATCGCCCGGAAATATCCGTTCGGATTTATTAATAAGAGTCTGGCTCGAGTCCGCGTCCATGCCGGGAATACTTCTGGCGATAAGTTGAGGGCAACGCAGGGATTGCTTATGTATCTTGAGCGGGCGTTTGAAGATGATTCCGGGCTTTCTAAGCGGTTCAGGAATCGAGCTTTTTCAAGATTGCTTAGCACAATGGCTTATAATTTGCTAAGCGAAAATAGTAATGATGCTTTGATAATGGCACGCTCGAATGCAAGAAGCGCGATTTTAAGTGACCCGATGAATTTGCATGGATATTTGGCATTATTCACGACCCTGTTTGGGTATAATTTTCGTCAGGCTTTAATTCATCGCTGGCGGTTCATACGCTCCTTCCTGATGTCTCGAAATCGGTCAACTTGAAAAAACAATCTTGTTTTCAGAATCGACATAAGGGAGGTTTATGAAAATGGAAAATAAGTTGATTCGATCTTTATCCATTCTCCTTCTCGGTACGCAAATCGCCACAGGCGGCGCGCAAAAAGTCCTGCTTGATCAGGCACGCTGGTTCCATGCGCGCGGATATAAAGTAACCGCCGCTTTTTTTTATGATAGGGATGGAATGCATAAAAAATGGCAGGATGTTTCCCCGTTCCAGATTGTCAACCTGAGTAATTTTCAAAAAAAACAGGGGGCGTATCAAAGCGGATTGTCCATATTGGCGGGATTATTCTCCCTCTGGCAATTAATTCGTCGTGAAAAAATTGACGTGATCGAAACCTTCACACATGACAGTAATATGCTTGGCCTCCCGATTGCCTGGCTTGCGCGTGTACCAGTGCGGATTGCTACGCATCATGGTGTGATAGAGGGTTTTCCACTCTGGCGAGAACGTCTGCATGCCTGGATGGTGAATCATAATATCGCTCAAATGTTGGTGGCGGTGTCCGAAAGGATGCATCAGATCGCTTTATTGGAAGGAGTGAAAGCCGAGCGTATTTCCGTGATCCAAAATGGAATTCAACCAATGCCTTTCGAAGGTGAACACAGATTGGAGGTCCGCAAAGATGCCGGGATAGGGGCGGACGATCCTTTTTTGCTCTCTGTCGGTCGTCTGGTTCATGTAAAGGCGCATGAAGTTTTGGTCTCTGCCATGCCCGCGGTATTGAAGGAATTTCCAAATGCGAAAGTTGGCATCTGTGGTGACGGGGTGTTGCGTGGGGATCTTGAAGCTCAGATCAAGTCTCTTGGGTTGGAGGGTGCGGTAAAATTATTTGGGGAGCAGAATAATGTTGCGAAATTTCTTTCCAGCGCAGACGTGTTTATTCTTCCCTCTCGTTCGGAGGGGCTGCCGATAGCATTGCTCGAAGCCATGAGTGCAGGGCTGCCGGTAATTGCCACTAAACTGGAAGGTGTAGGCGAAGTTGTGTTGGAAGGGGTGCATGGCCTGTTCGCGCCAGTGGATAACCCTGAGGCGTTAGCTGAGGTTATATTAAAATTATTGCGCGACCAGGATCTGCGTGAGCACATAGGAGCAGCGGCAAAACAGCATGTGAATGAGAGCTATTCACTTGACCGCATGGGCAAACAATACCTAAACCTTATATTCACGTTATTACGATTAGAAACCTCCCGACATTAAATTATAGGCCATTGGAATGAAAGAATTCAACAATATTAAACCCCTCTTGAAAAAACTAGAAGAAATCCTACTCGTAAGTGGTCTACTTTGGGTACTGTGGCGTGCGTGTAATGAGTTTTATCAAATTGCATGGGGCACGGGTGAATGGCTGGGGGAATTTTCGCGCACATGGGCAGTCTTGTATTACGCTTTTGTGCTTTTTTGCATTGTACTCCTGGCGCTTTATTCTTTCTATATCTGGAAAGAGCAGGTATTTCAAAAATATATTGAACGGTTTGTTGTATGGCGCAGAAAGTCGGGGAATTTTCGATGGTTACTCTGGCTTGTCGTTTTTATTGCCCCAGTTTTGTTCTTTCAGTTTACGCCCTGGGGGGTGGTCCTGCAAAAGTTTTATATCCGTATTCTTGTTTGGATAATTGTCGTCTGCCTGCTTGCGGTTCTTGCCACGAATGATGATCGTCTTGCGGGTTGGAAGCAGTTTTTATCCATGCTTATCCTCACCTCAAGCCTTTTTTCTGTAGCCGCTTCGCTAAAGTTGGTCAATGATTACCCGTTTTCCCAAGGCTGGTCGGAGGGGAATCGCTTATGGGATTATTCCGTTCTGTTTGGCCGTGATCGATATATTTATCCCCAGGAAAGATCCATACCGGTTCTTCTTGATTTCGGACGCCAATTTATTGGGGGATTGCCGTTTCTGATTCCAGATATCACGATTCGCACGGCTAGATTTTGGGTGGCATTTACCCAGATCATTCCATACCTCCTGCTTGGGCTTGCCTCATTCCGCATGGCCGCCAGGGATAAATTGTCATGGCTGCTTCTCACGCTTTGGACATTCCTTTTTCTCAAACAAGGCCCGATCCATCCGCCATTGGTTATTTGCGCAGTTCTTGTAGCCTTGGCATGGCGGTCTCCATTGTGGTATGCCATGCCCTTGCTAATTGGCGCGGGATATTTTGCACAGGCCAGCCGATTTACATGGATCTATGCCCCCGCCATGTGGATATTTATGTTGGAAATTACATCCGTTTCCTTTCGGGATCGTAGGATAGCCATTCCAGTTTTGATACGAGTCATTCTTTTGGCAGCACTGGGCATCTTTGGCGGAGTATATTTGTCCGGTGTATTGGCAAGGTCCAACGGTGCCGGTTGCCGTGGACGTGGATCCTGTGCGCGATCCTGTTGTCAGTTCGAAAATTACGTATCCCCCTATAATTGGTTTCGTGATCGATATGCTAACGATTCAACCTCTTCTTTGGTATCGTTTACTGCCAAATTCCACCTATGGGATGGGTATCCTGTTTGCGCTTCTTCTTGCTGTGGGTCCGCTGGTGCTTGTTCTATTCGCATTATCGGCGAATAAGATTTGGCGGCTCGATCTTTTGCAGAAGCTTTCGCTAGTGCTTCCCTTGCTCGCGTTCTTGATGGTAGGGTTGGTGGTGAGCACGAAGATCGGTGGTGGCGGCGACCTTCATAATATGGATATGTTCCTGATCGGTCTGCTTTTTATTGGTGTGATCGCCTGGGATAAAGGGGCAGGCGAATGGCTTTTGGATGGCTCAGTGGTTCCATTTGTGATCAAGTGTGTGATCGTCTTGTTGATTGTGAATTCGGCCATCGGGCCGTTTCAGGAAATTCGATCCTTTAATTTTGGTCAAGATGCGGTCTGGCTGAAAACGCTCACAGATGTTCCCCGTGAAAGGGATCTGGAAATGCTGCCATCACAACAGAAGATCGATTCTACCCTTCAGATCATCCAGAAAGAGGTGAATTCTGCTAAGCTCCAGGGCGAAGTTCTTTTTATGGATCAACGGCAACTGCTGACATTTGGATATATTAAAAATGTTCCATTGATTCCTGAATACGAAAAAAAGATGCTCATGAATGAGTCATTAAGTTCCAATGCCGCCTACTTTGAAAATTTCTATAATGACATCGCCGCGCATCGCTTCGCGCTCATTATTTCCGAGCCACTGCGCACTCCCATAAAAGACAGCTCTTTTCAATTTGGCGAAGAGAACAACGCCTGGGTGAAATGGGTTTCCAACCCGGTCCTGTGTTACTATGAGGAAAAGACATCCTTTAAAGAAATTGGGGTGCAATTGCTCGTTCCCAAAGCTACACCGATGGATTGCGCAGATCAATTGCCATAGGGAAATTAGCTTGAATTTAAAATATCTTATTCTTCGACTGCTGCGACACTTCATTCCCGAATCACTGGCGCGTTTTCTATTAAAACGCAGGTGGATCATTAAACCCGGCTTGGAATCAAACAATCCGTCGGCGGCGGTTAGCCAATATATTGAAGCCCTGACGGATACCGGTCGATCCCTAAAGGGGAAGCGGATCCTCGTTTTTGGGTATGGCGGCCGTTTTGCTGTGGGTGTGGAACTGCTTCGGCGGGGAGCCGCGCATGTGGTGCTTTGCGATCATTTTGTATTGCTCGATAAAGAACGCAACCTGGAACTTCTCCCTGGGTATGCCGATTATCTCCTACCTGAAAATGATGAAGTAAAACCGCGCCCCGAATTCATCACCCTGCTGCATGGTGATATTCGCGAGCAGGCCATACAGAATCAAATTTCAGAAGTGGATGTTGTTCTCAGCACATCCGTTTATGAGCATTTGGACGATGTGGATGGAATCACACAGGCTCTCGCAAAGTTGACCGCGCCAGATGGAGTTCAGCTTCATTTTGTTGATCTGCGCGATCATTATTTTAAATATCCATTTGAAATGCTTAAGTTTTCCGATGCTGTCTGGCGAAACTTTCTCAACCCTACCAGTAATCTTAACCGCTTTCGTCTTCCTGATTATCGCAGAATATTTGAAAAATTATTCACGTATGTAGCCGTCAATGTTCTGGAACGGAGGGAACTTGAATTTAATTCCGCCCGTTCTCGCATTCGCCAGGAGTTCCTTACAGATGATGCCGCAGTCGATTCCGTAACTTTAATATCGATATATTCCCAAAACCCAAAGAAAAATTAGCGGTGAAGTTTATGAAGTTATTGTCAAAACCGCTGTTGTTGAAGCTTTATTTATTCATAAGCGCTCTTGAAAGCGCTGTTGTTTTTTACCTGCTTATCTCAATCCCTTCCGACATAAAGAACGTCGTCTTTTTTGGGTATTCGATCCAGCGGCTCCTGCTTTTGGCCTGGATTTTTATTGTATTTTTCCTGTTCGTCATGTTTTTTGTTCGGATAAATATTTCAGATGATTTTTTAAACATAACGATTGTCTTTGTAGAGAATGTTTTCAATGTTCGCTGGCAATATTTCTTCCTGTATTTTTTCTCCCTGGTTTTGATGGCTTTTGGGGGGGTGGTTTTGCTGGCGCCGCGGGAGGGGTCGGCAAGTTATCTTGCCTATTTGGAGCGTCTTGCCCCCATGATCTATCTGGGAAGCTGGATTGGGATGCAAACGCTGCTAGGACAATTCTTCTGGCGCGGGCAAAAAATAAATTGGCATGTCTTTTTTGAATGGAAAGCACTTCTGATCGTTACCAGCATTGGTTTTGGTGGGATTCTTGTTTTTTCTTTGTGGGTTGCCTGGAGCGGGATCGGTTTGATTCCCGAAACATACGGATGGCATTCCCCAGGGACGCCTATTATTTTTTACCAGCTGATTTTGGCCTGGCTTGTCGTATTGCCGTTTATTATTTGGGATAACCCCATTGCGACGCAGCGGGTAGTCTCATCCAAAAAGTATTCTTTTAATATACGACTGGATACGATCGTTTGTTTGGTTTTATGGCTTGTGGCCGCGCTGGTTTGGTGGGGAGAGCCTGTGCGCAAAGATAGTTACTTTACTCCAGCGCCCACACCGCCCAATTTTGAATATTACCCTCATTCTGATGCTGCCATTTATGACCTGTCCGCTCAAAATATACTTATCGGAGCTGATCAAAACAATAAAATCATATTGCGGCCATTGTATGTTTTTTTTCTAGCCTTGCTTCACGTGATCGGGGGGCAGAAATATGAGAATGTGGTTTTTTTCCAAATATTGTTCCTGGCAGTTATTCCGGTACTGGCCTATTTATTGGGATCCATGCTAGGGGGACGGCCTGCCGCCCTGTTGACAGCCATATTGATGATCCTGAGAGAGAAGAACTCCATTACATTGACGAATGTGATCGAGGTCTCGCATTCGAAATTGTTACTGTCTGATGTGCCCATGATGGCATTGGTGGTGTTGATGGTTTATGTTTTGATCAAATGGCTCAAAGAACCCTCAAGCACCGGCTATCTTGGCATTTTTGCGGGGGCAGCCTATGGCCTGGTCATGCTGGTCCGGAGCCATCAGGCGCAAGTGATAATTCCGGCCTTGCTTATTGGTATGGCTTTTTCAGGAGGCTTTCAATTTAAACGAATATTTCAGCGGGTTTTGATGTTCGGTCTTGGATTTGTAATTATTGTTGCACCCTGGATATGGAGAAATTATGAAGTCAATGGCAAGCCGGAGATAGAAAGCTCTGAGTTTTATATTTCCTGGTACGCTGGCGCATATACCGAACCGACAGATACAGTGGATATTCTTCCCGGCGAATCGCCGGATGATTATTCCAGCCGGATCAAACATCAGGTTGTTCAATATATTCTGGATCATCCTGCAGAATTGGCTCGGGTCTACACTTCCTATTTCATACGAAATGAGATCGACTCGGTCATTTATCTGCCTATGTCGATTAAATTATACGATTTGCGTTTGTATCTTTCCCGTATGCAATTCTGGAAACTCCCCCAACTAAATTTTACGATCGGTTCAGGATTGATCTTCTTTACCACGCTCGGACTTATTGTATTTGGTGTAAGCCTTGCAGTTCAGCGGCTTGGCTTTTTGGGTTTATTGCCGCTCCTGATTCATTTTTCTTACAACTTTAGCATGTCCCTCGCGCGTATCTCCGGTTGGCGTTTTGTTCAACCTGTTGATTGGATCATGCAGCTTTACTACTGTATTGGGTTGGTGGCGCTCACCGTTATTGTGATTTCATTGTTATCAAATAAATTGTCGACGGTTATAGATCATGCGAAAGCGGATGAAGAGGCGGGGAACATTCCATTAGGTGGTGTTACGAGACAACAGCTTCTTTTGGTGTTTTGTTTATTTTTAGGATTGTCTTTTCCGCTGACTGAGATGCTTATTCCTGAGCGCTATCCTGAAACTGGGGCAGATCAAATGATCGCCAGATATGCGGCGGGGGGTGTCTTGGATAGTGAATCTGGAATAACAGCATCGGATCTGAGATCTTTCTTACAATCAGACCCGACAGCGGTGATCCTGTCTGGACGGGCACTTTACCCGGCCTTTTATGAGCAGGGTAAATTTTGGGGCGATAACAATGCTTTTTCCTTCAGGGCGCGTAATTTCGATCGATTGCAATTTATTTATATCGGGACTGAAACCACGCCGGTTTTTATTCCCATGGCCCTGCCTCCACAGTATTTTCCTAATACTGCAAATGTGATTATTCTCGGATGCAGGGAAGAAGCCGCGATTCGAGCCTTGGCGATCAAGGTGAACGACCAGGCTTCCTTTATAATAAATTCACCCTGGCAGGGACTCACCTGTTCTACACAATAACTGTAGTGACGCGAGTGGAGTGATTGGCATGAAACTAAATTTCAGAGAAAAAATTATTCGAAATGAAAAGCTGCTCCCGATATTTATTTTCCTGCTTTTCCTTGCAGTCTCCATCCCCGGCGTGGATTGGGGTGTGCCCGCGCTTTGGAATCCTGATGAGCTGGTCTGGCGCGTGGACAGCGCCCTGGGCGGCGAGATTCGGTTTGATGAAACAGAGCCTGACTTCAATTATCCATCCCTGCCAAAATATGTAATGTTCGGAATAGGCAAAGTCGTTTATGGATTCGGACTCTCCAGTTCCAAGTTCATTATTGCAGCGCGTCTTTTCTCTGGATTGTTGGGGGCATTAAGCGGTGTGCTCATTTACTATCTGGCGCGCACGATCGGATTGAACGCTCAAACCTCTGCGCTGGCTGGCTTGATATATATCGCAAGCGGCGTGGCGTCTGAAAATGCACGCTTCGCCCATAATGACCTCTATCTGCAGTTTTTCTCGATCCTCTGTATTTATTTCTCGATAAAATATCAATTCACAAAATCAAGGAACTGGATCTACGCTTCATTCTTCTGTGTGGGATTGGCGGCCTCAAGTAAATTTACGGGCGGAAGTCTATTGCTGGTGCCGCTGTTTATTTTGATCTTTATGAATTGGAGCGAGCTGCGCCAGAACTGGCTTCGATCGTTTGGAATTTTGTTTGTCGGTGGCGTGCTTAGCTTTGGCGGATATGCTCTCGGCACGCCGAAAGCCTTGTTATCCCCGTTGTATTATTTTTCAAATGTGATCCCGGCGCTCCAGCGTTATCCGCAATACGGATTCAATTCCGGCAGCCCGATCGGGCTGATCGGGCAATGGCCGGTCTTTCAGAGTGCAGTCGGCGTATTTGCCTATTCCCTTTTTATTATTTGTTTTATATGGTTCACTGCCAGATTGATCTTATGGAAATTAAAAATAGTGGTTATGGATGAAAAGCAGGCGCAAGCGATCCTGATCCTGATCATTGCCGTGGTTATCTTCGATCTGCCTTTCCTGGTGTCGATCAATTACATTCCGCGTTACTTTATTCCGTTTGTACCGTTCCTGTCTGTTTTGGGTGCGCTCTTCATCAAAGAGATCGTTGAGGGGGCGAAGAACAAAAACTGGAATTTTGTGCCGCCTGTTGTAACTGTTGTGCTGGTGCTCGGGTTTTCCTATTCCATGCTGCGACTGGTAAGTACCGCCCTGCTGTTCTTGAATGACGCGCGTATCCCTGCCAGCGAATACATTGCCACAATTCGCGGGTATCAGACCACTGTTGAGTACACTCTCTACCCGCCGATCGTGGACAAAAAGCAGTTCTATGGAGCGGCGCGTAATTATCCGATCTACTTCGTTAAATATCCGGATGATGTTGTGCCAACTGGCGGAAAATTTGAATACAACCAGGGTGAGCAGGGATTGATCGACCGTGAGGTGGATTACTTGGTCATTGATTCCTTTACGTATTCGCGGTTGTATACCGACTCTATCTGTAAAACGAATCCCGTTGAATGTGATTTCTTCAAGAAGTTGCTCGCAGGAGAGATCACTACATTCCGTCTGGTTGAGAAATTTACATATTCCCTGCCGTCCTTTTTGCCCCAGGTTCAAGTCAGGGTGGTTAACCCCGAAATTCGTATTTATGAACGGGTTCATTAAAAAAACCACTGATGAAAAACGGATTACGCCAGCGTGATCCGTTTTTCATTTTTATGTGTACAATTCATACATGTCTGTTCTCTCAAAATTAAAAGAAGATCCCCTGCTTTCCAAAGTGCTCCGTTCCAGCGCGGCGTTGCTTAGCGCGAACACCG
>JAPLGS010000153.1:30666-54531 GCA_026390015.1 Chloroflexota bacterium | reverse complement strand
ACTTCAAGATGCGGTTGTTTTGAAACTGGGAAGTTTCCCGCTTACCTCAGAAGCAGTTGTCGCGACAGCGCCAGTCGCTGATCCGAATGCGCCGCCACAAGCGCCAGCAGCCCCCGACATTATCACCTTGATCGTTTCTCCGCAGGATTCGATCACCCTGTCCTATTTAATTTATACGAACGCGCAAATTTCAATGACACTGCGTAACCCAACCGATCTGGCGCGGCAGGCCACCGAAGCATCAACTTTGCAGTTCCTGCTCAGTCAATATAATATTCCCATTCCTGCGAAACTGCCCTATGCCATGCAGCCTGCAATGGATCTTAAATATGATCCATTGAAGACACAGTTATTGCCAAACGATATCGTGCCGGTTACCCCTTAATTAAAAGTCGATCTGAGTTGTCAATTCATAGAAGTATAATTTTTCTTAATTACTGGATGGTAAATCAGTAGTTCACGAAAGGGCTTGAACATATTTAACTTGGCCGCGATGAAGGGGACCAAAGCGAATGTTCAAGCCCAGCGCCAAGATTTCCTGAACAAATCCATTTCAAGCAATTCCTAAATGCCTGGGCAGAAGCGGTTCATAAAAACATGGCGCTCAATTTGAAAAACACCCGCGTCACAACGAAAGATATTATTTACACACTGGCATTTGCCAACATCCATTGTTTGAGCATTGGATCAGTGTGTCAGGAATTGCAATATTCGAATCTTGGCACCATAAATTATCCTCTGCACACTAGCAACCATTACAATAACCAAAATATTTTTGGCTTTCTTTGCGTGGTTTGGTGTTATTACTTAATAGCCCGCTCGAAAGATCGTGGTGCTCGATCGTGGTCATTCAATAGCAAGCTTGTGTTATGCTTTCGTGAAGCAATAACAAACTGATTATATGAAATTAAATCTGAAGCATTATTTAGAAGGATAAAATGACTTCTTGGATCATTATCATTGGCGGTTTGATTCTAATCATTCTATTAATAATTGGAGTTGTTGTTTCTTCGAATAGCGAGCGATCCATCGTTGAACAACGGCTTAGCCATTATTTAGATGATGATAAGAAAAGTGAGGAGCGTGATCCTCAACGCTCAGTAATCACTGATTGGGTAACCAAACGGGTGGAAAAGACCTCCATTGGCGACTGAATTGTCCGTGCCGATCTAAGATTCAAAGTAGCTGAATATTTTGTCTTGATCGCGGTCAGCATTCTTATTGCCGGTCTGTTTGCATGGTTCTTCGGAAATAGACACCCGATCTCAGCCCTGATCGGAGCTCCCGCCGGCGCGTTCGCTCCTGGGTTTTATGTAAAACGACAGCAAAAACTTCGTCTTCAAAAATTTAATGACCAATTATCAGATATGCTCAACTTAATGGTAAATGGTTATATCCACTACCACACGTGAACGTGTCTGTATCAAAGGAGAAAATATAAAGAGTCCGGGCTGTAAGAAAATTATGAATTTACAACTCTAGTAGATTGTGCTTTGGATTACAATCTGCTGTGATATTGTCACTTAATCTTTTGAACTACTAGGAGGAAGCATGTCAAAAAAATTCTCAGTTTCGCTGGCAACTGTATCACTTGGTGAAATAGACAAGGCCGTACTCTTAAGAGCCATCTACGACAAACTCGAGGCTGAGCCTCCTGTTGGAGAAAGGTATCCCTTTCTGTTAAGAAAAATCATCACGAATGCGATCAATGAACTGGGGGTAAAACTAGCCAAGCCAGACGAAGATACCCTCACAAATGAGCTTTATTCTTATATTGCCAGCTATGGCCCGATCGAGCAATTCTTTAATGATCCTGCGATAAATGAGATCATGGTAAATGAGCCGGATCAAATTTATATCGAAAAAAATGGGGAACTGATACTGACAGACGCCAAGTTCGACAACAACGACCATATTCGATTTACGATTAACCATATCATCAACCCATTGGGGCAATTCGTAAACCATAAACATCCAACCATTGACTCCCGCCTGCCAGACGGCTCGCGGGTCAACGCAGTTATTCCGCCTGCCTCTCCCATGTCGCCGTGTATCACGATCCGCCGTTTCTTAAAGGATAAGTTATCGCTGAACCAGTTGATCGAACTGTCATCCCTGACACCTCAAATCGCTGAATTCCTGTCCATTTGTGTAAAAGCGCGCTTGAACATTATCGTTGCCGGAAATACAGGGTCTGGCAAAACAACCCTTCTGAATATCCTGGCAGCATCGATACCGGATTCTGAACGGATCGTGACCATCGAAGATTCCGCCGAGCTAAAACTGCTTCAATTTCATAAGATCACACTCGAGGCACAAGCGCCGGATTTTCAGGGAGAGGGAAAGGTTACTGTACGAGACCTTGTTCGAAATTCGCTACGAATGCGCCCAGACCGAATCATTGTTGGCGAAGTCCGCGGCGGTGAAGCACTGGATATGCTTCAAGCCATGAATACAGGCCATGATGGATCAATGACCACCGTCCATTCAAATTCAGCGCGTGATACAGTTTCACGTCTTGAGACTATGGTTTTGATGGCTGGTTTCGACCTGCCTGTTTCTGCCATTCGCAGGCAAATTTCATCCGCGCTCAATTTGATCGTCTATTTAAATCGTTTCCCCGATGGGTCACGCCGCGTGACACAAGTTACCGAAGTGATGGGGATGGAGGGAGAGGTGGTTACCATGACGGATCTATTTCAATTTCACCCGACCGGGGTAAATGATAAGAAAAAAATTACTGGCGTATTCCACCCGACAGGATTGAGACCCTCATTTTCCCGTGAACTGGAAGAAGCTGGCTTTACCTTCCATCCCAGCATCTTTCAAAACTAATTTTTGGTATTATCTATTTTAAATTTATTGGCATTAATGCAGTAAAATAAAATAATGCGTAATAATATCGGCGGAGTATTCAAACAGGTAGAAGATCCACTTAAACAAGGCGGAATCTATCATCCAGCAGCTCGCCAAATGAATATATTAATCGTTGAGGATGATCCGCTAAGCCAAAAATTACTGGAACTCATATTAAAGGATACCGGCTATCCCGTTAAGTTTGTGGACAACGGGCTTGACGCTGTTCAAATGGTTAAATCCCACGAATTCGGCCTTGTTCTGATGGATATTCAAATGCCGCTCATGGATGGATTGGAGGCGACGCGTCGAATTCGCGCATGGGAAAAGGGAGAAACACACATTACGATTATTGGCTTGACTGCGATAATCGATTCTGCGTATACTAACTGCCTGCAAGCTGGAATGGATGACATTATCTCGAAACCATTCGACAATAAAAAACTTCAGGCAATTATCAGAGAGCGCATGGGTTTGAAAATAAATGTCACTGAAAAAACAACAGATGCTCAAGATCGTCAAAAAGATGAATATCCAATTCTTGATGTGCAGGGCGCTGTCAAACGATTTGCCGGTGATCAGGAAAATTACGCAGACCTGCTGAAGGAATTCACTCTATCATTACCCGACAAATTCGATGAATTATTGACTGCCTACAAAACGGGCAACTGGCAGACAATTTCCAGCCGAGCTCATAATTTAAAAGGACTTTCCGCAAGCTTTGGAGCCATGGATCTTTCGAGAAAGTATCACGAGCTCGATCAGCTTGTTAATGGAACCGAATATGGCCGGATAATACAAAAACTCGATGAGATCAATATTTGTATCCAAAATCTAAAAACTGAAACAATGACTTTCTTTAAGAGAATCTCCGACATTCAAGGTAACTCGATTAGCTGAGAGGTAATAGCCATGCGCATATTATTAATAGATGATGAACAAATGTATTTCAAGATGCTTGTGAAGGAGCTCGAAAAAGCCGGCTACTTCCTGGATTACGCCCGCAACGGTAACGAGGGACTGGCCGCGGTCTCTTCCAAAAACCCGGATGTAGTTATTGTTGATCTTCAACTACCCGATATTTCCGGGTTTGAGATCATTGAACGATTACGCGCTGATGCAATCTTTAGCCACATCCCCATTATTGTTATTACAGGCAAAAATGAATTAGACGAAAAGCTTAAGGCTTTTTCTTTAGGCGCGGATGATTATCTGGTAAAACCATTTGCGTTGGAAGAGTTGATCGCCCGTCTGGCGAACCTGGCCCGGCGCGGAAGCGCAATGAAATATGTCCGCAAACTGGAAAATGACAAAGAGAAGAAACCAACCATCATTTCCGTGCATAGCCTGAGGGGCGGGGTAGGCTGCTCCACCTTGGCGGTAAACCTTGCGTTGGCATTAAATGAGATTTGGACAAAACGGACACTGATCATAGATCCTAGCATCACAGCAGGACAAGTAGCCATGATGTTGAATACCTCGCCACGGGTCACCCTCGAAAACTATGCAAGCGTTCCGGTCGACGAAATAGATGACTCCGTAGCTGACGATCTTGCCATTCTTTATAGAACCGGCCTTTATTACGCAATTGCGTCCAAATTACCTGTTGCGGCAGATCTATATTCAAATGAGTTTTGGAACAAATTATTGGACAATTTTATCCGTCAAAATGAATTTATTGTGGCCGACGTCCCGCATGATTTTTCTGATAATGCAATTCAATTACTAAATGCCTCGACGCATATCTTGTTGGTAATTGGCCCGGAACTTTCATCTTTAAGGGCAGCCACGAACGCATTGAATATTTACGAAAAACTCGGCTTTGCCGAGACGAAGACTAAAGTTGTTTTGAACTTAACCTCCAATCGCAGCGGCATCAAACAGGCTCAACTTGAAAGAGCGCTCGGTTTTCCGATTGAGTACACGCTTCCTTTTGACCCTGAAAATGTAATTCGGGCTATAAATTTTGGGGAACCCTTTGTCCTTAGTAATCCGGAGCTGCCTATCTCGATGAAGATCGAGGATATGGCATACTCTTTAAGTGATGAAATATTTAAAAACATCCCTCCTGCGATCCCCTCTATAACCTGGAAACGAGTAACCAGCCGGCTGAGCGGAAAAAAATAACACGGGAATGAAATATGATTTGTATCCTTCCTTAATTGTTTTGCTCATCCTTGGTGTGAGTCTATCAAGTATATTAAAAATAGGGATTTCCAGAGCTGAAGCGCTGGTTTCTCAGAATGAAGCATCAATTGATAATCAATTGTCCCAGAATATTCCAGCCACGGTATATGTAGTTAGTAATTCTTCTTTCCCGCAACAAAATCCACTTTCTTTTCAAAGCCTCTCCCCCACCGCCACGGTAATTGTAGAACAACCCAGCACTCCCACACCCCTTGGAATATTCCAGGTGAATGCTGGAAGCGGCATGCAAGCTTTTGTCCATGCCCCTACAGGTTTGGTGGCTCAGCCGTATGTCATCTTGACAGTTTTTGATTCGATTCCGGGAACCAGCATTGAAATCAGGGGATTTGAAAACTTAAGGGAATTCGTTTGTACGGGGTCTCCATGTGCACTTTCCTTGTTAGGGAGTTCAACCATACAATTCAGCGCATACAGCGCATCCGGTGGGAAAAGCCCTGAAGTCATTGCCCGTGTACGAGTGAGCGGGCAGGATGGTGGTTATTCTGTAGTGATCGACTCTGTCAACCAATTATCCCAATATCGCGATTCGTGCTCAAATATTTGGAATGTTAAAGATCTATCAGGGGCAGCGTGGTTAAAGTTTCCGGAGTCGCCCTTTCAATTAAATACGAACAAAATCGAACATTTATTAGCGGCGCGTCTGATCGTTAATGGAATTGTTGACGCGAAGGATTGTCCGGGCGGTGGCATGGGAGGGGATTTGGATTATCCGACAGGCTGCGGAATTGAACGCGCAAAGACAAAAATGATCGAATGGCAAAACCAGTACGACTTTAAAATATGGTCGACAAGTTTGGAAGTGGGGGTTCCGCCCAAAATATTAAAATCTTTGATCGAATACGAATCGCAATTTTGGCCTTCAAACCAGAGGTTTTATCTTGACGAAATTGGCCTGGGACAAATCAACCAACTGGGTCTTGATGTTCTCCTACGCCAAAACCCAGACTTTTATAACAAGATCTGCTCAACCGTGTTTTCAGATTGTTCCCTGCCTTACTTAAGCCTCGACCCACCCACTCAAGCGCTCGTGCGCGGCGCGATCATCAACTCGATCGACGCCACTTGCGCCTCCTGCGCCAACGGCATCGACCTCGAAAAGGCAAATCAAAGCATTCCGGTCATTGCCCAACTCTTAAAATCGAATTGCGCAATGGTTGATTTATTGGACGTAGCTGGAAAAACGTCTGTTGAATATGATGATCTGTGGAAGTTCACCATGGCAACTTATCACAGTGGGTTAAGTTGTGTTCAGGATGCAATCACCCTCACAAAAAAGAAGGATGAGCCGTTGGATTGGGCGGGTGTTTCGCCAAATTTAAATTGCAAGGGCGCCAAGAGTTATGTAGACGGCTTCTGGAACAATCTTCTAGCATTCGATTCTTATTTGGCCGATTCAGGTTCTACCAGCCTGGTACAGGTTGCTCCAACATTTCTTCCCACTCGAACCCCGATCTCGATCCCACTTCCCACTGAAATACCCTCAAAAGCGAAAGTTGAGGTACGGGTTTATTTGGATGCGAATGGCAATGGCCTGCCTGAAAAAATTGAATTGTTGGATGGGATTTCGGTGGAACTTTTATTAGACAATGGAGAAAAACTCTCTGCGGTAACACTTAATGGTAAGGTGATTTTTGATATGACCGGCTACCGCCCCGGAGCGAACGCAATTGTAAGCTTGCCAGGCTTATATCGTGAAAAATCATTCACCCTGCCTAAAGATGGTGTAGTTCAGGTTGACTTTGTATTCACCGCTCCTGTGATTCCGAATACAATTCCTTAGAGACCGATCTGCATGGAGTTAATATGAGCGACAGCGAAAAACCACCAAAATCCCCGGAAGAATCAAATAATAAACCCCTACCTGCAAGGGATGATCAATCTCATTCTAAAGGCAAACACAGAAATAGGAACAGACAGAATCGAAAGAATACCGCCAGCATTATCTCCAACTCTGAGACGGACGCAAACATCCCTCCAATTGAAGAAGATGCCTCTGACGATGCACTTCTAGCTGAGATCCGTAATTCCCTTGTACAGGAGAACACATCCAAACGCGAGAAACTTGAGGCGGGCATATTAAATAAAGTTGCCAAGCTTATTAAGCCCGGCAGGGTTTCTCCCGCAGTGGAACAAAAGGCGGAGGAACCAGAACCAGCTAAGTCTGAAGAAATTCCACCTGTTGAGGATGATCAAAAATATTTAGATAACCTCGCCGCCTTATCTTCATGGGATGAGAGTGCTCCAGTTTTTGAATCAAGCCAAACGTCTGATGATGCGCAAAGTTCACCCTTCGACCAAAATGTCAGCGCATCCATCCCTGAACTTGAAACGGATGAATTAATCCCAGAGGCGCATGCTCAACCCCAAACTAGGCAATTTGGCGCTGATTATGATGCCATTCGCGACGTCGCATTGGAAAACTACGATGAATCCCCATTTTTACAGGAAGGCAAACCTGAGGGTGTATCACTACAACAAAAATTCAAGGCATTGGTTTATGAGCTGAATCCAATTGAAAGAACCCTAATTTTAGGGTCAGTGATCCTGATCCTTATCGCAGGCATGGTCGGTATCGGATTCAAACTTGTAAATTCCCGAGTCGCAACTGTGGAACAATCTGCGCCGACGCAAGAGTTGCCATTTCCTGTTCGGGTTAGTTTGCCTGGCGGCTGGCAGTTTAATCTGGCAAAGGGAACCGTTGTCAATGACAAATGGTCTCCTACGTGGGCCGAGTGGCTGCAAGGCACCGAAATATGCAAATGGGTCGCCCTGCCGTGGACCTTGCAGTTGGAAGCCGTCATCCGTTCTTTCAAAGCGGATGATGTGATAGAGTTGACTATGAGCAATACAGATTCATTGAAATTCAAGGTATTATCCATTGAAAGCGTGCCCGTTGACCAGATCGTCACCTTGAATAGAGATACAACCAGCCTGCTCCTGATACTTGTAAATAAAGATTCAGACACCCGCTGGGTAGTCACCGCGATACCCTAGTTCTTTTTCAAAAAAAGGTTTAGCCATGGATCAAACAAAAATTTTGCTGATCGATACTGATGAAACCAGCCGTGACTTTCTGGCTCAAATGCTGCATAAAAAAGATTATATAGTCAGCCACGCCTCCTCGGGTAAGGATGGTATTGCCAAGGCGCTGGAAGAGCTGCCGGATCTAATAATCTGTGACACCCACCTGGTTGACCTGTCTGTTGTAGAGTTGATGGAAAAGTTGGGACAAAACCCAATCACGAGTCACATTCTGTGTATCGTTTTGAGCAGTCAATCGAATCCTGATGAGATGCACAAATGTTTAGAAGCCGGTTGTGCGGAATTTTATGTCAAGTCCGGAATGGTAATGATCACGATGGTAAATGCCATTCCAAAAATACTTTTGGAAAAGAAACGAGACCATCCCAATAAAAAAAATGGGCTATTGGTGGTTTTCCTCAGTGCAAACGGCGGAATTGGAACCTCATCGCTTTGCGCCAACATTGCCATGAATATCGCCAAGCAAACCCACCCGGCTACCGTGGCGGTAGTGGATATGGTTTTACCGATGGGTTCACTTTCTCAAATTATGGGGGCGGACGATGGGGAATTTAATATCCTAAAAGTTTCAGAACAACCAGTTGATGAGATAACAACGGAATATTTCCGTGAAAAATTAATCTTGCCGCCCTTCTGGCTGGTACACCTTTTACCCGGTTCGCCAGACCCCGGAGCTTCTAACAGTTTGCAGCCGACTCAAATTCCAGCCATGATCATCACTTTGAAGAAATCCTATAATTTCACAATTATAGATCTGGGTCGATCCCTTTCCAAAATAAGCCTGCCCATAATCCACGAAGCGGACTTGATCGTTCTGACAGTGGGAACGAACCTAAGCGGGGTTAACCTGACCAAAAAAGCATGGAATTACCTGCTTGACCTGGGAATAGAAAAGGATAGGCTGTTCCCGATCCTCAATCGAGCGGTTGGTCTGGAAGGTCTGACAAAAGCCGAGGCTGAAAAAATATTAGGTTTTGATATCAAGCTGACCATCCCATACATGATGGGAAATTTTGCTCTCGCTAACAATCAGAATGTGCCTGTGAATCTGAAATTCCCCAACGATACCGTCAGCATTGTTCTTAAACAAGCAGCGATCGAGATCTCGAAACAAGCGATGAAGGTTCAGGGTTAATAGTTACAACCATTCCAACAAAACAAAAACGGCGCACCTTTCCGATGCGCCGTTTTTTGTTTATGATGCTCTAATGGATCTACTGAATCAAAATGACCGCGGGGTCGATAATAGGGTTATAGAAAAGTGAAGGGTCATACATGATTTGCGCCTCAGCACTGCCATCCATGCCCCAGGTATAACAAACAAATTGAATTGTCGCCTTTTGGATCGCACTGCTTCCAGCAAACCAACATGGCAGATTCTGGACAAGAATTGTGCCCTGGAAAAACGCATTTTCCTGTCCTTCCAACCTTACCGCGTTGTTCTTTGTAGCTTGGATATTAATACTGTTAGTAGGAGGAGCGTAGATCAATAATCCCTTGTAATCTCCGCTGGTTGGTGCGGAAAGGATGGCTTCAGATTGGGCATTCAAATTTACAGTGCCGGTATTCATCACGATCGTCACGCCATTCCCTACGAGGGTTCCACCGGTCAATTTGAAATCACCGTTTATGCAGTAGGTTCCCGGATCCAATTTCGTCACACTATTTGGAGGGAAAGTCCCTGTGTAGTTGCCGGCAGTCATTTGTGTGTTGCCTGGGCCATAAGGTGCGGCTGTACCAGAACAGGTGATATTTAGGTTTGGGAAATTTGTATTGATGGTTTGACTGTATAGTTTTTTTCCGCATCCATCGGTTCCCTGCACATTGTTAAATGTGCCTCCGCTTGTTGCGGAGGTCATTATGTCGGCACATGCTGTACCGCTCTCTTGTAGTTTAAGCTGGGTCTCACCGCCCTGGAAATTCAAACAGTTCGGGTCTGTGGAGGCAGATGCAAGATCACCGCCCCAGACTTGAAGATTTCCACCGCCATTCATATATAAGTTGGAACTGCTTGCGCCGTTGCAAGTGCCAGTATTTGTAGTATATACCGCTGAGTTTTTGTAAGCGACATTTCCTCCACCGACATCGCAAGCGCGTGCTGACGCGAAGACTCTGCTCGTCATCTGCCGAATTCCTACGACAGTTGCAAAAGTCGTGTTGATTTTAGAGACGATCTCAACCTTGTAATCCACATTACTACCAGCGGCATTCGGGCACGACCCTGCCGGGGATGTTGAAGATGTAACTGTGACAGTGTTGCTAACCAGGTTGTTATCATAACCATTTGCCAGCGCGATGTCCTTTGCCGCCAATTTTTCAAAAGCAAGGTTATGAGTTGAATCACTTGCATGCTTCAGGGCGGCGGCATAGGCAGCTGAGTCCGCGGCATTTTGGGCGTGGCGATGGTCAGAGTAAGCCAACCCTCCATCCACGACCAGGCCGACAAATCCGATCAAGCCGATGATCGCGAATGTGATCAATATCAGCGCTTGTCCGCGTTCATTTTTGGAATATTTATTTTTTTTCATTTTTACCTCTTTCTATTTATGGGCACTTTGGCGTGAGAATGGTATTGGTGGCGTTAGCACTAAGCGTGATCTTATTCGTACCTATCATGGACCCAACCATCGGGAAGATCAGCGAATGATCAAACGTGATGGTTACAGTGACGGAGTTTGGCTTGGGTGGAATGGAGCTGTCAGATCCCTGACAATTCAAACCGTTGATCACGACATTTACATTACTTGCTGTAAGCGGGGTCACATCTGAGGCGGATTCGATGGCGCGGAATTTCATGCCATTCACTTGAGTTGGCTGAAAGGAGCCATAGATCGCACCCTCCGCAGCCGCGTCACGAATGGCGACGTATTGAAAAAGCGCGATGCCGAAATCCACGGCTCCGAGCAGCAGGAGCAGAATGACTGTCAAGCTGATGGCAAGTTCCACAAGGCTTTGGGCACGGGGTTGTTTTTTCAACTTGGTTAAAATGTTTACTTTCATAAGCATGTTACGGCTTATTCCAGGTCCGGTTACAAGCGCTATAAGGAGATGCGATTGTAATTATTGCCTGGTCGATTATTGGGTTACTCTTCCCGAACGTAAAGGATATTGTCGTCACGCTTGCCGCAGAACTGGATCCTGTAAGAGTACCGTTTCCTGAAGTGTGCGAACTCTTGATGTCTGGAATGGGATTATTATTTGATGTAATTGATAAAGTTGATGAGTTGTTTATACTTATTCCGTCAAGTTGGTATTTATTGGCACTTGTTGTTCCATCGTTTTGCCATGAGATTTTTACCGAAGTAATTGGAAGATCAATGCCAACCATATTGGTGATAACCCAATTAAGTATATTATTGCTAGATCCTGAGGTCATGACACCGACTGTAAAATTGGAACTTGTGCAATTGTATACGGTAGCGTTGAGCACGATAGGCACGATCGTGGCGGCAGGCCTTGCGCCAATGCTTGCTGCAAATGAGCTATTCGCAATCGTGGATGAGCCGGTTGTGGATGGATGGGTATAGGTATAGGTGCAGGTAGTTGACTGGCCGGGGTTAATACTGCTGAGGGCAGAGGTGCAATTCGGGCTGATCGAGGTTGTTGTATTTGAGCCGCCTGTGCCTGCAATAAGCAGGGTGGTTTGCAGGCTAGATGTGATCGTATATGGTTTTGAAAGCACGGTGTTGCCATTATTAGTGATCGTATAAGTGTATTTTACAGTTAGGCCATCAGGTGTCACAGTGGTTTTATCTTGCGTGACGGTCAGAGTGAAGCTTGAAGTGGTGACTGTAGTACTAGCGGGAAGGCTGAAATAATCAACACCGCCAAATATTGCCTGTGCTGTGCCGATATTTATTACGCTGCCGGCATCAAAGTCAGCTTGAGTCACTGTGTGTGAGCCTTTGCAGTCGATGGCCGCCGATTGGCCCGGAAGCAGGTCGGCTGAACTGCAAATAATGGTTGCTTTATCATCCTTTACTGTCGGGCTTGTTAAAGTGACGTTTCCCGTATTTACCACTGTGTAAACATAATTAATCTTACTGCCGGCGACCAGCGGGCTTGAGCTGAGGGTATATGTTAAAGAAGATATGGAAAGTGCCTTTGTCTGTGTAATGCTTACGCTTGTTTGGACTGCGTTTGATGTAACAGAGACAAACACAAAAGCAAAGCCATTGGCAGTCACTGAATTGGTTAGCGCAGCGCCTGTATTAATTTCAGTTTGAGTTACGAGCCTCGTACCCTTACAAGGGACTGAACTGCTCGCAGGGATCGTGGCCGGGCAATCTTTAGCAAAAGAAATACTGCCATTACCAGTGCCCGTCAATAACAAATTAGTAATACTAAACCCATTTATGTTTTGGATCGTGAAATCAAAAGTGATCAGGTCACCTGCTTTGAGGGGCTCAGGATTAGTAACCTTCACAAAAAGATTGATCGGCTGGGGCGCAGGAGTGGCGGTATTTGTGGGAGAAGGCAGTGGCGTAGAACTTGCCGTAGGTGTTAGCGTGGATGTTGGTAGGGCTGCTTGAGTTAACGTACCAGCTACAAAAGTCTGGGCTACCTTGGTCAGTTGAACCGCGGTCGCTGTTTTATCCGCGTTTGATAATATTATGGGCGCCGAAATGGAAATGGATGCAATGATCGTACGCTCACTTGATGACGTAATTGTAAATCCCTTAAAAGGAACGATCGAAACGATCGGCACCCATTGAGTTGAAACACTGACCTTGATGCGGTCTCCATTTTTTACGCTGGAAAAACTTCCACAGGATGGCCCGGGCGGAATTAGATCTATCATCGCGCCAGTAGTATCGTTTAACCCGCCATCATACGTGATAAGAATATCCGCATCATTAAATCTATTAATAAACCCTACATTTTGAGCGGCCTTCTTTATGCCGGCACAATCCTGATAGTAAGGTAGATTCGATGTGTTCTTTCCCATGGCGGATCCATAACGAACAGCCTCGCGCGCCGCCGAAACCGTAGATGAGTAAATAAATAACAGCCGCCCGGTTTCCATTAAACCAAAAACCAATAATAGCAGGAGCGGAAGCGCCAGCGCAAACTCCACCATGGCCTGCGCGCGTGTTTTATGTTTATGGTTGGATCTTGAATAGTTCATACGATCATCCTCTAATATTACAATAAGATAAATACTAATCCAGTTCACGATGAAGGAAACCAGTTCGATACTTTTATTATAACAATAATATATAAAACCAAAATAACTCCAAAACTTCGATTATGTCGACATTTTGGAGCTAGGATAGCATAAATCATTAAAAAATCATCCAAAACGAAGGATGGGAAAAGGATGGTTTTTTGCGGAATATAACCTTATATTGTTGTCGTATTACCGGAAAATCGGCCAGATCTTGAGTTAAGATTCCTGTTATGTTTTTGATGAATGTGACTAGTGTGTTTTCCTATAAACGATCATCCAAATTTAATGCCGCGGCGGATATGGATACGATTCCTGTTCCCCGCTTTTTGCGGACGCGATCCAACGCAAAGTCAAAACAAAGGAAGTCACAGCAACGCCGACCAGCAATCCGACAACCGCCGCGCCAACTCCGGGCGTATTAATCAGCCAGTGGAAAAATTGAAAAAGGGGTTGTTCAAGTGGGAAATTCATGGGTTAGCCTCCGTAAAATTGGGGACGACATTCAAGACAATAATCAAGCCACGCGGGATGTCCTATCCGCTCGCCAACGTATTCGAGTTCGGCACGGCTGACAGTTGCTTTGTGGCAGGATGGACAAATGGCGCGCGGTGATTGGCGCAAAGGGATAATTAGTAATTGGTAATTCTTAATTGGAACCAGAGTAATGGCTTTAGTGTCGCAGATTTTTTTACACTTATTGCAACCAATGCATATTTGCACGTTGAGCATGAGCATCGTTTCGCTTTCGCTCTCGCTGATCGCCAAAGCTTGAACTGGACAAACTTGAACACAAAATCCACAAAGGGTGCAGTCTTGAGCGTGAGAAATGGCAGGGACGAAATTGTTAAGTGATGCAAGTTCTGCGGTGACCGCTTGTTTCGGAAAAGATTCGCTCAACCAATCCGTGAGAAATTGACCAATGGGCGCATAAATCATGTCTCCACTGGTTGAGAGATTGCGTCCCAGTTGAATAAGCCAGTCTCCGTGTTCTTTGATGAATTGCCGTTCGAGGGTGCGCCATTCCTCGGCTTGTTCGGAATTTGATTCTATCTGCTCCGAAAGATGAGCGAGGAAGGCAAGTTCAAGACTAGCGTGGTCTGGCGATTCGGCACCGAATGAAGAGATCAACCCAGCAGCGTGATAGAGTTTGGCAACAGCAAAAGTTTCAGGCCCGAGGATGCGCCCTGTCTTGGCAGCGGATTCATATAACCAATAACGCGGCGGATTGTTGAAGAGCGCGTCATACCGCGCCTGTCGCTGGTCAATGCTTTCGGCGGGGATCTCACTCAGCGACAAGATTGCGCGCCGCGCTGCTGGTGACTCGTGCGCCACGCATGAAGCGTCGGCGTAGAGCGGCCACTCACGGGCTGAGTCAATTGCCCATAATGGCGAACCAGCCAACAGTTCGGAAAGAGCGTGGTAGATCAAGGCGCGAGACATGAGTCTGTTAGTGAGTTGAATCCGCTTCGAGTGCGCGGCCCTCTTCCACTTCCCAAATGGAAATTGATGGGAAGAATTTATAGAAGACCACGAACATCAAAGTTAGAATTCCAAAAGTTGAAATGGTAACTGCAATTTCGGTGATGGTGGGATTGTAGGTGGTATAGGGAATCAGGCGTGCATGAGTGAGTGTAGGTAATAGAATGTTCCAGCGTTCAAGCCACATGCCGAAGAGAACAAAGGCGCTCGCGATAACTGTCGAAGTGATAATACGAGTTTTCATCCATTTAGTGACGCCGAGAAGCGCGAAGATGAAGAGTACGATGAAAGCGAATATAAGAATCGACTGGATCGCAGGCGCGGCAAGCGCGGGTAAGCGCAGCCATAAAAGGAAAAAGATAACTATACTGATCGCGGTTGCGACCAGACCTGTGGCAGTTTGAAAAAGCGGATTGCGTGTTGGCTTGTCTGAAACAAATTTCGGCGCGACCAAGATCCATGTTGCGGCGATCATCAGTATGATCATGCCCCAAAATGCGGGCGCGAATTCGCCAAACAATTTGGAAGCCATGACAGGGAACTCAAGCGTTTCCTGCTCGGTAACCACGACCAGGGTTTCGTTGAGCGTAAAGTAAAACCAGACCGCGCTCATCACGATGAAGATCCAGCCTAAATTGGTGTAGAAGCTTTCTGTAATATATTCTTTGAGATGTTTATTATATTGACGCGCAAAAGTGGTTGCGATGAAGAGCAAGCCAATGCCAGAGAAGATCGCGCCAACCACAAAGTAAGGGCCAAGAATAGTGGACTTCCAACCAGGTTGTACAGTAGTGGAAAATAACCATGAAGTAACGGTGTGAAGTGAAATACCGATCGGGATGATGAAAACGGAAACTACCGTGATGGCTTTTTCAAGCCGCCGCCATTGTTCTTTTGCGCCTGTCCAGCCGAGGGATAAAATGCTATAAAGTTTTTTGCGCCATAAAGGAGCGGAGGCGGGGCTGGTATCGCGCAGAAGTGCAATATCAGGGATGAGTTGCAAATAAAGCGCGAAGATGGCAGTCAACAAATAGAGAGTCAGTGATGCAATATCCCAAAGCAGGGGCGCTTGCAAACGGCCATAGAGTAACGTGAAAACCAAACGGTCGGGACGTCCCATATCCATGATGATCTGCAAGCCGGCAGTCATTAATCCAAAGACGGTCAATGACTCGGCAATGCGTGTGATCGGTCGCCGCCAGTTAACTTTGAGCAATTGCAGAACAGCCGAGATTACTGTGCCAGCCATGGCGATGCCAATTAGAAAAATAAAGTTGACCAGATACGCGCCCCAAAAAACGGGACGGTTAAGGTCAGTGACTCCAAGTCCCAGCACCAACTGGCGGGCATAGAGCAGCATGCCGGGCGCGATGATAACGATCAGCACCACCAATGTCGTCCAGAATTTTCGGTCAAATTGATAGAGCGGCGCAATTAATTCATCACGGTCATGTAAGTTGATAGTCTGCTGCATGATTTATCCCTCCGCCAAATAAAGAGTCTTGGGATGTGCACCTGAGTCTTCAAGCAAATGAATAGCGCGCAAACTCTTCGAAAGTTGTGAGACCGTGCTATCCGGATCATCGAGATCGCCGAAGAAACGCGCCTTGCCGGTACAAGTCTGCACACAGGCAGGCACGTATTCGTCTGGACGGAAATCACGCCCTTCAACTTTGGCTTGCTCACGAGCCTTCACCAGACGGTGAACGCAATAAGTACATTTTTCGACCACACCGGTAGGACGCACCGCTGGTCCTTCGAGTGAGCCATTCACACTGAGTTGATCGGGATTGCGATATTCAGCCAGGGTCTCTTCCCATTTCGGTTCAAACCAATTGAAATAACGCACACCATACGGGCAAGCCACAGTACAAAATCTGCAGCCGATACAACGGTTATAGTTCTGGTGGACAATGCCTTCTTCATCTGTGAACGTGGCTTGTACCGGACAGACCTTCACACAGGGAGCATTCTTGCAATGCATACATGGGCGCGTGATGTAATGAGTTTTCACATTCGGGTATTCGCCCTGGTCTGGAGCAATATGCAAAGGCAATGGAAATACATCGTTCCAGCGGATCGCGCGTCCATTCTTGGATTCCTGCGGGCTAACAGCGGGCGTATTATTTTCAAAGCGGCAGGCGATACTGCATCCCTGACATGCCACACATTTTTCGAGATCAATTACCATACACCAATCAGTCATGTTGTTCTCCTATTTGGAAACCTTCACACGCGTATTTGTAAAAGAAGCCAATCCAGTCAAAGGTTCAGATGCGGGATTTAATATTTCCAGCCCGTTGACTCCGCGGCCTTTGGCGAAACGTCCCACTGCAGTGTGACCTTGATTGAACGGCAGATTCACAACATCTGGATGAAGACCTGCCACCAACTTAACCTTTGTGCTGATTCGCCCAAATGGACTTTCGATTTTCACCTGATCATTTTCCACCAACCCCAGCTTGGCAGCGGATTGAGGATTCATCTCCAACCACGAGTCCCACGTTTCACGCACGGTCATACCGCTTATCTCCTGTAGGGTTGGCATATTGGCAGCATCACTGCGCGGTCCAAGACTCATCAAGGTGACCACGTTCAACATGAATGGATATTTCTTTTTATCACCCATAAAAGTAGTTGGTTCGTAATGCGGCATATTTGCGCCATCACCAGTTTGCGAAATGCCAAGTTTGGCAAGTTCTTCTTTCTTCATCTCTCCGAGGAAACAATTTAATTCGCGGCTGTACAGATCAAAGTAACCATCGCGCGGAGCATTCATTCGTTCCGAGCCGACGATATTATCGATCCAGTGTTGACTTCCACGTTTGGCGAAGCGATAGCCTGGGTTGAACCACACACCCAATTCCTTGAGCAATTCCCAATCCGCGCCGATATCTTTCAACCGAAATTGCAAAACTTCTTCGTAAGATTTCCACGCGAATGCTTTCGCGACAGTCCCGCCCATGGATTCGGCTACTTTCAAAAAGAAGTCACCGGTGTTCATCGTGTCGTACAAAGGCTCGATGACCGGTTGATAAATTGAAATGCCTGGATAGCCAAATCCCTCAATATGATCGTCACCCCAACGTTCAAGAAAAGTAGGCTCGGGCAAAATCAAGTCTGCGAGCTCAGCGCTTTCATCCATGAAAGAGGAAAACGAAACTACAAACGGTACTTTCTTGAAAGCTTCCGTAAAGCGTTTGCCGCCAGGTGTTTCAAAAGCAGGATTTGCATCGTAAAGGAACAAAGCCTCAACAGATGCGCCTTCCAAAATTTGATCGGCAATTGATTGATAGGAATTTCGGCCAAGCGGGAACTTTGTACCAGCGCCATCCAAACGATTGGTTTTCAATCCTGCTGTCGCAACCGAGTCCGATGGGAGTTTGGGATAATCGGCGCAAGGCATGTAATGTTGTGTCATCACGCCGCCTTTTGATTCAATGCTTCCCACCAGCGCGTTCAAAATGTGTACAGCCATTGCTGTGTACACGCCGCTAAATCCGCCGTTGAGTAATCCGCCCTTGCCGGGCAGCATTGCAACCGCAGGTCCATTACCGGCGAATTCACCTGCCAGTCGCGCGATGGTTGTGGCGGGTATGCCAGTGATCTGCTCAACCTTAGCCGGGTCGTAGTTGTCTAAAACAAAATCACGGAAGCCTTTATGATCCCCTTTTGAAGTAAAGTTATCAAAGCCAAAACAATAATTTTTGACGAAGTCTGCATCCACCAAACCAGATTTGATGATGACATTTGCCATGCCGAGCGCAAGCGCCGCATCAGTGCCAGGTTTGATCGGAATCCACTCATCCGCCTTGGATGCGGTAATGCTTTGGCGCGGATCGATCACAACCACTTTGCCGCGGGTTGCACGTCCGCGTCGCAGATAGGTGTAACCAGAGATCGTGCGCTGTGGATTGGGACCCGCTTCTAAAAGATTTGCGCCGAATGAAATCACATAATTTGCGTTTTCAAGATCATAGGCGGGCAGGCCATAAATGCCTTGAGTCAGGTACGTGCCAAGTTTTGCGGCGGCTACATTCAAACTTTCATGCGAGACAACATTGGGCGAGCCGACTGCTTCCATGAAACGAGCTAGGAAGGAGCGCATTTGTCCGCGCGTATCGCCGTGCATGAGAACAGCTTGTTCGGGATGACCTGCATCTCGCAAGGAGTTGAGTTTTTCAGCCACCTGTTGAATCGCTTCTGCCCATTGAATTTGGGTCAACTGTCCGCTGGCGCGATCGCGTTTCATCGGACCAATTAATCTATCAGGGTTGTATAAAAGTTCAGGAGCGGCTTGTCCTTTTGGGCAGAGCGATCCCTGATTGACGGGGTGCATCGGGTTGCCTTCAAGTTTGACAGCTTTTCCATCGGCCACGCGGACTAAAATTCCGCAGCCCGCTGAACACAAATGGCAGGTGGATGCGACAATTTTTTCTTCAGCGGCAGTTTTAATTTCAGTGGATGCCTTTGCAGACATCACATTTTTTAACGCCGCCAGCGCCGCCGCAGATCCAGCCGCCACGCCGCCTATTTTAAGAAAATCACGTCGTGAAAGTGTTTTTGCCATTAGTTACCTCCGCAGGTTGTAGAGGCTGATTGCGGTGTGCAATTGAACTCAGGCGGCGCAAGTGGATACTCAAGCGGAGGAATTTCTGCTTTGCCTTTCGCAAGCGAAACGGCATAATCTACCAATGCGTTAAGTTGTTCAGCAGTGAACATGCCGTCGAAAGAGGGCATGCCGCTCTTCAACCGTCCCTTCAAAATATTGGAACGGATTTTATTGTCAGTTAAGCCTCTGTTCGCAATTTCGCGGCCAAACAAACCTTCGCCTTTCAATCCATGGCATGTGGAGCAGGCGATCCCAAACAATTCAGCACCGTCTCTTACACCAGGTGCAAGCAAAACGCCGGGCAGGGCGGGCACTTTATCCAGCTTACCGCGCGCTGCCCATAATGCGCCGCGCAGCGTACGCGGTCCGCCGCCACCAGGGTTGACATGGCAGGTAGCGCAGGATTCGCCGGTACGATGTGCATATTCTGGCAGCGCACGAACGGAGTTAGGTGTGGAAGAAATGATCAACAAAATAAAAACGGCAATACAAGCGATTGCCAATAATTGCAAATAATGAATGAGCCATGTTTTTTGTTTCATCAACGCGCTCCTGCGGAATACCCATCCCGCTTTTATTTAATTAATATTTCCAGGGGATGTACATCCCCTGGAAATATTTGTATCGTAAAAATTATTTGGTGGGCAGAGTCTGAGCAAAGGCCAGCACGTCAGCAAAATCTTGCAACGTCCAGCCAAGATTCAGGCCAGCGGGCATGGCTTCACCGGGTTGTCCAAAAGAAGCCTTGTTGAAGAATTCAAATGGGGCTTCCACGGCAACACTGCCAAAGTATTCTTCACCGCCTTCGCCTTCCATGAAGTTGATGGATTTTCCGTCTTCACCATGGCAGGTTTTGCAAGAGGCATTGAAGAGTTCCTTTCCGTGTGCGGCATCGCCATTGACAGTTCCGTCTGCATTGATGAATGTCGATTTATCCACAATGCCTTGCTGAATGAAAGCAACCATACGGCCCATATCGTCTGCTGTGAAATAGGATGAGTAATTGTGGTCGGCGTTCTTGGTGCCATCCAACCAGGCGGTAAGGTCTGCGGCGCTTAGGTTTTTGTCTGCAAGGATACCTTTGAAGCCAGCATCACCGTTGTAATCCCAGCCATGACAGGACGCGCAGCGCCAGGTATCTTCTGCCGCGATAACCTCACCGCCGCTTTCCAAGGGGCCAGTCCACAGAGGCTGAGTGGTTTCGGGAGCAGTGGCTCCAAAAGCTGCGATCCAGTTGTCGTACATGCGTCCGCCTTCAGTCACAGGGGATGCGGTCGGTTGAGCTTTCAAGAAAGCAGTCATATCCGCATAATCCTGGTCGGTCAGGCCAATATCCACACCGGAGGGCATATCTGCTATTCCAGGCTGGCCGAAGCGCAATTTACCAAGCAACTCCATTGGATCTTCATTCGCAATGTTAGCTGGATATTCCGGCGCGTTATCGGGGTGGAAGCTGATGGCGACTGTATCAGGGCCGTGGCACTCAACACAATTATCGGTGAAAAGAGTCTTGCCGTTTGCACCATTACCGGTCATCGCTACAACAGCGGCAACATCGATCTGCTGTTCGCTGATATAGAGTGCGGCATCAGTCAACGCCTGCTCATCCATGAAAGCGGAGAAATCGTGATTGGCATCGGTGGAGCCTTTGAGGATAGCCAGAATTCCATTGGCGTCCTGACCAGCCGAGGCAGAAACGCCTGCAAAACCGGCTTCGCCGTTATAGCTCCATCCGTGACAAATTACACAACGGTAAGATTTCTCAACAGTAGTATCTCCAGCTTTAGCGGCTACCCACTGCGGATTCATAGCAGCAGGAACATCTGCGCCGAGTTCTTTCATCCAGTTATCGTACAATTTTGCGCCGCGAATGGTATCGCCGCTCAACGCAACAGGGGCTTCCGTTGCTGCAACAGGGGCTTCCGTCGCTGCAACAGGGGCTTCCGTCGCAACAACAGGGGCTTCTGTTGCCTTACCACCACAAGCCGCCAGTACCAATATTAAGCCTGCTACAATGATGAAAATGGAAATTACGCGTTTAGTATTCATATACATTCTCCTTGTGAAATATTGAATTAATATTCAACGCACATTAGTTGATATTAATCTGCGCCCAAGATACCACTCATCTGCGTCCAAGAACTGTCCCGCTTTGTCTCAAATGTGTCCTTGTTTGAACAGAGCCAAACAAAAAGGCTATAATTTATCCAATGAAACCAAACAAGTACAAAAACCGTTTTTTTGACTTGAACGTTTTACAATGGACAGTTCCATTGTTCTTGGCTGTCACGGCCTTTGTCTTTGAGTTTGTAGAACACGGTCATGAAGATGGACTCAGTTTTGATCTGGCCTTTACCGGCGAAACCATCATCTTCGGATTAATGGGCCCGCTTATCATTGGTTTCATCATCGCCTGGATGCGCCAACTTTTTAATGCTGAAAAAGAAGCCATGGCTGAAGTTCATGTTTTGAACCGCGAGCTGGAAGCCAAAGTGATTGAGCGTACTGCCGCACTTGAACAACGCAACAATGAGTTGGATAAAGCCAATCGAGAGCTTCTAAAACTTGATGAAATGAAATCCGAGTTTGTCTCGCTTGTCAGCCATGAGCTGCGCGCGCCTCTCACATCCCTTAATGGCGGGCTTGAAGTTGCGCTGCAAGCGGAAAACCTTTCGCCTAGTTCGCGCCATACATTGGAAGCGATGATGGATGAAAGTGCCCGTCTCACTCAATTTGTGCAAACCATTCTGGATATTTCCCGTCTCGACGCAGGGCGCCTCACGCTTAACCTTGGAGCTGTTGCTGTTGCCCCGATCCTTTACCGCTCTGTTGAAGTAGTGATTGGAACCAGCCGCAACATTAAATGGAACCTGCCTTCAGAAATCCCGCCTGTTTGGGCCGACGAAATCTATTACGAGCAAATCATCCGCAACCTGTTACGCAACGCGGACAAATACTCGCCTGCCGAAAAGCAGATTGAGATTAATGTGCGTATCAACGATGAAAATATCAGTGTGGAAGTAGCCGATCACGGAGCGGGTATCGCCCCCGAAATGCAGGAAAAAATCTTCGAAAGATTTCAACGCGGACAAAGCGGTGAAAGCGCTCCGCCCGGCTGGGGTTTGGGATTGTACTTTGCCAGAAAACTAACCGATGCACAAAACGGCACTTTACTACTTAGTTCCCCTGCCTGGCATAAACCTGCTGCGCCCGGCTCCGTTTTTACCATCACCATGCCCATCGCCGCTGACTCGCCTGAAGAGATTGATAATGTCTGAAATCCTTATGATCGACGATGACCAAAGCTTGAGCAATCTTTTATGTGAATTCCTAAATGGAACAGGCTATAGCACAAGAAAGGTGTTGAATGGAAAAGCTGGCTTGCGTGAAATCTATGATCGCAAACCTGATTTGATAATACTGGATGTAACCATGCCGCAAATGGATGGATGGGAAACACTCAAACGCATCCGCGAAGTCAGTGATGCGCCTGTTATCATGCTCACAGCCCGCGATGACGAATCTGATATTCTGCGCGGTTTTTCACTGGGCGCAGATGACTATGTCACCAAGCCGTTTTCATTTGCCCAAATGGCGGCGCGCATCAAAGCCGTACTGGCCCGTAAAGGAGAAACACCCGGAGGTGAGCATCTCATCATCAAAGATCTTGAGGTGGATATTCCGTCGCGGCGTGTGATGCGTGGCAGTGAAGTTATAAATCTTACTCCCACAGAATTCAATCTACTTGTGGCACTTATGCGCCGCCAGGGCGAAGTGCTCTCCAGTGAAGAACTGGCACGTCAGGTTTGGGGCCCGCAATATGCCAATGAAGTTGGATTCGTGCGCCGCTATGTCTGGCACCTGCGTCAGAAAGTGGAAAGGGATCCAGAAAACCCGCAATACATTCATAACGAACGCGGTTTTGGTTATCGTTTTGGTGGATAAGAAAATAAAACGGCCCACGCTGAATGGGTCTCAATTAATTTAAGCTGGTTACTCAGAGTTGCCTGCCCTGTCTGGATTCCAAGATTAGGAACTTAGAAATTAAATGCTTGCTTTTTGTACAAGAATTTTTGAACCGCAGAGACGCTGAGTTCGCGTTAGGAACTTAGAAATTAAATGCTTGCTTTTTGTACAAGAATTTTTGAACCGCAGAGACGCTGAGTTCGCGGAGAAAACCTCTTAAACTCTGCGCTCTCTGCGACTCTGCGGTAAATCTTTTTCGGCTTGTCCGAGTTAAGTTTAACGGGGTTATTGAATATAATAAGCAATAACCAAAATATCAAGGAGACTTTATATGTATACAACCGATATGTACGAAGGCGTGCTGGCTGAAACTGTCACAATGGCCGGCGCGAACGGAGATACGATCAACGCCTATCTTGCGCAACCATTAGGGAAAGGCCCCTTCCCCGCGATGGTTCTGGCACATCACATGCCAGGCTGGGATCAATGGTATCGTGAGGCTGCATTCAAATTTGCCCATCACGGCTACCTG
>JAPLGS010000153.1:0-30606 GCA_026390015.1 Chloroflexota bacterium | reverse complement strand
CGAAGATGTCGCGGCAAAAATCCGCGCGGATGGAGGCGTGTCAGATGATCAAGCAGTTGGCGATCTCGCGGGCGCAATGGAACATATCCGCGCGCTGCCAAATGTCAACGGCAAGGTCGGAATCTTCGGCACATGTTCTGGTGGACGTCATGCTTATCTAGCCGCCTGCCTTAATTCTAAATTTGATGCGGTTGTAGATTGTTGGGGCGGACGGATTGTAATGACTCCCGATCAACTGACGGATAAATTTCCCGTCTCGCCTTTGGAATATACCCGCGAGTTGGCCTGCCCAATTTTAGGATTATTTGGTGAAGAAGATTCGAGCCCAACTCCCGAACAGGTGAATCTGCATGAAGAGGAACTCAAGATGCACGGCAAGAATTACGAATTCCACAGGTACCCAAATGCGGGTCATGGGTTTTTCTATTATGACCGCCCAAACTACCGCCAGTCACAAGCCGTGGATGGCTGGCAGAAGATTTTTGCTTTTCTCGAAAAACATCTGGCCTAGGAGCTATACAAATGTGCACAATGATCGTTGAAAAAATAAATATTGATGGAAGCGGTTCAGGCCGCGCAGGTTGGTTCGCGCTACAACAGGCTAACATTTCTTTTGATCATCCCTTCAATGCTCCGTTTGAACACGCCTTGAATATTGACTTCGTGAATGATTCGCAAGGTCTATCCTCTCGCGTGGCTGTCGAGCTGAGCGAATCTGCAGCACGGGAGTTGGTGCGCTCGATCCTTTCCGTGCTGGATCAAGCCGAGACGGGCGGGCATATAAAACCAGTTTAAGATACCAAAGCGATGACCACAAATTGTATTCTTCTACCCGGGATCTTGGTGAAAGGACATCAAGTCGCTTCGCGTCCATCCAAATATTATCCGTATAGTTCGCTCGAAAAACAAAAGCCATTCTTCAAAAAACTGGGATTGGATCTGTCAGAGTATTTCAATGGCACTTTGAACATTTCGATCGCGCCATTTGAATTTGAAATGTCAAAGCCTGAATTCACGTTTCCACTGGTCGAGTGGACCGATCTGCATCCGCCTGAAACGTTTTCGTTCTCACGCTGCAAAGTCAATTTTCAAGGAAAAGAATATGCTGGCTGGGTCTATTATCCGCATCCAGAAACCAAGAAGACCCATTTTCAAAATCCAGCGTTGATCGAAGTTATTACCTACGAGGTCGTCAATATAAAGTACGGCGATTTGATTGAGCTTGAAGTAAACAATGCTGAAATAGCTACGCGAAAGCTGGTCAACTAAAACCGCATTTGCTGTTGAGAACATTCTCACCAAATGGTGATGAATGTTGAGTCTTTATTTCAATTTACAAAAACACATCGCATCAAAGATAGGATTCATAAATCTTTGATGCGATGTATCCCATTAAGTTTGCAATGATCAATAGCTGCTGAAATGCTCTCAACCTCTTCTTCCAAAATATTCTCTCAGGTTGCAGATCATTCATCCACAACTTTCCAGGCGGTTAATTCATTCAGTGAGATCATTTCATCTTCAGCCAATTGCACCTTCAATGCACCAAGGTTTTCATGTAACTGCTCGATTGAAGTCGCGCCGATGATGGGGCTTGTAACGACAGCATCAGCCAGCATCCACGACAAAGCGACCTGTGAAATAGTTGCTTGATGGCGCAAGGCGATAACTTCCATTTCGTCAATCAACGCGAAGTTCTTATCGGTCATCTCGCGCTTGCGGCCTTCGGCGCGTTTGCTTTCGGGCAGCGGTGTATTCTTTCTATATTTACCCGTCAGAAAACCACCCGCCAGCGGACTGTAAGGAATGACAGCGATTCCATATATCTCGCAAACGGCATGCAGTTCACGCTCAAACTCATCGCGATGGATCAGGTTGTAATGGGGCTGGAGCGAATCGTAGCGCACAAGATTATCCTTATCCGAAATCCACAAGGCTTGCATCAATTCCCATGCGGCATAATTGGAAGCACCCACATAGCGGACTTTACCCTGCTTTACGAGATCATCAAACGCGCGCAAGGTTTCTTCTATGGGGGTGTCGTTATCTGTCCAATGCGCTTGATAGAGATCGATGTAGTCAGTTTGCAAACGGCGCAAAGAAGCCTCCACGCCTTGTATGATGTGAACACGGCTCAAGCCCTGATCGTTAGGCCCCTTGCCCATTTCGCCACGCACCTTGGTGGCGAGCACAATCTGGTCGCGTGGAATATTGTTCTGCTTCATCCAATTTCCGATGTATGTTTCAGAAACGCCACCAGCATTACCATCCACCCACTTTGAGTAAATGTCAGCAGTATCGATAAAGTTGATACCTGAGTCAATAGTTGCCGAAAGGATGGAGTGTGTATCCGCTTCATTCACCGACCAACCGAATTGCATCGTGCCCATGCACAGGGGCGAAACCTTAAGTCCAGTCCTGCCTAATTTTCGATATTCCATAATGGCTCCTATTTATTTTCACAGAGTCCGAAGTGTTTGACTTCGGTGCATGCCAAAAGAATTAGCATTCTTTTTAACTTATGACTCTACTGCCGAAAGATCATTTAGCCACAGAGGGCACAGAGTTAATGAATTTTTTCTCTGTGTGCTTATTACCCTGTGGGCTGTGGCAGAACTGGTTTTTGCAGTGGACTCATTTATTGAACTTCAATATAAATTCGTTTATTGATCGCGCCTTTACTCTTGTAATCAACAACTTTTATTTTGCCAACTTCAGAAGTATTCATCACATGTGTACCACCGTCGGCTTGCAGATCAAGGCCAACGATCTCGACTGTCCGTATTTGCATGATTCCCGCAGGAAGAAGATTGATCTTCGTGCGAATCAAGTCTGGAATTTGGAATGCTTCGTCGCGAGGGAGAATCTTCACCCGAATATCGCGTCTCTGCTGGATTTCGAGATTGGTCGCTGTTTCAATTGCATTGACCAACTCTGCGCGCATATTCTCAAATTCAAAATCCATGCGCCCCTTGAGCGGATCCATGTCACCGCCGGTCACTTTTGCGCCATAATCACGGAAGACCGTTCCGCACAGAATGTGGAGAGCGGTATGCGTACGCATCAACTGATATCGCCGCGCCCAGTCCAAAGTCCCGTGTGAAGCGGAGTTGACAAGTGGCAGAGAATCCGATCCACCAAGAAAATGTAAAATGTCATCACCCTGCTTCTTAACTTTATCCACTGGGTAAACAACGCCCGCAACATCCAAAGCTCCAAAGTCACAGGGCTGGCCGCCTCCGCCGGGATAAAAAGCTGATTGATCAAGAATAACGGCGCGAGTCTCGGCATCCACTGAAGTGATGGTCGCTGAAAACTCTTTGAGATAAGCATCGGTTTGATAAAGGAGTGTAGTCATGGGGCAATTATAGCCGAGGGTGTTGAATATTAGCGTTGGATTAGAAAACATTTTCCTGCTTGACTTTGCCTCTCTAAATATTGTATAGTATTTATCGGTACTACAGATAAGGCACCGCCCCCGGGCTGTGTCTTTTGTTTGGCAAAAAAATAATTTTAGAAAATCTTTTTGCAAGGAGAGTCAATGATCAAAGTCAGTGGTCTTACAAAGGATTACGGCGCGCGCCGCGCCATTTCCAATCTGAGTTTCGATGCACAGCAAGGTGAGATCGTGGGATTCCTCGGGCCGAACGGCGCAGGAAAAACCACAACGCTGCGCATTCTAACAGGCTACATGCCGCCCACCGATGGTGAAGCGATCGTAGCTGGTTATGATGTTGTGGAAGAATCGCTTGAGGTTCGTAAACGCGTGGGCTACTTGCCTGAAACTGTTCCGCTCTATACAGACATGATCGTTTTTGATTATCTAAAATTCATGGGCGATCTGCGAAAAATCCCAAATGTTTCCAATCGAGTAGACGAAGTGTTGGACATGGTCGGATTAAGTGACCGCTCCGATGGCTATATTGGTAATCTTTCCAAAGGGATGCGGCAACGGGTTGGGCTGGCTCAAGCGCTTCTTCACAGACCCGAGGTGTTGATCCTCGACGAACCGACGATCGGCCTGGATCCCGGGCAGGTTGTGGAAGTGCGCGAGTTGATCCGCGAGATCGGCAAGGAACGAACAGTCTTACTATCAACCCATCTTTTGAATGAAGCACAAAATATCTGCGATCGTTTATTGATCATCAATCAGGGCAAGATCGTTGCGGAAGATACAACCGCAAATCTGCAAGCCCGTTTGATCGGCGCGGAACGCGTCATCATCCGCGTACGCGGTGAAGCGGATGAACTTGCGAGCACCATTCAGCAAGTGAAGGGCGTTCAGAGTGTTGAAACCAAACAGGACGGCGCAGTGGAATTTGAGTTCTCGTCCGGCAAGGATCTCCGCCCCGAAGTTGCGAAGAAGGTGATCAGCGCCGGCTACGACCTGCTCGAATTACGTCCACTCGGCATGAGCCTTGAGGAAATCTTCCTCGAACTCACTGGCTCCGATTCTAAAAAGAAATAAAGAGGACATGATGAGAAATATTTGGACTATCGCAAAACGCGAATATGATAATTACTTCAACGGCCCGCTGGCATATGTGGTGGCATTTGCCATTCTTCTGCCGTTGGGCATCTACTTTGCCTTGATCATGTGGGTCAGTTCACAATCTGCGGCCATGGGCGGACCTGCCCCACAAAGCGCGCCGATCAACTGGTTGTTCGTATTCCTGATGATCTTCCTCAGCCCCGCGCTGACGATGCGTCTGCTGTCAGATGAAGCGCGCATGGGCACACTCGAGCTGCTGCTGACAGCCCCCATCCGTGATTTTGAACTTGTCGCGGGGAAATGGCTGGGCGCATTCATGTTAATCCTCTCCCTGGCGGCCATGACGCTGGTGTTTCCGATCATCATGAATAATTATGTCACACCCAGCATTGATTGGCGGGTGATCATTTCATCGTATATCGGGTTGATCCTGGTATGCTCCGCGCTGCTTGGATTAGGCGTTGGCATTTCTGCTATTTTCACGAATCAATTTGCGGCCTTCTTCACCACACTCGGATTATTCTTCTTCCTATGGTTCATGATCAACCTGCCAGCGGGATATCTTAAACAAGGCGGAGATGTGTTCAACTATCTGAGCCTTTCCACGCACTTCTCCCAATCTATGAATAACGGCACGATCAATCTGGGAGATATTGTTTACTACATAAGCCTCACTGCGCTGGGCTTGTTCGTCGGCACCACCGCAATTGAAATTCGGAGATGGCGATAATGGCTAAAAAGAATAAAAACACCTCTGCCAAGTATGCATTTATTGGTCTGATCGTTGCACTGGTCGCCTGCATTTCCACAAGCCTGATCGGCGCTGCCAAAGGCATGCTCGCGTTACAGATGTTCACGCTCGAAAATACAGATGCACTAAATCTTGCATTGCAGATCAGCATTGCGGTCCTCATCATTGGATTAGCCGCTTATGCGCTGATGACGCCAAATACTGTCCGCCGCTTCCTATCTGGACGTCAGGCACGGTACGGTTCCAATTCGCTGATCATGACTGTGGCATTCGTCGGCATCATCTTTGTGGCGAATATGCTTGCCTTTCAGAATCCAGGTTTTCTAGGCGCACCCTGGGATCTAACAGAAGGCAAATCCAACACACTTGCGAAAGAAACCCTACAAGCGCTCACGACCCTGCCTGGCAAAGTAACAGCGACCGCGTTTTATTCTGCAACCCTCGACCCTACCAGCGCAAAGGATCTTTTATCAAAGTTCAAAACGAATGGCAAGGGCAATTTCGATTACAGCTTTGTGAACCCTGACCAGGATCCACTGGCGGCGCGTGAAGCAGGCATCACCGGCGATGGCAAGATATTACTTACAATGGGCAAAACAAAAGAGATCGCGGCCTCAGCTTCTGAAAACGAACTCACGCGCGCGCTGATTCGCATCATCAGCCCGGAAGCGCGCGTGGTCTATTTCCTTGAAGGACATGGCGAGCCCACTGTAAAAGCAGGCGGCAAACTAAGTTTTTCCGTTGCTAAAACCACGTTGGAATCAAAAAATTACACGGTCAATACACTCAACCTGCTTTCTACGAACGCCATCCCTGCGGACGCGCTCGCGATCATTGTTGGCGGCCCCTTGAAACCGCTGGCCAGCTCAGAGGTAACCCTGCTCAAGAAATATGTTGACACAGGCGGCTCGCTGGTTGTCATGGAGGATCCCGCAGCTGTTACAGAATTTGCTAATTCGCCGGACCCGCTCGCAGATTATTTAACATCTGACTGGGGCATTACGCTCAACAATGATATCGTGATCGACCTGGTCAATACACAAAATCCGCTCCAGGCGGTTTCTTCACAAATCGGCGTACACCCGATCACAAAAAATCTGACTCAAAATTACATCGTGATCCTTCCGCAAGCGCGGAGTATCAGCGTTGGGACGCCAAAGGATAAAAACATTACGTTGACGCCCATCATCATGACCACGGAGAAATCATGGGGCGAGACGGAATTAGTCTCAGGTCAAACGCCAACGTTCACTTCTGGAAAAGATAATCCCGGGCCATTAAATCTTGCGGTAGCAGGCGAAAACACCGCAACCAAAGGACGCGTGGTTGTATTCGGCAATTCGCTTTTTGCCACCGATCAAGGCTTTGACGCGTACGGCAACGGCAACATGATCATCAACTCAGTCGACTGGGCCGCAGAACAGGAAAACCTGATCAACATTACTCCGCGCAACCAAACTCCGCGCGCATTCATCCCGCCGACCCAGGGAAAATTCATCATCATGATCATTGTGTCGGTATTCGTTCTGCCGGGTCTGATCGTGTTTGCCGGTATTTCCTCATGGCTCACACGCCGTAAGAGAGGCTAAAAAATGGCTCGTAAAAATCCAGGCATACAAAAACCAACTCCACGTAAAGCAAGCTCAACGCGTAAAGTAGCACCTAATATCAAAAAACAAAAATCGGCTTTCCGCGCAGACACGTTGATCGTTGTACTTCTACTGGCGGCATTAATTGGTTTCGCTTTTTATATAAGCCGTGAAAAGAAAAACACAAACACAGAAACAATCTCTACCAGCGCGGTGACAACTTTTGTTTTCAATGACTCCGACGGTATCCCAAACAGCATTGAGATCAAACCCGCAGCGGAAGACGCCCAGCCTGTCAAAGTGGCGCGGGGTGCGAAAAATGTCTGGGCGCTGGAATTGCCCATTAAGACCGAAGCAGATCAAGGTTTGGCTGAGGCGGCCGCATCGCAAATATCCGCATTACAAATCATCAGCACAGTTCCCGCGGATGCTGATCCAGCGGTCTTTGGTTTCGACGCATCCACTTTCGTGATCAGTATTGGTTTCGTCGACGGAAAAACGCACATCCTTGAGATCGGTGACGTCACACCCACCAAAAGCGGATATTATGTGCGGCTGGACAAAACCAAAATAATGATCGTAAATCCAAACGGAATTGACGCGCTGACAAAACTCGTCAGTTCTCCACCTTACTTGAACACGCCCACGCCCTCAGCGCTTCCTCCGTCAGAGACGCCTGTTTTGCCAACTGACGCGGTGGCCACGCCCGATCTGTCCGTAACCCCAACCCCTTAGCGGGTTTGTAGAATGGAGTTTTAAGATCTACGTAATACAAAATCATTGCAAAGCATCTAAATAAAAGAAAGGGTATTGCTTTTGACGATAAAAAAGTGTATCCTGATTTTGTGCTTTTCGGTAAATACTTTTGAAAGTTGGATGTGTAAATGGATGTAGATAAGATTTTGATCGATGAAGAAGAAGAGTTCCCAGCCATAGCGCGGCTGATCGAATTGGGCCGCCAAAAGTCTTACGTAACGCTGGATGATATCCTGCATTTCTTCCCCGAAGCGGAACAGGATGTAGAACAGCTTGAAGAAGCCTTTTCGGCTTTATTAAGCGCGGGCATTCCCTTCCAGGAAGACACTGTTACTCCCGAGCCAACAGAAGATGAATTGGTGGCTGTGGAGGAAAGCGGTGAAGTCGAAGAACCCGAGATTGATCCTTCCCTCGACGATTACCTCGCCAATATTGACACCGACGATACCATCGGCTTGTATCTGAAAGAGGTCAGCCGGGTACCGTTATTGAACGCAGTTGAGGAAGTTCAGTTAGCGCAGCGCATTGAACGCGGCCGCTCGGCCCGCGAAGAACTCGCTCAGGGAAATGTTTCTCCCAAACACAGGCTTGAACTTCGTCAGGCAATTGAAGACGGCTGGGCTGGGCGCGAGCATCTCATTACCGCGAACTCACGCCTCGTGATTTCCGTCGCCAAGAAATATATGGGACGCGGCGTGCCTTTCCTTGATCTGATCCAGGAAGGCAACATTGGTTTGATCCGCGCGACGAAAAAATTTGATTATCGCCGCGGACATAAATTCTCCACCTACGCCACGTGGTGGATCCGTCAGGCAGTTACCCGCGCCATCGCAGACCAAGGACGCACCATTCGCGTACCAGTCCACATGGGCGACCAGATCAACAAACTCCTGCGCGTACAGCATCAACTCACCCAAAAACTCGGACGCGAACCCAGCGTGGATGAATTAGCCGTCGCCCTGGACGTGCATCCCAAGAAAATCGAAAACATGATCCAGGTGGCGCGCCGTCCGCTTTCATTGGAAACGCCTACGGATGATGAAGAAGATTCGGTGCTGGGTGATTTCATTGAAGACAATGACGCGCCTCCGCCTGATGAGACCGCAACTTATAATCTTCTGCGCGAACATCTCGGCGAAGTACTGAACGGCCTGCCGCCGCGAGAAGTCCGTATTTTGCAATTACGCTACGGCCTGCTCGATGGCCAAGCCTACACACTTGAAGAAGTGGGCCGCAAAATGGGAGTCACCCGCGAGCGCGTGAGGCAGATCGAAGCGCAAGCCTTGAGCCGCTTAAGACACCCGTCAATCCGCAGGAAACTGCGCGATTATTTAGGAGAATAAAAAAAACAAGCGGTATGCAAATCAGCATGCCGCTTTTATTTTCTATTCTGAAACCATAGGGAGTAAAATAGGTACATGAGAATAGGTGATTATTTAATTCAAAAATGGAGAATGAAAATCGCGGCGCGCTGGATTCCACCGGGGAGCCGCGTTCTGGATATTGGCTGTCATCAGGGCGAATTTCTTCACTGGATGGGAGAAACTATCACATCAAGCGTTGGATTCGATCCCCTGTATGCAAATAAATCAAACTCTTTTAAGCATCTATTCTTTGCCGAACAATTCCAGTCCGGATTGACTTTAGCAAATCAATCCTTTGACGTAGTTACCATACTCGCTACAATCGAACACATCCACGAAAAATCAATGATCGCCCAAGAAGCTGCAAGATTGCTACATCCGGGCGGGAGGGTCATCATCACAGTACCATCCCTGCTTGTCGATAGGATTTTGGATATCTTACTTTTTCTGCACATCATTGACGGCATGTCTTTGGAGGAACACCATGGTTTCCTTCCCTCTGAACTGCCTGCAATTTTTATACCTACAGGCTTTCGCCTGAGAAAAAAACAGAAATTTCAATTTGGATTAAATAACCTTTATGTATTTGAACGAACGTAGTGATGGCGGATTTCGTGAATTCAATAAATAATCAGGAACTGGCCAGGAAGAAAAAATATCAACTATCCATAGTCATGCCCTGCCTCAACGAAGTAGAAACGCTCGCAGTTTGTATCAATAAAGCAAAGCATTTTCTCAAAACAAATAGTATTGATGGAGAAATCATTATTGCCGACAATGGCAGCACAGATGGTTCACAGGCAATTGCCGAACGAGCAGGCGCGAGAGTCGTTCATATAGAATCAAAAGGATATGGCAGCGCGCTCATGGGAGGAATTGAAGCCGCACAGGAAGAGTTCATCATTATAGGCGATGCGGATGACAGCTATGATTTTTCCAATTTACAGGATTTTGTCAACGCGCTGGATGAGGGCTATGACCTTGTGATGGGGAATCGTTTTCAGGGCGGGATCATGCCCGGCGCCATGCCTTTCCTGCATCGCTATCTAGGAAATCCTGTTTTGAGTTGGCTTGCCAGATTATTTTTCAGAAGCGATGTTAGGGATTTTCATTGCGGCCTACGCGGATTTAGAAAGGAGGCTATTCTTTCTCTCAACCTGCAAACAACGGGCATGGAATTTGCCAGCGAGATGATCGTAAAAGCCACTATGAAAGGCTTGAAGATCAAAGAAGTTCCCACCATTTTATATCCCGATGGACGCACCCGTCCTCCGCACCTTCGCACCTGGTCTGATGGCTGGAGACACCTAAGGTTTTTACTTTTATATAGCCCACGCTGGTTGTTCTTTTATCCAGGAATTTTATTAACCATTTTTGGAACTCTTATTTCTGCGTTCCTGCTTCCCATGCCGCGAAAAATTGGCGGGCTAACTTTGGATATTAACACGCTCATGTACGCATCCTTTTTGATCATACTAGGAGTGCAATCAATTTTATTTTCCTTATTCACTTATGTGTTCGGTGTAAATGCTGACCTGCTCCCAAAAGATATATTGACCGATAAACTGGTTAAGAACATCGGGCTTGAAAAAGGGATCATCCTCAGTCTGGGCATGATTCTGCTCGGATTCGCCAGTTCAATTGGAGCGTTAATTTATTGGGGAGAAAATAATTTTGGTCCAATTGACCCGACCTTTTCGATGCGATTGGTCATTCCAGGAGCTGAGTATATTAAATACAAAACTTAAATAGCAGGCTTTCTGCATGAAATCAAATCTCTTACTGCGAGTTGTTCCCAAAATACAAGATGTTTTTTTTATATCTATTTTTGTCGCCACTCTGCTGCTCGGTCAAAGAATGCTCAACCTGGATGGAGACTTTCCGCGCCACCTCCTGACAGGGAAATATGTTCTGGAAACCCGATCATTCCTAACCGTTGAAAAATTCATTTATCCATACCTCAACCATCCATATATCTCGCATGAATGGCTAGCTGATGTACTGTTTTATTTAATTTATTCAACTACGGGTTTGGCTGGGATCGTGGCGCTCTCGGCATTTCTTATGGCATCCACCTTTACCTTGTTATATAGAAAATTATCAATCAGACTGGGGCTACGGATACCAGTACTAATTCTTGTAGCGTGGGGCGCGCTTGCCACATCTATAAATTGGGCGACCCGCCCTCATCTTATATCCATATTCTTATTGGCAATATGGCTTATCTGGGCAGATGATTTATGGCGAGGCGAAAATATCCCTCTCTGGCGCTTTCCGGTGTTCATGCTGGTATGGAGCAATGTGCATGGGGAATTCATCGCGGGCATTCTGGTTTTGCTGGCACATTCCGTCGGTTGGGTCATTGATTATTTACTCGACCCTGCAAACGCGAATCCGATCGTTGGCAGGAATCTCTGGCTGGCATTTCTATTATCCACATTTGCCAGCTTCTTAAATCCTGGCGGCATCGGGCCATGGATAAGCATATTAGGCTTCGTCAACAATCAATATTTGATGTCTCGTATGTTGGAAGCCAACGCGCCCAACTTCCAAATGCCAGAATTACGAATCTTTTTCGGATTATTAATCTTCTCCATTTTTCTTTTGGCGATCAAAAATAAAAAACTATCCAGCGGGCAGGGATTACTACTGACGGGCTTCAGCGCCATGAGTTTGATTGCAGTTCGCAACATCCACCTCTATGGAGTAGTAATTCCATTTGTTTTGATAGAAACTTTTGGCGAGGCAAAAAACTTCCGTATGATCAAGCGAGTTGAGCATACCCTGGAGGTTATTGAAAATCAGATCAAAGGCATCATTTGGCCCGTAGTCACTGTTGTAGTATTAAGTGTATTCGTGATCACAAATCAAACCGCTCAAAAATTCTATCAATTCAGCCCGACCGTTTTTCCAGTTCAGGCCGTTGATTGGCTGGAGAAAAACCCTCAGCAGGGAAATATGTTTAACGAACTCAATTGGGGAGGTTATCTCGCTTTTCGCCTGTGGCCTGAACAGCTTACTTTCATAGACAGCATGGCAGACACCAGCGGAGAAGTGACAATGCAATACGAAACTGTAATTACTCAAAACGAAAACTGGCAGACTATTCTTGAAAAGAATTTTGTAGAATGGGCGATCCTTCCAAATCACTCCCCGCTGGCACAAGTTTTGGAATCCAAATATCACTGGCGCGTTCTTTATCAAGATGATACGGCTGTTATTTTGCGAAAATAAAATCCTATCCGCATGATGGCTACGTTTCTGCAAAACAAAAAAACAAAACTCATATTAATTCTCATCCTCGCCTTTGTCATCAGGCTGGCTGGAATTTCTTCACGGCCCATCTGGTATGACGAAGCCTTTTCGATCCTGATCTCCGAGCAAGGCCAATCCGCCATTCTCAATGGCACACTCGCCGTGGATTCGGATTCATCTGCCGCGGAGGAACATCCGCCCGCCTATTACTTCATGCTTTGGGGTTGGATACAAACATTTGGAGATTCGCTGCTCGCCGTTCGTATGCTATCCATCCTCATATCACTTGGAATAATTTTATGCATCCATCAGATCGCGGCTCATTTATTCGATCCATCCACAGCGCTTACGGCCGCATTCATATCGGCCATCCTGCCGTTTCAAATTCATTATGGGCAGGAAATCCGCATGTATGTTTTGTTGACATTTTGGCTTTGTCTGGCAACACTTGCTTTCCTCAAACGCCAGTGGATTTTATTTAGCATCGCCGCCGCGCTCGCGCAATACACACATAACCTCGCGGCCATTTATTTGATCCCTCTCGCTTTTACGCCCATTTTTCAGAAGGATTGGAAAACGCTACGCTCTTTAACTTTGGCTGGATTCGCTTCGATCATTATGTACTCACCCTGGCTGATTCACATCCCCGCACAAATTTCAAAAGTAACAAACTCCTTTTGGATCGAACGCCCCGGTATTGAAAAACTCTTTACGCTCATTCTGATATATCTCCCTGATTTACCTCTGCCTAATAATTTACTTTTGCCTGCTTTATTTATCGCTACTCTTACCATAACGCTTGCGGCGTACCAAACCTATCGCGCTATGAAAAAGGATCTTACACAAGCGCAGAATGGTCTCTGGCTTGTTTATCTTTCCTTCACGCCACCCTTGTTACTTTTGTTGATGTCCCAAATTTCACCTATGTACGTGGAACGGGCTCTACTTCCATCTCATGCGATATTTTGTATCTGGCTGGCCTGGGCTTTCACAAAAGCCAAACTTCCGCGGCCAGTTCAAATCTTCGCTTTCACGATGATCTTCATTTCTGCCGTAATTGGATTTTACCAACACATAACCTACAAAGGATTCCCATACGGGCAGTTTGACCGTATAAACAAAAGCATCCAAACCAGATCGCAGCCAGGAGATGTGATCATCCACTCAAATAAACTTTCCTACCTTCCGTCATTTTATTTTAACCAAAAACAAGACCAAAGTTACATTATCGATCTACCAGGAAGTTCCACCGACACCCTTTCTGCAGTCACTCGAAATATTTTACATCTGACTGCCGAGGAAAACATTGAGTCTGCTTCGGCGGATGCAGACCGTGTGTGGTTTATCATCTACCAAAATTCCATGGACGAGCTTACTTCACATGACGGAAAAACCCACCCACAGCTTGAATATCTCGATCAGCATTTCAAACTTGAATCCATCGAAACGTGGAACGATCTCAAAGTATATATCTACAAAAAATAATAACGATCTGGAATTAAATTCAAAAGCTACACAACCGCATCGATCATGATCGCCAAAAAAATAAATGCCAGATACATACTCGACCAGCGATACATAGTCCACGCGACTTTGTTGCCGCCAATTTTGAATACCCGCCAGGCAGCGTAAAGCAGGAAACCGCCCAAGATCAAGGCCGAGATCAGGTAAACCATTCCCGCCAAATTAAAGATCGGAAGCAATAAAGTCACCACGAACAACTCAATCGTATAAACCAGAATATGCCTGCGTGTCTTCTCTTCGCCGTGAATGACTGGCATCATGGGAATACCCGCGTTTTCGTAATCTTTCATGCGGACAATTGCCAGCGCCCAAAAATGCGGAGGTGTCCAAAAAAAGACAATTGCGAAAAGGAGCCAAGCCGCTAAACCAAGATGACCTGTCGCAGCTGCCCAACCCACCATCGGGGGAATCGCTCCTGCGCCGCCGCCGATCACAATATTTTGAACAGTAACCTTCTTAAGCATAACGCTGTAAAAGATCACATAATAAAATATCCCAGCCAGCGACAGCAATGCCGCCAGCAAATTGACAAAGCCCGCCATCACGTAATAGCTGATCAGTGAGAGCGCTAGTCCATACGACAATCCTTCGGCTGCAGTCAAACGCCCATCCGCAAGCGGACGTTTCGCGGTGCGCTGCATATTTTTATCCAACTCACGGTCAATATAATGGTTCAAAGCGCTTGAGCCAGCCGCCGCCAAAGTGCCGCCTAGCAATGTCCAAAAAGTGAGTGAAGCTGAAGGCCAGGCCTTGCTTCCTGCAACCAAACCGCTGTAGGTGGTGACCAGGAGCAAAAGCACGATGATCGGTTTTGATAAAACAAAAAAATCTTTTGCGCGCTGACGAAAATCAAGTTTTATAATTTCGGTACTATCCTTAGCCAGCACGCCCGAAGCAAATACTAAAACGCTTAGAGAGATCCATAATGCAATCGCGGTCATGGTGTGTAAGATCACCAAATGCAACGGATAAACGCGCGTCACAACGATCGAGCCGATCAAAGCCAGACCAAAAAATAAAACGCCTGTAACGGTTGTTAGCGGAAGCAGTAAATTTTGATCGCGTTGTTCACGCCATGCTTTTCGCAACAAAATAATCATCAATACCGAAGCCATGCCAACCAGCAAAATATGCACGAGTTTCAAATATCCCAAAGGATGAGTTGGTATGCAAACAGGCCAGCCAACACAATACGCCCATGCGCCGCTCACTGTTACGATGCGCCCGATCACTGTAACAAAAAATATTGAAACGAACACAATTAATACCAATCGAGAAAAAGATGACTTAAGAGAATATTTCATAGCTATTCCTGTTTTCTTAAAAAATAAGGATACCCGGCAAACAAGATCGCAGCGAACGTAAACCACTGCAACGCATATCCAAAATGTGAACCTTCGGTTAAGTCGACAACGGGTTGGGATGGGATGGGCGGCGCCGAATCGCTTTGATTTGCATTCGGCTGAATATACACAGATAAAATCGGATACGGAGTTTGCTCGGAGATACGCGTCAAGTTGAGATTATTCCATGCATCCAGCCTCGGCTGTGCTAGACTGAATTCAGCATCTGCGACTCCGCCGAAAACTGGCTTGGCCTGCCCGAGCCGAATCTGGCCTGTGACAGTTATCAGCCCAGGCTCGTCATACTTTCTCCACGCGCTGCTTTCGGGGATGGCATTACCGTCCGCGGGGATCCAGCCGCGATCCACCAGAACAGCCGTCCCTGAAAAAAGAAGCGGGGTGATGAGATGATATCCATATTGGTCGCCGAGATATTGATTCCGCAGTACTACTTGATTCTCAAAATCATATTCGCCGGTGACAGTTACCGCCCGCCATTCCATCGAAGAAATATCTGCGGGCAAATTTTTATTTAGATCCAATATCTCTGCTGCGCGCATGGAATTGACTTGAGCATTGAACACGCGGCGTTGATCCAGGCGGTCAAACTGCCAAATGCCGAGCCGAATACATAACGCGCTCCCGCCAAAAACAAGCAGGGTCGTGAACAGCCAGGTGCGGCTGAACATTTTTTTCAAGATCATTTTTCTTCCTTCTTTTTTACCGGCATAACAAGAGCGTATAAGGCGATCAACCCGCCAAGCGGAATGCCAGAATATAAAATTCCATATACGCGAGTGCCAAACGTGAGCGCCTCGTGCACATCCAGGCCAAAATATTTTCCGGGTTGAAATGAGCAGGTATAGGAGTAGGCTTGAACTGTGTCTAATAACAGGCTGGCGGATGTGCCGGCGGGAATCCATAAGGGGCCGAGTTCATGATCGGCAACATCTTCATTTTTTACAAGCAGAGTGTCGCCGATCACAAATTTCATCGAGTCGGGAATCGTTGGCGGGGTTTCGCCACGCGCAACACGTTCGGCGGTTCCATTTGGGATGACAAGCTCAACCACTTTGGGAGCGCGCGCGGTATCACGTAAGAACAGGAAAGTGACCTCGTTGAGAATGACTCCGATGACGAGCCCCAGCAACAGGGAAAATATAATTCTTTTAATAACGATTTGAATTGGAGGCATGTTTGCTTTCTGAAACAACTATTTCAATATCAAATTAAGATCGTAGACAATATCTTCGACAGGGGTTCCAAAGGGATAGGACAAACGCAGGTTGCCATCCTTGTCGATCAGCACCACCCGCGCAGTGTGACTGACCGTGGTCACGGCAGAGTCGCTTGTGACCACTTCGCGAAAAATACCGTAATCCTGCCATATCTTTCCAAGATCAAGGATGGAACCGCTCAACCCAATAAAAGATGGGTTGAAATGCCCAACGTATTCTTGAGTGATCTGCGGAGTGTCACGAGCGGGGTCCACGGTAACAAATACTACTTGAACTAAATCTGCTTTTTCAGGAATCTGATTTAATGCCATATTTAATTCAGCCAATGTAGCGGGGCAAACATCTGGACAGAATGTGTAGCCAAAGAAGAGTAAAAGGATCTTGCCGCGCTGATCGCTGATGCGAAAATTTTCTCCGGAGGAACGGGTCAATTCAAAATTTGGCGCGGGCGGATATGGTTTGTTGTAGGCAGTGCCGCGAAAACTATCAGGCTTTGAAAACAATATCGTCATGAATGTTGCGGTGACAATAATAGCCAAAGACGTGAAACCAACCCAAAGAATCTTTCTATCCATTTATTTTAACGCTCCAAAACGGGGCGACCTTGAGGCCGCCCCGATCAAGTTCTTCTTTATTCACTTATACCAGAATTCATAATTGATTGCCAATAAAAATCTCGCCGCCCAACCTGGCGGCGAGAGCAATTACACGATCAGTTTTCCAATAAGATACAGAGCGGGGTAGAAGAATATCCACACGAGGTCTACAAAATGCCAGTAGACCGCGACAGCTTCCACACCCCAATGCTGTTCGGCGGAATAGATATTTTTGCGGGCGTTGTTCCATACCACAAACAGAAAGATCAGGCCTGTGAAAACGTGGAAGGCGTGCATACCAGTCATGATATAAAAAACGCCGCCCATTGGGCCATTGGCAGGATTGCCAAAACTGGCGACCAGGCCTTCCGCTGCGGCCAGTCTCCATTCAACGGCGACTACGCCTATCAAAAAGCCGAAACCCAGGAAGAATGTGATCACGATGTTATTGAGAAAGCCTTTGGTATCGCCATGTGCCATGGAGGTTTCACCGCGATTCATAAAGAACGAAGAGAGGAGCAGTACCGCTGTCACTGCCAGGCCAAGTAATTGATTCAAAGGCGGGCGGGTGAATCCAAGCAGGTTGATACGGGCTGCCATCAAGCCGGCAAAAACAAATGAATCTGAAAGGAGGAAGAGCCATAACCCAAGGCGGTTGGTGTCTGTTTTGTAGGAATAAGAATGAGTGTCGTCATCGCTGTTTTCATTTAATTTGTAGATGTGCATGTAGTAGTACATGACCAACGCGGCTTTGATAACCGCCACAACAATTAAAATGGAAACGGATTTAAATGTGATCGCAATGAAAAATTCCAGTGCGGTTAGGATGGTCAGGTAGACAAAAATCAAAACACCCTGACCCAGAGCCGAAGATTTATCTTGTGTATGTGTCATTTGAGATCTGCCCTTTTATTTATTCTTGCTTTTTTCTGGCTTGGCGAATTCAACATATTTCGAGCCTGCCAGACCGTAGTCATACGGTTCACCGACAACTTCGAACGGTTGATCGTAATTGTGCGTGGGCATGGGCGAAGGAACCTGCCACTCAGGCGAGCGTGAATTCCAGACATTGCCTTCTGCTTTTTCGCCGTGGCTGATGCTATGGAAGAAATTGATTATAAAGATCAACACAGCAAGCCCAATCAGATAACCAGCGATGGTCAAAACGAGGTGCGTAGAGTCGAAGTTAAGCGCTGGATCGTAATCTACAATTCGTCGGCGCATACCAAGCAAACCGATGCGCATCATGCCAAGGGTTAGCACGAAGAATGAGGGCGTCATCAACCAAAAGTGGACTTTACCCCAGAATTCATTCATGCGGCGGCCTGTCGCTTTGGGGAACCAATAGTAAAGGGCAGCAAAGAACGGGAAGACGAATCCGCCGAAGATGGTATCGTGGAAGTGACCGACGATGAAATAGGTATCATGCAGGTGAAGATCAACTGAAACGGTTGCGTTCGGGGGACCTGTTAAACCTCCAAGCAGGAAGGAAACAATTCCGCCCAAAACGAAAAGCATCGCGGCGGGATAGGTCAACTTGCCTTTCCAGATCGTAGCGACCCACGAGAAGAATTTTACGCCCGTTGGGATGGCTACAAGTAGTGTGCTGTACATGAAAGGCAGGCGTAAATATTCATTCATGCCGGAGGTAAACATGTGATGCGCCCAAACCAGGAAACCCACCAGCGCAATTCCCATCGAAGACATGGCAACCCAGCGATAGCCAAATAAAGGCTTGCGCGCGAATACTGGCAGAAGTTCTGATATCACGCCGAGACCGGGCAAAACGAATACGTACACTGCAGGGTGCGAATAGAACCAGAATAAATGCTGGAAGAGAACAGGATTGCCGCCTTTGGCTGGATCAAAAAATCCCATGCCAAATAGACGCTGGAACATCACCAACTGGAACGAGAGACCGATCAACTGGGTCGCGGTCATCGCGATGATAGAAGTGGCAACCGAAGCCCATACAAAGATCGGCATGCGCATTGCGGTCATGCCTTTCGACCTCATGCGCACAACGGTCACGATCACATTGAGCGCCCCAAGGATGGACGACCAGCCAGCGGTGAATACGCCCAGGAAGAACATCTGAACGCCAACTGGAGCGCGCGCAGAAAGCGGCGGATAACCTGTCCAGCCTGTGCCAAAGCCGCCGAGAACTAGGCTCATCAATAGCAGCACAGCAGCGGGGACCGCGATCCAATACGAGAAAGCGTTCAAGCGCGGAAAAGCCATATCCTGCGCGCCAAGTAAAAGCGGAACCACATAGTTCATAATACCCGCGACGCCCAACAAAATGGATACGATCATGATCATGCCGTGTAAAGACATGAGTGTGTTATAAAGTTCAGGACCATTCTGCCCGAACAACTGCATATCTACTTTCAGGAATTGCAATTGAGATTGAGCAAGTTCCGTGCGGAAGATCAACGCAAACAAACCGCCGACGCAAATCAGCAACAACGCGGTGACGGTATATTGAATACCGATCACTTTGTGGTCGAGCGAGACATTAAGATATTTCTCCCAACCTGTGTAGCGTTCTTCATGATGCTCGGGAGTCTCAATACCGCGTGCCCATTTGAACCAGTCACTCACCGAGCCATTGCCCGCGAGGAAAAAGAGGACTCCGAAAAATCCACCGAGAACCCAGGCGGGTTCGGTGAAAAAGAATTTGTCAGTGGCACTTAAACCCATCAAAACACGGATGCCTGTTACAAGACCCGCACCCGTCAGAGTGCCGATCAACTGCCAGAACAAACCGCGTGCGAGGGCAGTGGAAAAGAATTTCTTCATTATTTTATATCCTCCGCCGATTATTTCAGTGTCTTTAGATACGCGATAATATTCGCGATCTCAATATCCGTTAATTTAAAGGGGGGCATGACCGGCGGGAAACCAGTCACTAACTTAGCCTTCGGGTCAAGGATGGATTCGGTAACGTACGCGTCATCTGCGGTCACAGTTGAGCCATCGGTCAAATTAACTTTTGTACCGAACAATCCAAACCAGGTGGGGCCAGTCATCTTTGTGCCGTCAACCGAATGACATCCTATACAGCCATTCTTAACCGTCAGCAATTTACCCAATCCTTCGGGAGTTTGTGAAGCGGCGACGATCGCCACTTGCTCTACGATCCACGAATCGTAATCAGCCTGTGAATCAACGATCACAGGACTTTCCATGTAAGCATGAGAAGCTCCACACAACTCGGCGCAACGGACTTTGTATGATCCAACCAAAATCGGCGTGATCCTATATTCGGTCACGCGCCCGGGCACAACATCCTGCTTGACGCGAAACTCGGGCACCCAGAACGAATGGATCACATCGGCTGATTCCATTTTCAAAAGGACCTGTTGATCCACAGGCAAATGCAATTCGGTACTGATGATGCCTGTGTCAGGGTATTCAAAAGTCCACACAAATTGCTGGCCTTTCACCTTAATGATCATGGCATTGGGGTCAATACGGCGCGTTTCGCCCAGTGAATAAGCACCCATATAAGCCAAGGCCAACACAGCAAAAAGCGGGATCACAGTCCATGTGATCTCTAACGTAGTGTTACCTTCAATATGTTCCGCATCGGTTGTGTCGCCCGGCTTGCGTCGAAACACCAACATGCTATAAGCCATCGGCACAATGATCAACGCGAACAGGAAACATATCGCAATGATCTCCCAATTCCACAACCAGTCAATTGGAATTGACTGCGCGCTCGCCTCAATTGGATTCATTTGAGTTGCCACCCCGGCAACATCCAAACCAACATAGGTGAGAACGGCCGTTACAAGCACCAGAATTCCCACGATCACAAAGTGTCGCATACGCTCTCCTCCAAAAAAATTTCTACCGGGGAAACCACCCCAAAATCACAACGCCCAAATTTACCAAATTTTGGTCAAATTGTCACTATTTTTTGTGGTCATTGTAACCACTTTCGCAAACTCTAATGAATCTGACATAATGAACTTATGCAGACAATCTCTTAACGTCAGATGTGATTCAGCTTCGCGCCTGCCTGCCAACTGTTTCTGTTTAATGAGCAAAATCAAAGCCGACGGTTTTTCTCAATACCGTCGGCGCGTTGATTATTGATAACCCTCTATTCATTATGACGATACGTTGATTCCCAAATCTGCAAGCAATTCCGCGCTATGTTCGGCGGGGCGCACATTCTCAAAGACCCGTTTAATATTACCATCCGCATCGATCAGGAAGGTGGTCCGAAGGACGCCGACATACTCCTTCCCCATAAATTTCTTCGGCCCCCAAACGCCGTAGAGATCGCAAACCTTATGCCCCTCATCTACCAGAAGCGGAAACTGTAATTGAAATTTTTTCTTGAATTTTATATGCGAAGCAACAGAATCAGGACTGACGCCCAATACCACCACATCCGCATTTTCATACGCGGAATAATCGTCGCGGAAATTACAAGCTTCCTTCGTACAACCAGGCGTATCGTCTTTGGGGTAAAAATAAAGCACGACGTTTTTCCCGCGATAATCAGATAGCTTTCGGAGGATGTTGGTATCATCCAACATTTCAAACTCAGGCGCAGGATTTCCAGACTGGATACTCATAAAAATTTCTCCTTGTATATTGATGCGGGCAATTATAATGGCTAAAGAAAGTTATTACCATGCAGGAAATCGGACGTTTCCACCCCTCAAAAAAAATTTACAAATCTGCATAATAGGAAGTATAATTCCGCCCGCTTAAATAATTAAGCACTTGACCGGGGACGTGTTGGAATTGGCAGACAAGCATGACTTAGGATCATGTGCCGCAAGGCGTGTGGGTTCGACTCCCACCGTCCTCACTAAAAATTTATAAGACTCTCTCAGGTAAACGCCTTATGAGTCTGGAGGAAACTTTGAATATCGAAAAACAATACCAGGAAGACCATTCTGTAAAACTGATCGTTGAAATAGATCAGGAAAAAATGAACACCTACAAGCGCCGCGCCGCTACGAAGATATCTTCGAAAAGCAAAGTTCCGGGATTTCGCCCGGGCAAAGCGCCGTACGAGATTGTGGTGCGCACATTTGGTGACGCTGCGATCACCGAGCAAGCCATTGACCTGCTCATTGACGCAGAATACTCCGCCATCCTAAAAGAAGCTGATGTAAATCCCGGCGCGGCCGGCTCGCTCGAATCAGTCGAAAGCGTGGAGCCGCCAAAATTTACATTTAGTATTCCACTTGCCCCCCAAGTGGATCTCGGCGATTATCATGCTGTCCGCCTGCCCTATGAATGGGTTGCGCCCGAACAAAAAGACGTCGACGCCGCGCTCGAAGAATTGCGTCAAATGTATGCCGCCACAGAAAACGTTGATCGCGCCATTGAGCCAGGCGATTATGTGTCGGTGGATGTAAAATCTGAAACCAGCGAACTTAATCGTTCGGGATTTGCCACCTTTGTCCGCAAGGAAGACCGTGACACCGAATGGCCGTATAACGGGTTCGCAAAGGAATTGATCGGTGCTAAGGCTGGCGAAAGCAAAACCATCAGCCACGAATTTCCAGAAGATTGGGAAGTGGAAGAACTCAAAGGCAAGAGCGTTGAGATCGAAGCCACGGTAAAAACGGTGCGCGGCGTGATCCTGCCAGATTTGGATGATGAGCTCGCTCAAAAAACAGGTGCGGGCGATACTGTGGACGCGCTCAAAGAAGCTGTGAAAAAAGATGTGGAAAATCGTTCACAAAATACGTACGATGATATTTATTACGTTGAATTGATCGAGAAGGTTAAGGAAGGCGCGACCATTAAATTCCACGCGCACACACTCGAGCATGAAGGCGAGCACGTTCTGTCGGATCTTGCCAATCGACTGGCACAACAAAACATGGATTTGGAAACTTACTTCAAGATGCGTGAAACGACCCGCGAAAACTTCATCGAAGAAGAAGTGAATCCGGTTGCGAAGAAACGTCTCGAGCGTAGTTTAATTCTGGATGAAATTGTGCTAAAGGAAAAGATCCAACTTGATAATGACCTGCTGGATGCAGAATACAACAGCACCATTAACGGGCTTGCTCAACAAGGAATGGATTTCTCCAAACTGCGCGGCGGTAAGAAGGGACAGAAAGAATTGAGCCAGGCCATTGCGATGGAATCCGCGAGCCGCGTGATGACCCGCAAAGCGCTGGATACACTCAAGACGATTGCAATGGGAGAGTACAAACCCGTTGAAGAAATTGTCGAAGAGCCTGCCGCGGATGTTATTGAAGAAATTATAGTAGAAGCGATTGCAGAAGAGGCAATGGAAGAAACTGCTCCAGTGGAAACTGAGCAGGAAAAACCCGCAGAATAGAGTCAGCTTCTTAATGGCTGGCCGGCAGCGTCGAAGCGGGATCGACGTAATACATCCGCAATGACAATGCCTATTAAATTTTAATAAAATTCAAATACGTTTTGTGTACCATTGTCCCAATCAAAAAGGAGACAAATATGATTCCAGATTTTAAAAATGTAGTTCCAATGGTCGTTGAAAATACCGGCCGCGGCGAACGTGCTTATGATATTTACTCGCTGTTGCTTAAGGAGAGAATTATTTTTCTCGGCACACCGATCGATGATCAGGTTGCAAATGTGATTGTTGCGCAATTGTTGTTCCTTAATCATGAAGATCCCGATAAGGAAATTCGCATGTATATTAATTCTCCCGGCGGACAGATCTACGCGGGACTCGCGATCTATGACACGATGCAGATCATTTCGAATCCGATCAACACCGTGGCGGTCGGCGTGACTGCTTCCTTCGGGACCGTTTTGCTGACGGCCGGCACGAAGGGCAGACGCTACGCCCTGCCGCACGCGACTATCCATATGCACCAGCCTCTGGGCGGCGCGCAGGGTCAGGCGACTGATATCGCAATTCAAGCCAAACAAATTATGCATTTGAAAACATTGCTGAATGGTGTCATGGCAAAACATACAGGCCAACCGCTCGAAGTGATCGAACGCGATCTTGACCGCGATTATTATCTGGACGCCCAGCAAGCCGTGGATTATGGTTTGGTAGATCAGATCATCGAGACGCCGGAGAAAGTAGTAAAGTAGGATTGGTAATTAGTGATTAGTAATTAGTGAAGGCCTCGAGGAGAAATCTTCGGGGTCTTCCGTTTATAATAGCAAACGCAATTGCAGTCTCGATACTCAACCATCAATGCAAATCCAAAATCTAAAATCGGAAATCAAATGATCCCTTCAAACATCAAAGCACTTATCCTTGACATGGACGGCGTGGTCTGGAAAGGCGACTCAGCCATCGGCGACCTGGCGGCCACCTTTAATCGAATCCGTGAGCGTGGACTGAAATTTGTGTTCGCAACAAATAATGGAACAAAAACTCCCGAAGAATATCAAAAGAAATTACGTGAACTAGGTGTGGAAGTTGACGTTTCACAAATAGTGACATCCGCTTTGGGAATCGCATTTATGCTTGCGCAGAAATACACCAAAGGGACAAAGATATTCATGATCGGCGAAGAGGGAATCCGCGTGGCGCTGGAAGAAAAGGGATTTGAGATACTCTCCACTGAAAATGCGCCGGAAGCACAGGTCTTTGTCATGGGCATTGACCGCACCATTAACTTCATGAAAGTTGCCGAAGCAACTCTGCTTGTGCGCGCTGGAATTCCATTTTATACAACCAACACCGACATGACCTTCCCCACCCCACGCGGAGAAATTCCCGGGTGCGGCTCGTGGCTGTCAGTCATCACATCCGCAACGGGCGTGGAACCGATCGTGGCGGGCAAGCCATTTCCTTATTTGATGGAACTATCTTTGGAACGATTGGGAACCAGGATAGAAGAAACACTTGTTGTCGGCGACAGACTTGAGACAGATATTGCCGCTGGACAAACTGTGGGATGCCCGACCGCATTGGTGTTAAGCGGAGTTTCATCTAAGGCGCAGGCTGATGCGTGGAAACCAAAAATGGATATGATCGCGGATAGTTTGGCGGAACTCGTGAAGTAAAATATAACTCTCTAATTACAGACCTCCGAGTTCTTATAGAACTCGGGGGTCTCTGGTATCATATCTTCATGCTTATCTACGATCTAAACCTGCCCGCTCTTACAAACATGCTCCAGCAATGGGACGAACCCGCCTACCGCGCCAAACAAATTTGGCAGGGGCTGTATCAACATTTATATAACTCGCCTGATCAATTTACCAATCTGCCTGGCGCGCTGCGTGAAAAGCTCAAGGAGCGGCTGAACTTCTCCCCGCTCAAAGTGAAACTCTTCCAGGATTCATCAGATGGGCAGACGCGCAAGACTCTCTTTGAACTGCAGGATGGTCACTTGATCGAAGCGGTGCTGATGCGTTATGACCCAAACACCAATTCTGGCAAAGGCCGCCGCACACTTTGTATCTCCACACAGGCTGGTTGCGCCATGGGATGTGTCTTCTGCGCGACCGGTCAAATGGGATTCAGTCGCCACCTGACCACCGGCGAGATCGTGGCACAGGTCACACATTATGCACAGGCGCTGAAAGAAGAGAAACTGGCCGTAACGAACATCGTCTTCATGGGTATGGGCGAACCATTCCATAATTACGACAACTCAATGGCCGCCATTGACACACTCAACGATCCGGATGGATACAATTTCGGCGCGCGGCGTTTTACCATTTCCACGGTTGGGCTGGTGCCACAGATCAAAAAATTTGCGGATGAAAAGCGGCAGGTCAATCTCGCCATCTCTCTGCACGCGGCGGATGATGCAGATCGGCTCGCGATCATGCCGGTCAACAAGCGCTACAAAATTGACGATGTGATTCAAGCTTGCCGATATTATGTCGAACAGACCCATCGCCGCGTGACCTTTGAATGGGCGCTGATCAGCGGAGTGAATGACACCCCGGAAGTGGCGGCAAAACTTGCGAAACGCCTCAGAGGATTACTGTGTCATGTCAACGCGATACCACTCAACCCGACCGAAGGCTATCAGGGCGAAGCGACAAACCGTCAGCGGGCGATGATATTCAAAGAAACGCTGGAGCAGGCGGGGATCGAATGCACGATCCGTATGCGCCGCGGGATCGATATCCAGGCCGGCTGTGGTCAATTGGCAAATCATTCCGCTTCTGAGTAATCATGGACGGTTTGCCAACAAAAGCAGACTGAAGTCCGCGCTCCATCAATTTTTATTTGGGTATATTTCTCTCACACCCTGTTAAACTTAATGGTATATCATTTGTAAAATAATTTTGAAATGAAGTATATTCAGTCGGATTTGCCTCAAACCTAATTACCTAATCCCCTAATTACCTAATCCCTAAATACTACCTACGGTGAAACTCAATGGAACAAAAACAAAATTGGCTTGAACGCCCCATTCATCCTGCACTGCCCGGCCTTACGAATGAGATCGTGATATTCGTTGGGATCATCCTGCTTGCATTCATCACGCGTTTCTATCTGCTTGAAGCACGCGTGATGAGTCATGACGAAAGTTTGCACACCTATTATTCATGGCGCTTATCTCAAGGACAGGGATATGAACATTCGCCGATGATGCATGGACCATTTCAATTTCATATCGTGGCGCTTTCCTACTTTCTCTTCGGCGCAAATGACTTTACTTCGCGCATACCGGCAGTTCTCTTCAGCATCGCCACGATCTGGATGGTCTGGTATTGGCGGCGTTATTTAGGAAAATGGGGTGCGCTCATTGCGGGTTTCCTTTTGGTTATATCGCCATACATGCTTTATTACGGCCGCTACGTCCGCAATGAATCATTTGTTGGATTCTCTGGTATTCTCATGTTATACGCAATACTGCGCCATCTCGAAGTTGGGGGAAAGAAATATCTCTTTCTGCTGGCGGGCGCACTGATGCTGCACTTCACAACCAAAGAAACATCCTTTATTTATACAGCCGAAGCCCTGATCTACCTGGCTGTGTATTTCATCGCACAAGTTACTCGCCGCCCATGGAAAGACGCGGAAAAAGATTACCGCTCCTTCATCATTGCACTTGGCATTGCAGTGATGCTAACAGGTCTTGCGGCGGGATTAATGCTCTACACTCGTGACGCGACAACCATCACTGGATCTGAGACGGCCATACCGAGCAACCCCGGGACGACAGCTTCGCCTCTCACCCCGCTCGCAGCTGGTTCCCTCTCCCCAACATTGATCTTCGCCCTCGCCGCTTTAATTGGATTCAGCGTTGCGGCATATTTCTTAATCCGCGGGTACACCTGGCAGCGTATCCGCAGTGATCGTTCGTTTGATCTGCTCATGGTCACCGGCACGATCGTCCTGCCAATGCTATCTCCATTCGCCATCAAATGGACAGAACGCTGGACTCATGTTGCCATACCCACAGAGGTCAATGAAGTTAGAACAATGCTCGCCGACCCAAAATCCATTTTGATCATCGGCGGATTTTTAATCCTCATGTTCGCAATTTCCGCGATCATCGGGCTGATATGGAACAAGGAATTTTGGTGGAAAACCGCGCTGATCTTCTGGGTGCCTTACACAATTTTTTATACAACGATCTTCACCAATAGTAACGGCTTCTTCACGGGCACCATTGGTTCGCTTGGATACTGGCTCGTACAACAAGGTGTATCACGTGGAAGCCAGCCCTGGTACTACTATGTTCTGGTGCAGATTCCCATCTATGAATTCCTGCCAGCGCTCGGCCTGATCCTTGCACTGATTATTGGTTTAAGAAGAAAACCTGCTCCCCGTATCGCGGAAGATGTTGTTGACCACAACGACGAGATTATCAATCTCTTGGAAGTGGAAGAAACAAATCCCGAAGAAAAGAATTTCTCGAATACTTTCAGCCTGCTTCTATGGTGGAGTATTATCAGCATTATCTCATTCTCATTTGCCGGAGAAAGAATGCCCTGGCTGACCTATCACATGGCCTGGCCAATGATCCTGATCACAGGCTGGGCATTGGGACGCGTCATTGACACAACCGATTGGACAAAATTAAAAGAACAACGCATCCCGCTCACGATCGCGACTCTTGCCATATTTATCGCAAGCACAACTGGAATGATCCTCGCCTTATACGGAACAACTCCCCCGTTTCAAGGAAAAGAGCTGGCGCAATTACAAGCCACCAACGCATTCCTCCTGCCGATGGTGGTCACGATCTTAAGCGCAATCGGCGTGACTTATCTTTTTCGATCCTGGACATTTAAAGAAATCCGACACGTTTTTATTTTGGTGTTCTTTACTTTCCTGGCAGTGTTAACCGCCCGCGCCGCGTTCCGCGCCTCTTACATCACATACGATCAGGCAACAGAATTTCTCGTCTACGCGCACGGCGCGACGGGCATTAAAGATATTATCAAACAGGCCACAGAAATCTCACAACGAACCACTGGCGGGATGAATGTCGCTCTTGCGTACGACACCAACGGGGATACTGGCGTCTCCTGGCCATTTGTCTGGTATCTACGCAACTTCACCAATCAAAGCTCATTCGATCAACCTACACGCTCCTTACGAGATAAAACTTTGGTCATTGTAGGACAAAACAGTTTCGATAAAATCGAAACTGCGCTGGGTCCGGGCTTCTATAAAATTGACTACATCCGCATGTGGTGGCCGATGCAGGAATACTTCAACCTGGTCAACGATCGGGATGCCAGCCAGCCATTCCCTGAAGATTACGCCTGCAAAGGAATGCTCAGCATCTACAAATTACGCAGATCCAAAGACTACTCGAAATTTTGTGAAGGATTTACCAACCCCGCTATTCGAAACGGTCTCCTTCAGATCTGGCTCAATCGGGATTACACAGCGTACGCTCAAGCCAAAGGCCGCTCAGACCTGACCCTCGCGACATGGGAACCGTCAGCGAAAATGCGCCTTTACATTCGCAAGGATGTCGCTGAACAGATATGGAACTACGGCGTGGCACCAGCCGCAGCCGCAGACATCGTAGATCCAACGGAAGGTAAATATATCCCACTGGCGGCTGATCTTACGTTGAGCGTTTCTCAACCAAACGAAACGCCGATGAAGGCGCCGCATTCCTTTGCATTCGCAAAAGATGGCACTGTCTACGTAGCTGACTCGGGAAATCATCGCATATTGCATCTCGATCTGGAAGGCAATATTCTCAATCAATGGGGCTCCTTCGCTGACGGCGTAGCCGTTCCAGCCGCCCCTGGCAGTTTCAATGAACCGTGGGGCATCGCCATCGGGCCGGATGGATCAATCTATGCCACAGATACATGGAATCATCGCGTGCAGAAATTCAGCGCGAACGGAAAATTCCTTAAAGAATGGGGAATATTCGGACAAGGCGAAACACCCGAATCATTCTACGGGCCGCGCGGCTTGGCAGTAGATGCGCAGGGGCGCGTATATGTCACAGATACAGGCAACAAGCGCATCGTCGTGTTTGATGCGAACGGGATCTTCATCACGCAATTTGGCAGCGCGGGATTCGACCCCGGTCAATTTGATGAACCGGTCGGCGTCGCCATCGATAAAAATGGAACTGTCTATGTAACAGATACTTGGAATCAGCGCGTGCAGACTTTTACCCCTGTTGAAGATGCAAACGGCTTGTCATTCATCCCTGACAAACAATGGGATGTGTACGGCTGGTTCGGGCAATCTCTGGACAACAAACCCTTCATCGCTGTGAATGACGACTTGCATGTTTTCATCACGGACCCTGATGGATATCGCGTGATGGAATTTGACAACGACGGAAAACTCATCCGCGTTTGGGGCGATTTCGGCGACACAAATACCGGCTTTGGCCTCGCGTCGGGCATTGCCATAGATGGGGAAGGTCAGGTTTGGGTAAGTGACAGCGTGAATAATCGCTTGATGAGATTTACTCTGCCTTAGAATACGCAACTAAAACCTCCGAGCCCTTGAAGAACTCGGAGGTTTTTAGAGTGGTATAATCGCCGTGCTTTAATAAAAAAATCCTCCGAGGGAGAGTTATGAAACTCCACGAATACCAATCAAAAACAATTTTTTCAAAGTACGGCATCTCGATTCCAAAAGGAAGGGTTGCGGCTACTGCTCACGAAGCAAGGCAAGTTGCAGAAGAACTGGGTGGCCGCGTTGTGATAAAGGCGCAGGTTCTTGTAGGCGGACGTGGCAAAGCAGGCGGTGTAAAGCTTGCCAAAGACCCAGCCGAAGCCGAACAACTTGCCACACAGATCCTTGGCATGGAGATCAAAGGTTTACCCGTGCGCAAAGTCCTTGTGGATGAGGCTTCCGCGATCGAACAGGAAATCTATTTCGCGATCACCAATGACCGCGCCGCGAAAAAACCCGTCATGATCGCTTCTGCCGCGGGCGGAATTGATATCGAAGAAGTAGCCGCCAAGACACCCGAAAAGATCGTCAAATTGCATATTGATCCTTTGCTCGGCTTGCGTGAATATCAAGCGCGCGATGTAGCAGTGGCGATCGATCTGCCCCGCGAATACATGAAGGATTTTGTAAAGATCGCCATGGGTTTGTGGGAAGTTTACAAATCCACCGACGCGACACTCGCTGAGATCAACCCCCTGGTGATAACAAAAGATAACAAACTGGTTGCGCTGGACGGCAAGATGATGATCGACGACAGCGCCCTTTTTCGTCATCCTGAATTGAACGAGATGCGCGACACAGACGAAGACGCGCCTGCAGAGATCGAAGCTCGCAAGTATGGCTTATCCTTCATC
>JAPLGS010000025.1 GCA_026390015.1 Chloroflexota bacterium | reverse complement strand
GATGATTCCGTATCTCCTGCGAGGCGTCATACGAAGCCCGTCCGAGTCCAAACTTCATATAGGTTGTATAATAATGCAGATCATCAATTTTATCGTCAATACTATTATATTTGCTGTAGGTGCCTTCGGTCCGGAATGGACGAGCCTGAAAACCTGTGTTTTCAACCGCATAGTAATACGCCTCCTGCGGAGTCCACTTAAGGTAATAACCCAGATAATGCACCTCAAGATCGCTTCTTTGCAGGGCATCATAATCAGCTGGCAGGTAGGCAGTAAGATCAGTCATCGTAAGGCCGTATTTTTCTAATAATTCACGCACAGGCAATCCAGCCAGATAAATTTCATCCAGGTTTTTCATGGCAAAAAAGGCCTTATCACGCAAGGATGACGCATTATCAGCCAATGGGTTGCCGTATTCCGCTTCGTTTTCCCCGTAAAAAATCAGTGGAATATCATATTGCATGGCAATTTTGGGGGCCAAATTCTTTTGCCCAAGAATAAAGGTTTGAAAAGGATGGAGCAGATTTTGAATACTTAACTTGGTAAGCAACTTCTGCGCCTTGGGGTTGGGTCGAAAAGCAACGTTATCAAACCCGCCAATTTCAAGCCAATTCTTGAAGTTCTGCCAGCCGTAATCAGTATAAAGAATTGGGGGCCAAGTACATGTAAGTGGGTGCATGCCATATTTATATTTCAGGATATGCGCCTGCATGGCACTGTCTTTACCTCCGCTGCCCGGCACAAGACAGTCATAATGACCGTCATTGCGACGAAACTTATCGAGCAATTTAATTAGTTCCTTTTCACGCACTTCCCAGTTAATACGTTCTTTTTCTTCGGCATGACGACATGCATCGCAGATGCCTTCCTCGTCAATATGCATATATTTCGCATCTTTGCGATCGGGAGTGTGCTTAAATTCCGGAATTGAGGCAGGCCTTTGATTTGACATCACACAACGATTGCAAAAAACAACGTTTTCGGGCAGTCCATATTTTTTTACTGTTTGTGTTTTCATTATTCTATACCTTCCAAAGATTTGTGAAGTTGACTTGCTATGTTCTTATATATTTTAAGTCCTTGAATGCCGCTGCGTTCCGGGTGAAACAAACAGGCAAAAATATTCTTCTGTTGAATGCTCGAACAAAACTCAACTCCGCCGTAATTGGTTGTAGCAAGCACAGCGTTCACATCCTGCGGCTTTGGCACAAACGAATGAACAAAGTACATATATTCATTTTCAGGAATACCTTCCAGGGGTGTGCCAAACCAGGAACGCGCTGCATGTAATTGATTCCAACCAACCTGTGGGATCTTCAAATCGCGTTCACCTTCGTGCGGATGATCAAGAGGCTCAACCACACCGTCTATGATCCCCAATCCTTTATGGTTTCCAAATTCATAACTCTCAGTTAATAATAATTGAATTCCCAAACAAACTCCGATCAAAGGGCGGCCGGATGCTGCATAATCCCGCAGGACGGTTACCAAGTCAAGTTTATGCAAGGTTTGCATCGCCTCGCCGAAGGCGCCCATGCCGGGCAACAGAACGCCATCCGCAAGCATGATCTCAGACGGTGATGACGTGATCATTGATTCCAAACCCACGCGCTCACAGGCATGTTTGATACTATATAAATTTCCAAGCGCATAATCGACAATTGCAACTTTAGGAGATGCCATTAGCATAATAATATCCTGTCCCTAAAGAACATGACGGCAAGCCACGCCCTGGCTTGTAATATATTCTTTGATCACGGGAAGCGCTGTGGGTTGCAACTTGCTAAAAGTACCTCCACGGCGCAGAAAATCTATATTCCCCTCGGCGGTAAATTCCTTTTCGTCCGATCTTACCTGTTCTAGACATTGGTAGTGCAGGATGGATGCAATGCTTACCGCGTCGGCACGGCCATCTACAATGGCGTCATATATATCAGACGGTTTGCCCGCACCTCCATGGGCTATCACGGGCACCGGGACTGCTTCTGCAATGCGGCGAATTAATTGAATATCAAATCCTTTGCCCGTCCCTTCCTGGTTGATAGAGGTAAGCAGAATTTCACCGGCTCCCATCTCGACCGCACGAATAGCCCACTCCACCGCATCCAACCCTGTGCGGTCTCGACCATAATTAATATAGGGCTCATAGCGCCCGTCTGCATGATGGAAGGCCTCAATCCCGATCACAATGGTGGATGAGCCGAAAGCGCGTGACGCTTCACGGATCAGTTCCGGACGGCGGATGGCGGCTGTATTGATGGACACTTTATCAGCGCCTGCGCGCAAGACCACACGAATATCGTCCACGCTGCGCAACCCCCCACCAACACAGAGCGGTATGAATGTTTCCCTTGCAGTTCGCTCGACGATCTCAAGCAGGCTATTGCGTCCATACAAACTCGCAACGGCATCCATGTAGATCAATTCATCCGCACCATTCTCATAATAATAACGCGCAAAATATTCCGGCTTGCCAAGAACGCGTAAACCTTCCAAGCGAATTCCTTTCACCAGATTGGGTCCTTTAATATCAAGCCGCGGAATAATACGAATGTTCATACGATAAATAACCTCAATGTACTTTACTTTACTTTACTTTACTTTACTTTACTTTACTTTACTTTACTTTGTACATGCGCTGGCACGCCTATAACCATAACACGTGGCGCGACATCTCTCACAACCACGGCACCTGCGCCTACCAGAGCTCCATCACCAATTGTAACCCCTTGACGTAGTGTTGCCCCCGCGCCTACATGTGCGCCCCTGCCCACGCGCACCCCGCCGCATAGCACTGCTCCAGGTGAAATATGCGCATGCGACGCGATATCGCAATCATGCTCCACGATCACACCGGTATTGACAATGACATTATCTCCGATTCTCGCATCCGGGTTAATGATGACACCTGCCATGATCGTGGCACCCTGACCTAACTGAACGCTTGCCGCAAGTATAGAAGACGGGTGAACAACATTGACGAAAGTGAATCCAGCAGCTTTAACTTTTTCGAAAAGGTTGATTCGTGATGTATTATCGCCCACGCCTCCCACACCGATAAACGCAGATGTAATGCCTTCGGAATGCAGACGAGGTAGCAGTTCGTCTCCGCCAAGGACCATCACCCCACCCACGGTAGCCCCAACGCAGACTGGGTCGAGCAGACCGATGACACGATATTCGTTCATCAACTGCAAAATATCCAACACAACTTTGGCGTGCCCGCCGGCACCAATTCCGATCACCTGAATCACTCCAATACTCCAAGGTCACGAAAAGTTTTTCGGACGAGCCGATCATCGAGTTCCACCACCCTCAACCCGGCGACGATACGTTCTGCCGCATGTCCATCACCATGGGGATTCACACCACTGAGCAAATCCTGGCGGAAAGCTGGCGCAATTGCGTGCCGAACACCGGTAACAATTTCATCGCTCGTATAACCAACATCAATAACGTTTATCGCACGCACTCGTCCGTCCTGCCGCGTACCGATGTTAACGACCGGCAACTTGAAAGAAGGCGCTTCGATGATACCGCTCGACGAGTTACCGACCATTGCCGCTGCAAATTGCATTACACCGAAATAGTTCGGCGTGCCAAAATTTTCCACACTCCATGCCGATGAATGTGTGAGCAAATACTCGGCAATGTGTTGGCGAATGATCCCATTGCGAGTATCTGCATTTGGCATTGTGAAAATCACTGGCATATCCAGTCTATCCAAAGCCGCCATCAATTCAGACACCTGCCATTCGGTTTGCTCAAATTCCAGTGTGACTGGGTGGAATGTTACCAACAAAGGCGCGGGTTCCAACCTGAACTTAAATCGCGCTTCGAGCTGCTCGCGCGTCGGCAGCACCATTGAGTTTAAATTATCGAGCGACGGCGCACCGGACACAGTGATACGCCACGCTTCCTCGCCCAGCTGCGCCACGCGCCGCGCATACTCCGGCGTCGAAACAAAATGCAGGTGGCTCAATTTGGTAATGGAATGGCGGAGCGCGTCGTCCATCGCTCCCTGCGTCACTTCGCCTCCATGAATGTGCGCGACCGGAATATTAAAGGGCAATGCGGCCAAAGCGGCTGCATGCATTTCAAACCGGTCACCCAATACCATTAGGATATCCGGGCGAAACCGCGCAAATGACTGAGCAAAGCCCATCACGCCGATTCCCATAGATTTAGCGATGCCTTCCGGTGAATCGGACGCCAACAACATCTCAACCCGTTCGTTGACCTCAAAACCGTCCGCCTGAATTGCGTTGACCGTCATTCCAAATTCCGGCGCGAGATGTGCACCCGAAACGATCAAATACAAACGAAATTCCGAATCTGATTGAATGCGCCGAAGTAGCGGCAGATAAATGCCGTAATCGGAACGCGCGACTGTGACGACACAGATGGTTCTCATGCAAACATATCCAAGCGCAATAATGTCCCGGCAGATATGGCAACACGCGTCATGCGTCCGACCAGATGATCGCGGATCGCAGGTGGCAAACCGGTGCCGGGGCGCTTGATCGCGATCATCACTTCGGTTAATTCAATACCCGCTGGAACATCACATGCGGCAACCAAACTCTTACGCGCAACAGCCACCGTATTCGCCTCGCTTGCGGCTGGCTGTTTGCGTCCATCCCCCAGAGATGCTTCAACGATACGGATCCCGCGCACGAGCGCGGAAAGTTCTGCCGGCTCTGCCGAGGCCCGATGATCTGGACCAGGCAAATTCCGGTCAAGAGTAAAATGTTTTTCAATAACACATGCGCCCAGAGCAACTGCTGCAAGTGATACCTCGATACCCAGCGTATGATCGGAATAGCCGACCAAGGCATTAAATGCACGCGCCATCGTTTGCATGGCACGCAGATTAATATCTGCCGGGTTTGCAGGATAATTACTGACACACTGCAACAACACAAACTCGCGATTACCGGCTGCCTCGATCGTTCGCAGCGCGGTTTCCACTTCGCCAAGAAACGCCATCCCTGTTTAAACGATCAGCGGTTTGTTTTTACGCGCAATATGAGATAGGTACGGCAAGTTGGTGATTTCACCAGAAGGCGTCTTGTACGCGGGAACACCCAGGGTTTCAAGCAAGTCAACGCTCGCCTCATCAAATGGTGTTGAAAGAAATAATATATTTTTATCCTGGCAGTGCGCAATAAGCTCACGATGTGCGTCGGCATGAAGTTCCAATCGGCGCAGCATTTCAAACTGTGATTCGCTGGTACTTGTAGTTTCAAGTTGATATACCGCTTTTGGCGCATTAGCACTCGCCAGATTTTCCGCTTTAAATGTTTGGAACTTGATCGCGTCTGCACCCGATTGAACTGCCACATCAATTAATTGATGCGCCAGGTTCAAATCACCATTATGATTCACCCCGGCTTCGGCGATGATAAAACAATGCTGATCATCTCCTATATATCGCTCGTTTACTAAAATCGTTTTATATGCCATATCTATCCTTCAAGATCAGGCCGGCCAGGTAAAAATCCCAATCCACATCAATATCAATGGAACGCTCCGGCGGCATAATATATGCAAAAGTGTTTTCCGGCAGGAATACACGCTCTTTTTTCAAAACCGATGTTTTTATAAAATATACCGCTCCATTCAATTGATAGATTTCCTTCGCATCCTGGCGACGTGTCACCATGCTTGTCTGTAAAAGCGGAAGCAGTTTCCCATCTACGCCAATTTCCCTGAACCAGGAAACAGGATGTTGAATCTCACAAAAACTGACAATTGCATCCGCCCCCTTTTGCATCTGTAAGCTCATTACGGCTTGAATATCGGCAGATGTCCGCAACGGGGAGGTAGGCTGGAGGAGCAAGATGAAGTCCGGTTCATAGTCTTCCTTTGTTTTCAAAGAGTCCAGCAAGTCCAAGACGACATCCAATGATGTCGCCGTATCCGTGGCAAATTCAACGGAACGCAAAAAGGGGACATTTGCCCCGGATTTAATTGCAATGCCGGCGATCTCTTCGTCATCTGTCGAAACAATAATCCTGTCCACCATGGATGAAGTCAGCGCGGCTTCAATTGACCAGGAGATCAGCGGTTTTCCAGCCAAATGCTTTATGTTCTTGCGAGGGATGCCTTTCGAGCCTCCCCGCGCGGGAATGATCGCCAGTGTTTTCATAAAATCATTATTGAGTTAGTCAAATGCCGAGGTCCATAACTTGAAAGTCCTACCCAATCGCTTGCAATAATGCCTCGGCAGGCGAAGGATATCGAGCGCAAGCCGCGATGGATGAGCACGTTTTAGCACGTTTTATATATCAATTGACGCGCCAACTGGGATTTCCAAACGGTCAGACAGGTGACCATCGAGTCCACGGCAATTTCATTTAATAGTGCGTATTCATGCTGTTTGATCTCTGTCACAGGTTGAGCATTCATTTTCTGAATTCTCACATAAAAAACGGGTATTGTCAACCAGAAAACCACCTAAACCGCAAACCAGTTAGATATCATCGGCCAAAAAAGTGGCCCGTTTGGCATATTTTTTCAAGAACTTTGCCCTTCTCCAACATCCTTTCTACTTGGTAATTTTTACGAGGCCTTGTCCTTCCACGATATGCCATGCGATCGGAATGGCTCGACAACCATGTTGCAATGAGATCCGGAAGATTTGCCGGCGACCTCCATTCACCATGACACTGTCCCAAATGATATAGCATCTACAGTTGACCAGTCAGATAACACATTTAGCAACCAAATTATGCCATACTGCTGAGCAGTAGCTTTTTTTCATTCTGTAAGATAATCAGGTAAAATTTTATTCTGTTGGATACTGGAACAAAATTCTACTCCACCCTAATTGGCAGTGGCAAGCACAACATTCGCATCTTGCGGTTTCGGGACAAACGAATGCACAAAGTACATATATTCATTATCAGACACATGTTCCAAGGATATTTTATGAAGCATAAACTTTGAAAAAGGTTAGCTCCTATTATCATGGTTTATATCCTTCCAAATATATTTTATGTGAAGATACGTTTGAAATTCCAGAATACCATCTTGTGATAATTACAGCAATGCTATTGCAACCTGCAATTCACCGCCAGAGGTGAAGTAAATGGCCAAACCCCAACTTGGGTTACTTGAACAAGAAACTCTGACAAAAGACGTTGATCTGCAAATTTGTAATAGAAGTAGCGCAGGACCAGTTCAATATTAGTGTAAACAGATTTACCTTGACGAATAACGAGAGTTGCCTGACAACCTGTCGGGTCAAAACCACTAAGATTATAATCTTTTGTATAATATATTTTGTAGTGCTCCAGCAGTTGGGGTGTACTATCACGTTGGTCAAGACCAATGCGTGTTTCGCCACCCCAAACCCGTTTAAATATTGAAGACCATTCATAGAAACGATAATTGTCTTCCCCGCCAACTGGATACTGATCATCAACCCAATAGACTGAATACTCATTTGCCCCATCCAATTGTTCCAAATTTACCATTAGCGAACGATCTTTGACCCAGCGCGCCTGCCAGTCAATATAGTTTGACACGGTGGCAAGGCCAAAAGCTAATAGCAGTGTTGTCAAGGAAATCCATCCTGAAAGAGATAACTCCGCATGGGGCTCGCTGAAGAGAAGGCGCGCAATGGCTACAATTATCAACGCAACTGGTAATGCTAGTAATAGGCTTTGTCGAGTGCTCCATCCTGTGAGGGTAGGGCTTAGTCCTGCAGCAACGTACGGAAATATCCCAAACCCCATAAGAAGGACACCATATGCAAGCAGACTATAAGGACTCACCGATTGCCCATTAGTAGGCGCTTTTTCATTGAAATATCTCCATCCAAACCAGGCGCCTAATAATGCCAGTAACCAAAGAGCCGGCTGATTGAGCATTTCCAGCAAGGCAGCTTTAAATTGTCCGTAGATTCCGTTATTCAGAAATGAAGCTAGCTTGAGAAGCATATCAAGCAGTGAAAAGGTAAACTGATTGTAATTAGCGTACAATCCATGCCGGGGAAACAAGGTTTCCTTAATGAGCCAATACAGCAAAGGCAAAAGTATATAGTCCAGGTAACGCGGCAGAAAGCTCATCAAAGTTTGTCTAAGCGAGAGCGACTGCAAACGCCGTACAAACAGCGCCAATAGCAAGAGAAAGCCAAAATAGAACACTAATAACGAATTGACAGTAAAACTAATTAGAAACAGAAGTACTGCACTGGCTCTCAACCCGTAATGTCCAGGTCCCACCGCTCTTTCTGCGCGAAAAGAGAGAAAACAGGCTAAATAAAATAAGCATAGCCAAACAACTGACGGCACATTAATTATTTCAAATGCAACCTGGACTGCCGGATAAGCTAGACTCAACAGAGCAATCCAAAGATTCTCTGTTGAGTTGACCCATTTGGTTTCATTGCCAATCAGATAAACCAATAAACTAGAACAGGCAATTGAGATAAAAGCCAAAACCCGATATCCCAGGATAATATTGGGAAAGTATCCCATAAACCAGTGCAAGTATAACGTGGTTGGGGATCCCGCTTCGATAAACATGGAATAAATATTATTCCAGTTCTTTTCTGCCAGGGACGTGTAAATTAGCCATCCATCCCAATAAACACCATCCATGAGTAAGATAGGCCCCTGAACGATTAAAGCGACAACAGCTATAATCGCATAGTTCCATTTAGGGCTATACCAAACCTTCCAGGAAATCACTGGCGCATTATTTATGGCCATGAATACTCCCTCAACGCGGTTACCACCCGTTCTTGATCTGCTTCAGTTAGCAGATTGTAAAACGGCAAGCGCAATAATCGGTCACTCACGTTCTCCGTAACTGAGCAGTCTCCCGGCTTTCCACCAAAGCGCTTGCCCATATCTGAAATATGCAAGGGTAGATAGTGAAAGACCGAATTTACTCCACATTGCTTCAGATATTCAATCATCGCTTGGCGTTGTTCCAGCGAAGGCATGAGTAAGTAAAACATGTGATATGACTGCTCGCAATGTGCAGGCACAAGAGGCAGGCGCACACCATTTTCCTCTCCCCAATCCTTCAAATGTGTAGCATAGTATTCCCAAATCTGACGCCGCTTGGTTTGAATTTGCTCACGGGCTTCGAATTGCGCAAATAGAAATGCCGCCAAAATATCGGAGAGCAAAAAACTGGACCCCACATCCACCCAAGTGTATTTGTCCACCTGCCCTCGAAAGAAACGACTGCGATTCGTGCCTTTCTCGCGAATGATCTCGGCACGCTCAACATACTTTGGATCATTGATCAGCAATGCCCCGCCTTCGCCACAAGTAAAATTCTTTGTTTCGTGAAAGCTCTGCGTGGCTAAACAACCCAACGTACCCAGATATTTGCCCCTGTATTTGCCAAACAAACCATGCGCGTTGTCTTCGACCACTGGGAGGTTGTGCCGCGCCGCTACGTCGAGAATCGTGTCCATCTCGCAGGCGACACCCGCATAATGCACCACTGCAATCGCTTTGGTACGCGGCGTGATCAAGTATTCCAATTGATTCTCATCAATATTTAGCGTGTCTGG
>JAPLGS010000101.1 GCA_026390015.1 Chloroflexota bacterium | reverse complement strand
GTCATGGATGAAAAGCAGGCGCAGGTGAACCTGATCCTGATCATTGCAGTGGTCATCTTCGATCTGCCTTTCCTGGTGTCGATCAATTACATTCCGCGTTACTTTATTCCGTTTGTACCGTTCCTGTCTGTTTTGGGCGCTTTCTTTATCAAAGAGATGGTTGAGGGGGCGAAGAACAAAAACTGGAAATTTGTACCGTCTGTCGTAACCGTTGTACTGGTCCTCGGGTTTTCCTATTCCATGCTGCGACTGGTAAGTACCGCCCTGCTGTTCTTGAATGACGCGCGCATCCCTGCCAGCGAATACATTGCCACAATTCGCGGGTATCAGACCACTGTTGAGTACACTCTCTACCCGCCGCTCGTGGATAAAAAACAGTTCTATGGAGCGGCGCGTAATTATCCGATCTACTTCGTTAAATATCCGGATGATGTTGTGCCAACTGGCGGAAAATTTGAATATAACCAGGGTGAGCAGGGATTGATCGATCGTGAGGTGGATTACTTTGTTATCGATTCTTTTACGTATTCACGGCTGTATACCGACTCCATCTGTAAAACGAATCCCGTTGAATGTAATTTCTTCAAGAAACTGCTCGCAGGAGAGATCACTACGTTCCGCCTGGTTGAGAAATTTACATATTCCCTGCCGCCCTTTTTACCCCAGGTTCAAGTCAGGGTGGTCAACCCCGAAATTCGTATTTATGAACGGGTTCATTAAAAACCACTGATGATCGAACGGATTACGCTGGCGTAATCCGTTTTTCATTTTTATGTGTACAATTCATGCATGTCGGTTCTCTCAAAATTAAAAGAAGATCCCCTGCTTTCCAAAGTGCTCCGTTCCAGCGCGGCGTTGCTTAGCGCGAACACCGTCAGCCTGGGATTAAGCGTGGTGCAGAGCATCCTCGCCGCGCGTTTGCTTGGACCTGCGCAGTTTGGTCTGATCGCCATTATCATGAGCTACGCCTCCACCGTGAACGGATTATTATCCTTTCGGATGAGCGAGTTGGTGGTGCGCTATGGCGGCGAATATTTGGAGAAAGATGAAAAGGAGAGAACGGCGGCGCTGGTCAAGGCTGCCGCTTTGAGTGAGGCGCTGGTTTCGTTGCTGGCATTTGTGTTCGTCGCGATCACGGCAGCGCTTGCGGCTCTGTACATTGCCAAGACTCCCAACACGGCATTTCTCTTCATCGTTTACAGCCTCGGCTTGCTGGTGAATTTCAACACGGAGACTGCCACGGGCGTTTTGCAGATGCTCGGGAAAATAAAATATCAAGGCCTGATCAACCTCGTTCAAAGCATACTCACGGCCGGGCTGATCACATTTGCGTTCTTTACACACGGGAACCTGCAGTTTGTTCTATACGCCTATCTGGCAGGGAAAGTCGTTTTGGGGCTGGGCATTTTCTCAACAGCGGTCTTTCAGCTCACAAAAAAACTTGGAAGTGGTTGGTGGAAAGCACAGATCAACTCAATTCCACAGGTCAAAGAGCTTGCCCGTTTTGCCATCAGTTCCAATTTAAGCGCCACGCTGATTCTCGTTTTCCGTGAAAGTGAAATTTTATGGGTGGGATATTTCCTCACTAGTGAAGCGGCGGGATATTACAAGGCGGCCTACTCCATCGTCAGTTTGCTTTCTGTATCGGCCAACCCGCTCATCCTCACCACCTATCCCGAGATCAATAAACTGATCGTGCAGAAAACCTGGCGGCGGTTAATTGATTTTCTCAAAAAGATCACAACGCTTGCCGCGGTCTATAACCTGGCTTTGGCGGCGGGCTTTGTTATTTTTGGAAGATGGTTGTTGTCCATTTCCGGCTCGGAATATGCCGCGGGGTACCCTGCCCTGCTTGCGCTCCTTATTGGATTTACTTTTAATTACATCCTCTTTTGGAATCGACCGCTCCTGCTTTCTCTGGGTCTGCCCGATTTTCCGATTTGGGTCACGCTGATAGTTGGTCTGCTCAAAATATCACTGGCGTTTTGGCTCGTTCCGCGCTATGGCATCGTCGCCGCGGGCGCGCTGCTTTCGTTCTATTACATGGCTTCTGTGGGTATCATGGTCATTCGCGGCTTGAAAGAGATTGAAAAAAATGAAGATCGCAGTCATCACTAATTCGCGCATTCCGTCGCTCACCGCCAATTCGATCCAGGCGATGAAAGTGACTCAAGCCCTCATGCAATTGGGACATGAGATTCGGATGTTCGCGCCTCGCGAAGCAGGATCAGTCTCCGGCGAATCACTCGCTGCGCATTATGGTCTGCGACTCATTCCCGACCTCGAACTGCTTCCGTCCGAAAGGCATCTCAAACGCTTTGACTTTATCTTCCACGCCCAGCGCGCCGCGAAAAAATTCCATGCTGATCTAATTTACACGTGGCTCCCGCAATCGGCTGTGATCGGGTTGTGGGCGGGCTATCCGGTTGTGCTCGAAATGCATGCGGATGTCTCCGGCAGAATGGGGGCATGGTGGCTGGGAAGGTTTTGGAAAGCAAAAGGAAATAAGGCGATGACGGTCACCACGTCAGCGTTGAGAAATGCTTTGGAACGCTCGACCCAATTGCAGTTTAAGAATGAGTCGCTGCTGATCGCGCCGAACGGTGTCGAGTTGGAAAAATATGAAGGGCTGCCGAATCCGCCTGAAGCAAGACATCAATTAAATCTGCCTGAAGGGTTGACTGTTGGCTTCACAGGTCACATTTATCCCGGCAGGGGCGCTGATTTATTATTTGACCTCGCAAAGAAAATGAAGGATATAAATTTTTTATGGGTGGGCGGCACGCCTGAACTGGTGAAGTTTTGGCGCGGCAAATTGAGCGAGGCAAAACTGTCGAACGTGACCATGACAGGTTTTGTGAATCATGAAAAAATCCCGCTTCATCAAGCCGCATCAGATGTGCTGCTGATGCCGTACAGCCGTTCGATCGAAGGCAGCAGCGGGCAGGATATCGCCGAGGTCATCAACCCGATGAAGATGTTCGAGTATATGGCCTCAGGCCGCGCGATCATCTCAGCGGATCTACCGTCCATTCGTGAAGTGTTGAATGAAAAGAATGCGGTCTTTTGTGAGCCTGGTGATACTGGAAAGCTCGAATTGTGGAAGTTGGAAATTGAAGCTTTGCTTGCGGATGAATCGCGCAGGCGAGATCTGGGGGATCAAGCGCGGAAAGATGTGCAGCGCCTGACTTGGGTAAATCGTGAAGAGAATATATTGCGGGTTATAATAGCGGGGTAGTCGGTAAAATTTTAGATATAGTTTGTCGTATGTTTTCAAATCACAAAATATTAGGGATACTATGCGGATCACAAAATACCTGCGCACTGATCAAGATAATATTACCCGTTTCCTCGCCGTGCTTGGCAGCGGCTCTGTCCTTCTGAGTACAAGCAAGCGCGCCCGTCCCAGCTTCTTTATTATTGCATACACCTTTATCAGTGAATATATTGAGGAAGGTTTTTATAAAAAAGAAGAGTTGTTAATCAAGGCCTTGGAAGGTGGCGGCTTTCCGTCTGACGATGGACCGATCAATGCCATGCGGGTCGATCATAAAAAAAGCCACGATGCCGCAGAGCTGTTGATCGGCGCTGCGAAGCATTGGGAGGCGGGGGATGAAATGGCGCGCTCCGAGGTGGGTTGGGCCACCAGCCAGTACACCTCCGCTGTTCGGCAGCATCTGGATCGTCTTAAAAACTTGATCTTCCCGCTGCTTGAGCAAACCATCACGGTTGATGAAGAACATATTGTCACGGAGGGCATGAGTAATATGATCTTCGAAGGTGGTTTGAAGGACGGTACAGAGAAATATGTCAAGTTGATCGGAGAGCTTGAAGACGAGTTGAGCGACTGGAAATAAGATCTCCAGAATCAAATTGAAGAGCAGTCTAAATGATCTGCTCTTTTTATTTTTAATGGCATATGCTACAATGACCTATATTATAGGCCATATGAACTATAATGTAGGTCGGCAAGGAGCTTTGATAAAATGATCGAAACGCTATTAGGTTCGAAGAATGCCGAAAGGGTATTAATTTATGTTTTCGCGCGTGAAGAGGGTTACGCGCGAGAAATTGCAAATTACTACAAGACCGGCTTGACCCCCATTCAAAAACAATTAGAAAAACTTGAAGCAGGCGGAGTATTGGTAAGTCGCGAAGTTGGCCGGGCGCGCCCTTATGTATTTAATCTGCGTTATCCATTTTTGAATGAGTTGAAAAATTTGCTTGAAAAAGCTCTTTCATTTTATCCGCAGGAAGAGCGGGACGAGTTGATCATGAACAGACGCAGACCGCGTGCAAAGGGAAAAACCTTATGAAGCAAATCAGAAACACGACTCAGGTTGAGTTGGCGGGGTATGTTCAATCCAACTTGCAAAACGAGGGTATTAATGTGGTTCTTTCTGGTGGAAGTGCCGTCTCGTTTTATAGCAGCAACAAGTATGTTTCAAAAGATTTGGATTTAATCAATGCCAATTTTGCCAAAAGACGTGCGATCAAAACTGTCATGGAGAAAATCGGTTTTCAGGAACAGGGACGTTATTTCATAAATCCTGCCACACTTTTTCTTGTAGAGTTCCCTGATGGACCTCTTTCTGTTGGGGAAGAACCTGTTAAAGAAGTTAATGAGTTTGAATTGGCGACTGGGACTTTGAGAATAATTTCTGCAACAGATTGTGTCAAAGATAGATTATGCGCCTATTACTTTTGGAACGATCAGCAGGGGTTGACTCAGGCCGTGTTGGTTACCAAGAGCCAAGACGTGGATTTGAAGGAAATAGAACGCTGGTCAAAAGTAGAGGGCAAACTGACCGGGTTTCTAGCATTCAAAAGCAAGATAAAGTGACATATGTCCATTGCCTAAAAATTATATATAATATACAATCCTGCAATTCTGAAGAGAAACCTTGCACGCGTTTGATCTTACCCAACTCGTTTCCCAAAGAAAAGAAATCGACAATCCCTTTCTCGAATCCCTCTGAGTGCCGGACCTGAGCATGGATTCCTTTCGATCGAGCAAGAGATAACCGTGATCGTGTTCTTCGCGCCAGCGGAATATTCGTTGGGTATATAATTGGATTATGACGAAAATAGATAAAATCCTTGAAAAAGTCTTGCGCGGAGCATCCGATGCAAATATGGATTTTCAGGATCTGTGCCAACTATTGAACAGGCTTGAATTTCAGGAGAGAATTCGCGGCAGCCATCATATCTATTCAAAAGATGGCGGTACCGAAATTGTTAACCTGCAGGCGAAAGGCTCAAAGGCAAAGCCGTATCAGGTCAAGCAGGTTCGCAATTTGATTTTGAAATATAAAATGGCAGGTGAAAATGATTAAATATGAATTAATCCTCTATTGGAGTGTGGAAGACGATGCGTTTATCGCCGAAGTACCCGAACTGCCTGGCTGCATGGCTGATGGAGCGACCTATCACGAAGCACTTGTGAATGTGGAGCAAATCGCACAAGAGTGGCTTGAAACCGCTCGCGAACTGGGCAGGGAGATCCCAATCCCAAAAGGGAAGTTAGTTTATGCGTAACTAAAGACTTCCGATGTCTATGAGACTTCGGAAGTCTTTGTGAACCGTGCTTGTGCAAAATTGATTGTGTATGTGGCAAAGAATGTGGAGCATGGACTTCATTCGACTGAGGAAAAGTTAACCGTGACAGTGTTCTTCGAGTCAGTGGATTATTCGAGAATGGAGAAAAGATGAACCTTGAGGCAATCGTTACCCAATTCGGGTATCCCGCGCTTGTCATTGGCTTGTTTCTTGAAGGTGAGACCATGCTTGTACTTGGAGCATTCATGGCTCATCGCGGTTATTTGAATTTGCCGCTTGTCATTTTAATTGGTTGCATTGTTGCCTTTACTTCTGATCAGTTTTTCTTTTGGATGGGACGCCTGAAAGGCAATCAATTTCTTGAAACCAGACCTGCATGGAAACCGCATGTGGAAAAGGCAAAGTCGCTGCTCGGTTGGAATACAAACCTGCTTTTCGTTGGAATTCGATTCATGTATGGGCTGCGGACCGTCCTGCCGTTTGTGATTGGCATGGCGAAATTAGACCCCAAAAAATTTGTGGTTCTCGATTTGATTGGGGCATTCATCTGGGCCTTGACTTATGGTCTGGCAGGCCACGTAATTGGACTATTGATGGCGGCGATTTTTGAGGATGTCAAAGAGCATGAACTGGAGATAGCTTTGGGCATCATTTTGATAGGTATTGGCGTGTGGTTGTATCGCCGTTATGCTGATAGAGTACAGAAAGGTGCAAAATGAACGACCACTCTCAGGAACAATTCAAGAAACTTCTTTTGGAAAAAATTGAAACTTTCACAAAACAGGAACGGGACTTTATCCATCGTCTGATCGAACGCAGGCATATAGCTCGAAATACAAACAAGGAGTTTGATGATCAACTCAATTTTGGCCAACGCCTTGCGGATAATGTGGCGGCTTTTGGCGGTTCGTGGACTTTCATTATCATCTTCGCATCAATCCTGGTGACATGGATCATTCTGAATTCCGTGATCCTTGCAAAACTTAACAGCACCTTTGATCCCTTTCCATATATATTATTGAATTTATTCCTATCCATGCTTGCCGCGATCCAGGCTCCGGTAATCATGATGTCCCAAAACCGCCTGTCAATAAAAGACAGACTCGACGCGGCGCATGATTACGAAGTCAATTTGAAAGCTGAATTGGAAATTGCGAATCTGCATGAGAAATTAGATGAGTTGCGTGAAAAGCAATGGGCTGAACTGGTTGAAATGCAACAAGAACAAATCCGTCTGCTAACGAGACTATTGGAAGAGAAATCCAAATAACTTATAAAGGACTTTTATGCAACAATTACGAAACACCCCATTTCATGAACGAACGTCCGCGTTATGTCAGCCGCAAAATTGGCGCAAGTGGGCGGGATATTATGTGGTCGGCTCGTATGAACATACGATCGACCGCGAGTACTGGGCCATCCGCAATTCGGCGGCGTTGATCGACGTGACGCCTTTGATGAAATATATGATCAAAGGCAAAGATGCCGCGAATTTGCTTGACCGCGTTACCACCCGCAACATCCACAAGATGAGCGTGGGACAGGTCTATTACACTGCCTGGTGCGACGACGAGGGCAAGATGATCGATGATGGCACAGTCGCCAGACTCGATGAAACAACCTTCCGCCTCACGTCCGCGGAGCCGAACCTGCGTTGGCTGATGATGAACGCGGTCGGGTTCGACGTGCACATCAGCGAAGTCTCTGACAGCGTGGCATCCCTCAGTTTGCAGGGACCAAATTCAAGATCCGTACTAAAGCGGGTTTGTGAGTCCGATGTCGAAGGACTGAAGTATTTCCGCCTGATGAAAAATAAACTTGGCGGAGTTGAAGTCACGATCTCGCGCACGGGATACACAGGCGATCTTGGCTATGAGATTTGGATGGAAGCGAAAGATGCGCTCAAGGTTTGGGACGCCTTGATGGAGGCGGGACAGGATTATGGGATCACGCCTGTGGGCATTCTCGCGCTCGATATGACGCGCGTCGAAGCGGGTTTGTTCATGCTCGATGTGGATTACACCTCCGCGAGCCACGCCTGGATCGAAGCGCAGAAGTCATCGCCCTTTGAGTTGGGACTCGATTGGACAGTTGCGCTCGATAAGCCCGGCTATTTCGTTGGCCGCAAGGCTCTGGAAAAAGAGAAGAAGGAAGGCTCGTCATGGAAAATGGTCGGCATCGAAATTGACTGGGTCGGTATGGAAGCCTTGTACGCCGAAGTGGGTTTGCCGCCGCAAGTACCTGGTACTGCCGTGCGCGCCAGCATGCCGATCATGGTCGGTAATGTGCAGGTGGGATACGCGTCCACGGCTTCATGGTCGCCGCTGTTGAAGAAGTACATCGCGCTCGCGCATCTTGAAAAGCCATATTACGAACTCGGCACCGATGTGAGAATGGAGATCACCGTGGAACATCACCGCAAGCATGCGCCCGCGAAAGTGGTCAAGCTGCCGTTCTATGAGCCTGAGTGGAAGAAGAAGTAATCAGTAACCAGTGATCAGTCGCTGGTTGAGTAGCCCTGAGCGTTCTTTGCGAAGGGCATATCGAAACCAGCATTAAAAGGAATTATCTATGACAACAAACAATTACGACGCAATCATAATCGGCGGTGGGCACAACGGACTCGTTGCCGCGGCATATCTGGCACGCGCAGGCAAGAAAGTCGTTGTGCTTGAGCGTAGAGACATGGTCGGCGGGGCGACCATCACTGAAGAGATCATTCCTGGATTCAAGTTTACGGAATTCTCTTACGTGGTCAGTCTTCTTCGGCCTGAGATCATTCGTGACTTGAAACTTCCCCAGCACGGCTTGAAAATTCTGCCGCTGCCCAGCACCTTCACGCCCATGGATAACGGCGATTACATCGCGGGCTGGGACGATCATGACACCACCCGCCGCGAGATCTATCGTCACTCGCCTAAGGACGCCGAAGCCTATGACGAATATGGCCGCCGCATGGCACGGCTCGCGAAGGCCATCAAGCCGATCCTGAGCATTCTGCCTCCCGACCCGACGTCACTTCATCCAAAGGATCTGATGGGTTTGCTAAAATTGGGTCAATTCGCTTCATCATTGACCGAGAAGGAATTGTATGGCCTTGCAAAGATCATGACCCAATCCGCAGCGGATATGCTCGAGGAATGGTTCGAGACTCCCGCGCTCTTGGGGACAAAATCCGCTAGTGGAATCATCGGCACGTTTCTTGGACCTCGCTCGCCCAGCACCGCGTACGTTTTGCTTCATCACTACATGGGCGAAATTGACGGCGCGTTCCGCGCGTGGGGTTTTGCCAAAGGCGGCACGGGCGGCATCGCAGAAGCCATCGCGAGTTCGGCGCGCGCGTTCGGGTCTGAGATTCGACTCAACGCAACCGTGAAGCAGGTTATCGTCAAAGGCGGGCGCGCAGTTGGTGTCGCTCTAGAGAACGGCGACGAGATTTACGCGAAGGCAGTCCTCTCATCGGCTGACCCGTTCGTTACATTCCTGAAACTCGTAGAGGCAAAACATCTGCCCGATGATCTGATCCACTCCATCCAGAAATTCCGCACACGCGGTTCGTCAGGCAAGGTCAACATCGCATTGAGCGAACTTCCGCGCTTTACCGCGCTGCCCGATCAAAACGTACTGCATCGCGGCGCGGTCTCCATCAGCCCGAGCATTGATTACATCGAGCGCGCCTATGATGACGCCAAGTATGGCCGCTTCGCAAAAGAACCGTACATCGACATGATCTTCCCCTCGATGATCGACCCCGATATGGCGCCCCCCGGCAAACATGTCATGTCGTGTTTCGTGCAATATGCGCCGTATGATATCGAAGGCGGCTGGGACGACGCCAAGCGCGAAGCCTTCGGCGAGTCGGTCATATCCACCACCGAGCGTTACGCGCCGAATATTCGCCGCCCGACCCTCGGAAAACAGGTCATCACCCCGGCTGACATCGAAAACATCACAGGCATCACCGGCGGCAATATCTTCCACGGCGAGCTGCTTTTGCATCAACTCTTCTTCATGCGCCCCGCCACACAATGGGCAGGCTTCCGCACACCGATCAACGGCTATTACCTCGCGGGCTCGGGCGCACATCCTGGCGGCGGCATCATGGGCTCGCCCGGTAAATTCGCCGCAGAACTTGCATTGAAGGACGGCATCTAATGAAAACTTACGATACCATCATCATCGGCGCGGGACATAACGGACTGGTCGCCGCGGCATATCTTGCCAAAAAAGGCAAAAAAGTTTTGGTGCTTGAACGACGCGACATGGTCGGCGGGCAGGTGGTGACAGAATCTTTTGGAGAAAACTTCAAAGTGGATTCTCTGCATGCAGGCGGGACTCTGCGCCCCGACATTATCAAACACCTCAACCTCGCTTCACACGGACTTGTGGTTGATACCGTCCGAAAACCATTCATCTCGCTTCAGGCAGATTCCAAACATCTCGTGTTTGACGCGGATCCCGCCAAAGCCGCAGAATCTATCAAACGCTTCTCCGAAAAAGATGCGGCGAACTGGATCCCCTTTTTGGATTTCATGAATAAAGTTTCACGCTTTGTTCATAGTGCCAATGCCGCCATCATGCCGCGCCTGCCAAAAGGATTCAACGCCAGTGAAGGCATGGCTCTCGCCAAACTCGGCATTAACGTCCGCATGCTGGGCGGCAAGAACATGATGCGCATCATCCGCGGCATTCCCATGACCGCAGATGAATTTGTGGACGAATGGTTCGAATCGGATATTGTCAAAGCCGCAGTTGCATCCCTTGGCCTTCACGGATTCACCCTTGGAGCATTTGGCGCGGGCACAGGCTACACCCTCATGCACAACTGGGCGAATCGCGGCGGCATGTCACACGTTTCAGTGCAAGGCGGAATCGGCAAGATCAGCGAGGCGCTTGCCGGTGCAGTGAGATTATTGGGCGGTGAGATCCGCACAAATGCAGAAGTGAAGAAAGTTGTCATCAAAGACATGCGCGCAAGCGGCGTTGTCTTATCTAATGGCGAAGAGATTTCCTCAGGCAATGTCATCTCCGCCGCTGACCCGAAGCATACCTTCCTGTCGCTCGTCGGAGCAATGGAATTGCCGCCCGAATTCGTGTGGAACGTTCAATCCATCAAAATGCGCGGCTCGGTTGCCAAGGTTCATTTGCTCACCGATGGCAAACACGGCATCCCCGATGGGACAGTCGTAGTGGCACCATCCATCAAATATTTGGAGAAAGCCTACGATGCGGCCAAGTATCATCAGATCTCAGAGAAGCCGTATCTTGAAGTGACCACTTCCGGCAATGTGGTTTCCATTCATTTCCAATTCGCGGCCTATAAGTTGAAGAGCGGCGATTGGAAAACCGAAGGCGCAAAAGTCGAGAAGATCGCAATGGATACACTTGCTGAATATTTCCCCGATCTTAAACCTTCAATTGTCAATCGTAAAGTGCTTACACCACTCGATCTCGAAACCACATACGGTCTCACTGAAGGTGATCTCAATCACGGTCAACTCATGCTCGATCAATTCATGTTCATGCGCCCGATCCCAGGCTGGTCGAATCACAGAACGCCGATAGATAATTTATACCTCTGCGGCAGCGGAGTCCACGGCGGAGGTGGGGTCAGCGGAGCAAGCGGCAGAAATGTAGTGAAGGTGTTGAAGTAGTGAATCAAAACGCTCCGAACTTTTGGTTCGGAGCGTTTTCTTATTTCACGATCAGGTTAGACTGTCTCGATCGAGGCTTCCAATTTTTGGCCGAAATCCGCCATTTGTTGTTCGGTCATACCCTTCATCATGTCAGCGTGCACAGCGCCGCCATGTTCCATAGCCATCTTCAATACTTCTTCCTTGGTGGCTCCTGTCGCGACAAAGTCGCATTCCATACCGAGATCCTTGCAGGCAAATTTTTTCATTTTTTCTCCTATGGTTAGTGGTTGCCGGTATCAATTTGTGTATTAAATATAGCATTAATCGGACAGAATTTGTATTAATATATTCTAAGAGTTTTTCCAGGGAAGAAGGGGAACATGTGACTACTCCCCACGTCTAAAGGCGGGGGCTTCTAGGGCAAAGCCCAATCACCACGCTTGGGACAAATACTTCATCGGTCTTTGCAAGATTGTCCTTGACTACCGCTTCATTTGCAAACAGTGCAATGACGATATTGGTGTCCAACAGATACTTACCACTCATTGGCATCGACCTGTTCGCAACCCTGTTCGATTGTTGTTCGCATTGTATTTATTTCATCCGTAGGATTGTTCCTGCAAAACGAAGCAATTGTGCGCCAGATACGCCATGCGGCGTCGAGGTTACTAACGCGCGTGTAAACTCAAAAACGCGCCACTGCAATTCCTGTGGTAATGACTTTAATTGTTCAATTACTTTTTCAACAATGGAAATTTCCATTTGGAACTCCTGCCAGTTATGGCTGAAAATCTTTTCATGGTCGATTCTCTTCAGATTAGTGGGGAGAAGATGCGGTAAATTGAGTATCCTTGGGTAATGAAAATGCTACCATTACTACCCGACAGTCCAGTGAAAGTGGTGCGCGATGCGGCCCGCGCAGTGAAACGGACGGCAAATCTTATGATCCAACGAGTGACAGCAGAGACATTCAACATATTGTTAGGTTTACCAGGCATGGTGGTCACCGAATACGCGCTTGAGCGTCAAGGCGAACAAGAAGTATTACACCTTTTTTGCCATCACGAACATGAGGTTGCGATCTGCCCGCGTTGCGGGCAGGTCAGTGATGCAGTGCATGAGCAAGAGGAACGGGCTATTCGCCATTTGGATATTTGGGGCAAGGCAACCTACGTGCATTTTCCGTCGCGGCGATTTGACTGTGAGCATTGCAAGAAACCATTCACGGAAAGCCTGTCATGGGTGGAAAGCAAACGGCGAGAGAGTACGGGCTATGAGTTGCATGTGTACAATCAATGCAAGCACACGGATCAGGCGGCGGTGGCGGAACAAGAAGGATTGCACCCCGAAACCGTGAAGGGCATTTTTCTACGCTGGGCTAAGCGAGCCGAAAAGCAACGACAATATACGCTGGTGCACTGTCTGGGCGTGGATGAAATCTCGTTGCGCAAAGGACATCAGCAGTTTGCGCTGGTATTAAGCGACCTGGAACGCCATTGTGTGATTGCGGTACTGCCAGAACGTAGTCAAAAAGCCTTTGAAGCTTGGCTGGCAGGCTTGAGCGAGGCCGAACGTCAGTCCATTCGTCTGGTGGCAATGGATATGTGGGGACCCTATCGTGGCGTGGTACGTTCCAAACTGTCGCACGCAGAGATTGTGGCGGATCGTTTTCATGTGACCAAACAGTTGAACGATGCGCTGGGCAAAATCCGCCGCCGCTTACAAGCCTCCGACCCGACCTCCTATGAACGGCTCAAAGGAATTCGCTGGATACTGGTCAGAAGGCGGGCAGAATTGAAGTCCGAAGAAGAAGCCAAGCTTCAGGCTGCTCTGGACGCTTTTCCAGAATTACGCACGGCTTATCTGCTCAAAGAACGCTTTGTTGCGATTGCAGATAAAATTCAAGACCGCGCTCAGGCTGAACGTTTCTTGCGGGCTTGGGTCTACGAAGCTCAGGCTTCTGGATTGGTTCAATTGGTAAAGTTCACGCAAACTTTGCAGCATTGGTGGGAAGAATTCTTGAACTACTTCAACGAAGGTTTCACCAGCGGCGTTGTCGAAGGATTGAACAACGCTATTCGCGGCACTATTCGTCGCGCCTATGGCTACCATGTCTTCGAACATTTCCGCTTGCATGTGCTCGTCGAACATGGCAACCTCTCAACTCCCATCCCACTAATTTGATGAGAACCTCATGGTCAATTTATAATCCGAATAATGAATCGCTCATGTTACAAAAAACGGCCAATCATCATCGAAATGGAAGGGACGCTCTCGCCGCTGCGTATTTGAACGTGGTCAATTCGGAAGATATTGTGGAAATGGCAGGGGCTGCGCATGTCGCTATCGTGCCAGGAGTTCGTCAGGCTGGGAATCCCGCTCTGCTGGCATGGGGAAATATTAATCTAATTTTAATAATATGTGACAAATATCACATAAAATTAAGCCAAATTAACTGGATATTAATCTGCTTTTTCTGTAAAATCTTATTATATAACTGGGTTACCCGGTTTGTTGTGATAAACCCAATGTATTTACAGGAGGTTGGCCGACCCAAAATAAAAAAAATATTCCGAAATAATATTTCTATAATGAATTTCCAAGGAGAATGTATAAAATGTCACTTAAAAAATTGCTCGTACTAATTGGTGTAATGCTCGTAGTCGCGGTTGCTTTGGCAGCCTGTGGCGGCGCGGCAACTACTGCACCGACCGCAGCCGCAACAGAAGCCCCTGTTGCTGCTGTTGCATTGCCTGAGACCCCTTACCTGACTGAATGGCAAGGCTCCGCTCACAATAATGTAACCGGTGAACAATTCCGTCATTGGGATGATGTTGCCGAAAACCCCGATGGTGTGCCAACTTCTTGCGCCAAGTGCCATACCAGCACCGGGTACCAGGATTTCCTCGGCCTCGATGGTTCTGAAGCCGGCAAAGTAGACGCCGCTGTACCCGCTGCGAATGCCCAGGGCATTCAGTGCGTGGCTTGTCACAATGCCGGAACGATCTCCAAGACAACCGTTGTCTTCCCCTCCGGTGTTGAGATCAAAGCCGGTGATGATGTTCGTTGTATGGAATGTCATCAGGGACGCGAGTCTAAAGTCAGCATTGACAAAGCCATTGCACTCTTTGGCGAAAATGTTGATGTTGATGCCGTACCCGCCGCCGTTAAGGATGCTAATGGAAAGGATGTATCCCTCGGTTTCAAGAATATTCATTATTTCGCCGCAGCCGCCACTCTTTATGGTGGTATGACTCACGGCGGTTATGAATATGAAGGTATGACCTATGACTCCAAGAACACCCATGTTGCAGGTTTTGATTCCTGCACTGGCTGTCACGATCCCCACACTCTCAAAGTGAGAGTTGAAAAATGTGCGGAATGCCACGAAGGCGTTGCCACAGTGGACGACCTCAAGAATGTCCGCATGGTTTCCTCCACACCTGATTATGATGGTGATGGCAATACTGAAGAAGGCATGTTCTATGAGATCGAAGGCTTGCAGACAATCCTGTTGGCTGAAATCCAGAAGTACGCTCTTGCAAAGGGCGGCGCTGAGATCAAATACGACGCCGCGACCTATCCTTACTTCATGGGCGCCGATGGCAAAGCTTACCCAACCTGGACTCCCCGCTTGCTCAAGGCCGCCTACAACTACCAGGTATCCATAAAGGATCCCGGTGCGTTCGCCCATGGCAACAAGTACATCGTCCAATTGCTTGTCGATTCGATCAAGGATATTGGTGGTGACACCAGCAAACTCGCCCGCACTGATGCAGGCCATTTCGCTGGCGATTCCATGCCGTTCCGTGATTGGGATTTTGATAACGACGGCAACCCTCTCTACACAGTACCTTTCGGCTGTGTGAAATGCCACACTGCACAAGGCTTGCCCACCTTCCTCAAAGACGGTGGCACAACAGTCGTAACATCTAACGGCTCAACCTCCACTACAGGCGTTCAATCCATGCCTTCAAGCAATGGCTTCATGTGCACCACATGCCATGATGGAGCTGCATTCCCAGAACGCTATGCAGTTGCCTCCGTTGTCTTCCCCAGTGGCAAGACCGTTAGTCTCGGTGGTAAGGATGCCGATGGCAAATTCGTAGCCGATGATGGCAACCTTTGTATCTCCTGCCACATGGGACGCGAATCCACTTCCAGTATGAATGCCGCGCTCAGAGGCAAAGACCTAGATACCGTTGATGCTGGTGTTCGCTTCAAGAACATCCATTATTTTGCTGCGGGTGCCACTCTCTTTGGTGGCGACGTTCAAGGTGCGTACCAGTACGAAGGTAAGGTATACCTTGGTCAGAACATGCACGCTGACAAAGATGGCAAGATGAATAAGTGCCAGGATTGTCACGATGTTCATGCTCTCAAACCCAAGGTCGAATCTTGCGAAACCTGCCACGACACCAAAGATCCCACCGCTATTCGCGGTGACGCAACACCTGATTATGATGGCGATGGCAATGTAACCGAAGGTATCAAGGGTGAAGTCGATACTCTCGCTGAAGCGCTCTTCGCCCAAATACAGACCTATGCTGCTGCAAACGGCGGCGAGATTAAGTATGATAGCGCTGCCTACCCGTATTACTTTGGCGCCGATGGCAAGCAATACGCCACATGGACTCCTCGTTTGGTAAAGGCTGCCTTCAACTATCAGTACAGCCAGAAGGACCCAGGCGCATTCGTACACAATCCGAAATATGTCATCCAGTTCTTGATCGACTCGATCGAAGACCTCGGTGGCAACGTAAGTACATACACTCGCCCGGAAGTTCCCGCGGCTAAGTAAGGATCATTTATTTGTAACAAAAAAGATGACGGGCAGTAATGTCCGTCATCTTTTTTTTAGTATTAAAAGTGAGTGACTTTCATTACACGGCTTTGTGATAATTTACACCTTACTAATCGGAGTATTAACCAGTACCATCATAAGTGGATAATTCCTTCTGTCTTAAACGGCTTGAGAATGGAGTTCAAAAAACGATGAAACAGAGTTGCGCGAACCCACCCTAAACTCAAGAAACGGGAGAATGTGTACAATGAAAAAAAATCAAAAAATAATCGTGTTACTTGCGACGATTGCCTGTATTGCCGCATTTATCGTTTTGGTGGTTTTACCATCCCAAAGTGTTTCGGCAACACCAGGACATAAGCCTCTGGAGCTTAAGGATTGTCTGGTGTGTCACGACCAGGCGGCCCATTTGTGGGAGGGAAGCCGTCACAGCAGCGGGAGTGTAAGTTGTATTGTTTGCCATAAACTGGCTCAGAGTGGGGGAGATCATCCTGATAACGCGAAATATACTGTTGAAAGTGAAGAGACCACTTGTCTGGTCTGTCATATCGACGTTACCGGCGCGGATATTTCCGGGGAAGAGGCGCTCAGCAAGCATGGACGGGTGGGGCTGACTTGCATCAGCTGCCATGAACAACACTCGCAGGGATTAAAACTATCCGATGGTTCACGCATCGTCTGCGAGAATTGTCATAAGAAAGAAATGAAAGTCATGCTTAACTCAACGCACTATAAGGCGGGATTAAGCTGCGTCAACTGCCACATGGGTGATGGAAAAAGCCACACCATGGTGGTTGCGTTGGCGACTTGCGGTAAATGCCACGCGAATCCGCATGATGCCAACATCATGCTTGAAGCCGGTATTGAAGTGAAGGTAATGACTACGCCTGCCGCCATGGTTGAAGTTACACCCAATCTGACCGAAGAAACTGCCGCCCCTGTTTCTGGTGGAATTAACATGCCGCCGTGGACGCTTGTCTTTGGGGGCATACTTATCGGCGGGGTGCTGGCGTGGGCGCTCGTAGGCAGGGACCCTGGTAATCCCTCTGGTAATGAATAGCCTTGTCGTTCCAACGAACACAATGGAGGCTTAATATGAGCGAAATTATAAAGGAACAACCTGATCCAGAAAAGAACACGACCTCGCGCCGTGATTTTCTGAAACTCGCGGGCGCGCTGGCTGGTGCGGCGGGATTGGCGCAGATCGCCCTAAGCACTATGACGGCAAGCGCCTCCTCTGGCGGGGAAGAAGGCAAAGGACCAAAATGGGGCATGTTGATCGATATCAACCTGTGCATCGGATGCCAATACTGTACCTTTTCATGTGAAGCAGTCAATAACCTTTCAGATGATATGCGTTATTGTGTTGTCACCACTGAAACCACCCAAAGCGGAAAAGAGTTCTTCCTCTCGCGCCCGTGTATGCATTGCGATGAAGCGCCATGCGTGCATGTTTGCCCGGTCAAAGCAACCTATAAACGGCCGGATGGAATCGTCGCCATGGATTATGAGCTGTGCATCGGCTGCCGTTATTGTCAGGTGGCCTGCCCTTACGATGCACGCGTTTTCAACTGGAAAGAACCGATCGAACGAAGCCCGCAATCACCTGATTTCGGTTTACAGGAAGTCCCCAACCGTCCGCGCGGCGTAGTCGAAAAATGTACATTCTGCTCGCACCGCATTGACCCAGGATTGAAACGCGGTCTTATCCCTGGAATTGATCCGCAAGCGACCCCCGCCTGCGTGGTAGCCTGCCCAACCCATGCGCGTCTCTTTGGTGACCTGAGCGATCCCGAAAGTTCAATTTCTGTTGCGCTGACTGAATCAAAAACCACTCTGCGTCTGCGCGAAGAACTCAGCACCGAACCGCGCGTGTACTACATTCCTCCTCAGACCGCCAACCGCTTCCAAGGGAGCTAGGTATGCAATCGACCATTCATTTCCCTAAACTGCGTTTCGGAAACAAATACATTGATATATTCCCATACTGGATCACCTTTTTGGTTTTGGGCCTCCTGTTTGGATTGGTCGGCGCGTTTATCGTTCTCCGCGACGGCTTGCAGGTGACCGGTCTCTCGAATAGAGTCCCATGGGGTTTGTGGATCTCCATTGATCTTTCATCCATTTCACTGGGCGGTTCCGCCTTCGCATTCGGCGTGATCGTATATCTCCTGCGCCTCAAACGATTTGAAATAGTAGGCAAGCTGGCCGTATTGCTTGGTTTCCTCGGGTACTCCACCGCCGGCATGGTGCTATTATTTGATCTGGGTCAACCCTTACGCTTCTGGCATCCGATCGTCTATTGGCAGGCGCACTCCCTGTTGTGGGAGATCACCATGTGCGTGGTGCTCTATCTGACAGTGTTGATGGCTGAACTCATCCCCATCATTGTGGAACTCCCATTTTTTGAGAGTCACCCCTGGCATGAAAAATATCCCATCGTAAAGACGATCGTGGATTTTGCAAAAGTGGCGGCACGCTGGCTGCATAAAGCAGGCCCCGCGCTTGCTATTATCGGTTTGAGCCTTTCCCTTTTGCATCAGGCCTCGCTTGGCGCCACCTACTCGGTGTTATACGGGCGCGGCGTATGGTTCAATCAAAGTGCGCCAACACAATTCGTATTCTCAGCCATGAGCGGCGGTACGGCGTTGTTGTTCTTTTTGAGTACATTTGTCTTTCGCGTGATGCGGCCAGGGTTGGTAAAGGATGATGTCTTGTACGATGTAGCGCGCATCGCCGGCGGTCTTACACTTTTGCTCACGTACCTGCGCGTGTGGGATTGGGCCGTGACCAACTACTACTCCTTCGACCGCAACATTAGTTTACAAACCGAAGCGCTCAATGCGATTGCTCCCTACTCACTGGGATTTTGGCTCGGGCAGGCCCTCCTGCCTGTGATTGCTGGATCGATATTGATATCGGCAAAATCTGTAAAAAACTTCCGCTACCTGATGGCTGCCTCGGTCATCCCCATCTTTGCCGCTATCCTGACCCGTTGGAATTACAACTTTGCCGGCCTGATCGCCCACTCCACCTACGACCCTTACACCCCTGTGATACGCCTCAATAGTTACACTCCAACATGGGTGGAGTTTGCAGTAGCCACGCTTGTAATTTCATACTGGCTGCTGGCCTTTAGTGTTGCGGCGCGTTATCTGCCTTTTCAGAGTAAACACGAAGAACATTAGTTAAATTTGCGGAACAAAATGTCCCGGAAATTATCCGGGACATTTTTTCTTAAAAACCCCGCAGACCGGCATATAAAAGTGTAACCCCTGAATTTATGACAAATGTCAAGTATCGGATTTCACAAGTTTCGTATTATACTTATTTGTAATTAATCTGCGCTCGTTTTGGAGATTCAATGCTTACAATCCATGTTACAAGCGGCTCGAAATTTCAATCACGGAGGGGAAGGCAATGAACGAAACCACAACCAGTCCCATCATCATGGCTTTGTTGTTTGTTCTGCGATGTTTGATCCCATTAGGCGTTCTGTTTGGTGTTTCGTATCTGTTGCGGCGCCTGGAGCTGGTCAATGACCGATCTGACAATCTTCTGGTTGAGGCGAATGAGGATACACCCGTGCCGCCGCCCCCTCTGGCTGTCATTGTTCCTGAGCCGGAAATTTTAATTTCTCCGAAAGAAGCCAACCCGTCAAAGAAGAAAATTTCAAGCGGGAAGAAAAAACACTCTACTTCAAAAAAGAAGAAGGAGCAAAACCAATGACAACGCGCAATCTTTACCGACAAGCGCCGTGGTTGGTCATTACAGGCGTTATCGTTCTGCTGGCGAGTTTGTTCGTGACATTTCCCGCCGTCGCCAAACCTCCCATGCAGCAGACTGAACAGTACTGCTTAACCTGTCATGGCGATTCCACTTTGAGCATGACCCTGAAAAGCGGTGAAACTCTCTCCCTATATGTTTCGCAGGATCAATTGGATCATTCCGTGCATAGCAATAAGGGAATTGAATGTGAAGCCTGCCATAACGATATTTCCACATATCCGCATCCAGAGCTGAAATACGAAACCAAAAGGGAACTCTCCCTCAATTACTATAAGACCTGTGAAAAGTGTCATTCTGATAATTACGCAAAGACTCAGGATAGCATGCACGCGCAGGTTGCAAGCGAGGGAAATACAGAGTCTCCTGTTTGTACCGATTGTCACGGTCATCATGATACGCGCAAGCCCAATGAACCGCGCACCCTGGTTTCTGAAACCTGCAGCAAGTGCCATGTTGAAATTGTGGATGCCTATAAACAAAGTGTGCACGGCGCGGCTCTCATCGCGGATGGAAATCCTGATGTGCCTGTCTGCACAGACTGCCACGGTGTGCATAACATTCAAGACCCGCGCACGGTACAGTTCCGCATGGATAGCCCCGAGCTGTGCGCAGGCTGTCACGCCGACAAAAAGTTGATGGACAAATACGGGCTGTCTTCCGACGTGTACAGCATTTACAAGCGGTCATGGCACGGCGTCGACATTTCTGTGTACAAGGCGCGCTGGGGCGCGGTCTGGCACGATAGCGCGGTATGCACGGATTGCCACGGCGTTCATGATATGAAGAAGGCAAGTGACCCAACCTCCAAAGTGAACCCCAAGAATTTACTTTCGACCTGTCAGAAATGCCACCCGACCGCCGGCCCCAACTGGACCGACGCCTGGACCGGGCATAACGAGATCAGCCTTGCCCGCACGCCGACCCTTTTCTATGTTGATAAATTCTACACATCCTTTACCCCCTTTATTTTGTGGATATGTATTATTTACGTATTGTTGCAGATCATCCACTCCATTGTGGATCGCGTGAGGAGTACCCTGTCATGAGTGGAAAGAAACCCATCAATAGTGCGATCGCACGTCAAGAAAGAACATTTACGCGCTTCATGCTTGGGCAGCGCTGGGAACATGCCATCCTCATCCTGAGCAGCTTCGTTCTGTTGATCACCGGCCTGCCGCAGAAATATCGCGGCATGTCATGGAGTCAGGATCTATTGTCTACGCCGGAGCGGGTGGAGTTTATCCGCCAGGTCCATCACATCGCGGCGATCGTGCTCGCGTTGGAAGCGATCTATCATCTGGGACGAGCGATCTACCTGATGGCGCGTCGTAAAATGTCTGCCGACATGTTTCCTAATATGCAGGATATTTATGATGCCTGGCACATGCTGCAATACCTCTTCTTCCTGCGCAGGGATAAACCTGTCTATGGAAGATATAACTTTGAACAAAAAGTAACCTACTGGTTCCTGTTCTTCGGTTTTGCGCTGATGGGGATCAGCGGATTTATCATCTGGTTCCCGGTGCAGTTTACGCAATTCCTGCCGGGCGGGGTGGTGCCGGCTTCCAAGATGGCGCACAGCACAGAAGCTGTAGTTGCGGCGATCTTCATCGTGATCTGGCACTTCTATCATGTTCACATCGAACGCCTGAACTTGAGCATCTTTACAGGGCGTTTGAGTGAAGATGAAATGAAAAAATTCCACGGCAGGGAATATGAGCGCGTAACCGGACAGCCTGCTTCCAAACTGGATGAAGAAAAATAAACCTGCTTTCTTGCTGATCAAATAATGGCGAGCGCATCAGCGCCCGCTATTGTTTTGATGTGCGACTCTTTTACAGACTATAATCACGCACGACTTTCTTAATCTAGGAGAATGACGTAATGAGACTTGGAAAACAAATTCGATCCACGCACTCTGGGATTTCGCTCAGGGCAAGTCTTACCCTGCTCTTGGGATTGCTTTTTTTCGCGTATGGTGTCGTATCTTTTGTGACGCCCGTTCAAGCCGAACCAGTTTATCAGGAAGACAAACCCGCCAATGATTTTTGCCTTGCGTGTCATCAAGAGGATGGTTTGGATTTCAAACTCGGCAAGGATATGATCCCGGCAACGATCAATCCCACGCAGTTCGGCAACTCGGTTCACTCGGATGAAGGCATCATGTGCGTGGATTGTCATACCGACATTAATGATTATCCCCACCCCAAAGTAAAATCGAAGAACGCGCGCGCCTTTTCCTTTACCCTCTTTGTGGTTTGCAAGCAATGTCATGAAGATCAATTCCTTAAAGTGCAGGATAGTGTTCATCAGCGCGCGATAGATGGCGGCAATACGAATGCGGCCATCTGCACAGATTGTCATAACCCGCACACGCAGGGACGACTGACCGGCAAGACCAGCGGCGAGTTGACCCCCGCCGCGCGCGTTAATATTCCCTTAACCTGCTCGAAATGTCATAGTGTAATTTACGATGCATATAAAACCAGCGTGCATGGGAATGCGCTCACCCAGGAAAAAAATACCGATGTGCCAACCTGTATTGATTGCCATGGTGTCCATAATATTCAAAAGCCCACCACGGTCAGCTTCCGCAATAGCACACCCTTCCTGTGCGCCAAATGCCATACCGATCCGGCCATTATGGATAAGTATGGCATCACCACCAACGTGCTAAATTCCTATGTGGCCGATTTCCACGGCACGACCGTAAAACTTTTCGAAGAGGAATTTCCCGGTCAGCCCACCAATAAACCTGTTTGTACCGACTGTCATGGCGTGCACAATATCTCCAAAGTGGATAATCCGAAAACTGGGATTGCCCTGCGCGAAAACCTGCTCGTCAAATGCCAGCGTTGCCACCCCGATGCGACAATCGACTTTCCCAGTGCGTGGATGAGTCACTACGAGCCCAGCCCCGAACATTACCCCATCGTATATGCCGTCAACCTGTTCTATAAATTCTTCATTCCCGCGGTGCTGGGTGGCATGATCTTCTTCGTCCTGACCGATATCTTCAGACGTATTGTCAACAGCATTAAAGGAGTTAAACACGTATGAGCAAGAAAATTGAAACACAAACCTACGAACGCTTTCCAGTCTGGCGGCGCATCGAACATATTATCATGGTGCTATCTTTTAGCACGCTGGGGCTGACGGGCATACCTCAAAAATATCCCAGTTCCACTGCAGGCGCGGCCATTTTGCAGGCGCTGGGCGGCATTGAGAACCTGCGTTTTGTTCATCACACCGCCGCTATTATCATGATGTTTGGCACGGCCTGGCATATTCTTGTCATGGGATACAGCGTTTTTGTGATGCGCGATAAAATGTCCATGCTCCCATCTTTGCAGGATGCGAAAGACGGCATTCAGGCGCTTTTTTATAACATCGGTTTCGTAAAAGAATACCCGAAAATGGGGCGGTATACATTTGAGGAGAAATTGGAATACTGGGCGTTCGTATGGGGCGCGGCTGTCATGGGCGCTACCGGCTTCCTGATGTGGAATCCCATCACCTCCACGCACTACTTGCCCGGCGAATTCGTCCCGGCTGCCAAAGCCGCGCATGGAGGCGAAGCGGTCCTCGCGGTGCTTGCCATCATCATCTGGCACATTTATGGTGTGCATATCAAACGCTTCAATAAGGCCATGTTCACAGGCCTGCAGACCGAAGCGGAAATGCTTCATGAACATCCTCTTGAGCTTGATGAGATCAAAGCCGGCAGTGCGAATCGTCGTCCTGACCGGGCGACCATTCGCAAACGCCAGATGATCTACTTTCCCATCGCCGCATTTCTGACTCTGGGTATGCTTGCCGGAATCTTAGGGTTTATCAACGTTGAAGATACTGCGCTTACAACCATCGAGCCGCTGACGGAGCCTCAGATCTATGTTCCGCAAACGCCAGTACCATAAATAACCTTAAGCTGCCAACATTTTTTTACTTGTGATCTTAGCCAAAGACAAGTAAACGGAGGAATAATGAAATTACGAGAACGGATCGCAAAGTTTTTCTATCCCAATCCAGACGCACCCCGCTGGAAATTTTTTCTGCCTTACGCCGCATTATTGATCGTGATCTTGCTGGGTTTTGCAGGTGGCATGAAAGGTTGGGATTACACCAACTCGAATGAGTTTTGCGGAACGGCCTGCCACACCATGCCGCCTCAAAGCGTTGCCTTCCTGAACTCCCCTCATGCGAATGTTACCTGCGAGGAATGTCACATCGGGCGCGCGTCATTTCTAAATCAGGCCATGCGCAAGACGCAAGGCATTAAAGAAACATATTATGAAATGTTCAAACTGTATGAATTCCCCATCCGCGCAAGGGCTTTGCGTCCCGCGCGCGATACCTGCGAAAAGTGTCATCACCCCGAAACTTTCTCCGATGACAGCCTGCGCAAGATCGACCGCTTTGCCAGCGACCGCGATAATACCGCTACCAATATTTACCTCATAATGAAGACCGGCGGCGGAAGCAGCCGTGAGAACAATGCGCGCGGTATTCACTGGCACATCTCCAGCAAGGTCATGTATTATTCCACGGATGAATTGGACCAGAAAATTCCATATGTGCGCGTGTATAACGAAGACGGTACTTTCGTGGAATACACGGACATTGAATCAGGCTTCGACCCCGCCAGCATGGACGAGAGCAAGCTCAAGACCATGGATTGTGTGACCTGTCATAACCGCGTTACTCATACGTTTAAACAGCCATCTGATTCGGTGGATGAGGCCATGTCCAAGGGGCTGATCGATCCGACTATTCCGTTCATGCATAAAAAAGCAGTGGATGTGCTTTCCGTGAAATACGGATCGCGTGCTGAAGCGATGAAAGCTATTTCTGCGCTTGAAGATGATTACAAACAAAACCTGTTTGATGTTTACAGCCAGAACGGTGAAAAGATCAAGAGTGCGGTTCTCGAGCTGCAGACGATCTACGATCAGTCAGTATTCAATGACCAGCAAGTGGATTCCAGCACCTATCCCAACAATCTGGGTCATATCAACTCGCCGGGTTGTTTCCGCTGTCATGATGGCAAGCATCTAAACGACAAGAATGAATCTGTGCGCCTCGAATGTAATATCTGTCACGCGGTGCCTGTCGTTGCGAAGTCGGATGATTTCTTGACGAAGATCGAGATCAGCCGCGGATTGGAACCACAAACCCATTTCAATCCAAACTGGATCTCCATGCACAATCAGGCGATCGGCCCGTCGTGCTCAAATTGCCACGATACCAAAGACCCCGGCGGCACGAGCAATACATCCTTCTGTTCCAACAGCGCCTGCCATGGAAGCGTATTCACCTATGCCGGTTTTGATGCACCAGCCCTGCGCGAGATCATCAAGAGCCAACTGCCTCCGCCTGAACCAAAATTGGAAGTTCCGATATTGACAGGTGACCCAACCTACCAAAACTACGTTGGCATTCTGTTCACCATCAAATGCACGGGCTGTCACACTGAAGGCGAAACGGCGCCCAAGGGATTGGATCTTTCCACTTATGCTGCCGCGATGAAAGGCGGCGTGGATGGCCCGGTCATTGTGCCCGGTGATTCTGCCAACAGCCTGTTAATAAAAATCCAGTCTGCGGATCACTTTACAAACCTGACTCCCGGGGAACTCGATAACGTCATCCAATGGATCACTGCGGGTGCGGCGGAAAAGTAGATTGATCCAACACTGATATTAAGCGCATTAAAATTCAACGTCCCCTTTGTATAAAGGGGACGTTGTTCTTGTGCGCCCAGCATGGGCGTTGACTAACGGGTGAAAGACCCATACAGAGGTTGATTGCACCAACTGTTAGCAGAAAGCAAGGGCGTTGTCGTGAGGCAAGGTCTGGACGCGAAGCGGCCGGAAGCAAACCTGCGACTTGAGGAATACGAAGCGCATGTGAGGCTATCCAAGTCGGGCGAGTTGGCAAGAAACAACGAAGCCCAATGCGATCAAGGACTTGGGGAAGTAAATGCGACAAGTGCGCAGGGAAAGCCAACGTTCTTACCTGGGGAGACCTGTCGTTCGGCTAATAAGTAAGC
>JAPLGS010000013.1:1217-7214 GCA_026390015.1 Chloroflexota bacterium | reverse complement strand
TTTAGAAGCCGCATAGGGTGAATTGGGAGCATACGGAGTGGTCTCAGAAAAGGCGGGGTCTTCGGGATCCAAAGTCCCATAGACCTCATCCGTCGAGACATGGTGGAAGCGAATCTCGTCAATCGGTAGAGCTTTTTCGATCAACCAGTATTGGCGCGCCGCCTCGAGCAGGGTGAAAGTACCGATCACATTCGCCTGAATGAAAGGTTCGGGACTGAGAATGGAACGATCGACATGCGATTCAGCCGCAAAGTGCACAATGGTATCAATTTGATACTGGTCAAGCAAGCCGCGTACCAGATCACGGTTGCAGATATCGCCTTGCACGAAAGTGTAATGCCCCTCTGGCAGATCCTTAAGGTTTTCAAGACTGCCAGCGTAGGTCAAGGCATCCAGATTTACAATTTGTATTTTTAAATCGCGCGCAGTGCCCAGCAAATAATGCACGAAGTTGGAGCCAATAAAACCCGCCCCGCCTGTGACTAAAACTTTTTTCATGAATTCTCCGGAAAATCAATCATAGAGCTCAGTGTCTGCTAAAAGGGACCCCCGCCGGTCTTTTTCAGCCAATGTCGGAAGTTCGCCATTTGTGAGCGGCCAGTCAATCCCCAGTACCGGGTCATTCCAGGACAAGGAGCGCTCCCACTGTGGTGCATAATAATCGGTAGCTTTGTAAAGAATTTCAGCCATTTCGCTTGTCACATAAAACCCATGTGCGAAACCAGGCGGGATCCATAATTGGTTCTTTTTCTTTGCTGAAAGGGATATACCCACCCAGCATCCAAAAGTCCATGAATGGCGGCGGAGGTCGACCGCAACATCAAAGACCTCACCAACGACCACCCGCACCAACTTCCCCTGCGGCTGACAGACCTGATAATGCAAGCCGCGCAGAACACCTTTTGACGAAGCTGAATGATTATCCTGGACAAAGTCTGCGTGAATCCCCGCAGCGGAAAAGCGCTCTTTTTGATAGCTTTCCAAAAAAAAGCCGCGCTCGTCTTCAAAGATCCTTGGCTGAATTAAAACGACATCAGGAATTTGAGTGGGCACGAATTCCATTTTTATTGTTAACTCTCCTGGCAGGATAATTTATTTTTTCACAAATTCTGTAATGGTCAGGAATGGGTTGCATACTTTTTTGAACCACGGAAACAAGAAGTCGCAGAGAAAACCAAGGTGAAACCTCCGCGTCTCGGAGCAACCGTGGTAAGAGATCTTTGTTCAACTGTTCCCTGATGAATATTTTTTTCAAGTTCACTGAGAAAAGGCTTTGTCTATACATTCAATAGTTGAACTCACAAGGCCAAGTACAACAGCGGCAATTCTATCATAGGGGTAAATCGTTTTATCCCACGAAGGGTATTCGTTGCAGGGCAATCGCATCTAATTTGCAGCGGCAAGGATTTTGAGGAGATAATCTTCCCTCCAACTAGCTTGAAGTTGTTTGGCATGGATGCCGCCTTTAGCAGTTTTCTCCTGTTTGAGTAAATTGAGAGCAATATGACGAAGAACAGCAAAGTTTTCTGGAGCCTGATCTTTGCGTACTCGACTGCGATCTTCATTCAAAGCGACATCCAAAACCCAATGCAGTTCGTTTTCGATAGACCAATGTTTGCGAACCGTTTCCAAAATACGTTTTGCATCGCTGGGAAGACTGGAGATGTAAAAACGAATTTGTTTTGTTTGTGTCTCCCCAATGATCCGCGTACAAAGGATTATGATTATGATTCATACTGCACCTCCTTTGTACATAGAGATCCAAGCTCTACCTGGGGAAATCGGCAGCGTTTGGACAGTTTTTGGCCCATGGATTTAGTTGGAGCATCTTCACTGGGTGGTTCATACAGATAATCATTTTTGTCATCGTAAGCATACCCTCGCAATAGCCCGGCTTGACGCCATTTACGCACAGTAACCCAGGTAATTTCCAGTCTCTCAGCGATCTCCTGAACGGTCAGTAACCCCTTGGCACGCAACCGTTCGAAACGGTTTATCAAATTATATTGGCGGCGAATATTGCCGACTAAACGTCCCCGGAAAATGCCACCTTTGCCTGGATGGATGCCACGCTCATTGAGAATTTCCGCTATCTGTTGGTCGGTGTACTCGTTCAGCAAAGCATCGACCATTGCCACCACTTCCTGGGAAGTTTCCCAGATTTCCCAACTCCGTTGGGGCGCAGAAAGGGTGAGTGTTTGGGTGGCGTTCAATCAAGAAACGGACCAACCGTTTACGGTCATGCTGCGTGGTATGTGGATCATTCCATACTGATGGAAAATCACTGGATGAGGCCAGGATCTCAGCACATACGGCATCATCCATTTGTAGCTGACCTTTTTGGAGTTGGCGTTCTGCCTCTTGTTGTGCATCTTGAAGCGCACGCAGGCCCGCATTCCATTCAGCCTCCAATGAGCTGGCCACCAGGCGGTTATTAGGATCCACACGCCGGTAACGTTGTCCAGCCAGATCTGCTTCATACTGCGCGCGTGCCACTTGTTTGACACGCAAAGCATTCGCATCTACCTCACGCGCCACTATTTCTTCCTGAACAGCAATGGACACCGACAATTCCATGCTCGTCATCTTTTGCAGCAATAATTGAGTTATAGCGGCATCCACAGCATGTCCAGGTAGGTGCTGGCAGCGCGGCGCGGCGCGATCGACATTCTCCCTTTGACAGACATAGTCGGGAAACAGGTTTCCCTGGCGTTGGTGATACCTTACTGTCATTCTTCGCCCGCAAACACCACATACTACCAGCCCTTGCAGCAACGCTGGTCCTTCACGAGGGGGGCTTTGACGGCGATCTTTGCCATGCGCCTGAGAACATTCCAGTAACCGGCGTTGATTGTCTTGGAAAATTTCCCAAGAAATGTATCCAACATGTAAATTAGGGATCAGGCACAACCATTCTTCCTGTGCCAATCGCCGAATATGATGACTGCCATCTGGCCAGGTGCGCGTACGTGTTCGTCCAAAACAAAAAGCACCTGCATAACGCGGATTGTGTAGTACCCGTAGGACGTGGTTCAGGGTCAGTTCGCCCCAAACAACTTCGCCTTTGTGCGTTCCACTCCGAATACATCGTGGAAACAATAAACCAGCCTGACGAAAATGGACGACGATGCCATGTCCAGTACCAAGACGCTGAAACGTATCGAAGAGCAATCGGAGGGCTTGCTGAACCTGCTGGTCAGGATCCAGGCGGATCTGCTTGCGTTCATCATACCTCAGTCCAACTGGTAGAGAACAGGCCAGCTCTCCTCGCCGGGCTTTATTGAGCAGACCACCTCGCATGCGGGCACGCAAGAAATGTAGTTCCGCTTCACACAAGGTTCCTTTTAATCCCAGCAGTAGGCGATCGTTGAAATCGTTGCAATCATAGAGCCCATCTTCATCCAGGATGAGTGTATCGGTCAGAGCGCATAATTCTAATAGACGCTGCCAATCTGCCGAGTTGCGTGCCAGTCGAGAAACTTCTAGCCCCAAGACTACCCCGGCGTGCCCTAAACTGACTTCACTGACCAGTTGTTGGAACCCGGCCCGGTCGACGCTGGATGCGCCTGAATGACCTAAATCACAATCAATCGTGTGCACGCGCTCGCTGGATACTGGCGCTGAGTGCTCTCGTTGTTTTGTAATACTTGGTGTAAAGTGGACTGGCGCACATACAAAAAGGCATCCCGCGCCAGGTGCATTGCGGTCACCTTGGTTTGGATACCGAGATTATTCATTTTGTGCCTCCCGATGGCTTCCAATCACCAGATTGGTCAGCACCCGAATCAGATCAGGCGAAAGCGGCAGGTTTTGTTCCGAAAAGACTGGCGCGTGATCTGGTGTGAACTGCATCCAGGCTGCCATTCCTTGTTTTTCCAATAGGATGCTTTCCAGCGATGGAGTGCTGGCCTGGAATGCTTGGCAACGAAGATTCTCGTAATCCTGGAGCAAAATTGCCGGGGAACGTATTGGCACACGGATCGATGTGTGCACTGAGAGATTTTTTTTCGAGCTCGAATCAGCGCCCGCTCGATACTGCGCGGATGAACACAAAGCCCCATGTCTTGCTCTAAACGCTGTTGTAAGTCCAACACCAGCAAGGTTGGTTCGTCTTGTAAAATTTGCAGTAGCCTCTGCAAAACACTTTCCGAGAATTTGTATGCCCGACGTGGTCCTTTTGGGCGTGGCAGCAGCCCTGTCAATCCTTCTACAGCAAAACGGTGTTCCGCCTGATAAAAAGTCATCCGCGAAAAACCAAATAGCGTTGTTGCCGTGGTTACCGGTAGCTGTTCCCGGTTGACCTGACGCAACTATTCGTATTTCACCTGTATCAAATCGTGTGGATCGAAGAAGGGGTGTGTCAGGAATAGGGGGGCATGCACCCTTTCGGGATGATGATTCAAGCTCGCATACTGGCGAAGATAATCGCTTTTGTTGCTGGATCGCGTCGGCGTGTCCATTGAGGCCTCCCGACCCATGCATAAGCAAGCACCATAAACGCTGGATCGATATTCTCATTATGGAATCTATTTGATCTTTGTCAATGGGTGGTGGGTAAATTGGCGGCAAAATAAACTTTACATTTCCTCCGCCTACGACGGCAAAATACCCTTTACACTTTGGACAGATAGGTTGGAGCGGGTCAGGTTTCATTCGATTTGCCCTGACTCAGTACACCGATTACCGAGACAATTCCAGTAAGTCGCTAATCCGAAAAGCTGCTCGCCCAGCCCTTATCTGCACGAATAAATCGCTTGGCACCAAACTGGTCCAGGCCAATGGGAGAGAACAGAGTTCCCCTGCTTCGGCATGATAAAATACGCGAGCCTCCCCCCAGTTATGGTGGCACGTTACGATTGCAAATCTCTTCTCAAATAGAGGATGGAAGCAATGTGTGACCTGAAAAGTTTGGGCTTCATCGTCCCATTCAGGTGTAGTTGACTGCTCAATCCAATGGAATTGCCGAAAGTTTTGTCCGTACACAAAACTTGGGCGACCGATCAGGAATTATTCGCTTCGTTGAACATCTTTTTGCCCGAATTCAATGATCGGCCTCATCAAGGGTTACCCATTCCGGGACTTTCTCCCAATGAATTCGCCAAACGGCTCTGGCTTATGTAATTACAAGTGTTCATCTTTTGTTTGACTATTACACAATTTCGCCTGTTGGTAATGTTTTTAGCACTCGACCACCTTGATTGCAAGAAACAAAAATAAGATCAATTTCCAGTGCCTATCTGAATCTATTTTTATATCAGCCCAGGTGCGCTAAGGACAGCTAAGCGCTGTCTGCGGCTGACGTATATAGATTGCTCTCTTCTCTGTAATCACTACAACAACCAGAGCATTAATGCCTCCATCTGCCTGCTGACAGCCAAGCACAATCACATCAGATGCGTTGGGAAGATCAGGCGACTCCTCCAATGGCAATACCACATTGCTTATCCCGGACGGGCCGATCATAGTAAAGGCTATTCTTGGAAATCCCATTACCTGATAGGGATATGTTCTTTTTGACAAGCCTTTATTCTTTGAAAAGTAACGCGGATACAGAGCACGTCCCGTTATAATCATAAAATCAGGCTGGGCAGATAAAGATTTCAGAGTCTCCGAATTAAATCCAACTTCCTGCAAATACCCTTCCCGCTCAACAGTTGTAAGCAGCTCGGCTTGGGATTGAACGGGATAGCGTCTCGGAAAAAAATGTTCCGATAAAGGTAGGGATGTCCCAATCAGTAAAAAGAAGAGGATGATCCCAGGGGCTTTTATCATCGGTTTCCAACTCCAAGTATCTTCCTCTGTCTCATCCTGAGACTTCAAGTTGCCTTTCAATCCAAACACCACCATTCCCCAAAGAATGATCTGGAACAAACCAAGAGCAAAATAAAAAATGACAACCCAATCGACGGGGGCAATATAGCGGCCGCCGGAAGTGCGGGCAAAAGCATTCGCCAGGTTATAAAAGAGAAAGGAACCCAGCGGAATCAAAGCGGAAAG
>JAPLGS010000013.1:0-1119 GCA_026390015.1 Chloroflexota bacterium | reverse complement strand
CTCCGATCCCAAGAGCGATCATCAATAGATTAAATAAAAAGAAAAAGCCAGCGCCTATTCCCAGCCTGCCATCCCAGTATTGTTGCCAGAATGGAGTAGCTGTTTTTACCGTATGGCGGAGATCGTGAAAAACGGGAGAGGTCGGTAAAATAAAAACCGATGTAACTATATTATGCAGAAAGTTGGTTGTAATCGACCTCAGAAGTAAGGGGACGTGGATGTCACCCCTAACAGCATGTATCAAGGATGAAGATGCAGAAAAAGACGATGGGTAGACTCCGGATTCCCGTAAAGGCAAACTCGCGATCAAATCAGCATCCCTGGTTTCTGGTACCCAACTTACAAAGCTCAATGAAGACGAATTATTACCTTGTGGAGTGGGAGTTGGAAGCGGATCGGGATTAGAGTGGTACCGGCTGTTAATCGTCCCTCGAATTCTTATCATAAAACCATCAAAAACAGACACCCCACTATGAACTTCCCATGGCATCATACTCGCAAACAGAGTCATCAACAGAAGAGTGGAGACCAATAACCCGCGCAATTTCTGATTTCTATAAGCAATCGCGGCCAGGAAAATCGCAACCAGCACAAGAAAAAGCGCATGAGTGCGCACCATGATCGCCAAACCAATTATTCCGCCAGCCCAAAGTCCATAAAGATAATTTTTGTTGGGAGCTTTCAGCCATTTAACCGCCATTAATGCAAACCCCGCGACAAGGATAGCTACAGGGAAATCTGACATCATTTGTTTCTGGCTGGCGCTATCGATCAGGTTGCTGGCGGCAATTCCATTGATCCCACGCAATATTGCCAATACGGCAAGGATCACCCCAAAGGAGCGGCTGTGAATGGCTTTCCCCAAAAGGTATAAAATTCCTGGCAACACGGCAAAAATTACAGCTTGCAATGCAACCACTTGAGCGTACTCCTGCCCAGCCAGCACATGCAAGAGCAACAGAAATCCTATATAAAAGGCCCTTTCAAAGAAAACACCGTTGTTATATCCCTGACCGATCAGAGCAAATTGACTTAATATGTCAAAATTAGATGCTGCATCAGAATAAGGATAATACTCATAATTTGGCGGGTAGGGATGTGGAACAAAATAACTGGGCT
>JAPLGS010000139.1:262929-271815 GCA_026390015.1 Chloroflexota bacterium | reverse complement strand
CGCATCAATCGTGATAATACAACCATGCAATTCCAGTACGGACAGCAATTCAGGGATCGCTTTGATTTCATTCGTTTTCTCGTTGACTTTGACCTGTCCCAGAACTAAACTGTTTTGTGTTGCCCACGCGCTCACCATATACGCCATTATGTAGAGTGTTGGATTATGGGGAGCTCCCCATAAAAGGCACACCGCGGCAACATTAATGCTTTTGCAGGGCACACATCCAAAAGTTGTTCAGGAACGATTAGGGCATTCTGATATATCGATGACTCTCAATACATACAGCCATGTGATTCCATCCATGCAAGCTGATGCCGCTGAAAAACTAGATGAATTATTGATGCCTATTGATATAAGCGAGGAAATTAATCAATTGAAATAAAGAAGGACTGCTTATATTACGCAAGGATATTATTTCATAAGAGGAAATGCGTAGTGTTTCGGTTGCTGTACGGTTGCTGTACTTTTAGCATGCAAAGAGGGCTTCCAGTGTTGGAAGCCCTCTTTTTGCCAATTTTTGGCGTTTTTATGGCATTTTTGTGCCGTTTTTAGTGCCCCAGCCAGGAGTCGAACCCGGAACCTACTGATCCGAAGTCAGGCGCTCTATCCATTGAGCTACTGGGGCGTGCCCGAAATTATACACGATTGCAAGCTGCATGATAGAATCATTTATCTCTTCAAAAGGATATTTATTTATGGCAGATATAAAAGCATTTAGTGAGCATGTTATCGGTAATCTTGAAAAGGTGATCGTTGGAAAGCGCCAATCTATAGAATTGATCGTGATCGGATTGTTGTGCCAGGGACACGTGCTAATAGAGGATGTGCCCGGCGTCGGAAAGACCATGCTGGCGCGCAGTCTTGCCCGTTCGTTGGATTGCACTTTCAATCGGATTCAGTTCACGCCAGATATGCTTCCAAGTGACGTGACCGGGGTCTCCATCTACAACCAGCAAAAGAATAAATTTGAATTCCGCCCGGGCCCGATCATCGGGCAGATCATTCTTGCGGATGAGATCAACCGCGCCACCCCGAAAACTCAGGCCGCGCTGCTTGAGGCGATGGAAGAACGTCAGGTGACCGTGGATGGCACGACCCATATTTTGCCAAAACCATTTATGGTGATGGCGACCCAAAACCCAATTGAATATGAAGGCACATTTCCACTTCCTGAGGCGCAGCTCGATCGTTTTCTGCTTCGCTTGCGGCTGGGATATCCGTCGATGCAGGACGAGATCCGCGTGCTGGATGACCAGCAGATACAACATCCATTTGTGGCGTTGAAGTCTATTGTGAAGTTGAAAGAAATATTACAGGCAGTTGATGATGTAAAGCGTATTTATATTTCGCCAGCCATTAAACGATACATTGTTGAATTAACCACCCGCACTCGTCAGAGCGCAGATGTCTATTTGGGTGCAAGCCCGCGCGGCAGTCTTTCGCTTGCCCGCGCGGGACAGGCGCGCGCCGCGTTGATGGGACGCGACTTTGTTTTGCCGGATGATATTCAAGCGCTGGCGGTGGCTGTCCTGGCACATCGCATTATTGTCAGCCCCGCCGCGCGTTTGAGTGACCTAAGTTCAGACCGCATCATACAGGAAATTGTCCACGCCATGCCCGTACCCGGCGGTGACTTTGCCTCCGAACCAGAACGGAAGAATACAAAATGAGATCAGGGCGAATCATACTCGCCTTGATCTTGGTGATCGGTTCTTTGGGAGTACTGACAACCGGCACCATTATGTATTCACGTTTCCTCTACCTCGGCATTTTATTGACAGTCGGCAGTTGGCTGTGGATGCGCTGGGCAGTCCGTGGTTTGCATGTCATCAGGAATGCCCGCGTTCAACGCGCAAATGTTGGTGACATCTTTGAAGAAAAATTTGAAGTTACCAATACTAGCCGTGTGATCATACCGTGGGCCGAGATCATTAATCAATCTCTGATTCCCTTTGCGGCTGGCTCGCGCTTGTTTACTTATCTGAACGGCCGCCAAAAACAGACTTACCTTGCGCGCACCTGGCTCACCAACCGTGGAGGTTTTTTGCTCGGCCCGACGCGCATCTCCACCGGCGACCCGTTTGGTTTTTTTAGTACAAGCAAAGAAATTGAGTCAACTCAAACACTTGTGGTATTTCCCGTCATCTTTGAAATAAATTCATTCCAATTTCCGCCGGGGCTTCTACCCGGCGGACAAGTCATTCGCAGAAAATCATCTGACATTACTCCACACGCGGCGGGAGTGCGTGAATACGTGCATGGTGATGCGATGAAGCGCATCCATTGGCCGACCAGCGCCAGACGCAATCAGTTAATGGTCAAGGAATTTGAGCAGGATCCGCAGGCAGAGATCTGGCTGTATCTTGATTCTCAAAAAGATGTGCATTATGCAAAACCACACCAAGTGGAAGAAATTCCAGTGGAAGTATTGATGTTTAAGAAAAAGTCAAAGTTCAAAATGCCGCCATCCACGCTTGAATATTCCATCAGCATCACAGCTTCACTTGCCCATTATTTTGTCGGTCAACGCCGCGCGGTGGGATACGTCAGCGCGGGCCAAACTTTCACCGTACTTTCCGCGGAACATAGCGAAAGGCAGGAATCAAAAATTTTGGAGACGCTGGCTTTTGTCGAAGCCAATGGCAGCCTTTCCATTGCGGCGCTTGTCGCGGTGCAATCCTCGCAGTTGCCGCAAGGCTCAAGCGTCATCCTTATTACCCCAACCGTGCGCCCCGATCTCATTCACGCGGTCGATGATCTACAGAGACGTTTTTTGCGGCCCATGGTCGTGCTGTTAGATGCCGAAACATTTGGCGGCTTGCGCGGCACCGATAAACTTATCAATTCTCTGCGCGAGCGGCGTGTGCCTGTCGTGGTCATCAAATGTGACGCTGATCTCACGCAGGCGCTTTCAGTTGTTCCCGCCTCCATTAATACACAGGATATGAGTCAATGGAAAACTCCCGTATTATCACAATAGATTTGAATTTTCAAAATAAGACGCAAGCCATCGCATCTTATTTAATTCGACATGAATATGGCGCAGTACTGATCGAAAGCGGACCAGGCTCGACTCTTTCCGCGCTGGAAGCTGGTCTTGCAAAAGAAAATTTATCTCCCCGTGACATTACCCACGTACTGCTCACACACATTCACCTCGACCACGCAGGCGCTGCGGGTTGGCTTGCCCGTCAGGGTGCGCAAATATTTGTCCACCCGAATGGCGCGGCACACATGCTTAACCCCGAGAAACTCATCGCCAGCGCCACGCGCATTTACGGGGATAAGATGCAAACTCTCTGGGGTGAATTCCTGCCCGTTGCACAGGATCAACTCACAGTCCCGCAGGATGGCGAAGAGATCATAATCGGCAATTTGAAATTTATCGCGGTCAATACTCCTGGTCATGCCGAACATCATTATGCTTATTTGTTTGAGGATGTGTGTTTTACAGGTGACGTGGGCGGAGTGCGGATTCCCGGCTATCCATATTTGCGCGCGCCGATGCCTCCGCCTGAATTGCATTTTGGAAGATGGCGTGAAAGCATTACACGATTGCGCGTCTTGAAATTTACGCGCATCGCGCCAACTCATTTTGGGATTTTTGATGACGCCGATTGGCAGTTGAATGAATTGCAAAAGAATTTAGATGCGACCGAAAAATGGCTCGAAGAAATTATGCCCGCCAACCCGCCCGTGGATGAATTGCGCGCGAAGTTGGAAGGTTTGATGAATGAACAATGCCGCGCTGAAAACTTGAGTGAAGATGTGATCCAGTCTTATGCGCTGGCAAACCCGATCGCCATGAGCGCAGATGGCCTGCTGCGCTACTGGAAAAAAGTGCGAATGTAAATTGAAAAACACCGCGCTTAAAAAATATGCCGGAATGGGACAATAAAGTTATACTCAGTCTTAAGGAGACTCACATGAAAGATTTTCTCGCGATCTCAGATTATTCATCTGATGAAATTCAAGATTTGCTCGATCTGGCAGTGAAACTAAAGAAACAATATTTCAAAAAAGGTAACAAGCCGATCTTCAAAGGCAAGGTATTGGGAATGATCTTTCAGAAACCAAGCTTGCGTACCCGTATTTCATTTGACATGGCCATGCGCCATTGCGGCGGCGACGCGCTGTATCTTTCACCGAGTGAGATCGGCCTCGGCAAACGCGAATCCATTGCGGATGTGGCGCGAGTCTTGTCGGGTTATGTGCAGGCGCTCATGGCGAGAGTCTTCGAGCACGATCATGTTCTGGAGCTTGCGACCTGGGCCGAGATTCCCGTTGTGAATGGCTTGAGCGATTACAACCATCCCTGCCAGGGCATGGCGGATGCGCTGACCATTCAGGAAAAATTCGGGAAAAAAGCCAGCGGCTTGAATGTCAGTTATATTGGTGATGGGAATAATGTAACGACTTCATTGATGCATGTCTCTGCCAAATTGGGCTGGAATTTTACTGTCGCGACTCCCGAAGGCTATGACACAAATCCCAACGCAATTGAAGTCGCGCGGAAGATCGTGAAGAAAACAAAAAGTAAGCTGACCTTTCTGCGCGATCCGCATGAAGCTGTCAAAGGCGCGCATGTGATCTATACCGATACATGGACTTCGATGGGACAGGAAGAGGAAACCGCCAAACGTGAACTGGTTTTCCCTCCATATCAAGTCAATGCGAAACTGGTCGGCGAAGCAGATAAAGATGTGATCGTTATGCACTGTCTGCCAGCGCATCGCAACCACGAATTGACAGATGAAGTTGCCGATGGCAAACATTCGGTCATTTTCCCGCAGGCGCATAATCGCTTGCATGCGCAAAAGGCGATATTGGCGCGTTTGTTTGAAGTGGCGTAATCTTATCTGTCATTGCGAGGGCGCATTTTGCCCGAAGCAATCTTTGGGAAGTACACCCTCCTCGCAATAAAGGTTTATCTAAAAGGAAAATTAATGAACACACAAGACTTTATCAAAATGGAAGAAGAGTACGGCGCGCATAACTATCACCCTTTGGATGTGGTCATCGAAAAAGCTGAAGGCGTCTGGGTTTATGATGTGACTGGCAAGAAATATCTCGATTGTTTGAGCGCATATTCGGCGGTCAACCAGGGGCATGTTCATCCGCAAATTTTGCAGGCGCTGCTCGATCAAGCAAAACGCGTCACGCTCACGTCGCGCGCATTTCGAAATGACCAATTGCCTCTGCTCTATAAAGAACTGTCCGAGATGACCGGCTACGAAATGTCGCTGCCGATGAATTCAGGAGCAGAGGCGGTTGAGACGGCTGTCAAACTTGCGCGCAAGTGGGCGTATCAAGTTAAGAAAGTGCCGCGTCATCAAGCCGAGATCATTGTCGCTTCGGGGAATTTCCACGGACGCACCGTGACCATTGTTTCATTTTCCACCGAGCCATCTTATCGCGACGATTTTGGCCCGTTCACTCCTGGCTTTGTCACCGTCGCATACGGCGATGCGGACGCGATTGAAAAGGCGATCACGCCCAACACTGCTGCAGTTTTGCTGGAGCCCATTCAGGGTGAGGCTGGCGTCATCATTCCGCCCGCTGGTTATTTGAAGAAAGTTGCTGAAATTTGCAAGAAGAACAATGTACTCTTTATGGCGGATGAAATTCAAACCGGTCTTGGTCGGACGGGCAAGCTGTTTGCGGCGCATCATGAAGATGTCCGCGCTGACGTGACCATCATCGGCAAGGCTCTGGCGGGCGGTTTTTATCCTGTCTCAGCGGTGCTGGCGGATAAATCCATTCTCGGGTTGTTCACACCCGGCGAGCACGGCTCCACATTCGGCGGCAATCCGCTCGCAGCAGCAGTATCCCGCGCGGCGTTAAGAGTGATCCGTGAAGAGAAATTGGCGGAACGCTCACAGCAATTGGGTGAATATTTCGTCGAGCAGTTGAGCGAAATTTCCAGTCCGCATATCAAAGAAGTTCGCGGGCGCGGATTGTTGATCGGCGTTGAGCTCAAACCTGAGGCGAAAGGTGCGCGTCGTTTTTGTGAGGCTTTGCAAACGAAAGGCATTCTCGCCAAAGAAACGCACGATAACGTCATCCGTTTTGCCCCGCCGCTGGTGATCGATAAGGAAACAATTGATTGGGCGCTTCCAGCCATTCGTGAAGTGCTCAACATGGCGTAGATTTTCAAAACCCTGAAGGTTGTGAACCTTTAGGGTTTTTTATGTGGAGGCATATTATGTACATCGGAATACCAAAAGAAAGCAGGGTCTTTGAATATCGCGTGGGTCTTTCTCCGGCCGGGGTGGATATCCTTTCTCAGAACGGGCATCAGATTTTCGTAGAGCATGATGCGGGTGTCGGGGCAGGCTTCAGTGATCGGGACTATGAAAAGTCGGGTGCGCGCATCGCCTATTCCGCAGAGGAGGTTTTTGGCCGCGCAGATCTGCTTCTTAAAATCTCACGTCCATTAAAAAATGAATTGGAATGGGTGAATGAAGGTACGATCCTGGCCGGGCTGCTTCATCTTGCTTCGAGTTCACAGGATCAAATTGACCTGTTGTTGGAAAAGAAGATCACTGCGCTTGCGTACGAACAGATCACCGATGCGTCAACGGGCGCCCTCTCTGTATTGCGCCCGTTCAGTTTGATTTGCGGCGCAATGGCTCCTCAGATCGCGGCGCGTTTGTTGCAGAATAATTGGGGCGGCAAAGGGATTTTGCTGAGCGGCTTGCCCGGTGTTCCTTCAGCAGAAGTGGTGGTCATTGGCGGCGGGGTTGTGGGATTAGCTGCGACACAAGCCATGCTTGGCGCAGGCGCACAAGTGACAGTGATAGACAAAAATTTAAGCGTGCTGGAAAAAATATCCGAACGATTTCCCCGCGCAGTGACGATGACCTCGACAAAACGTAATATCGAGCGCGCCACTGCATTCGCAGATGTTGTGATCGGAGCAGTGCTGATCAGCGGTCAACGCGCGCCGGTGGTGGTCTCGCGTGAAATGGTGCGCGCCATGAAACCGCGTTCCATCATTATTGATATCAGCATTGATCAGGGTGGCTGTGTGGAAACATCCCGTCCGACCACGCATGAGCATCCCACATTTGTCGACGAGGGCATGGTGCATTATTGTGTACCGAATATTCCTGGCGTGGTGGCGCGTACTGCCAGTCATGTATTTTTGAATGCGGCGCTTCCGTATATTCTTGAAGTGGCAAATAACGGCATCGATGTTGTCATAGAACAAAATCCAGCCATTGAGTTGGCGATCAATACACACGCTGGAAAATTACGAAATCTTATCCGCCTAAACGCCAGGGAGGAATAGGATGGTTGCAACAAGTATTTATCAATCACGTGTAACCACAGCCCAGGAAGCTGTCAAAGTTATCAAATCAGGCAATCGCGTTTTTCTTACCGGCAATGTTTCTGTGCCGCAGAAACTCCTCGCGGCTTTGGTGGAGTATGCGCCGAATCTAAACGATGTTGAAGTTTGTCAGGCGCTGACAGTTGGTTCTGCAGACTATGTCGGCCCGGAAATGGAAGGACATCTGCGGGTGAACTCCATGTTTATCAGCGCGAATATCCGCAAGGCCGTGCAGGAAGGCCGCGCAGATTTTACGCCTGTGTTGCTTTCAGAATTTCCGTTGCTTTTCAAACGCGGCATCCTGCCTTTGGATGTCGCCATCATTCACGTTTCCACACCAGACGAGCATGGCTTTTGCAGTTTGGGCGTCGAAGTGGGACTCACCAAAACAGCGGCAGAGTCGGCAAAGATCATTATCGCTGAAGTCAACGAAAAAATGCCGCGAACATTGGGTGATTCATTCATTCATGTCAGCCGCCTGACTCATATTGTGCCGGTTAATTATCCGATCCCTGAACATATCATGGCATCCGAAGGTAACTTGGATGTTATCGAAAAGATCGCGGGGCATGTGGCCGTATTGATCCCGGACGGCGCAACCATGCAGCTTGGCATCGGCGCGATCCCGGATGCGGTCTTGAAATTTCTTTTTGATAAGAAAGACCTTGGTATTCACACCGAGCTGTTTTCAGACGGCGTGATCGACCTTGTCAACGCGGGTGTGCTGACCAATGCCCGTAAGTCACTCCACCCCGGTAAAATTGTTTCGGGATTTATCCTAGGCACAAAACGATTATATGATTGGGTGGACGATAATCCAATGATCGAATTGCACCGCTCGGAATATGTGAATGATCCGTTTGTGATCGCGCAAAATGACCGCATGGTGGCGGTCAATTCGGCGATCGAGGTTGATCTGACGGGACAGATCTGCGCCGACAGCATTGGCCCCAAGTTGTACAGCGGTGTCGGCGGTCAGCTTGACTTTGTATATGGCGCCTCCCGTTCCAAAGGTGGCGTTCCCATCATTGCCCTGCCAAGCATGGCGACGATGAGAGATGGAACAGTGATCAGTAAGATCGCCGCCATGTTGAAACTGGGCGCTGGCGTGGTCACCAGCCGCAACCATGTCCGTTTCGTAGTGACAGAGCACGGCGTGGCTGATCTTTATGGCAGAACCATTCGTCAGCGCGCGCAAGCGCTCATTAATGTCGCAGATCCACAATTCCGTGAAAGTCTGGAACAACAGGCAAAGGAATTACATTATTTATGATTGACCTCTTGCATAAGTAAAAACTCATTGATAAGGAAGATTCTATGAGAAGAGCAAAGATTGTTGCCACCATCGGCCCGGCTTCAGATTCAATACAGGTTTTAGAGTCGCTTATCAAAGCAGGGATGAATGTGGCCCGGTTGAATTTTTCACACGGAACACACGAACAGCATCAGGCGCGGGTTGCCGCCATTCGTGCCGCCGCAAAAAAACTTGGAATGCCCGTGGGCATCCTGCAAGACCTGCAGGGACCGAAGATCAGGGTTGGGAAATTGGC
>JAPLGS010000139.1:0-262836 GCA_026390015.1 Chloroflexota bacterium | reverse complement strand
TGCGCCGCTTCAACTTTCGGTCGGCGAGCAAGTTTGCCTTTATGCCACACAGGATGATTCTCCGCAGACGGAATATCAACTCATCCCGGTGGATTTTCGTGAACTATTCGATTCGGTTCATCCTGGTGATCGCCTTCTTCTCGATGATGGCCGCCTTGCGCTGGAAGTTGTTTCTGCTCAAGGACGCGTAGTCCATGCGAAGGTTTTGGTAGGCGGCGCATTATCAGCTCATAAAGGAATCAACCTGCCGGGCATAAAACTTCGGATCGCAGGATTCACTGAAAAAGATAAATCCGACCTGGCATTTGGAATCTCTCAAGGCGTCGATGCGGTTGCGATTTCTTTTGTCCGCAGCGCAGAGGATGTGAAGACGGTCCGCGCTGCATTGGAGGAACTTTCCGTTGGTAAGCGTGTGCCTCTGCTGATCGCAAAGCTTGAAAAGCCGGAAGCCATGAACGAGCTGGAAGCCATCCTCGATGTGGTGGATGGCGTGATGGTAGCGCGCGGTGATCTTGGCGTGGAGCTGCCACCTGAGCGCGTGCCGTCCCTGCAAAAGCACATTATTCATTCTGCGAACGCGCGCGCCAAGCTCGTGATCACAGCCACTCAGATGCTCGAATCCATGATCCAGAATCCACTACCGACACGCGCCGAAGCCTCTGATGTAGCCAATGCAATTTTTGATGGGACAGACGCGGTCATGCTTTCAGCGGAAACAGCGTCTGGTGATTATCCTGCTGAATCTGTTGCCATGATGTCACGCATTGTCAAGGAAGCCGAAGCTCACTTCCTCGAGTGGGGGAGTCGCCAGGATCGCAAAGCAGGCTTGGGTGAAAGCGATGCCGCTTCGATGGCGCGCGCAGCCAATGTACTGGCTGAAGATCCGGAAGTGCGCGCAGTAGCTGTTTTCACAATGCAAGGTCGGTCAGCCTGGCTGATGTCGAAAGCCAGACCGTCAAAACGCATCCTTGCTTTCACGCCGGATCAGGAAACATTTAATCAACTTTCATTTTTATGGGGCGTTCAACCCTATCTCGCAAAATTCGCGGTCACAATGGATGAAATGATCGCGGATGTTGACGCGGCCTTGTTGCTATCAGGAATTCAATCTGGTCAGCAGGTTGTGCTTCTGTGCGGTTACCCGGTTGGTGCGCAACGTCCGCCAAACCTGGCGTTGCTGCACACCGTCGGCAGTGACGCGACAGTAAACCTCGCGCGCAAACTCGCAGAAGGAAATGTGAAGAAATAATATTTTTTGGATTTCAAACCTGTTGGATTTTCGTCTAAATAAAATTTATCAAGCGGATGCAGTTATCTAATAAACTGCATCCGCTTCTTTCGTAATTGATGGATGATCTTGATTCGATTTTATCATTCCCGCGTTGCGATCAGAATCCCAACTCCGATCAAGACACCGCCAGCCAGGAAGAGCGGGGTGATTCTTTCAGCGAGGAAAAACCATCCGAGCAGCGTGCCCACTACCGGCTGGGCAAAGAACGTCAATGAAGCCACCGCGGCGGGCAATTCAGCGAAGGCATAATTCCAAAGGAACATCGCGATGGCTGTCGAAATGATCCCCAAAAATAATAATCCACCGATGATGCCGGGGGTGATCATCCCGAGTCCCTGAGTTTTTATTTCCCAAATTCCAAACAATAAGCTCGAAGGGATTCCGCCTAAAAGCATGATCGCACTTGAGGTCAACAGGTCACCATTTTTTGAGACTTTACGTACCAGCACAGAATATAAAGCCCACGTGAGCGCCGCGGCGAGCAGACTCATGTTGCCCCAAAATAAAGTTGGCGAAAGTTCTGCGTTGCGCGGGTCAATGACCGCCAGCACGCCAAGGGTTGAAACAGCCAGCGCGATCATGCGGCGCGTTGTTGTTTTTTCACCGAGCAAAAAAGGGGCGAAGAGTAAAACAAAAGCGGGCGTGGCTGATGTGACCAGTGAACCATTGGAAGCGGTCGAAAGTTTTGTGCCTACGAATTGAAACCCGAGCGAGATGCCATATCCCACAACGCCGACAAAAAAACTATTCCAAAATTGTTCTTTGGATATCGCAGGTTTATTTTTGCGGAAATAGATCACAATTCCCAGTGCCATGGCGCCCATTACGAGACGGATCGTCAACAAGGCGAACGGGGGAATTACTTCAAGCACGATCTTGCTGACGACATACATTCCGCCCCAAATTGCGGCGGCGCCGAGACCCGCGAACAATCCTGCGATGCTGTGCTTTTTCATAATCCCCCGATTATACCGAAGTTGTAGTTATCCACGTTCCAGCGTTGACAGCAATTCTCAATAGACATTTTTGCCCCATCGAAAATCTTCTACTCAAAAATGTTCTTTGAGCTTCCGCGATTTTTCTTGATCTCAGCGCGCTTCTTTTTCCCTTTCAACCTTTCTTCTTTCGACGCTTTTGTTGGTTTTGTTTTGTGACGCAGTTTCGGCTTCTCGCTGGCTTTTCGCACCCATTGATTCAGCCGCTCGATCGCGTCTTCGCGATTCTTTTCCTGTGTGCGGAATTTACTGGCTTCGAGGATCAGCACACCCGAGTCGGTCATGCGTTTACCCGCCAGTTTGATCAGGCGCAATTTTACATCCGCCGCCAGAGAAGGGGAGTTGGTCACGTCAAAGCGTAGCTGCACAGCGGTTGACACTTTGTTTACATTCTGTCCACCAGGCCCGCTGGCGTGGATATATTCAAGTTGGATTTCGTTTTCGAGATTCTTCATATCCCCAAAATTATACCTGTAAGGACACAGCATTGCTGTGTCCTTACAAAGAAATTATTCTTTCACAATTCCTGGCGCGAAATACCACAGCACTGCAAGAATTCCACCGCCAACGAGGAATGGAACAGGTCCGCCAAACCATTGGAAGAGAGAGCCGTAGAATAGTGGCGCGATCGCATTTGCCAAACTGTAGACCGAAGTGGATACGCCCAACATTCCGCCCACTTCGCTTTTTTCAGATGACTTCGTGATCAAGCTGTTAATTGCGGGATGTAACACACCTCCGCCTAAAGCTGCGGGGAAGCTTGCGATCAACAGCCAAATGATTCCAAACCAGCCGCGGGCAGATTCGGCGGGTAGTTGAATGTCTATCGATTGAATGGCAACTCTAAATGCGCCCTGACCCGCTAAACTGTCCAGCACTTTTACTTTGTCATACCAGGGGACTGGCACAGCGGGCGTCAGTCCAGTGCCGATCAATCCGATAGCGAGTGTAGAGATGCCCAAAAGCACCAGCCAGCGATCTCCTTTTTGCTTCGACCATTTTCCGATCAATCCGCCTTGCACCACGATGATGAACAAACCTGCCAGAACAAACAAGCCCGATGTGTCGCGAGCGTCCATGCCAAGGCGGGTCAGCGTGAACAGGGAAAAAAGTTGTTCATAGCCGCCGAACGCGATCTGATAAAAGAACATGATGATCAGCAAAAAACCAATGGCGGGACGTCCCAGAGCTTGTCTGATCGCGCCGAAGGAGAACGGTCTTTTCCTCGCTGATGCTGGGTTTACGCCTTCGGTCAGAGTTTCGCGGAACCAGAATGTGGTCAACAAAATGGATGTGAACGAGAAGAACGCGGCAGTGAATGCAACAGCTTGGTAATTTTGGCCTGTCGAGGCCAGCACCACGAAGGCGATGATCGGCCCGAGGACAAATCCCACACCGAAGGCCGCGCCTACCAGGCCAAGCCCCTGTGTGCGAGTTTTTTCGTTTGTACTGTCAGCGATGGCGGCCTGGGCGGTTGAGATGTTCGCGCCAGAAAGCCCGTCAATGATGCGGGAAAGAAATAACAGCCAAAGCGAATTGGCAAAGCCGAGCAGGATGAAGCCCGCCAAGGTACCGATCTGACTCGCGACCAGAATCGGTTTGCGTCCGAAACGGTCTGAGAGGCGCCCCAGGATCGGGGCACCTAAAAATTGCATCATCGGGTACGTGGCTTGTAGAATTCCGATCACCAGCGGAGATGAGCCAAAGCGCGCCGCATATAAAGGCAATAAAGGAATGATGATGGAGAGTCCCATTAAGTCCACGAGCACGATGACCAGTACGGGAAGGACGCGTTTGAAATCAAGTTTTTCGGATGTGGGTTCTGTTGTCATGTTTTCCTAAGATAAACCCTCCCCTGCATCCGCTGTTTGGATTTAGGGGAGGGCAGTTGGTTTTTTAGAACATCAAAGCGTTGACTCTGTCGATCGTTTCGGGGGCAGGTCTCAGGTCCGCCTCGGTTAGGCGGTTGAGGGGTGTATCCACAAGATTGTAGATCGAAGTCAGATTCGGTTTGGATGTATCCAGATACAGCAGTCCCGTCAACATCCAGGCGTTGCGCTGTGCTTCTTCCATCACGCGCATCGCTTCAATACGGCTGGAGGTGTCGTAGCCTTTTTCGAGATTCTTTAAGATCACATATGAACCGTCGTGCATGGCAACTTCACGAACTTCGCCTTCCGCCATTTCGTTTTCAAGCATGATCTCGTTGCGCGGCGCGATGTAGGAAATTTCATGCAAAGGTTCTTCGTGATCCTTACCCCAGGCGTAGGAGTGATAGGCGTTGACTTGATTATTGAATGTAACGCACGGGCTGATAATATCCAACAAGGCAATGCCGTCATGGGAGAGCGCGGCTTTGAGTAATTCTTTAACCTGCTTGGGGTTGCCCGCGAATGAACGCGCAACAAAGGTCGCATTGGATACGAGCGCTTCCATGCAAATGTCAATTGGCATGTATGGATTTTCGCCCTGCTTCTTCAGGCTCAAACCTTTTTCAGCGGTCGCGGAGAATTGTCCCTTTGTGAGTCCGTACACGCCGTTATTTTCAACGATGTAAACCATGTTCACGTTACGGCGCATGATATGTTTGAACTGTCCCATGCCGATGCTGGCCGAGTCGCCGTCACCTGAAACGCCGATCCCTTTGAGGCGCTGATCGCCGAACAACGCGCCCGTCGCGATCGAGGGCATGCGTCCGTGCAGGCTGTTGAATCCGAATGAGCGATTGAGGAAGTATGTCGGTGATTTTGAAGAGCAGCCTATGCCGCTGAACTTTACAACATTTTCAGGAACGATGTTCATTTCATACAAGGCGGTCACGATCTGATTCGAGATCGAGTTATGTCCACAGCCCTGGCATAAGGTGGTGGGAGCGCCGCGATAATCATTTTTGGAAAGGCCAGCGAGATTGACATTCGCAGGTGCGCCAGCCATGGGGAGAGTTTCTGTCATTTTTAATTACTCCTTTTCTTTCTACTTCCGCTTCATCTTAGACTTTGGGCCGGCTACGGCTTTCGTGGTCACTTTCTTGGCTGATGGCTTTTTGGCGGACACAGCTTTCCGTGCCGCTGGTTTCTTCTTGGCAGGGGCGGTTTTCGCAGCAACTTTCTTCACGATTTTCTTTGCTTTGTACTTCGCAAGGATACCTTCGCGCACCCACTTCGCAGAAGCAGGCATGCCGTCGCCATACGCTACAACTTTAAAGTTTGGCGCGTATTGGGGATATTCAGTCATCAGGATCTGTGCCATTTGCCCATCCCGGTTCATCTCAACTATGAATATTTGATCATACTTCGCGAGGAAAGCATCCACTTCCTTGGTGCAGGGCAGCGCGCGGACGCGCAGGAAATCTGTTTTGAGGCCATGTTCCTTTTCCAGTTGATGCTGCGCTTCAAGGATGGCGGCTTCGGTGGAACCATACGCAAGAATGCCAACTGTTGCGCCCTTCATTCCATGAAGTACAGGCGCAGGCACATAGTGTTTGGCGGTTTCATGTTTTTTCTTTAAACGATCCATATTCTTCAGATACATTTCGGCTTCTTCAGTGTATTTGGCGTATTCATCATGACCTGTCCCGCGTGTTAAGTAGGAACTCAGCGGATGTTTATTCCCTGGGAATGTGCGATATCCAATTCCGTCACCGTCTTTATCGAGGTAGCGTCCCCAGTTTCCTTTTAGTTCTTCAATATCACTTTCCACAAGAACCTTGCCGCGATCCATGGGAGTATCAGGATATTGGAAGGGTTTGCTGATCCACTGATTCATGCCCATATCAAGATCGCTCAAAACAAACACGGGAGTTTGGATCCGCTCGGCAATATCGAAGGCTTTCCAGCCGAATTCAAAACATTCATAAACGTCGCCAGGCAGGAGAATCACAGATTGAGAATCACCGTGGCCTATGAAGTATGTAAAGGTCAGGTCGCCTTGTGAAGTGCGCGTGGGTAAGCCTGTGCTTGGGCCGATGCGCTGCACATCCCAGATCACAACGGGGACTTCCGCATAATAAGCGAGGCCTGCAAATTCGGTCATCAGCGAAAGGCCGGGACCAGAGGTGGAGGTCATTGAGCGCAAACCAGCCCAGCCCGCGCCAATGGACATGCCAAGCGCGGCGAGTTCATCTTCGGCTTGCACAACGGCGTAGGTATGTTTGCCATCTTCGCGTTTGCGAAGTTGCGGCAGATAATCATTCAGAGACTCAGCCAAAGAAGTTGCAGGTGTGATCGGATACCATCCCACAAACTGTACTCCGCCGAAAATTGATCCAAGCGCTCCAGCCATGTTGCCGTCTGCCATGATCATGCCTTCGGTCTTGTCCATCGGCTCAAGGTGGAAGGGGTCTTTCTTTTCGAGATTGATTTTTGCCCATTCGACCCCAGCTTTGACTACGTTGAAATTCATGTCAATTGGTTTTTGTTTCTTCTTGAAATGGAAATCGAGCGCGGAATATATTTTTTCCATATCCAGACCGATCATGTGCGCCAGAACTCCAACATAAACCATGTTGCCGACCAGATCGCGAAAGTCAGCTGGTACATTTGGATCGTTGCGGATGATGGTTTTTACGGGCATCGGGTAAACAGCAATGTCATCACGAGTGATGGACAGTTTGATATCGTCAGCGTAAAAGAATGCTCCGCCTGATGCGACAGATGCCAGGTCACGGGCGAACGAATTGGGGTTCATCGCGATGACGATGTCACGTTTTTCGTGATGAGCGATGAATCCATCCTTGTTGGCGCGGATGGTGTACCAGGTTGGCAATCCCTGAATGTTGGAGGGGAAGAGGTTCTTGCCCGAAACTGGAATGCCCATCTTGAAGATGGCGCGCAGGATGGTGTTGTTGGCGGTGGAACTGCCCGAACCATTTACTGTGCCGACCGTTATTGAAAAATCATTGATAACCTTGTTCATATGACTCCTTAATTTATGACGGCCGATTCGCAAGCAGGTCGATATGGGTGACCAGTGCTTTGCGCCCCGCCGCGTAATTTCCATTGCAAATACTTTGAACCATTGTTTTGTGAAATCCCCAAACTTCTTCGAGATAATCCATTCCACCCGCGTACAAGTTTAATCCTACAGCTTCGTATGCTTCCCAATAGGCTTCGAGCAGCCCGGTTACAAAAGGATTGTTGAGGCGGCTGTAAATCAATAAGTGTAGTTTGCGATGTTCTTCATGCGGAACTTGCGCCAGACCGCCGCGCAGCTTATCAAACGCACGTGTGATAATGGCTTGTAATTCGCGCTTATCATCTTCAGTGAGTAAAGTAACCGCTTCATCCCAATACGCGGCTTCGATATGATTTCGTAATTCGGAATATTTTTCGAAATAACTTTGATTAATCGCCAGGGCATACGCGAGACTTTGCTTAACAGCGGGCGCGAACGAATAAACCAAACGCCTCATCCCCGTGCGCGGGCGGACTTCTACAAGCCCAAGCGCGCGCGCCACTTCGAGTTGTTCACGCAAACCCGCCAGGCTGATTCCGAGTTCACGGCTCAGATCATTTAAAGATGGCAGACTGCCTTCAGCTTCTTCATGCGAAGCGAGGTAGCGCAGGAATTCGGAGATCTGTGGGGAAGTGCGTTCGCGTATTATCATCATAGTAATCCGATTAATCTGATTAATATGATTTTACGAGAAATAACCTTGAAAGTCAAGAGGATGGACCTACAAATGTGTAATAGGCCTCTTGCAAATTCATAAGATTTATCGCAAAGGAGCAGAGAATTCTGCCTGTATGGTAAAAATATTTTCGGCATAGGGTTCTGTAAAAGACTCTGATTAATGGCATAGTAAACAGCGAGCACACCAAATCGAAATTAAATATTTTGAAAAAAAGAGTCGGAAAGTTTTTAGTTTTCCTGAATGTGCTTTTTTTCGCAAGAACAAAAAAGGTAAGGTATAATCAAAAAACTGCGTATAAAACGCAATTTCATTTCAAGGCTGAGTATGTCAAGCGCATTTAAACTTCCCAACGAATATTGGTCGTCACTTCAAGTCACCCCGCTCGATGTTGAAAATCTACATACTTTTTTGTTCGATCACGAGACACCTTTGTCTGTGAGCGATCTTGCTATTGAGTTTGTAGAAGCGCGTATCAAGGCAGAGCGTAATGCTTCTGAAAGCAAACAGAAAGCCGGCGGTAAGAGTTTTCTGCCCAAAGAAACTTATCAAGCCGGCGATGATCTTGTTTTCCCCGCCATCGAATGGAAACGAGGCAAAGTAATTTCACTACGGCCTGGTGTCAATCCATCCGTCGATGACTTTGATGTTCTAACAGTTGTAATGGAAGATCGTTCCGAGCGGATGTTTGCCGCGAATCTCGGGTCGCATTTTCTAAATGAAACACCGATCTCCATCCCCGAAAGCGATGAGATTACATCAACATCTGTTTTGCTTGAGTATGGCGATTCGATCGAAAGGAAATTAGAAGTTGCCTTTACTGCGGATGAAGGTCTCATTAAGATCGCGGCACGCTGGTTCCCTCGCGCACTTCTGATCGACATCACTCAGGGTCAGTTAAATCTTGCAGAAGCAGTATTGGATATGTCTGGTGGTGAGCCGCTTCCAACAGAAGCTTTTATCAAAGACATTGAATTGCCCGCTGGCGTAAATCCCAAACTGGCTGAGTTCTCCTTGAATTATGCCTTGCAGGACGATAACCGTTTTGATGAGGTTGGCCCCGCCGGCCAGATTTTATGGTGCCTGCATCGTCTTGAACCGGATTTTGTTAGAGAAGTTCCGCCGTCCTTGCAATACATTCCGATCGAGTATGACCGCGCTGCCCTTAGCTCAGCGATGAAGAATCTCGAAGCACAGCTTGATGACGAGTTGACTCCGCCTGAGGAAAATGATTCTCGCGGAGACATTTCCTCGCTCACGATCGCCCTGATCTATCCCCATTTGCGCGCAGGTACTTTGCCCATGTCAGCCCGTGCCCGCAAACTATTCCCAACCGCTTACGAATCTCCGCGTGTTCGTTTTACACTTGTGGATGGCAAGACCAAACAACGAATTCCCGCGTGGGTAGTTCTTGAGCACGGATATGTATTCGGCTTGCGCGAGTGGTATAAATCACATCAACTGATTCCCGGCTCGCTGGTCCAAGTGAAGCGCGGCGAAAATCCTGCTGAAGTGATCGTGGAAGTGAAAAGTCAGCGGTCATCAAAAGACTGGGTGCGTACAGTCTTGATTGGCAAGGATGGCGGATTTGTCTTCGCGATGTTGAAACAATCCATTACAGCGGAATTCAACGAACGCATGGCCATCCATGTTCCTGACTTTAAAACGTTGGATCCTGTTTGGGAAAAGAAGCGTTCCTTTGAAGATCTCATCCTGCTAGTAATGCGCGAATTGACCAAATCAAATCCACAAGGCCATGTGCACGCCCAAGAGTTATATGCGGCGGTGAATCTTGTACGACGCGTTCCACCCGCACCACTTTTTGTACTATTGGAAGCAAACCCTGTTTTCAAACACGTAGGCGATCTACACTTCCGCTTGGATGAGGAGACAGTATGAGTCTGCTGAAACCCACAGTTAAAACGCCATTCCATATTGATTTTGATTGGTGGAAACAGAACGAACGGGATTGGCACGTCTTTTTGCGTTCCTTGTTATGCACCGAGCACCAGAAAGCCTTTGCTGATATCGAAGAAGGCGGAATGATCGATTGGATAGATCCCATGACCGCAGAAGTAAAGCCAGTCGATGCTATTCAACACGCGTTAATGAGTCATTGCGCATTGCTGCCCGAATTTTCCGATTCGCGTACGGCAGTAGTCGAAGCGATCTTCCGAAATTTTCTGGTAAATGGAAATGATCCGCTATCTGCTGAAGATCTCTCGAAGAGACTCGCCCGTCCTGCAGATACCATATTAAGAACAATCGCAGGTCCGCGTGTCTACCGCGGATTGCGTCCATATCAACAGTCCGTTCCTGTCGCAGAGACAAGCGAATAGAACGGGAAATTGCCCCCGTAGCTCAACGGACAGAGCGCCTGCCTTCTAAGCAGGATGTCTGAGTTCGATTCTCAGCGGGGGTACTACAACGTAAACGCATCGTGCATAGTAAGGAGAAAACCTATGCCAACGGTTATTCGTAAATCAGGTACAACGCTTTTGGAAACCCGCCGTGAAGTTCTTCACGCCGTGAGCTGGCAGGTTCGTTCCAATGTTTGGAGTCCGCCCACAGACGAATTCGAAACAGACAAAGCCTACGTAGTTCTCGTGGAAATAGCGGGGATGCATGATGACGATTTTGAAGTCTCACTTGAAAATAACCTACTCCTAATTTCAGGGACTCGCCCCGACTTTCTTGAACGACGGGCCTATCAACAAATGGAAATACGATTCGGGAAATTTGAGACTTCCGTTAATTTACCCGGCCCTGTAAATATAGAGCAGGCTCGCGCTGAATATAAAGATGGATTTTTAACGATAATCCTTCCCAAAGAAAAATCAGATCAAAACAAGGTTGAATAAAAATATGGCCGCAGAACGCTGGCAATCAGGTATTCACGAATTCTTTCAATCGATCGGCGAAACTGACGATGAACTTACCAGGATGTTCATGTCGTCAGCGTTTTCACGCATCCAGAAAAATGACGACCCTTCCGCTCTGCCGGAAAATGGTGAGAAAAGCGAAAAGCAGAAATTTCCCGACGTGCTTCCCATCCTGCCATTACGCGGAGTCGTCGTATATCCCAACACAGCCGTCCCGTTGACGGTGGGGCAGGCACGCTCCATAAAATTAGTGGACGACGTCGTCGGGGGAGATAAGTTGGTTGGTCTGGTGGCCGCTCTTGACCCAGAGAAGGAAACTCCAGGCCCGCACGAACTCTATCAGATCGGCACCATCGCCACCGTGCATCGTTTGTTGCGCGCACCCGATGGAACAGTCCGTTTGTTGGTTCAAGGAATGGAGCGCTTTCGTCTTGGTGAATTTGTCGCTGAAGAACCCTATCTTAAGGCGCATATTCACCTGCTCCCTGAAACCGCCGAAGACAATCTTGAAACCAGCGCCCTCGCGCGCAATGCGCGTGACCAATTCCAACAGATCACGCAAATGATCCCGTCTTTCCCTGATGAATTAGTAGGATCGATCACTTCATTGGAAGACCCGCTTCAAACAGCATATACCATCGCCAACTTCCAGCGGATTAAATTGCAGGACGCGCAAGACATTCTCGAATTGGATTCTGTTTACGAGAAATTAAAAAAACTGATCGGATTACTTGTGCGCGAAGCTGAAGTATTGCAGATCGGGCAGAAGATCCAAAACGAAGCACGCGGCGAGATCGAAAAAGTACAGCGTGATTATTTTTTACGCGAACAGATGAAGGCCATTCAGCGGGAGCTGGGTGAAAAAGACGAACAATCTGAAGAAGCCGAGGAATTTCGCAAAAAGATCGAAGAAGCGAAAATGCCCGAAGAAGCGCTCAAACAGGCCAAACGTGAGTTGGATCGGCTATCACGTCTGCCTACTGCAGCGGCGGAGTATGGCATCATCCGCACCTATTTGGATTGGCTGGTAACACTTCCATGGTCGAAATCTACAAATGACAATCTTGATATTACTCATGCGCGCGAAATATTGAATAAGGATCATTTTGGACTCGAGGATGTAAAAGATCGTATCCTTGAGTTTTTGGCGATTCGCAAACTGCGCATTGATCGCAAACACGAAATGAAAGCGCCATCCGACGATGTGATCCACCGCGACCGCGAAGGAGTGATCCTGTGTTTTGTCGGCCCGCCTGGTGTGGGAAAAACATCTCTGGGTCAATCCATTGCGCGCGCGATGGAACGAAAATTTATCCGCGCTTCGCTGGGCGGCATCCGTGATGAAGCCGAGATCCGTGGACATCGCCGCACATATATCGGCGCGATGCCAGGACGCATTTTGCAATCCCTGCGCCGCGTTGATTCAAAAAATCCCGTCTTCATGCTCGATGAAGTTGATAAACTCACCTATGATTTTCATGGTGATCCCGCGTCCGCTTTGCTTGAAGTACTCGACCCTGAACAGAACAGTGAATTTCGGGATAATTATCTCGAAGTCTCTTATGATCTTTCGCAGGTGTTCTTCATCACAACCGCCAATACGCTGGAGACGATTCCCGGCCCATTGCGCGATCGCATGGAAATGATCTTCCTTTCGGGCTATACTGAAAACGAAAAAATAGCGATCGCGCGCGGGTACCTCATCCCGCGCCAAATCCGCGAGAATAGTTTGCGTGAAGGGGAAATTTCATTTAACGATGAAGCCTTGAAGATGATCGTTCGTCAGTACACGCGTGAAGCGGGAGTACGAAATTTGGAACGTAAGATCGGCGCGGTTTGCCGCAAGGTTGGCACAAAAATCGCTGAAAATAAAGGTGAGAAATTTGAGATCACGCCAGCGCTTGTCGAGGAATATCTCGATCATCCGATCTACTTTGGCCCTGAGGAAATGAATAAGCGTACCTCCATTCCGGGCGTGGTGCCAGGCCTCGCATGGACTTCATTTGGCGGAGATATTCTATTCATTGAAACGACCGCCATGCCCGGCGGCCGCGGCTTTCAGGTGACTGGCTCGATCGGCAACGTAATGCAGGAATCAGCGCGCGCAGCTTTATCTTATGTTCGATCGCGCGCCGCTTCATTGAAAATTCCCCAGGAATTCTTTGAAAAATATGATCTGCACATGCACATTCCCGCGGGCGCACAACCGAAAGACGGCCCATCTGCGGGCGTGGCCATGGCGACCTCTTTGATGTCGTTGATTTCCGGACGCAAGGTTAAGCCTCAGGTTGGAATGACCGGCGAGATCACATTAAGAGGTCAGGTTCTGGCGATCGGCGGCGTCAAGGAAAAAGTGTTGGCGGCGCATCGAAATGGGCTTACGACGGTTATCCTGCCAAAGCGGAATGAACAAGATATTGATGATGTGCCCGAAGAGATCAGGCAATCTATGAAATTTATTTTTGCAGAATCTGTTGAGGATGTTCTAAACGCCGCATTGGAAAAAGCAAAGCCAGTGAAAAAACAACCAAACAAGCCGATCAAGAAAAAATCCACTCAAGCGAAAGTAAAGAAAAATGTCAAAGCCAAAAATACTGCTCGCAGAAGATGATGTCATCATGGTTTCGTTGTTGAAGACGCTACTAAACATGGAAGGATTTGATGTTGTGGCGCTGTTTTCGGATTCTGATGTCCCCAACGCGGTCCGCTCTGAGAAACCAGACATACTGTTAATGGATGTCCATTTAGCGACTCAAAACGGTTTGGATATTTTGGATCAGATTCGCAGTGCTCAGGATATAAGTAGCGTACGCGTGCTTATGTCTTCCGGCTCAAACGTTAAGGATGAATGTATGAAACATGGAGCTGATGGTTTTTTACTCAAGCCTTATATGCCGGATGAATTGATCACAATATTAAAAAATACGATTAGACATGTTTGATGTTCAAGTGAAGATCCTTGAATTTAGCTTTCCCAGAGATTATGATGGTGCATTAAAATTATGGCGTGGTATGGAGTTGGGCGTGCAGGTAGGTCGATCAGATGCGCCTGAAGAAATTATAAAAAAACTTCAACGCGACCCCGATCTTTTTTTAATAGCAGAAATTAACAACGAGATCGTTGGCACGATCATTGGGGGCTATGACGGCCGCCGCGGCATGATCTATCATCTCGCGGTACATGCGAGCGTGCGTGAGCAAGGCATCGCAAGTTCGCTTCTCAATGAAGTCGAGAAGCGTTTGAAAACCAAAGGCTGTTTAAAATGTTACCTGCTCATCGATGCTGATAACGAAGACGCCGCTCAATTTTATATAAAACGCGATTGGTACGAAATGAAAGCCGACCGCATCTTCGGAAAAGAATTATCATAATGATCCGTTTTGGGATATTAACTCTGTCTGACCGCTCGGCGCGTGGAGAGCGCGCTGATGTGTCTGGCCCCGCGCTGGCGGATCTTATCCGCGCTCAAAACTGGTCAGTCGCCGAACAAGCAATCTTCCCAGACGATGAATCAGCCATCCGCGCCGCGCTGATAGATTGGGCCGACAGTGGCAGATTTGACATTATCCTCACAACTGGCGGTACCGGTTTTGCTTTGCGTGATGTGACCCCCGAAGCCACGCGCGCCGTTATTCAACGAGAGGCGCCTGGCCTGGCCGAGAGCATGCGCTCTGAAAGTTTGAAGAAAACTCCGCACGCCATGCTCTCGCGTGCCATAGCCGGCATCCGCGGACGGACGCTCATCGTCAACCTGCCAGGCAGCCCGAAAGGTGCTATCGAGAATTTGCAGGCGATCTTACCGGTACTTTTTCACGCAGTTCAATTGCTAAAAGACGATCCCGCTTCAGAATCGTCCCATTAATATTTTGTCTGTATTCATTCCTCAACCTATCCACTACCTGTAAGTCGTTGGTATAATCCGCCCGCTTCTGTAAAAAAATCAAACAAATAAGGAAAGTGCAAGCATGATAGATGTAAATGAACTTCGTAAGGGTGTCACATTTGAATTGGATGGTAATCTCCTCAAGGTTTTGGATTACAGCCATAATAAAACAGGACGCGGCAACGCCAACATTAAGGTCAAGGCCCGCAATTTATTGACTGGTTCCACCATCGAACGGACGTTTAGCTCCGGACAATCCGTGCAGGATGTAAGCCTTGATTTTGCCAATGTTTCGTATCTATATAATGACGGAGATCTCTATTACTTTATGGATAATGTGACATTTGAACAGCCTGGCATTAAGAAGGAATCTCTTGGCGAAAGTGCCCAGTTTCTAAAAGAAGGCATGGAAGTTAAACTCACTTTTTATAAAGGGGAAGCGATTGATATTGAAATCCCCACCTCTGTTGACTTGAAAGTTGTCGAAGCCGATATGGCGATCCGCGGCGACACGGCTACAGGCGTCACGAAGAAAGTGACTACAGAGACCGGGGTACAAGTGCAATGCCCGAATTTTGTTGTTGTAGGCGACACCATTCGAGTGGACACGCGCACTGGCGAATACCTAACCCGCGTGTAAAGAGTGTAAACCAGGAATCAAGTAGACAGGTTCATACCTGCTTATTTCCTTGTCTGCCAATCTATTTTCTCTATGAAAACTCCTGCCGGGCGTGAATGCCCACATTTCTTCGGCGATTACTATCGTGGCCGCAATGTCGAAGAATGCCGTTTACTTCAACTTCACAGCCAGACCTGGTCGCCTGATTTGTGCAAGACTTGTCCGGTACCTGATATTGCGCGCGCCAATTCCTGTCAGAATATGCAATTGAAGGTTATGGTAGCGCGTCCCTTCACCGCGATTTTTCAACGCCGTGTACAAGTGACCGCTTTTTGTGACAAATCCAAACGCGATGTCGCAGAACCGCAGATCGGTTGTGGTGAATGCCACGAGCTGCCATTTGAATTCGAGATTAAAGAATAAACACAGACTCCGGGGGAGTCAAAAAATATGACGCTGACACTACTGCTTGACCTCGACGACACACTGCTTAATACGAATCTAGATTCTTTTATTCCAGCTTATTTTCAGATGTTGGCAAAGGAACTCACACCGCAGATCGCCCCTGAAAAAATGTTTCGCGCACTTTTCTCTGGCACAGGTTTAATGAGCAAGAGCGAAGATTTTTCGCGTACGTTGGAGGATGTATTTAACGCAGAGTTCTATCCTCAGATCAACATTCCGCGTGAAGAGCTTGCCTCTGCCATAGAAAATTTTTACGATAATGTATTTCCGACTTTGGCGGGAATAACATCACAGAAACCTGCAGCTAAACCTTTAGTTGACTGGGCTTTTTCTCAAGGATTTCGGATCGCCATCGCCACTAATCCGGTGTTTCCGCGCAAAGCCACCTATCATCGTTTGCGTTGGGCTGGTTTTGAACCTGAGCAATTTGAACTCGTTTCAACATTCGATCATTTTCATTTTTCGAAAACACAGCCCGCTTATTATGCCGAAATCCTCGGGCGTATGGGCTGGACCGAAGGTCCCGTACTCATGGTGGGGAATGATATGGAACGCGACATTTTACTGGCGCAAAAACTTGGGCTGGCGACATATCACATAGATGAGGAATCTGCTACCAGGTCCGCACCTGAGGTGGGTGCGCGCGGCAAGTTGGCTGATCTGCGCCCCTGGCTTGAATCCACCGATCTCGCATCCTTGACTCCATCTTTCAAATCAGCCGATTCTGTGCTGGGAATTTTATCCGCAACTCCCGCCGCGCTGAATGGATTGTCTTATCCGCTCGATTCATTCGCCTGGTCACATGAACCAGCCCCTGATGATTGGTCATTGACTGAATTGATCTGCCACATGCGTGACAGCGAACGCGAGATACACCATATGCAGATCAAGTTGTTCAAGGAACAAAATGAACCGTTTATTCCGCGGCCTGATACGAGTGTGTGGGCAAGTCAAAGGGATTATTTGCATGAAAATGGGAAGCTGGCGCTAAAGGAATTTAATGCCGCCAGGCGTGAGACATTAGAGTTGATTAAGAATATTAGGGAGGAAGAGTGGGGGCGTAAGGCGCGTCATGCAATTTTTGGGCCAACCAATTTCCTTGAAGTGATCAGTTTTATTGCCGATCACGACCGAATGCACATTCAGCAGGCATGGAGTACGCTGAAGAAAATGTAGATTTTTAGCGTGTCTTTAATACCATTGTAGTGTTATAAGCAAAATAAGAGACAAGTTAACCTCTTGTCTCTTGTTTATTAATGTGAAAATTATTGTTGAAATTAAAGGAGAACACGAATGAGAAAACGTGTAGTTGTAACAGGCCTGGGTTGTGTAAGCCCGGTTGGAAATAATGTAATGGATACGTGGCAGGCGTTACTGGCTGGCGTATCTGGCGCAGCGCCCATCACTTCTTTTGATGCGAGCGCTCATAAAACAAAATTTGCCGCAGAAGTAAAGGGATTTGATCCTGTGGCATTATTTGGTACGCGCGATGCCCGCAAAATGGATCGTTTTACGCAATTAGCCACCGCCGCCACGCTCGAGGCGATTGCTCAATCTGGCTTAGCCATTGACGAATCAAATCGTGATCGGGTTGGTATTTTAATTGGTACGGGAATTGGCGGAGTGATCACATTGATCGAGCAGTATGAAGTCATGCGTCAGCGTGGGCCTGACCGTGTCAGTCCATTTCTGATCCCGATGATGATCTCGGACGGCGCGGCAGGAAATATTGCCATCCGCATTGGTGCGCGTGGACCAAACATGTCGCTTGCAACTGCTTGCGCATCAGGCACGAACGCGCTGGGCGAAGCCGCTGAAATGGTCCGGCGCGGCGCGGCAGATGTGATGATTGCCGGCGCATCTGAAGCCGCAGTCAGCGCCATCGCCATGGCAGGCATGAATGTAATGACTGCCCTGTCCACGCGAAATGATGCTCCGCAAAAAGCATCGCGTCCGTTCGATAAGAATCGTGACGGATTTGTCATGGCTGAAGGCGCGGGTATTTTAATCCTTGAGTCACTTGAATATGCACAGGCTCGCGGCGCAAACATTCTGTGTGAATTTACGGGGTACGGCACAACAGATGATGCCCATCATGTTTCTGCACCCGCAGAAGATGGCGCCGGCGCGGCAAATTCCATGCGGCTGGCGATGGAAAGCGCTGATCTTAAGAAAGAAGATATTGATTACATCAACGCGCATGGCACATCCACCTCTATGAACGACAAAAGTGAAACCAACGCGATCAAGACCGTATTTGGCGAACAGGCGTATAAAATCCCTGTTTCATCCACCAAATCCATGACCGGCCATTTATTGGGTGCGTCCGGCGCAGTGGAAGCAGTTATCAGCTCAATGGCGATCATCGATAATATATTGCCTCCCACCATCAACTACGAAACGCCCGATCCCGTTTGTGACCTGGACTATGTTCCCAATCATCCGCGCAAAGCTGAGCCGAGGAATGTCATGTCCAATTCATTTGGTTTTGGCGGTCACAATGCCACATTAATATTAAGCCGCTTCAACAACAAATAAAGGAGAAAGAATGCCATTCGCGCATATTACGGGGTGGGGCATGTATGTTCCAGAACCGATCCTTACTAATGATGATATCTCCAAACTTGTGGATACCAATGATGAATGGATTCGCGACCGCACCGGTATTCGTGAGCGGCATATTGCCCGCGAAAATGAATTCCCTTCCACGCTGGGTGTAGAGGCAGCTGTCAGAGCGTTGCAGATTGCGAATCTCGCTCCCACTGAATTGGATCTGATCATCTGCACTTCATCATCACCTGAGTATATTTTCCCCGCTACAGCTTGTATAATTCAAGATCAGATCGGCGCAACCAAGGCAGGCGCATTTGACCTGCAGGCCGCCTGCACTGGATTTATATTTGCAATAAACATGGCGGCACAAGCCATTCGCAGTGGTTCCATCAAAAGCGCGCTGGTTGTCGGTACAGAAGTACTTTCGCGCTTTGTGAATTGGAAAGATCGCAATACCTGTATTTTGTTCGGCGACGGCGCCGGCGCCTTCGTATTGCAGGCCAGTGATATACCCGGTGGTGTGATGTCTGCGGTAATGCATTCTGACGGCTCTGGCGCAGACTCGTTGGCTATTCTTGCCGGCGGGTCACGCTATCCCGCATCCGAATTGACTATCCACGAAGGTAAACATTTTATTGAAATGGACGGAAAAGAGGTATTTCGATTTGCCACACGTGTTATGGGGCGCGCTGTCGTCGAGACTTTGGAACAGGTAAAATTAACCACCAACGATATACAATGGATCATTCCTCATCAGGCAAATTATCGCATTATCGAAACCGCCGCTAAATATCTAAAAATGCCATTGGATAAATTCGTGATCAACGTGGATAGATATGGCAACACATCCACAGCCTCAATTCCGATCGCCACTGTTGAAGCTGTTCAAAAAGGACAGCTTCAAGCTGGAGACAAAGTTGTATTCGTCGGCTTTGGCGGAGGGCTCACTTGGGGTGCCATGGTCGTCGAGTGGACAGGCCCCATCCCTGCGAAGAAGCATGTTCATCCCGAACAATATCGCCGCTTCGCGCGATTGCGCTCATTCGTGCGCCGTGCCATCCGCTTCATCGAAGGCTTCTTCTCGCGCAAGGAACTTTAATCATATTTTTGTTCAATTGTGGTACGATACTGGAAATATAAAAAGGAGATAAAAATGCTTGGATTAGGCCCACCGGAATGGATCATTATTCTCGTTATAGTTGTTCTCTTGTTTGGCCCAGGGCGCATCGGCAAGATTGCCGGGGAACTCGGAAAAGGCATCAAAAACTTCAAAGATGGTTTGGGTACCAAAGAAGAACCTAAAGAGAATGAAGACTCAGAAAAAAAATAATAATATCAAGAAAAGAAGGTCGCCACCAGGCGATCTTCTTTTCTTATGCACCAAGTTGTGTGGTTAATGTTTCAGGATCATTCGTTGGATATTTACAGACGAATCCTTCGCACACATAGGCAGTTGCTTTTCCATTTATAAGAACACGATCTATTAATAATACTGGAGCATCTTTCGGCGGGGGATAGGAGGAAGCGGCTACTACCATGCCCGGTCTGTATTCTGCTCGAATGACTTTGAGCATACGCTCGAACATTTCTTCACCCGCTTCACCCAACACTGCAACCTGCTTAATGTTTCCCTGAGCATTTTCCGCCGCTGACAGCCATCTCGCAAATCCAAGCGGATACCGCAAAGCAGAATTACTCATGATCGCCAGAGCCTGTTCTGCAAGGTCACGATATTTCCCATCATCAGTGTATGCGGCTAATTTTATTAATGCTTCACAAGCCAGCGCGTTTCCTGATGGCGTAGCATTGTCTGAAATATCTTTTGGGCGGATGAGTAAAATCTCGCCATCATGCGGCGTATCGAAGAATCCGCCATTTGGGTCGCTGAATTTTTCGATCATTTCGTCTATCAGTTCATGAGCAGACGTGAACCACTTGTTGTCAAAATCAGTTTGATATAGTTCCAGCAATCCCAAAACCAAAGCGGCATAATCTTCGAGAAAGACCACTTTTGAAGTTGTGCCATCGCGCCAAGCTCGGCATAATTTTCCATTGGGTCGCAACGCAGAAAGCATAAATTTTGCGTTGCGGGTAGCCGCTTTATAGTATTCATTCTGGAGTGGCAGAGCTTGCTGCGCCATATTCGGGATTATTATCGCAGCTTCAGCAAATGCTGCTAGCATGAGTCCGTTCCATGCGGTGAGGATCTTGTCGTCGGTGGCGGGACGAATGCGTAAAGCGCGGGCCGATAAAAGCTTGGAGTGAGATTCTGCTAATTTAAAGGAAACAGTCTTAACATTAAGTTTGAAGCGGGTGGCGAGGGTGGCGTCATCTTCTGCGCGTTGGAGAACTATCTTTCCTTCCCAGTTGCCGTCAGCAGTGATTCCGTACGCCGCTTCAAAAAATGCAGAATCTTCTTTTAGGTTTTCACGAATTTCATCGAGAGTCCAAACATAGAATTTGCCTTCTTCGCCTTCGGAATCAGCGTCAAGTGAAGAATAGAATCCGCCTTGAGCATGAGTCATTTCGCGCAAGGTGAAATTCAGCGTTTCTTCAACGATGCGTTTGAACGCAAGCTCTTTTGTAATTTGCCACACATGCAAATAAGCGCGGATGAGGAGCGCGTTATCGTAGAGCATTTTCTCAAAATGCGGCACGCGCCAGAAGTTATCGGTACTGTACCGTGAGAAGCCGCCGCCGACGACATCGTACATGCCGCCGCGCGCCATTGCATGCAAACAATGATTGATCAGTTTGTAATGTTGCGTTTGATTAGTTGCCAGCGCGTGGTTGAGAATAAATTCAAGCGCCATTGCTTGCGGAAATTTTGGAGCAGAACCCCAGCCGCCATAGCCCCAATCATAAGAATCAGCAATTGATTTTGCGATGATTTCAAAATGCTCAGGCAGAAGAAGATCGTTTTTTTCATTTCGGTTTTGATTCTGCAAATGACCGATGATCTGATTGCCCACTTTTTCAACTTCGCTTCTATCAGTTTCCCATGCGTTCGCAAGGCCTGAAAGGATGTCTTTGAAGGCGGGCATGTTGTAACGCCGCACTGGTGGAAAGTATGTGCCGCTATAAAATGGTTTGAGATCAGGCGCAAGAAAAACTGACATGGGCCAGCCGCCCGAACCCGTCATCGCGATCACGGCCTGCATATAAATGCTGTCAATATCGGGGCGTTCTTCGCGGTCTACTTTAATATTAATAAAATGTTCGTTCATAAATGCCGCGGTTTCAGGGTCTTCAAAGGTCTCTTCTCTCATGCGGTGACACCAGTGACACGCCGAATATCCAATGCTGAGAAAGATTGGTTTATCTTCTGCTTTTGCTTTTGCCAGTGTACCTTCTCTCCAAGGATGCCAATCTACAGGGTTATGGGCATGTTGGAGTAGATAGGGACTACTCTCATATACAAGATGATTTGGTTTTTGGGTTTTATTTGAATTACTCATTTAACATTTCCCATTTCCAACCTTTATAATTCTTTCGTTTGCCGCTGATTATCTCATGCATATGCGCTGCGCCTAATTCATTTTCTCGACAATAGTTTTGTAAGTTCGTAATTGCAACACGTTCTCCATTTGGATTGATGAAACCAGTGTAGGTTTTTATGCCTAAATTCTGTCTGCTGTTGTTGTAAGTCAATCCTTTGTGACTGTGTAGCCGTCCATGAGCAACTGCCACCATGTGTGTGTTGTCTAAATCATTTTCACAACAAAATGCTGCGAGATTAGTGATAAGGCTAGCAGCATTTCCGTTTGGATCGATGAAACCGTCATATGTTTTTATGTAGTCTCTCTGGCGTACGCTGTTTTTGTGAGTCCAGCCTTTATATGATTTAAGTTTGCTTTTTCCTTTAAATAATCTGTGCATCGAAGGAAAATCAAGTGCTTTTTGACGGCAAAAGTTAAACAGGTTCTTGATCGTTAATTCATTGCCATTGGGGTCAATGAATCCCTCCCAAATTTGTGCATTTATATCCCCTGGCGAACCAGCAGTGGGGCAAATATTGAAACCAATTTCCCTCTCAAAACATCTGGTTTTGTCAAGCCATTCTTGTTCTGCTTTAAGTAAGCGACTTTTTTCCACCGGTTCTAATACTGCAAATTCAAAATTATTTTCGCCATATTTATCCCAGGCACATTGCAAATGTGAATTTATGTGATTTTTCCAACGTAAACTGCTGCGGTGATGTTCACAGCGATCATGCATATCAATAGCACTCCCAATATAGAATTTTCCATTGGATGTGCATTTGATCTGATAAATACCTGATATACGAGGCATATGTTTTAACATGATATTGTCTGGGCATGAGTGACCTCTGTTGGGGAAACTGGAATTTATTGATCAAGACTGATTTTACTTGACTCCGATAATTTGTGACAATTGTGTGTCTTCTGGATGAGTATGTTTTATAATGGTCGATTGACTTATAAAACTGTATTTGGAAAGTAAAGCCGATGAAAATCATTACCCTCACAAAAGATCATATTGGCTTCATTCAGCAAGCCGCGCAAATACTTGTGGATGCATTCCGCGAACATTGGCCGGATGCGTGGCCGTCTTTGGATGAAGGGCTTCGTGAAATTCGTGAAATGCTTGAATCAAATCGTATTTGCCGTGCGGCAATTGATGATGCTTCTGAAAGTTTGCTGGGCGTGATCGGCGGGATCCCGCAATATGATGGTCACGTCTGGGAGCTTCATCCGCTGGCCGTTCAGCCAAGCCGTCAACGAAAAGGGATTGGTAAGATCTTGATCGAAGATTTTGAAAAACAGATTCGTTTGCGGGGAGGGCTGACCATTACCCTGGGCTCAGACGATGAAGACAATATGACATCCTTGTCGAATGTTGACCTGTACGAAGACCTGTGGGATAAGGTCAGGGATATTCGTAATATAAAAAATCATCCATACGAATTTTATCAGAAGATGGGATTTGTCATCACAGGCATTGTCCCTGATGCAAATGGGATGGGTAAGCCCGATATTATCATGTCGAAACAGGTTAAGCGTTGATTGAAGCAAAAAGAGTTTTCGTATTAGAGTTATACTTCGACATAAGAAATTTCATTAAATGACGAATCTCAATTCACTCTTATCCAAACTTCCCAGCCCAGCCACAAAGCGTATCGCGCTGCGAGTCAGCGCGCCCGCCGAACGCGCCTTACATCAAAATCATCCCTGGATATTTGATCAGGCAATTACTCAACAAAGCCATGATGGCGCGCCCGGTGACCTGGCCGTCATCTTCGATGGCAACCGCCGCTTTCTTGCGGTCGGTATGTATGACCCAACTTCTTTCATCCGCGTGCGAATTCTGCAACATCGTCAGCCTGCAGTGATAGATGCAGATTGGTATCAATCAAAACTGATCGCAGCCAATCAGATTCGCAAGCCACTCGCGCAGCAATCAACGGATGGCTATCGGATCGTTCATGGTGAGAATGATGGTCTGCCCGGATTGGTGATCGATCGTTATGCCGAAACTCTGGTTATAAAAATTTATAGCCCAATATGGATTCCCCATCTCAAGGATTTATGTTCGGCGTTAGCGAAAACCAACCCGGCTGAGCGGCTGATATTAAGACTTAGTCGATCACTCATGAAACAAAGTGAATTTCTGCATGGCCTCGAAGATGGAAAGACTCTCTCAGGCCAATCTCCCGAAGAACCGATTCTGTTTCGAGAAAATGATCTTACCTTTGAGTGTGATCCGCTCCGCGGCCAGAAGACCGGCTTCTTCCTCGATCAACGTGAAAACCGGGCGCGCGTTGAAAAGCTTTCCAAGGGAAAATCGGTGTTGAATGTATTTTCCTATACAGGCGGATTTTCAGTCTACGCGGCGCGCGGTGGAGCGAAAGAAATTGTCAGCGTGGATAGCAGCGCGCCAGCCATTGAAGCCGCGATCCGTAATTTCTCGTATAATCGACACATCCCCGCGGAAAGATCTGCGATCCATGAAACCATATCCGAAGACGCGTTTGAAGTTCTGGCGCGTATGCGATCGCAAAAAAAAATGTTCGATCTTGTCATTCTTGACCCGCCCATGTTTGCCCAAAACCAGAATCAGATCGCGGCAGGGTTATCCGCTTATCGTAAATTGACACGACTGGGGCTGGACGTTTTGCGCACAGGTGGAATATTGGTGCAGGCCTCCTGTTCCAGCCGCATCGATGCCGAGACTTTTTTCGATACCATTCACCAGACAGCCAGAGAGGCCAATCGGCGCCTGACAGAAATCGAGCGCACCGCTCATCCGCTTGACCATCCCATTAAATTTGATGAAGGCACGTATTTAAAATGCCTGTTCGCCACGGCGTTCTAAAAAATATTAAAGGAGAATCAAAATGAAAAAATATAATATTTTACTTGCGGTGATCGTCCTTGCGCTGGCTTCGCTTGCCTGTCAGACGCTTGTAGGTGGAGGCGTAGAAGAGAAACAGACTGAAATTCCTGAACTTAATAATGGCGGAAACAGTGACCCGTCAGCTCCAACCGCTCCGCCTGTAAGCCCTGAACAAAATAATATCCCTCCGGTTGTCAATACTACCGATTTCCCCGTGCCTGCGGACGCAACAAATATAATTGGTCTTGGAAATGATGTGGTCAATTTTCAAACGAAATTGAATCTGAAAGAGGCGATGGACTTTTATCGGGAATCGTTCAGTAAAAAAGGCTATACTGAACGGGATGGTCTTACGGTCACTTCTGGCACCACTTTTAGCATGGTTTTTGATGGCCACGAGAGCGGTAAGGCGATCGCTGTTCAAGGCGTGGATCTTGGCGATGGCACGACCAACATCTCCATCACGCTGGCGAATTTTTAGATCCAGCTTTTATGTAGCCGCAGTTGTGTCATCAAACTGCGGCTATTTTTTACCTTCAACATTTACCCATTTCCTAACCGAATTTACAAGAAAAATTTTTGAGCATTTCTGTAATTCATCCTTGCTTATAATGCGCTCTTTGATCTGCTGTGTTTCCAATAAATGTTCTCGAAACGTGCCTGCTAAAAGTCCGCAGGAAATGGGGGGAGTGAATAATGTGCTGTTCATTTCCACCACAAGATTCCCGATGGTGAATTCAGTCAGCTCGTTTTTTTCGTTGTAGAGCAAAACATCATCCACTCCTTTTGTGGAAGATGGATAGGCTTTCCGATTCGTGGTCTTGTGAAATAAAAAAATATCATCTGAATTAATTTGCTGTTCCGCCAGATTAACTTTGAACGGCTTTTCAAGGATTTGAAAAGCCCTTGTCTGCGTGCTGATTTCACCAGCTTTGTTCAATAATAGCCGTATTCGTTTCGGGGAGTTAAATTCAGCGGATAAATTCTTGAGATGCAATTCTAGATATTCACTCGAAAAAGAAAAGTTGAAATAGCCAGCCGAATCCCGCATTCGCTCGATGTGTTTCTCTAACAGGAAGTATCCATCCTGCGGGGTCCATAAAATGGTTTCGAGCAGAGAAAATTGAATTGGCGGGTCTGTCAGCACACGCGCTTTGAGCAGAGCTTCGTTGTATTCATCTGCGCTGGTAGAATCCCAGACGATGCCGCCGCCGATCCCGTACTCAGCTATATTCGTTTCCGTGTCAATCAGCGCAGTTCGAATAGCCACGCTGAATTGTGCTTTGCGATTTGGCGCAATATATCCGATACTGCCCGTGTAGATCTTGCGCGCTGTTGTTTCCAACTCCGCGATGATTTTCATGGTGCTGACTTTCGGTGTGCCTGTAATGGATGCGCATGGGAAGAGTGCCGAAAAAATTTCATCATAAGATGCGTTCGTTGTCGCCTGAATCGTTGATGTCATTTGGAAGAGGGTTGGGTACTTTTCGATCGTAAATAATTCAGGCACCCGCACACTGCCAATTTCTGCGATACGCCCCAGATCGTTGCGGATCATATCCACGATCATCACATTTTCGGCGCGATTTTTAATGGAGTGATAAAGCCACTCGGCTTGTTCCTTATCTTCGAGAGTTGTGCGCCCGCGTTTGGCGGTGCCTTTCATGGGATTGCTGTAAATTTGATTCCCTTCTAATTTGAAAAATAATTCCGGCGAAGCAGAACAGATCACATAGCGGCCTGTGTCTATATAAGCCGCGTATTTATTCTGGGTTTGCGCAAGAGCTAAAAAGAAATCCCATGTCGTTCCGCTGAATTCTGAATTCAACCGCATCGTGTAGTTGACTTGATATGTTTTTCCCAGCGCGATGTAATCTTTTACTTTTTCAATTGCAGCGTTATAACTTTCTCGTTCAATGCCCGCCTGCCAGGTTAATTCGGGCAGGTTTCCGAGGGCTCGTAAGATCTCGGAGTTTTGCAAAATTTGAGGTTCAGAATATAGCCCGAACCATAACAATGGGAAAACACCTGAGCTCACGACTTGCAGTGCGTCATCAAAAGCAGGCGCGGCTTCATAGCTGACAAATCCCGCCGCGTGCCAGTTGTTTGAGTTTACAAGTTTTTCAACTTCCTGCAGCGCGCGGCGCACATCGTCAAGTCGCGCAGCGCTTATAATGTGGTGCGGATTTGTAAAATGCAGCCACTCGTTATTATTCTTCAACAGAACTTCATCTTTTCTGATCAAGGTCGCCTCAACATGAAAAAATTTTTATCAATTGTACCTCGCTGGTTTCCCGCGCTTTTCATTATGATTGTGATCTTTGTGTTCTCGTCACAGCCTGGTGATAACCTGCCAAGCTTTCGAGGTTGGGATTATCTCATCAAAAAGCTGGGTCATGCCATTGGTTATGGCTTGCTCGCATTGTCTTATTTTCATCTTTTGAAATACAATAAAAACCAACTTTGGCTCGCCTGGCTTATGGCTTTAGCCTATGCCGCAAGCGATGAATTTCACCAGTCGTTCGTGCCTGGGCGCAATTCATCGATTGTAGACGTATTGATATTTGACAATATTGGCGCTCTTATTATGCTCGGCTTATATTTTATGTCTTGGAGAAAAAATGAAAAAAATAATGCCCCGCCGTGACTTTTTGAAAGCAGCCTCCATCGCGATAGCATCTGCAATTGCGATTTCGTGCGGGGTGATTGAAGATGCGTCGCCCACCTTGCCAGCGATATTACGCCAGCCTACTCTGACTGACGCGCCAACCGCGACAGCGCAAGTTTCTCAATCCGCGACTGCAGATACCCGTCCGCGTGAAGCGGATGTACTCGTCTTGGGCGCTGGTATTGCAGGCCTTGCTGCCGCCCGCACTCTTGTAGACGAAGGCCTAAGCGTGATCCTCCTCGAAGCACGTCACCGGATCGGAGGCCGCCTGTGGACTGATACCTCGCTCGGCCTGCCGCTTGACCTCGGAGCATCCTGGATTCATGGCATTAAGGGGAATCCGATCACAAAACTTGCCGACGAATTTGGCGTTGAAACTTCTGCGACTGATTACGATAATGGCATTGTGTATGATTTTGATGGGCGCGAAATATCTGATAAAGAATATAAAGCTGCAGAGAGTTTATTCGAGTCGATTTATGCTCAAGTGGAAGTGATGCAGGAACAGGAAGAGATCGATATGTCTTTGCAGCAAGCTTTCGAGCGGGTGCTCAAAAATCAAACTCTCTCTGACGATCAATTGCATAAATTGCAGTTCGTGATTGAAGGCGAATATGCGTTGGAACTGGGCGCCGACCCTGACCACCTTTCCTTATGGGAGTGGGACCAAGATGAAGAGTTCAGCGGTGTAGATGTTGTCTTTCCAAAAGGCTATAGCCAGATCACAGATGGACTCGCAAATGAGCTGGATATTCGTCTCGCTACAAAAGTGGACTCGATAAGTTATGGCGCAAATGGAGTGGCTATGGAAACTTCGTCAGGCTCGTTTGTGGCAGATAAGGCTATCGTCACGTTTCCGCTTGGGGTGTTGAAGCAGGCCGCAGTTAAGTTTGATCCGCCGCTTCCAGTCTGGAAACAGTCTGCAATTGATCGCCTTGATATGGGAGTATTAAATAAAGTCTATTTGAAATTCCCCAATGTTTTTTGGGATGAAACGTTTGAAGAAATTTCATACGTAGGTGAACGCACGGGTGAGTGGTGTGACTGGCTAAATTTTGTGCCGTATATCAAAGAGCCTGTGTTGATGGCGTTTCACGGCGGCGCAAAAGGATTTGCGATCGAGGAACTATCAGACACAGAGATTATCGCGGGCGCGATGAAAACACTGCGCGTGATCTATGGCGATGCAATTCCAGAGCCTGATGGATTCCTTATTACACGCTGGGGAAAAGACCCGCTCTCGTTCGGTTCATATTCACACATCCCGCCTTTTGCCAGCGGCGACGATTATGACGCGCTCTTCAAACCTGTGGATAATGTTTTATATTTTGCCGGGGAAGCCACAAGCCGCAAATATCCCGCCACTGTGCATGGAGCGTATTTATCAGGAGTCGCGGCGGCGGGGGAGATCGGGTAAGTGAATGGGAATGAGGCGAGAAATAAAACGAGTGTGATGTTAATCATCACACTCGTTTTTTGCTTTTCCATTTCGCCTTTTACTTTTTAATGATGAATTACTGCGCTTCACTCAAATTCAATTTCGAGCTCTTCGTCTTCTTTCCATTCGTCCATTTTTTCGAATTCAATGTCACCGAACAATTCATATTGCACCGCGGAAATGCGATAGCGTTTGATCAATTCAAGCATGGCTAAAAAAGTAACCACAATTTCAATGCGCGTGGATTTATCAGTGATCAATCCGCTAAAGGTCATGCGCTGAATATTCTTCATGGTCTTCGTGATGTATTCAATTTTCTCGCGGATGGTAACCCGCGGCGCTGAAATAATTGTGCCGAGCGCCTGCTTATCCTTGCCTTTTGAAAAAGCTGATTCTGCGGCGGTAAGTAAACCTTCAAGTGTGAGACTCGAGAGATCCAGTTTCGCTTCCATTTTGGGCGGCGGGGCAACGCGCAAGTGTGTGCGTAAATTATTCTCCTGCCGCTCCACCAGCCAGCCCGCGATTTCTTTATAGCGTTTGTATAAAATTAATAACTCAACCAGTTCAACCCCGGGGTCTTCTTCGCCGGGTTCGCGTTCAATGGGGCGCGGCAATAGCGCCTCCGATTTGATCTGTACCAGTTTTGCCGCGATCACAAGGAACGATGAAATTTCATCGGGCTTCATCTGTTCAAGTCCGTGCAAATACGACAGGTATTGATCCGTCACCGTTGCAAGTGAAATGGCGGTAATATTTAATTCAGAGCGTTCGATCAGGCTGAGTAAAAGATCGAGCGGTCCCTCGTACACGGGGGTCTGTACCTTGTAACCGGTGATTTGATTTCCCAACAGGTTGTCCATAGCGCGCGAATTATACCAGTGTATAATCCTGCCAATGTCAAAACTAACTCATCTCGATGAACACGGCCGTGCCCACATGGTGGACGTTGGCGCGAAGCCCGACACCGAAAGAACTGCGGCTGCGCGCGGCGAAGTCCTTATGAAAAGAGAGACATTTGATTTGATTCGCGCGGGTCAGATCAAAAAAGGGGATGTCTTAACTGTGGCACAGATCGCAGGGATCAGCGCCTCAAAGCGGACCTCGGAGCTGATCCCGTTATGTCATCCGCTCTTCCTTTCAAAAGTGGATGTAGATCTCGTGCTTGACGAATCTCTGCCTGGAGTTGTCATCACTGCCACTGCAAAAGTGACTGGCAAAACTGGAGTCGAAATGGAAGCGTTGACCGCGGTCGCTGTCGCCGCGTTAACTGTTTATGATATGGCCAAAGCCGCAGAAAAAACGATGAAGATTCAAAATATTCGTCTGATCGAAAAACATGGCGGACAGTCTGGCGATGTGGTCAACGAGTAAAACAGGAAAAGATGAATAAAATAAAATTGCTATTTTTTGCCACCATCCGCGACCGGGCTGGGACGAAATCCATCGAGCTGGATATTCCAGTTAACATGACCATCCTGGGACTGAAAGATAAACTGTCATCAGATTTTCCGAACCTGAAAGAGTCTATGTCATCTGTGTTGATGACCATTAATCGCGAATTCGCCTTTGACGATTCTATCGTGCCGATTAATGCCGAGATCGGCATGTTTCCGCCAGTTTCTGGAGGATAACCACCAAACATGCAGCCTTCCAATCTTCCAACCATCTTCTCCATCACCGAATCTGAAATTGACTTGAATGAATTATTGGCGCAGATCACGCAAACTTCAACAGGCGCGGCCGCCATCTTCGCTGGCATGGTACGCGGAGTTACTTCTCGCGATAATCCGCATGAGACCGAATATCTTGAGTACGAAGCATATGTTCCAATGGCTGAAGAAAAGATGAAACAAGTTGCCGATGAGATCCGTGAACGTTGGCCTGTTATCGAAGGGATAGCCATAGTTCAACGCATCGGAAAACTGTATCCCAAAACACCAACGGTATTGATCGCCTGCACGGCCGCGCATCGTGACACGGGCGTCTTTGATGCGGCGCGTTATGGCATTGACCGTTTGAAAGAGATCGTGCCTGTCTGGAAGAAGGAGTTCGGCCCCGCTGGCCAAGAATGGGTGGAGGGTGATTACATCCCCAAGCCTGGAGAGTAGAATGTATTTACATTCAGCGCGTTTGATCTTGCGCAATTTTATCGACAGCGATCTTGAATCATTTTTAGCGTATCGCAATGATCCTGTGGTCGCAAAATATCAAGGTTGGGGGATTCCCTATCCGCGAGAAAAAGGTGAGACTTTTATTTCGTCCATGAAGGAGAAGGTCGCCTTAAAAGAAAATGACTGGATCCAGTTCGCGATCGCATTAAAAGACACAGATGAATTGATCGGTGACCTGGGATGTCATATAAAAAAAGATGATATACGACAAGCCAGGATCGGGTTTACACTTGCTTCAAAACATTGGCGCAAGGGTTACATCAGCGAAGTGATCCCATGTTTGTTGGAATATCTTTTTGTAGACATGCATATCCATCGGGTTGCCGCTGATTGTGATGTGGATAATATTGCTTCCTTTCGAACGTTGGAGAAGCTTGGCTTTCGCCGTGAAGCGCATTATGTTGAAAGTTTTCTGATCAATGGCGTTTATACAAGTGAATATCACTATGGCCTTTTACAACGCGAGTGGCGGGAAAAATTCAAAGATGGATAATGATTGGGTTGTATGATCAGATCTGAGCGGGGATTTTCCTGCGTCACGTTTTTTATCCAATGGGGTTTTATGTAAAGTTCATATCTATATCGAATTTATCTCTGGAGGAGAAATGCAAGATCGAATTGTCATTACTGGTATGGGAACTATCAATCCTCTTGGTTTAAATGTAAAAGAAGCATGGGGAAATTTGATCGCAGGCATATCTGGTGTTGGGCTGATCACACAGTTTGATTCACACGCGGCGGCATTGCAGGTTCATATTGCCGCGGAAGTAAAAGGATTTAAACCTGAAAATTTTATGGATGCAAAAGAAGCGCGCCGCCGGGACCGTTTTGAACAACTTGCGGTCGCCGCTGCCAGAGAGGCAATTGCGCAATCGGGCTTACAGGTTACAGAAGCCAACGCGGGGCGGATCGGCGTGATCATTTCATCTGCAATTGGAGGTTTGAATTCATTGCAGGAAGCTGTTTTGACGAACCATACCGAAGGCCCACGTAGAGTAAGTCCATTCCTGATCCCCATGTTGATGTCCAACGGCGGCGCGGGGATGACCGCGATTGAGTTTGGAATAAAAGGTCCGTGTTTTTCTGTCGCCTCAGCCTGCGCCTCTGGCTCGGACGGCATCGGCACCGCCTTGATGATGCTGCGTATCGGTATGATCGACGCCGCTCTGGCCGGCGCGGCTGAGTCTACGATCACATCCACAGGCGTGGCTGCGTTTGACCGCGTGGGTGCCATGTCTCGTAGCAACGATGATTATTCGATGACGCCCCAGCCTTTTGATAAAAATCGCGACGGCTTGGTGATGGGGGAAGGTGCTGCCGTACTGGTACTGGAACGCGAATCAGATGCAAAAACGCGCGGCGCGATTATTTTTGCCGAACTGGCTGGCTACGGCGCCACAGCAGACGCCTACCATGTGACCGCTCCGCACGCATACGGCGAAGGCGGCGCGTCTGCCATTCGTATGGCCTTATCTTCAGCGCAGGCAAACTTTGACGAGGTTGGCTATATCAACGCGCACGGCACAGGCACACTCTTAAACGATCAATCCGAGACCCGCGCCATCAAAGCCGCGTTTGGCGACCGGGCGTATAAGATCCCGATCTCATCCACCAAATCGATGACCGGGCACATGATGGGTGCAACAGGCGCGTTGGAAGCCATCTTCTGCGTGCAGGCTTTACGCGAAGGCATCCTGCCTCCCACGATCCATTATCAAACACCCGACCCGGAATGTGATCTTGATTACATTCCCAACAAGGCGCGTGAAGTAAACACGTCACTTGTCATCAGCAACGCCTTCGGTTTTGGCGGACATAACGCCGTGCTGGCGCTGAGGAAATACTCGTAAAAACTTCTTGTATTATCAGAAAATGCGTGCTATACTCTGCCGTCGCGTTTCAGGATACTAAAAAATATAAGTAAGGAAAAGCAAAAATGACTGACTTTATCAAGGCTGTTGAAGCCAAAATTAATGAAAAAATTCCCCAATTGAATTCCGGTGACACCGTTAGCGTACACGTCAAGATCAAAGAAGGTGATCGCGAGCGTATTCAGGAATTCAAAGGAATTGTGATTCGCCTCCGCAAAGGCGGCAACGATTCGTCTGTAACCGTGCGCCGCATGGCTACCAACGGTATCGGTGTGGAGCGCACATTCCTTCTCCGCTCTCCGCGCATCGACAAGATCGTGGTTGAGCGTCACGGCAAAGTGCGCCGCGCGCAGTTGTACTTCATGCGCGACCGCACCGGCAAGAGCGCGCGTCTTAAACAAAAATTCGACTAGGGCTTTTGGAAAGACCCTAAAGGTCCTCAGACCTTTAGGGTCTTTTTGTTTTGGAGTACATCATGACCAAACCTCTTATTGGAATCACCACCCGCAACGGCAAAGACTCTGACGGACATCCGCTGACTGCGCTTCAACATTCCTATATCAATGCAATTGTGCAAGCAGGCGGATTGCCAATTATGATTCCCTCAATTTTTTCTGAGGAAGACTTCCTCGATCTGTATTCCCGTCTCTCAGGCATTCTCTTCACTGGCGGCGGAGACGTCTCACTGGAATATTTCAACGGATCAGCCCACCCGAGAATTGGTGAAGTGGACGAAGCGCGGGATTTTACCGAGATCAGTTTAATGCGCACCGCCATCCATGACGGCACACCAATATTAGGAATTTGCCGCGGCGCACAGGTGATGAACATTGCTTTAGGCGGAACACTTTATACGCATATCTACGATCAACTGAAAGGCGCATTGGATCACGCCTATCCCGGTGACTTGCGCCGCGAACTCGTCCACCCCGTCAACGTGGATGAGACTTCACGTTCCGCCGAGATCTTTGGTGAGACTTTACTGAATGTCAATAGTTTGCACCATCAAGGCTTGAAAGACATCGCTCCCGGATTGCGTGCCGCAGGTTTCGCCCCCGATGGTTTGGTGGAAGTGATCGAAATCCTCGACCATCCTTACGCGGTCGCTGTGCAATGGCATCCTGAATGGTTGACAGATCAGCCGTCGATGCAGCGATTGTTCAAATCTTTTGTAAATGCTTCGGGAAAGTAAATTCACAGGAGACTTCCATGTCGTTTCCAACATACTCCGCTCTCAATGAGCAAATAATCGAGCATTTTCAAAACAAGGAATATCAACAGGCGCTTGAATTGATAATAAGCGAAGGCTCGCAATTTCCTACTGAGCGCATAATGGTGGATTACTGGACGATGTGTTCTGCGGCGAGGCTGGAAAACCGCGCTTTGGTTTATCAAGTTGCAGAGAAATTCCATGCTGACGGATTATGGTATGGTGAAGTGATGTGGCGTCAAACACCGTCATTTCAGAAATTGCAAGGCGACCCTGATTTTGAACGAATTGTAGTGGTTTCGCAAAAAGCAATGAAGTCTGATCCTTCATCATCCGAATCGGTTTTGTTGAAATATTTTCCAAAAGATCATTCGCCTAACTCTCCATTATTAATTGCTTTGCATGGGAATCAGAGTTTGGCTTCCGACACAGTCCCGTTTTGGAAGCCTGCCGTTTCGAAGGGATATGTGCTGGCGGTGCCTCAATCCACGCAGGCGATGTTTAAAGATGCATTTGCCTGGGATGATCTTGATAAATCTTTTGCAGATGTAAATGCTTCTTATATAAAACTAAAGGAAGAACTCCCATTTAATGAAAACCATATCGTCTTAGCAGGACATTCTATGGGCGGTTTGATTGCGATTCAAATAGCATTGACCGGTTTAATAAATGTACGTGGATTTATTGCCAATGGTCCCGCGCTTCCATTTATGGATGCGGAGGATGAATTGGAATCTTTACTTCCGCCTGCCCGTGAGCGCGGATTGCGCGGATTTTTCATTATTGGCGAAAACGACACAGACATTTTTCAAGATGAAGTTCGAGCATTGGCTGAAAAATTGAAATCAGCAGGAATTGCCTGTGAACTGGAAACTGTCCCCGGTGCGACGCATGATTATTCACCTGTATATGATGCCGCGCTTTTACGTGCGCTTGCATTTATAAGCGCCTCAGATTAGTGATTTATGTCTGCTCGACAATCTCCAATCGGCGTATTTGACTCTGGGGTAGGCGGGCTGTCCGTCCTGCGCGCCATGCGTGAACTGATGCCAAATGAGTCCATGATCTACTTTGGCGATCAGGGTCATGTCCCTTATGGGTCGCGCTCGATGGTGGAGATACAGAAATTTTCAGAGGGGATCACAAAATTTTTACTCGAACAAAATTCCAAGTTGATTGTTGTAGCTTGTAACACTGCCTCAGCGGCGGCTTTGAAATATTTGCGTGGACGATTCCCCGAACTCTCTTTTGTGGGCATGGAACCCGCCGTCAAACCTGCGGCAGAGATAACAAAGACTGGCAAGGTAGGTGTGCTGGCAACACCGGCTACTTTTCAAGGAGCATTGTACGCGTCTGTTGTGGAAAGATTTGGCGCGGATGTTGAATTGTTTCAACACACTTGCCCGGGGCTGGTCGGTCAAATTGAAAAAGGTGAACTGGATTCAAATGCCACCAGATTAATTTTGGAAGATGCGCTTCTTCCGATGCTGAAAAAAAATATCGACACCGTTGTATTGGGATGCACACACTATCCATTTGTGATTCCGCTCATCGAACAGATCGCGGGCGGAAATGTGCGCGTGATAGACCCCGCTCCCTCGGTGGCGAGACAGGTCAAACGTCTGCTTGAAGCGGGGGAGAAAATGAATCAGACAGGAGAAAGTTTGAGAGTCAGATTCTATACTTCCGCTGATACTGCTTCGATGGAATCCCTGCTGCCTTTATTGTTGGGGACAGATGGCGAAGTAGAAGCGGTTAAGTGGAAAGATTCTCAAGTGACTCTGTGATCTGCGCGCCCATTCTCTGCATGTCCTTGAACAAGCGCTGCGGCTCGGCGATATGTCCCAGCATATGAACGCCAGCGCGGCGCGCTGTGCCATCGAGATATTGAAGTAGATACGCGACGATGGGAATCGCCGTCAGTTCATAACCATCGGGATGCGCGATCTGCAACTGGACCTCGGCCTGCCTGCCATTCAACAAACCTTTTGCTTCCACTTTGAGCGCGACCACATGCGGCGGCTTTGACTTCCCCATAGCCCACCACATCAATTTGCCAAGCGGACGGAGTCCACGTTTTGGCGCGAGTTTGAGTCCTATAAAAATAATTGGGGTGATAACGAAATCTGTAAACCAATTGGAACCTGAAATATAAAAGCCCGTATCTTTGATGGATGGAATTATATTTGGAATATTACGCAGTTCCTCGAAGAACATGGAATAACCTGTGCGCTTGCCAATCTCATCGCCAAAGTCGAAAGCGCGCGAATCCCATGATGACGGTTTTGTCCACGCACCATGTTTATAGACTTGCGCTTGATAATCAATAAAGCCTTCCATGAGTTCATCCACGGCTTCGGTGTAGGGGATGGCCTGCATGTTGAGATATCCAGCTGTGAATGCAGATTCAACCACATCCAATTTCGTCGCGGCATAGCGGATCATCGCGGCCGGCAGACCTGGATGAAAGCCGGCTTCTGTGATGAAACATAATCCCGCTTGTTTGATTTCTTTTTCTGCAGCATACAACGCGCCAAGTTTTCTCGACGAGTATTGAACATCGAGATAATCCACGTGCGCGTCAATACATGCGCGGATGACTGCCTCAGCGTGCTGAGTGGTTGGTGCGGCGACCAGACACAAGGTCACGCCTTGAACCGCTTGTCTGAGAGAATCATAATAGGCAGCGTCGACTTGTCTTACAGAAAGGCGCGAGTCATTCAACTCATCCGCAAATGTTTTTGCTTTTTGTATGTTGCGGCCTGAGATGATGATTTCCACATCGGTTTGAGCGAGCAAATGTTTGGCGAGAAATTTGCCAGTATATCCATACCCGCCCAGGATCAATATTTTTGACATTTTGTTTTCACTCCTTTTCAGGTGTGACAGCCAGCAGTGTTAGATTTCTTCCCATGCTGCGCAGTTCATCTTCATCTTTGAATTTGATCCCTGCCAATGCCATGACCGAGCGCGTATAAGCGGGTTTGCTTCGATAGAATTGAACGAGCATTTCACTTGCGCCTTCGGTGGTCAATGCGCCCGCGTGCGCTTTGAATTTCCTGCGTCCGACTTGCGCCTCAAAGACCGGATTGCTTTGGATGTTCTTATACCAATCTGCGCGCGCGCCATAAGCAGCTTCGATGTAATAGGTGTCGCTAATTTTGTCGTAATCCATCACATCCACCATCGTATCGCGCGGCTTGCCTGTCTTGCGCCCCTGGGTGGTGATGAGCATCCACTGCGCGCCGACCAAACGCTCCCAGCCGCCGAGTCCCATTTTGTGGAGCCAAACTGGGACTTTGAAGAAAAATTTCAGCAATCGGCTGGGTTGTTTGTCAAAGGCATTCATGGGTCATCCTCCAGTGATCAAAAAAATATAGAAAGATAAAAGATTGCGCAATTTCGGGAAGAAGGCGGGTGTACGTTTTCGGTAATCACGATAGATCTGCCCAAAGCGTCCGATCAATTCCTTTTCTTCCACGAGGCGGATCCAGCCTGTAAGTCCGAGTGGAATGAAAATGGAAAATATGATCGAATTTGCGTTGCCATTCAGCAGAGCAAGTCCCATCCAAACCCGTAGGATGCCTGCATAGATCGGATGACTCAGGATGCCGTAGATGCCCGAGTCAATAATGCGGCCTTCTTCGGGATGATACACATATAACAAAGCGAGATTGTCCACGCCAAAAGCGAAGACACTGCGAATCGATAATATTGCTCCAATACAGAGCATGAACCAGCCGAGCGCAATGAAGATAAATGTCCACCAACCAACGGGCACGAACGGGCCATTCATATAACCAGCATGTACAATGGCTCCAAAGATAAGTCCCAGCCCGGGCATGGCGTAATGAGAAAATGCATTGCGATATGCGAGCTCTTTATATTTTTCTTTGTATGCTTGTTTGCGGGAGAAGAAGAAGCTTAGGAGTAGAAACCCCAGCGAGCTGATGATGATCTCGCTATCTATGCTCCAAGTGGGGATGTTGTCTGTGAGGATGAAATAAATATTGACCAGTGTGAACAAGCCTATTGCGTAAAGCGTAATTCGTAATTTTCCATCCGTTGAATTTAATTCAGGAACATGTTTTGCGAGCGCGTCCATGCCTTTGATGTTCATTTTCGCCTCCTGCGGCAAGAATCTCCCATAAGATGCATAGATAAATTGTGATGACGAATGAACTCCACCTTTACGAAACCTCCTTCACCCAACTGAGGATGGTGTTTTTAATCTCACTCCAACTGACATCCAAAAGCATTTTAGGCATTCGCTCGCTTTCTGCATCATCAAAATAAACAAGTCCGTATAAAACCGAGGCAATATCCTTAATGCCGAATTTTATTTTGTAAAAGCCGAGCATGTGTGACAGAGAAAAAGCCTTCTTTCCCAATGTGTAAATATCACAAAAGTCTTTGCGCGCGCCACGTTGGGCAATTGCAGAGAGTTTCATGCAAGCAAGGTCTTCCAGCGAAGCGAGTGGACAGCTCATTTCATTCCACTGCTCGAGCGGCTTAAGAAGTGGATATTGATATTGCAAGAAAGACACACGCACTTTTTTCACGCTTCCGTGCACTGTGCCAGACGATACCTGTTCAATATCCAAATCAATATTTGAATTTCGGAGCGACTGGGCAAGGATCATCCCATCTGCGATGGAGTTAGGGGTGAACCAGTCCAAATCCACAGAGATCCGGTGTGAAAGGTGAATGGCAAGCGCAGTGCCGCCTGCGAGATAGAATCCCCTGGCAGACATCTGCACTCCCAGTGATTTCAAAACGCTGATTTGTTTTTTTTGTAGGCCATCTGTGGAATATCTCATCGATTTTCCCACACTCCATTTTGTGCATTTCGTATCCAGCTGTTGATCTGACGTGCAGGAAGTTCATAAACCACCCCCCAAAAGCGTAGTTGACGCGGGGTAAGTCCTCTGCCTTTATGGGCAATCAACCATTCTCGAAGCGTCTGATCGCCAATTTGCTTACGCATCCAACATACTGCATCCCATGACCCATATGTTAGCAAACGGCGGATGATCAAATCTCTATCCTTTGCAAAGGATAAACGGGCGAAGGGATAATCCCAAAAAAAAGGACGAAGCTTCTTGGGTAGAACTCTTGTTGCGGACATACACTAATTATAAGCGAGAATATATTTGAGCAGCACGGTAGTGCTTTGTTAAATGCTAACCTCCGAGTTCCAAAAAATAACTCGGAGGTTAGGGATGAAGTAATTTCATGCCCGTTGAATTTAATTCGGGTATGTATTTAACGAGCGCGTCCATACCTTTGATGTTCATAGTGACCATCCTTTAATTTTTTGATCATACCGCCGCGTTAATCCGCCGCGATAATGTTCATGTCTGCTATGGCTATTTTTATATTCTTAAGATTTTCAAAACTTAAATTTGAAACATCCAATCCATACTTTTCAGCGGCACGTTCAAATAAGGCGTGATAGCCAGCTTTTATCATGGTGTTCCAATTTAAACCGAGCAACTTTGCAATGCTACGGATTGCTTCGGTATTTTCGCCTTCGATCTCGAGGAATTCGCCATACGGCAATTCGTCCAACATGATATGGACATTATTTAATTCGTATGTTGCGCGAAATTTTTCATAGAATAAGACGGCTTCAAAACCGATCGCTTCTAAAAATTGTTTGGCGATATCGAAATCCCCGACTTCAAACTCGATCTCTTTGCGCCCCATGACACCACCTGTTGTTTCGACGCTTGGTCCTTTGAAAGTGAATCGGGCTTTGTCATCCTGCCTTAAGCGGAGAACTTGGCTTTTGTTTCTTAATTCTCTATTCAGTCTGTCGAAACGCAGGTTGACTTCATGCACGCGCGGTTGAATCAAGTGCGCCTTCAACTCCAAAAGGCGCACTTCCATCTTTTTTAAATCCCTTACATGGAACTTGGCTTCAATTTCCTGTCCATTCATGGATTAATGCACGCTCAATAAAGTTTGCTTTTGTTCCACACTTTCGCCAGCCTTCACGCGGATTTTTCCCATCACACCATCGCGTGGAGCTTTGAGCTCATTCTGCATTTTCATAGATTCGAGGATCAGCATCACTTGTCCCTTTGTCACTGGTTGACCTTCTTCGATTAACACTGCCACGATTAGCCCGGGCATGGGCGCTTTGAGATGGAATTCGCCGCCTTCGGTGACTCCTCCGCCAGCCGCGGCTCTCAACCTCTTTTCACGCTCATCCTCGATCTTGACCTGATACTGCTGACCACGAATCAGCACTTCCCAATCTTCGTCGCCCTGGTAAACGAAAGATTCATAAGATTTGCCATCAAGGATCAGCGAGAAGACAGGCTGACCACTGACCGCTTCAAAATCAACTTGCAGCAGGCGGTCAGCGATGCGAATGTGATGTTCATCCACGACTTCGATCTCGAATTCTTTATCATCAATTGTTGTAATATATTTCATGCTTTGACCTCATTCGCCAATTGTAAACCGGGTCTCGATACGCTCTCGAAGAGCACTCGGGCTACTCGACCACCAATAATCGTAAATCATCAATCTAAAACTTGTACTGAGCCTGTCGAAGTATCGTAAATTACCGATGCATGCGTTCCCATCTTCCGACCCACTTCCAATTTGACGTGTCGCGTTCGTTGCGTTGTACTCGCTGCGCAGATAATTCACTTTGTTGATGAGCAACCAACGTTGCGAGAATAGCCGCGATCTCCGAATTGGCGGCACGTAATTCGATCGCGTCATCCATCGAGAAACGTTCCTCCACAAAGCGCGTGTCAAATTGACCGCCCATGAAGCGATGCGAATCCATAAGCGTTTGGTGGAAGGGAATATTCGTCCGCACGCCCACGATGCGATACTCTTCCAGTGCGCGGCGCATTCTCAAGATGGCCTGTCCGCGTGTTTCACCCCACACGATCAGCTTTGCGATCATCGGGTCATAGAATGGTGTGATCTCAAAGCCGGGGAACACGCCTGTGTCAATTCGCACACCGGGTCCGGTGGGGAGCAGGCTGTGCGTGATGCGTCCTGTGGATGGCATGAAATTATTGAAAGGATCTTCAGCGTTGATGCGACACTCGATTGCGTGACCATTTTGCTTGATCTGTTCCTGTGTGTAACTCAACTGTCTTCCGCGCGCGATGCGAAGTTGTTCGGCAACAATATCAACGCCCGTGACCATCTCTGTGATGGGATGTTCCACTTGCAGGCGTGTGTTCATTTCAAGAAAATAAAAATTGCGTTCCTTATCCACTAAAAATTCGATCGTACCAGCGTTGACATAATCCACAGCCTGCGCGGATTTAACGGCGATGCTTCCCATTTTTTCGCGCAGGTCATCGTCTAGAAATGAGGATGGAGATTCTTCCAATAGTTTTTGATGACGTCGTTGAATCGAACATTCACGTTCACCCAGATGGATCACATTCCCAAACGAGTCAGCCATGATCTGAAATTCGATGTGACGCGCGCCTTCGACTAATTTTTCCAAATAAACATTTCCGTCGCCAAAGGAGGATTCCGCTTCGCGTCTCGCTGACGCAAGCAGGGTCGGCATTTCCTCCAGATTTTTTACTTCCCGCATACCTTTTCCACCGCCGCCGGCAGTGGCTTTGATCAGCAATGGGAATCCGATTGACGCAGCGGTACCGAGCAGATCATCATCCGTCATGTTGCCCACGGCTTCCGTGCCCGGTACAACAGGTATGCCTGCTTTGATGACGGTTGCGCGTGCCTTGCCCTTATCTCCCATCGCCGCAATGGACGAGGGTTTTGGTCCGATGAAAGTGATCCCTAAGTCTGCGCATTTCGCGGCAAAATCTTCACGCTCGGCGAGAAAGCCATAGCCAGGGTGGATCGCGTCAGCGCCAGACTTTTTGGCTACTTCGAAAATTTTATCCGCTCGCAAATAGGATTCGCGTGAGGGTGCGGGACCGATCAAATAGGCTTCATCCGCATAACGTACATGCAGCGCGTTACGGTCCACTTCTGAAAAAACTGCGACGGTTCCAATACCAAGTTCGCGGCAGGCACGAATGATGCGAACTGCGATCTCACCACGATTTGCAACTAATACTTTACTAAACATATATGCCTCGTATGATGTCCTTGCGATGGCTCGTTTGTTATTCCCCGAAGTGGTCTCCTGTTATGATGAGAGTACTTCGGCAAAATACGCCTGCAACGACGACGCTATAACGGAATATTCCCGTGCTTTTTGGCAGGATTCGAGTCGCGCTTGTTGCTCAACATTTCAAGCGCATTGATCAGGCGCGGACGGGTTTCCTTCGGCTCGATCACATCGTCAATATATCCACGCTGTGCGGCCACGTAAGGACTGGCAAATTTCTCTTTGTACTCCGCAACCAACTCCGCTTTCTTCTTTACAGGATCTTTTGCTTTTTCAAGTTCCTTGCGGAAGATAATGTTGACCGCGCCGTCTGGTCCCATCACGGCGATCTCGGCAGTCGGCCAGGCGAGATTCACGTCACTGCGGATATGCTTGGACGACATTACGCAGTACGCGCCGCCATACGCCTTACGCGTAATGACGGTTAATTTTGGCACAGTTGCTTCGCAGTATGCATAAAGCAGTTTTGCGCCAGAACGAATAATTCCATGATGTTCCTGAAAAGTGCCAGGTAGGAAGCCGGGTACATCTTCAAAAGTGATGATCGGAATATTGAACGCATCACAGAAGCGCACAAAACGCGCCGCTTTTTCGCTCGCGTCAATATCCAAAACACCAGCCAGCACCGCCGGTTGATTTGCAATAATCCCAATGGAATGCCCGCCGAGGCGCGCAAAACCAACTACGATGTTCTGCGCATAATTCTCATGGATTTCATAGAAATGGCCGTTGTCCATGATCATGCGGATGACTTCTTTTATATCGTAAGGTTTATTTGCATCATCAGGGATAATATTATTTAATCCTTCATCCATACGCAGCGGATCATCTGTTTGGATGAATGGCGCATCTTCCATATTGTTCTGCGGCAAATATCCCAGCAATTTGCGGATGAGATACAGCGTATCCGCTTCGCTATCCGCGGCAATGTGGCAGACACCCGATTTTTCAGAATGCACACTCGCGCCGCCGAGTTCTTCCTGTGTTACCTCTTCATGAGTCACCGCTTTTACAACATCAGGTCCGGTAACGAACATATATGAAGTATCGCGCGCCATGAAAATAAAATCCGTCAACGCGGGCGAATAGACCGCGCCGCCAGCGCATGGTCCCATGATCGCGGATATCTGTGGGATGACCCCGGAAGCCATGGTGTTGCGCAGGAAAATATCTGAATAACCTGCGAGTGCAACCACGCCTTCCTGAATTCGCGCACCACCAGAATCATTCAAACCGATAATGGGCGCGCCGTTCTTCATCGCCATGTCCATGATCTTGCAAATTTTTTCTGCGTGAACCTCGCCTAAACTTCCACCGAACACGGTGAAATCCTGCGAGTACACATAAACGAGACGTCCCTCAATTGTGCCCCAGCCAGTCACCACTGAGTCGCTCATGATCTTTTGTTTATCAAGCCCAAAGTCATGCGTGCGGTGCACGACAAATGGGTCAACTTCGCGGAACGAGCCTTTGTCCAATAAAAGATCCAATCGTTCGCGCGCGGTCAGCCGTCCCTTCTTGTGCTGCACGTCAATGCGATCCTGTCCGCCGCCTAGAATTGATTCGGCTTTGAGATCATTCAGATTTTGGAGTTTCGTTTTTTTGTTCATACGCCTCTCTCAACAATAATTTTACAGTGAATAGGATGAAGCCAAATAGAACCAGATTTACTATAACAGCGAATGGCCAATTTGGATGCGGACTTTGCCAGATTAGCCGCTCGCTCCAATACCAGACGCTGTAGCCCGCGGATGCTCCGAGCAGCAATTTCGACGCCCAGAATTTTCTCTGCCAAAGACCCCACGCGAGCAGTATTCCAATCATCATCCAGATCATGCCGCTGACGGCTGTGACCGTGGAAGATGGCAGTGAAGAAAATTCATCCAGCACGCCGCGCCACGCCAGCGACGTCCATGCTCTTAGTGCATTCCAAGCTGTTAGGGATAACACCAGCCATAGCATAAGGGTTACTCGAAATGGATTTTTTTTCATCGGTTAGATTCTTCTATTAAAACAGGAACATGCAAAGGGACGGCGGGTTGCTCTTTTTTGGGAAGACGCGAAACCTGAAGGCATAAGACATTCCAATTACTTTGGGTAATCCAAAAGATATACCAGACTCTTGCCGCCGAAAACACCGAACTTTGCAAGATACGGCCTGAATTGACCGTAATAAGGAGGCAAATCTAGCAACTGTATATTGGCAAGGATGATCCACACACCATTCTGACGCAGGAATTCAGGTGCTGTCTTGTCTTGCAAGGCATGGAAGTATTCATTGCTATTGATCAATCCATCCATATTGACGATGGTGCGGTCTGGTAGGAAGTACCCGACGGCTCCTCCGCCTGTCATGCCGATCACACTGCCCGGGGGGGTATTCTCTTGCAGGAATTGAACAACTTCAAAATATGGGCGGTCTTTTGGGTAAATATTGTAAAGCATGGTATTTTTGACATAACTGCCAAACTCGTAAGCCATAAATACGGCAACTGCGATTGAGGCAAGTTCAAACGTGATGCGAGCGATCTTTATTTTTTGAAGAGGCTGAATGATCAAGTTGATGAGCAAACTGCCGCCCAGAGTGACGAGCACCATTTGACTTATCCAGTACCATTCTTTGGCGCCTCCGTATGCGGTGGTTGTGTAAGAGAGGATTTGGAATCCGCAGCCAGCCGCTAGTGGGATCAGAGCCATTTTTGTAATTTTTTGCACGGCATAACACGTATTGAAAGCTAATAATGTTATTGCCAATAAAACGAAAAGCAGCATGGCAATATAGTAACGCTCGTCAAGTGTGTTTGAGCCGGGAACCATTGGTTTCAGATATTTGGCAAACCACAGGAACATATTGGATGCGGGCTGCCAAGCGTTGAGGGCTTCATTGTAGCCAAGACCGTAGAAAGTCTGCCACGTAAGCGCAGGGCGTTCATAGATCGTCTCCATCGTTCCCCACCAGCGTTTGATCTGTCCGCTAACCGGGCTGGACGTGCCGAACATGATCTTGTTGAACAGCATGTAAAGCCCAAGCGCTCCACCCAGAATTCCGTAATAGGAAAATCCTTCAGTAAGCCATTTTTTCCAATTCATTTGCAGATCTGCGAGAGGCGCTATTATTTGCGTGTTGATTTTATTTTTTTCATTGCCGATCCACGCGAAGCGGGCCGCCAGCCTGAGTGCGAGAATAAGGAATGTGCTGCCGGCCCAATCAATCGCAAAGGCTGTGCGGGGGAAGTTCCTATCGAGCCCAAATTGAATTAAGAGGAGATATATGGCGGCTATAAGAACTGTACTAACACTCATCGCCAATACCGTTTTGCGTATGGTTATCCAAACTGAATTTTCGCGTGGATGTTGATAGCCGCCAAAGAAGTAAAGTGTAATGACTTTGATAATAAGCGCGAGAAAGACCAATTCTGTGGCAGTCGCGGCGTAAAAATTATTATAGGAAACCAATCCAGTCCGCAATGCGGCAGAGCCTGTCATTGTTGAAAAGATAATGACAGCATCCAGTGGTAATAGGGAACGGATGGCTTTGCCTCGAAAAATGATCCAGATCCCGGATATGAATGCGAGAAAGATAAGATCCAGACGGCTGAACATGACAACCATTGAAATGGCCGCAAGCATCATGATCTGGCGGGGTGTCACTTGTTTGGTGCGCCATTCATTTTCAAATTGCGAGAGTTTCCAAATGGATAGGGCAACTGCAAAAGCTGCCAGCGGGGATTCCAATCCGGGCTCGTATACTACGGCGTGGATGTAAAAATTAAATGCCCAAAAAGAGGCGGCGAGCATGCCGACAGACCGAGAGAGAGTGTTCGTTACGATTCGGTAGATCAAAACCGCGGTCGCTGCGTTGAGCATTCCAATAACAATTAGCAGAACCCGCAATGGCAGGATTAAGTTAAAACGGGCGAGGTAGAAAATGGGGATGCACACCAACATCCATAATGGATGATAGCCGTTAGTCAGGTTGATCCCATCGAAGCTGCTGCCAAGTCCCAGGGTGATATTCTGGGCGACCTTGAAATAGTAATAGGCATCGTCACGGATGAACCAGAAGTTCGGCAGATTGAATGCGTCTGAGAAGGCCGCATATAAATGAATACTAAGGATTGTAATTGTTAGTAATATTTCAAACAGTGAATATTTTTTCAAGAATTCTTGTTCCTTTTTGGAGGTCATTTTTAGAGAAAGCTTGTTCTGCGGTGTATTAAACATCGAGAGTGATTTTGCCGAAGTTTTCACCATTCCACAATCGTTCCTGCGCGGCGGCGGCTTCTTTTAGGGGAAAGGTGCTATCAATTACAGCCTTGAGTTTTCCAGCGACGACCAGATCCATCACTTCGCTGAAGTCAGCTCGAGTGCTCATGGTCGAGCCGATGATCGAAAGATGCTTTGCAAAAATAAAACGATTGTCAATTTCAAAACGAGGTGCGCCGCTATTGCCAACTGTGAGCAAACGTCCGCCTTTTTTCAACGCGCGTAAACTGAGTGGAAAGGTGGTTCCGACGTTATCCACCACCACATCTACACCAAGTTTCTCGGTGGCGATGAAAACAGCTTTTGACCAATCTTCTTCTTTTGAACGGTCAATTAATATATCCGCGCCGAGCGATTCAGCTTCTTTCAATTTCTTGGAATTTGATCCGATAACCACGACGCGTGCACCAAGATATTTTGCGATCCGGATGCTGGCAGAATTCACGCCTCCACCCGCGCCGACAATTGCTACTGTTTCGCCAGCCTTTAAACCCCCACGCTTGACCATCGAATGCCACGCGGTCTGATACACTAATGCCGCCGCGGCTGATGCATGGAAATCAAAGTCAGCTGGTAGTTTATAGAGTTGGCGAACTGGTAGACAAATATATTCAGCATACGTCCCTCGAATGGTTTCACCAAGTAGATGCCACTTTTGGCATAGATTATCCTGTCCATTCAGACAATATTCACATTGCCCGCATCCTAAATTTGGGTTGATGGCAACCCGATCCCCAATCTTGAATTCAACTATATCCGCGCTGCACGAAATGATCTCACCAGCGCCATCAGCGCCGTTGATGTGGGGCATCTCAAGCTTCAGCCCAGGCCAGCCATTTCGGACGATTACATCCATGCGGTTGAGGGCTGCCGCGCGTAAGCGAATCAATACTTCGCCAGTTTTTGGTTGAGGAGTGGGGAAGTCTAAATATTCAAGGACTTCAGTGCCGCCATGTTGGTGGAATAGAATGGTTTTCATGGTGTATTATTCATTTTATACGATATTTGAGTTTTTTTTGGGCCTATGGGAGGTGCAAAAATACTTATTCAGCAAACAGCAGAATGATTCGAATAAGAGATCTATATATATTTTATGTTAGGTAAAAAACTGCTGTCGTCAGTGATCAGATAGCCACGCAATTGTTGATCGGTCACATGCCCAGATTATTCCTGGAGCGGGGTATTTGATCAAGGAACGATAAAGAACGCAGATTTGCTTTCGATGCCTCGTTTGTTGGTTAAGTCCACCAGTTTATTTCCATCGTAGATTCGAACTCTCCAGCGGTATTCTCCAGGGAGGATATCCATCAAACTGTACTGGTTGCTGTTGGAAGTAATTTCGTTAGTGGAGATGACGCTTTGCCAGATATCGTCTTCACGGTCGGGTTGGAATTTCAAATTGGGTGTAATGACAATTGTATCAATGAATATGCTGTATTGTTCGTCTTTACCATAAGAGCGTGATAGCGAAATAGGAGTGGGCTCAGTTTGGAATTCAAAGGAGCCAATATCTTTCCAAACCCATTCGTTGAGCGGGCTGCCGTTTTCTGCATATTCTGTGGCTTGTCCGTTTACACTTATAAAGTTTTGCTGGTCGTTCTCGAGGCGTTTATAATACCGAATCCATATGCGATATTGATCTGATCGAGGGGGGGAAAAGCTGTAGGATGCTTCTCCAGCTTGCCAGTCATCAAGAAGGAAGCCGGTACCGTTGAAGTTGTTGACAAATTTATTTTCCGGATACCAACCCGCTCCCTGGAAGAAGTCTTCAACTTCAATCCAGAAAATATTGTCTTTTTTGCGTTCAAGCTTGAAGGTAAAGCTGTCGATCGGCAAGTTGTTTACATCCCATTGAAATGTGATCGGATATATACCAGATGCTTGAATGCGTTCTTTGGGGGCGATAGCTAGCGGAGGAATCGCGGAATAGCAATGTGGGATTTGGAGCGCTTGAGAGTTGATGTGATATACATCAAAAAACTTGCCTTTTTGGGATGCCTCGGCTTGTGGATAACAAGATAAGGCCACCTGCAGATATTGTTTGCGTTCTTCCGTGAAGCCGTTCGCTGTTTTATCGAAAATAATGTCCAAGCCATCGGTATTTTTGAATTGCCACAGATTGGGCAAAAGTAAATTCATTTCGATCTGTTTGAAGTGATCTGTTGCGTCCAATCCAAGGCCGCGTGTACCGGCAATGGAATACTGTAGAATGTGGGTTTCTGTTTCTACAAAATCATATTGATTCGCCAGGTAGGGAAAAAGAATTAAAGATGTGTTCTTCGCGGAGACCATCACCAGATCAGAAAGTTCACGGCGTTTTTGGTTTTCTTGGGTATCTATTAGTTCGTTTTTAAAGATGCGGTAATCGTTGATAAGTATTACTGTCAGTATGAATCCGAAGGTGGTAATCGTTGTACGCAATCCCTGATTTTTGAATATAGCACGCAGGGCAGCCAGGCTGACCCACAAGCCGAACGCGCTCCATGTAATAAGCGGTGCTATGGCAAAAAACATAATTCTTGGCCAGGCCGACTCAAATAAGGTTGGGGCAGGAACGGTATAGAAGATGAACCAAAGTGGAATGAAGGCAAAGTACGAACGGCGAATATTCCACAGGTTATAAATCAGTCCAATAATAATAAATGGAAGCAACAATGGGTTGAGAAGTGGTCCGCTCCAGTTGAATAAAGGGTCAGTCCAGATGTTATGTGAAAAGATGAGGGTTAAGACATTCCGCGAATTTTTCCAGATGAAGTGAAAGGAATCTGATAATCCTTGCGTGCTGTTTGCAGGGTCTTGAAATAAACCTAACAGATTGTAATGGTGCTCAGTGAGGTAGCCACTCGTAAATCCGATATAGGCAATGGTGATGGGCCAAATGACCAACGTGAGGTTTTTGGCCCAGGTACGTATGGAAGCGTGCTTATTTTTGAATTCGTAAATTGCCAGTGCGAAAATATAGGTGAGCGCTGCAATGCAGCACGGATAAAAAGTTTCGGAAGTGAGCATCCCCAGCCCTAATAAAATTCCAGCGGTCTGGAATTGCCAAAGTTTTCGATCGCGAATTGCTAGGAATAGAAAGAATAAAGATATAAATATCCATACTTCCGAGTGAATATTATGTAATGCCTGGTGAGCTGCGTTAATTTCAATATAAGAAAAGCTGTAAAGTAATGAAGTGAGTAATGCTACGGACGGGTTGGAAGTCAGGACGCGCACCAGTAAATAAAGAAATACTACTGCAATCAAGCTGAGAACTGCGCTTTCTATGCGTGCTGAAATGAAGTTGACGCCAAAGATACGAATGAAGATTGAGCGCACCCAAAAGTCCAATGGAAAATAATTGTAATATGTAGAGGCAAATTCACCAGTGTTTGTCCGCAAGATGGTGGAGTACCAAGATTGTACCGTCCATTTAGTTTCGTTTAATTCAAGTCCGTAGACGCGAGTATTTATATCCAGGAAACGGGTCCAAATTGTAAGAAGGATGGTCAAAAGAAGTAGAAATTTTTCGCCATACCGATTCAATTGCAGTTGGTTGGCGAAGACATTCCTCCACTTTTGGTTATAGTACGCCCAAATGGATAAGCTGATGACACTGGCTGTATACATTAACACGCCAATCCATATCATTTGGTTTAGGATCAAGATTTGAGCAATAATTGCCGTTAGTATAGGTAGTATGATCAACGCTACGTCAGGAATATCAATATGCGGCAGGTTGATGGCTTCTTTCAAATTTCGCGATTGGTTAAGCCAGGGCGATAAAAAACTCAGGAATTTTATATTCGGTAGATGTAACTGGAAATAATAATCCGTGGAGTTTTCAGTGCGGACGGATTTATAACGAGTTTGAATCCGCGCTATTGATGAGGGCAGATTTATGGGGGAGATGCCTTCCAGTTCTTGCGCCCATTCTGGCGGCTCGTTTATTTGTTCTTCCATTGTGATGGAGGCCGTTTGGATTTCTTCGCTCAAATCCGCATCACTGTCTGCTCGAGCTGGTACCAACTCCTGTTCTGGCGTGTTGACCCAGTCTGTCCAGCGCCTGAACTTCGCTGGGAATATTAGAATCCATTTAGACGGAAAGAAGGCAAAAGCTGAGAAGCAAACCGTCAGTAAAATAAGCAGACTCCATAGCGAGCGTCTTCCATATGAGTCGAGAAGAACGGATAGGAAGGTTTTATCCCGTTCGAAGACAAATGGGGTATTCATCCCAGCGGCCAGCACGGGTGTTCCGCCAGTGCTGAAAAACACTCTGCTTATAAATAATTTTCCCCATTGCCTCTTCAAAATAGGGTCTATTTGTGTGGCCGATTCAATTGGATAAAAAATAACAGTTGGCTGATGAGTGAATATTTTATTTCCATTCAGAACTTCTTGGGCCGAGATCGCCTCATAAGGAATGTCATTACGAAATTCTTGCATTACATAGGGCTTGAAATTTTTTTCAACTGGGTTGGTGTAGAGGTAGATGAAAACCTCGTCTTTTGAAATTAATCCTGCCCATGACATTACCTGATCGGGGAATGCTTGATATCGGGTTGGTGCCCGGCCAAAGAAGTCATTTATGCCTCCTGCAGCCACCAGAATAGCGATTAATGCAATAAATAATACTTCAAACTTTTTTAGCTTGCGGTGCACAGCTGCCATGCCAAGCGCAAACGCATATATACCTATGCCGGTAAAGATCGCCAGTACTGGGATGATCGTAGGCATGTGTGTGTGACGAGGTGGAACAGTATTGAGTGCGCTTAGTCCGAGAACATTGGCGAAGAACCACAAGAGCAAAAGCAGACTGCGCGGTTGTTTCATTCTGCTGAATGTGAGCGTAATCCCGATCAGATAGAACAGAGCTCCGATGGAGCCGGTAAGAGGAAAGGCCACATAATGTTCGGAAATATACTGATCACGCTGGAGCGCGAGCAATGTACGCGCCAATCCACGCGTTATCAGAACCAGGTAAATCTGCGGATTGTAAAATAAAATATTGCCGTTTATGCTGATCGGCGGCGCTGCTGAATATAGTTCCTTTTCTGTATAAAATTGTAATCCATTGAAGGAGTTGAAGAATACACTTTCCCATACCTTATAACTCATTCCCTGTGGGTCTACTTTGGAACCATAAGCAATATAAGGCGCAGCGGCAATTGTAAAACCCAATCCCAGCACCACCACGAATAATAACAATTCTTTAAAACTTATTTTTTTGGTAACCCAGATTGCAACGATAAACGCCAGGGAAATGACAATACTCATCCTTGCCGCAAAAAAGGTATAAAACCCCAACCCAGCCATCACGCCTGCTAGAAAAATATAAAAAAAACTCTTGCGATGGACACCGATATATAGCCAGTAAAGTGTAAAAGTTGTGAAGAACAACGATTGGATGGTGGGGTATCCGATGCGCGAAAAGTCAATGAAGTAAGGATTGGTGGCCATTACAATCGATGAAACGACCGCCATCTTGTGACCGTAAGTCTCTCGTGTGAGCAGGTACAAAGGTGGAATGGTGATGACCCCCATCATAACTGATCCGAAGCGCCAGCCCCACAGATCTACACCAAAGAGCCGTAAAAACCAACTTTGAATAATGGAACTGAATATCGGGAATGTATAAACCCCAGGCGCAAATATGGAAGGCTTGAAAATACCTTTGGCGAGATCCCGCCCAATCGTCCAGAAATTGCCTTCGTCGCCCATTAATTGGTCAGGCCAGCCTTGCAGGCGATAGACTCCGACGAGGATGGCTGCAAACATCAATCCGATCATCCATAACAAGTCGCTGCGCCGTAGATGCGGTGATAAATCCACCAGCCGCTGATGATCCCATTTTCCCATGACAACTGCGAAAAGTATCAGACTGGTCATCCAGATGGGGACTAGAATGCCGCTAAAGTTATCTGAATTGACTCGTAACATTAGTAGACCGAATGCTCCGCTTGCAATCAGTAACCAGGGCCACTGTGAAAGCAGACGAAGTATGCTCGCCGCCTTATACTCAAAAGCAATACGAATCCCTGGTAATAGCGGAATTCCCCGCAGGCCTATTGCGAGTAAAATACCCCCTGGTATAAACAAAAGCAACGCATTCAGGATGTTATCGACGCCCGCGTCGGCAAGAAATAAATCTTTGTTGAGCCAAATACCAAGTTCAGTAGGAGGCGATTCAGGAACAGTTTGTCTGTTGATGTGCCATTGACCACTTACGATCAAAAGCACACCCAAAAAAATGATAGCCCATCGAATTTTCAGCCAGTTCAACCTTCCAGGCTGAGGTTGAAAGACCGGGCTTTTGGAACCGATCGTCATTTATTTCATTCCCAATTCACTGCGCGAGATTACCAGCCGCTGTATTTCACTTGTGCCCTCATAAATTTCCGTAATTTTTGCATCGCGGAAATACCTTTCCACGGGCAATTCCTTGCTGTAGCCCATACCGCCGTGAATTTGCACAGATTGATGTGTAACGAACATGGCGGTTTCAGAGGCGAATAATTTTGCCATCGATGCTTCCAGCGAATAACGTCCGCCCGTTGTTTTTGAATTTTCTTTTGCAATGGCGGCATTGTAAATTAACAGACGTGATGCTTCGATGCGCGTCTTCATATCTGCGATCTTGAAACCTGTCCCCTGGAATGCGCCGATCGGTTGACCAAATGCTTCGCGCTGACCCGCATATTGGCGCGCCGCTTCGTAAGCCGCTTCGGCAATTCCGAGCGCTTGCGTTGCAATTCCGATGCGGCCTGCATCCAAAACGGTCATGGCGATCTTGAAGCCATCGCCATCCGCGCCGAGTCGATTCTCAACCGGGATGCGGCAGTCTTCAAATAATAATTCACTCGTTGAGGAAGCGCGGATGCCGAGTTTGGGTTCCTTCTTCCCGCGAGTTAATCCTTTTGTATTTCCTTCCACCAGAAACGCGCTGACGCCTTTTTGTTTTTTGTCGGGATCGGTCATCATAAAGACGACGAAGTAATCAGCCACCGGGCCGCTGGTGACCCAGGACTTGCGCCCGTTCAAGATATAAAAATCGCCGTCGCGTGTGGCTTTACTTTTCATGGTTCCCGCGTCTGATCCGCTTTGCGGTTCGGTTAGCGAATATCCGCCGATGGATTTTCCGGTTGCGATCGGGGTGATGAATTTTTTCTTCTGTTCCTCCGTCCCGAATTTCAAAATGCCGTGACAATACAACGAGTTGTTGACAGACATGATCACGCCGTGTGAGGCATCCACTTTGCAGATCTCTTCCAAAGCCAGGACATAGGAGAGAGCATCCATGCCGGCGCCGCCATAATCTTCGGGGACTTCGATTCCCATGAAGCCAAGCGTTCCCATTTTTTTCATCGTTGCGTGTGGAAATTCTCCGCTTTCATCCAGCTCAGCCGCAATAGGCGCGATCTCTTTTTGAGCGAAATCACGCGCCGCGTCACGCAGCATTTTATGTTCGTCTGTAAGAGGGTAAATGGGAAGTTCTGTCATTTGTGATCTCCAATTCAGTTGATGCTCAAGATTATAACGCTTGGAGTGATGGAAGTCGTACCTTGTTATAATCAGTTTGGCCGGATTTGCGATTCACTGTGTCGAAGCCTTATTCAACACATGGGCGTTCGGGCAAGTTTCAAATTACTTATAAGGACAAGTGTAGATTCTCGCTGGATTATATTCAACGCAGAAGTCACGACGGCTGTTTATCAAATTTAACATTGAGTGAGGAAAGTAATGAAAGATTTTATTCATGATATATGTGTAGTAGGCGGGGCAGGGCACATTGGATTGCCCTTTGCTTTGGTTTTTGCTGAAAAAGGATTTAATGTGGCCGTCTATGATATTAACCAGGTCGCGTTGGACACAATCGGAAAAGGCATTGTCCCGTTTATGGAAGATGGGGCGGAGCTTTTACTAAAAAAGGCATTGGCAGCCAAAAAACTAACTCTTTCCAACGATGCGCAGATTGTTTCACAATCAAAGAATATCGTCATCACGATCGGTACGCCAGTGGATGAGTTTTTGAATCCGGAATTCAAAATAATCACCGCCGCATTCGAAAAAATTCTTCCCTTTTTGAATGAAGATCAACTTCTTATCTTACGCTCGACAGTTTTCCCTGGCACAACGGATTGGCTTGCACAATGGCTGAAATCGAAGGGCAAAATACCATTAATTTCATTTTGCCCTGAACGGGTAGTACAGGGCAAAGCAATCGAGGAAATATTAAACCTTCCGCAGATCGTCTGCGGAATAACCCCTGAAGCTGAACAGGCGGCATCTGATTTATTCAATCTCATCGGCGTTGAAATTGTCCGTCTTACACCATTGGAGGGCGAGTTTTCTAAATTGTTTTCAAATGCCTATCGTTACATCACATTTGCCATTGCCAACCAATTCTATATGATCACGACATCTGCTGGAGTAGATTATGAGCGTGTAATGGATGGGGTCAAATATCATTACCCACGCCTTGATGGGCTGGTCGGCGCCGGATTTTCCGCAGGCCCATGCTTGTTTAAGGATACAATGCAGTTAAATTCTTTTGCAAAGAACGAATTTTTTCTTGGTCAGGCCGCCATGAATGTGAATGAGGGACTCGTTCTTTTCATTACTGATCGATTGGGGTCGAAATATGATTTAAAGAACACGACGATTGGCCTGTTGGGCATGGCATTTAAACCTAATAATGATGATGCCCGCGCTTCGCTTAGTTATAAAATGAAAAAAGTATTGACATTCAAGGCAAAAAAAGTAATTACAACAGACCCATATGTAACCTCTGATCATGATTTGATGCCGCTGGCTGAAGTTGTCGACCAAAGTGATGTATTGATATTATGTGTACCTCATAAACAATATGAACACCTTGAAACAAAAGGGAAGCCAATTGTAGATATTTGGGGCTTTCTGGGTAATGGGACGCTTTTTTAAGGAATCATAAAATGAAAATTCTAATTACCGGTTCAGCTGGTTTTATCGCCGGTTATCTTGTTGAAGAAATGCTTAACCGAGGACATATTGTCTATGGGATTGATAATTATTCCAAATATGGCAGGGTTGTAAAAAGCTACGATCATCATCCTAATTATCATTTTGTGGAGGGTGACGCTAAAGATATTGGTTTGATGAAGGATATTATTGAAGATTGCGATCAGGTCATTGCGCTTGCGGCTATCATTGGTGGAATTTCCATGTTTCATGAATACGCCTATGATTTACTGGCCGAAAACGAACGGATCACAGCATCTACATTTGACGCCGCTATTTGGGCATTCAAAAAAAAGCACCTAAAGAAGATAAACGTTATTTCTTCTTCGATGGTTTTTGAATGTGTGGATCACTTTCCCACGGAAGAGGGCGATCAACTCAAATATCCGTCACCGCTTTCAACATACGGATTTCAGAAATTGGCAACAGAATATTTTGCGAAAGGAGCATGGGAACAATATCAACTTCCTTATACGATTATTCGCCCATTTAATTGTATTGGGGTCGGTGAAAAACGCGCTGTTAGCGATAAAGTGATCCTTTCAGGAAATGTCAATCTTGCCATGAGCCATGTTGTTCCTGATCTTGTCCAAAAAATAGTTAAAGGTCAGAATCCGCTACACATTTTGGGTAACGGAAGTCAGATTCGCCACTATACATATGGCGGCGATCTGGCAGAGGGAATTCGAATTTGTTTAGAAAGTGAAAAGGGTTATAACGAAGATTTCAATCTTTCAACCTCCGTTTCGACCACCGTGCTTGAATTAGCCGAACTTATCTGGAGAAAAGTTAACGGGCCTCTCCTATTTCGTTATATCAGCGATCCTCCTTTTAAGTATGATGTTGGGAAGCGTGTACCCTCTGTTGAGAAAGCAAAACAATTATTAGGTTTTGAAGCCAAGACTTCCCTGAGCGATGCGCTTGATGAAATTATCCCATGGGTAAAAGAGCAAATTGAAAATGGAGGTATTTAATGGATGTACAAAGCATTTATGCCCGCCGTTTTACCCCCGATTTACATTTTCGCAATGAGATGTGGAAAATTTTATGCCGAAACTTCTTTCAAAGATATGTTGCCAGCAGTTGTCATGTGCTCGAATTAGGCGCTGGGTATTGCGAATTCATCAATAACATTCGGGCAGAACGCAAAACAGCATTGGATATCAACCCGGATATCAAGGACTATGCCGCCCCAGATATCAATATAGTGCTAAGCAGCGTCAGTTTGATGAGCGCTGTTCCTGATGGCTCAGTAGATTTGGTCTTTGCCAGTAATTTATTTGAACACCTCACTCGCAATGAAATTATCGCAACCTTTGGTGAGGTATACCGGATATTGGTACCCAATGGCAGGTTTATGGTTTTACAACCCAACATCCGTTTTTGCGCCGGGGACTACTGGATGTTCTTTGATCACATAACTCCTATTGATGATCGTGCCTTTGTTGAAGGACTGGAGATCAACGGGTTTGAAATACTGGAAGTCATTGATCGTTTTCTCCCATACACTACTAAAAGCCGTTTGCCAAAATCGCTTTTCTTAATCCAGTTGTATTTACGCCTCAGATTAGTTTGGCGCTTATTTGGGCAACAGTCTTTTATTCTAAGTCAAAAACCATAATGACTATTTTTACAGAACAATATATAGATGTCGTAATTCCGGTCTATAACGAGGGTGAAAATATCGTTCACCTGCTTGAAGTATTTGAACGCGAGGTGCAGACTCGCATTCGTATATTAATTTGCTATGATTATGATGAAGATGAAACACTACGTGTTTTGGATAATATCCAAAGCCGTTTTGAGATCGTACGCGTAAAAAATAAAGGCAGATTTGCTCATGGCGCCGTAATGACTGGTTTTAATTATAGCGATGCCCCAGCTGTGATTTCCTATATGGCTGATGATGATTACAACGCAGGGGTAATTGATAAAATGGTGGATTTGTTTTGGCAGGGAAACGAAATAGTATGCGCCAGTCGTTTCATTCACGGTGGTTCAATGGTCAATTGTCCGTGGCCCAAGGCTATTCTTGTTCGGGCGGTGTCGTTTTCACTTTATCATTTTGCTCGATTACCCTCTCATGACGCAACAAATGCTTTTCGTTTATTCTCGCGGAAATTGCTAAGACAAGTTAATATTGATTCAAAAGATGGGTTTACGTACAGCCTTGAATTACTGGCTAAATGTCATCGTTTGGGTTTGCAGGTGACAGAATTGCCAGCGAAGTGGTTTGAACGTAATAAGGGGGTCAGTCGCTTTCGAGTGCTTCGATGGGCACCTGCTTATTTGCGTTGGTACTTTTATGTTTTCACAACAACGTATCTGTTAAGAGGGAAAAATAACAAATCTTCTCATTAAGAATATTTTTCAAGTACGTGATAAACGAAATAGCCCGTGGAAGGTTGATTTTTATTGTGCAACCGTGTGTCTGACTCCACTTTGCTAATCTTTTCCAGAGTCAGATGGTAAGTATGTGCTCCCATTTTTTGTTTGCTGGTCAGTTGTCATCTCTGCAAAAGTGGTTTATTTACTTTTATTTTTGGCTGAATTCGGATATTCTGGCTTTGAAGTATTCAATCGCTGAGAGGCTTACAATAATTAAAATCGAATTCACGCCCGAAGAAATTGATGCACTTGAATATGAACGCAATCATCACCCAGAACCCAAAGTCCAAAAAAAGATGGAGGCGCTCTATCTCAAAAGCCAGGGGATAGCACATCAGGAGATTTGTCGGCTAGGTGGCGTATCGGAACCGACCGAGGTACGCGTTGATCGATGCAAGTTATTTTCGACGCACTCCATATACCACAAGCTTGTCCGAGTTGGTTTGCGGGTCGCTTATGGTTGCCACAGCTGGGATATTACAAATTGATGCGTCCCAAAGTTCAGGCAAAGGATTGGGTCTGGATCGTGGATCACACGGGGCAATGGGGAGATGACAAGTGTCTGGTGATTTTGGGTGCGCGCTTATGTGATTTGCCATCCGCCGATGACTGTATCAGTCATCGGCGGATGTGGAACCGATTGAACTGGCGCCGGTCAAAAAATCCAACGGCGAGGTGTTTTATCAGCAACTGGAACAGGCAGCAGCCAAAACGGGTATTCCGCGCGCAATCCTCAGCGATCATGGGACGGATTTGAACGCAGGTGTCGAAAAATTCTGCCTACCACCAACGCAGTGATCCAAACGGCCCTGGAAACTGTTCCCACAAAACAAGTTGAGCTTTGGTGCCAGGAAACGCTCGGAGAGACGGTTCAATCCAAGCGTCGCCAAGTGTTCGCCTTCGCTAAATTGCAGGAATAAAAATGAGATCAGTTTCCAGTTCCTGCCTGAGCCTCATTTCATCAGTCCAGGTAGGAGCGACAGCTATCCGCCTTTGCTGGCGACTTGGCTCATCGGCAAATAGAAGGTAAACAATTCTTTTTGTGACGCGAGTGGGCATTTGTCTCGACTTTGTTTCAAGCGTGAGTACGCAGTTTAATTTGTTACAGAACGGATGAACCAATAGTCAGCACAAGTATGTATTACTTAATATTAAACTTGAGTTATTGTATGTTTTTATCTTGCGGATTTAAATACCTAGGCAGTGTCCTAACTTGCAAAATTATATATTTGGCATGTGACCATAATAATGGCGAAGCAACCTCGCCCCAGCGATCCATCCAGGTTGAAAAATAAGTGGGGAAATTAAGATTTTCAGAGATCTGCTCGGGTAAAAACAACATATCTGCCCTTGATTCAATCCATGTCTGGCAGGTTCGTATTTTTTGTTTGAGCCCTGCTTCCAGGTCAGGACGCGCCGCCGATAATTCCGCGTAGTACCAGCCCAGCCAGGCGGTCAGCAGGATCCAGGCTCCACCGCCGTAGTAAGAATCCTTGGCGTAACGGTGAAGACCTCCACCGTGTAGGATAGTCGCTTCAATCTGCTCCACGGTTTTGAGCATGATCGGATCGTCGGGAGCTACAACACCATATGGGACTGCCAACGCCAGCAGGCTTGCGTCCACGGCGGAGGAATCAGAAAATTTCACAAAGTGGCCGAATGGTTTCGCACCGACAAGCAATTGATCTCGAATGGCATCCGTCACCAATGGATGGCTCTTACCGGTTAATTCGGAATATGCCATAAGTCCGCCGTAGATCGCGGCAATCGTGTGCGGATGAATATTGTCTGGGAATTCCTCCCAGCAATCATAGCAGGGGAGTATCCAGAGTTCGCTTAAATAATCAGCCGCAAGATCGGCTGCGGATAGTAGCTCTTGTGATAGCCTTATTGCAGGGTTTTGTTTTTGATGTTCATTGAGCGCCCAAAGCCATGTGCCAAAGCCATCCAGTTGAAAGTTCGGCCAGTTGCCGGGTTCACCATCGGTACCATCCAGTCGATAGCGGGTATGCAGGATGTCCGCTTCATTCAATTTTTCGCCAGCACGCACTTTGAGGATGCTGGCGCGCACCAGATCTCTGCGTTCGTTTACGCGATCAGCCACCCATTGATGAAAACGACGCGCGCTTTCGTGTTGCTCAGCCAGATCCATTGCATAGGCAATGAAAGAGCCATCGCGGAACCAGCAATAGTGATAGGTCGGAAAATTTGGGCTGGCGATATAGCCGCCACTCTCTGATTGATTTTCAAGAATAATTTCGATACTGCGTTGATATAGGTTATTCATGGATGGCAACCAACCCTGTGATATGGATTTGAGGAATATTGAAAGTCAACACTCCATCGGAGTATTCAAAATTTATAATTTGTGTTCCTTCAAGCTGTTCGGGGCAATCCCAAAGGACTTTAGAAGGCGAGCGCTGCATTTTAATCTTTACTTCAACATTTTGGCGTAGTGTTGGCGCGGAATGAACCACATCCCATTGCTGATGGAGATCGAGATTGGAAAAATTAACCATATGAAGGATCAGCAGGTTTGGTTGACGCCTCAACAGGGGCAAAATGGTTTCGTCAATGGATATGAATTTTGGATTTAATTCGCCATTCGACCACGCTTCCTTCTCAGCTGCTGATAATGTGTATGGTCTTATCCATTCTCCATTGCGGACAGCGAAATCTGCAAGCAATCTCAAATTTGCATACAGGTCTTCTGAGAGTTCTTCATGCTTGGGGAAGTAGGGGTCGGACAGCAGCCGCGCATTCTCGCCCAATTCAATACGCGTACCGCCGCAGGCTAAGATGACCGCGTCTACCAAAAGATTATTTGCCGGGCGATCGGCCGGTAGATAATGGGCGATCACAACCGCCTTGCCATGGGATAAGCGAACCGCGTTCACTACGATCTCAGCAAGACGGCGATACTCGAGATCAGGCGGCCAGACCTCAATATACATGAAGTCAACTGCCGATTCCGTCAGGGTTTCGATCGGCCAGTTGCCGACCGCGTTGAACAGGATCGTTTTATCAGTATGTTGATCAGAAGCGGATTGGATGAAACCAGCAAATGCGCGCGGTAGATCCACACCCTCATGCTCAGCATTCCATGCCTTTTTTGGGTCACCATATTGATCGATATGTAGACCATCGAAGGGAATTCCTTTCAACGTGCGGGTTCCTTCATTTAGCAGGTGACGACTCCAGGAACTGCCGGCTGATGGATCCATCAGGCCGAGGAAATTCTCCCCAAAGGCAATGGGTTTCCCTGCTTCATCATACAGCGCCCAATCAGGATGCGCACGCCAAAAATCAGCGGAGGCTGCATAGATTGCGAGATACGGCATGGCCGCCATGCCGTATCTGTGGGCTGTGTCCACCAACTTTCGAACAATGGCAAGCGACATGGCGCGCCCGAGCGGGTCAATATATTCTTCCGTGGGAGCCAATAGTTGATCGTGACGATATTGCCAGTCGTAGAACTGCAGCCCGTTTATATGGAAAGGCATCAGTTTTTTCAGGGTAGCATCAGGATCTGAACGAGACGCGCTAAAGTCAGAGAGAAATCCGTAGCGGGGAAAATCGGCCCAACTCTTGAGTACATCGAATGCCGTGGAAGCCTGAATGTCAGGATCGATCGACAAACGTGCCGAATATCCCGCAGGTGTTTTAGGAGGTTCCCATTCAATTTGAATTGTTTGAGATCCAGATTTAATTTGACATTGATGTTCGAGAACGATGGATTGTTCGGCGAGATGTTGAATGAAAATTCGGAGTGAGAGGTTTTTGGGAGCAGGTGTTTCAACTTCAATGAACAACGTGACAATTTCGCCGGGTGAATAACTTCCCTGCGAGGGATAAAAATCAACGATACGCATATTAACCTTTTAGACCGGTCGTGGAGATGCCTTGCACAAAATGGCGCTGGAAGATGATGAAAATAATCAATACCGGGACAAGTGCAACCAATGAGGCTGCAAAGACCTGTCCCCATTCGGTCAAATGTTCGCTTTGAAAAAGCGCGATGGCGATGGGCAGGGTACGCTGGCTGGAATTCTTAATGGCAACATTAGCCCAGGCGAATTCCTCCCAGCTGTATAGAAAGGTATTTATGATCACCACTGAAATGCCGGGCCATGATAGGGGCAGGATGATGCGCCAGAAAATTGTCCACGGGCTGCCGCCATCGATCAGGGCTGCTTCCTCGAGATCGCGTGGTACATTTTCAAAAACGCCACGCAGCAGGAAGGTCTGCATGGAGATGTTCATCGCGGTGTACACCAGAATCAGACCAGTATGGTTGAACAGATTCAGCCACTTTGCAACAATGAATTGCGGGATGATGAGCATGACCGGCGGAACCATCATGCCGAGCAGGAAAATATAAAATAAAGTTTCCTTGCCGCGAAAACGCAGGCGGGCAAAAACAAAAGCCAGCATGGAGGAGATCAGGACGGTTAGCAGCGTGCTGATGACCGCCACTTTGGCGCTGTTTAGAAAATACAAGCCGAACTTGTCCTTGCCAAGCGCAGCAATGTAGTTCTTTAATGTCCAAACCTGCGGCCATAGACGCGGGGGAAGTTCGAAGATCATTGTTTGGGGTTTGAACGAGGTGATGATCATATACCAGATGGGGAGCAGCACAAGTCCCAATCCCAGGGCCAGGACAGTGAGTTTAACAACTTTATCAAAATTTCGCTGTGATTTTCGGTTCATGCTAATCTGCCCGCTGTCTCATCAAACGAAGTTCGATCAGACTGATAACGAAAACAAATCCTGTCAACAAATAGCTGATGGCCGCGCCATAGCCAAAGTCAAGTCGGCCAAAGGTGGCCTCGTACATTAATGTCAGAACGGAGTGCGTCAGATCAAGTGGATCTCCACCGTTGGTCATTAATTGAAATGGAACGTAGGCATTCAACCCGCCGATCACCAGAACCACTACCAGAAAGACAGTGGTTGGACCGAGCAATGGCCAGGTGATATAGCGTAACTGGGTGGTTGAATCAGCGCCGTCCACGCGCGCGGCTTCATACAATTCTGCGGGAATAGCCTGCAGTCCGGCCAGGAAAATGATTGCGGCCCATCCGATCCCTTTCCAGATGTCGAGCAGAATGATGGGGACGAGCGTCAGGTATTCATCGGCGAACCAGAGGATGTCCTTGGGGATAAGGTGCAGGAAATCCTTGAGGATATAATTCACCAGACCGGCCTGACCGTTGAACATATATTCAAACAGCAGGCTGACAATTACCCAGGATGTGATCACCGGCAGGTAATATGCCACGCGGAAGAAGGTCCGTCCTGGCAGTTGTTGGTTAAGTAGCAAGGCCACGGAGAGCCCCAGGATCATTTTTACTACCACCGTGATGACCGTGTATGCAAGTGTATTCAGGACTGCGCGTTGAAAAATTGGATCGGATAATGCGTGTTGATAATTTTCAAATCCCACAAAAATGGATCGTTCCGGGTGAACGATCTTCCATTCGAAGAAGCTGATTCGCAGGGAATAGGCCATTGGGCCAAGAAAGAACAAGGCAAACAGGATCAACCCGGGCAGCAGGAAGATCATTGCTGGAATGATGTCGGAATGACGGCTTTTGTTGCGCATGGTTTGGAAGGCTGCGGGCGGGTGTCCACCCGCAGCCTTTCTGGTTTCGGTCAAGCCCCTGCCATAGCAAGGGCTTGACGATGATAATCTATTTTACTTCCCAAGCAGGGCATCGATCTCAGTGGCGGCCTGATCGAGTGCTTCCTGAGGAGTCTGGTCGCCTTTCAACATGCGTTGGTAGGCATTATTGATGGCGTTGTCCATATCAGACCACTTGGGATGTGGAACGCGCGCCTGGGCGGTCTTTAATTGTTCCTGGAAGACGGCGAAGTATGCGGGCATGGCAGGATCTCCAACCAGGGAAGCGAGGGTTGGCATTTGACCCACTGAGGCCATCATCTTCTGAGCATCAGGGCTAAGCAGGTAGGCTGCCCACTTCATGGCGGCTTCCTGATTTTTTGAATCTGCAAGCACAACCACATCTTCTCCACCGACGACTGAACTGGTGGTTCCCTGAGGGCCGCTGGGGACGGGGGCAAAGTTGACTTCAAAGTTTGGATAGTTGCCCTTGTAAATATCGACCATCCAGGGGCCGTCAATGATCATGGCATAGGTGCCTTCGGCATGGCCGGCGTCGGTTGCGATACCACCGCCAAGAAGATTCGGAGACAAGCAGCCCTGATCGTATAGATCCTTGAGCATGGTGAAGGCTGCGACGCTATCAGCGCCATTAACGTAACCGGTTGCTGTGGTGATCTTTTCGTCTGTGATCTTGCCGCCCATTGCATAAAAGACAGGCGCGGGAGCCCAGAAATATGTGCCGCCTTCTGCGTAGCCGTACGTTTTCTTGGCTGCATCAGTCAGCTGGCAAGTTACTGCTGCAAATTCTTCCATTGTAGTAGGGGCGGCGGTGAGACCGGCCGCTTCGAATACACTCTTGTTCCAGAGCAATACCTGGGTATTGGTATCCAACGGCATACCGTAATAGTGATCCTGCCAGACGTTTGTGGATAGCGGGCCGGGGAAAGTATCTGCAATGATGGCTTCGAAATCAGGAAGATTTCCATCTAGCTGGGTGAGCGCACCCTGGTCGGCAAATTCAGAAACCCAGGCAATGTCAAGGCGTGCTGCATCGGGAACTGCGCCGCTTGAAATCGCGGTGAGAAGTGCGGTTTTGTAATCACTGTAGGCATAGCGCGTGGACTCAACTTTGATGCCAGGGTTGGCGGCTTCGAACGCCGCAATGACCTGATCTAATTGGGCAGCTTCAGCATCGCTGTGGGTGTGCCAGTACTGAAGGGTGACAGGTTCTACAACTGGCGCTTCGGTCGGGGCTTCAGTAGCAACAACGGGGGCTTCTGTCACTGCCACAGCCGGTGATTCTGTTGGGGTTGCAGCAGGTGCGCAGGCTGCCAGGATGGTAGCCGTGATGATGATCAAACTAAATATCAGGATTGCGATACGATTGGATTTCATTTCTCTATTTCTCCTTAATGGTTTTGAGTTTTGAGGACGGTCAAATTAGGATGTTTTTGTTTGTCAGATGGCTTGTGCCTCCTACTTTATTCGCTGAGTAAAATAACTCAGGGCAAAAAAATTACATGGTTGCTGCAGTCGGGATCTGTTTATGGATGGGTGACTCGAATAATTCGCGCAGCACCAGACCGGCCGCGCCGCGTGCCCAGACATCGTCACCCCATGGGATGATCTCAACGATCTTCGGATCAAATAATCCAGGCATGGTGTTCTGCTGGATGGACTCCTTCATGGAAATGAAAAGATAGTCGCCTTCGCGGGTTCCCTCTCCGCTGATGATGATCTTCTTTGGGTTGAACAGGTTGATCAGATTTGCAATTGCGATTCCGAGAATGGTGCCGGCTTTTTTGAAAATCTTTATTGCAGATGAGTCGCCACTTTGAGCCAGCTGCAGTAATTCCTCAATCGTATCAACTTTCACGGAGAGATGTCCACGTTCATATTCTTCATTGGCTGCACGGACCAAGCCAGGATCGCCCACATAGGCCTCCAGGCATCCATGTTTACCGCAGGCACACAAAGGTCCCTTCGGGTCAATGGTGGTGTGCCCCAATTCACCAGCGCCGCCGTTCTGGCCGCGATAGAATTGTCCGTTCACGACAATTCCCAGACCGACTCCGCGTCCGACCGTGACGGTTAGGAAATTGTCCACGCCCTGACCAGGGCCAAACCACCTCTCGGTAAGGGTCAGTGTATTCACATCATTTTCAATATAAATAGGAACATTCAATTTGCTTTGCAGCATTTGACGGAGAGGAACGTTGTCCCAGCCGTAGATGGGGGATTGGCGCAGGATGCCTTCATCGGCATCGACAATGCCAGCCACACCCACGCCGACACCAAGCAATTGTTTCTTGGATATCTTCTGTTCACGTATAAAGATGGTGACCATGTGTGCCAGATCCTCCACGACCCGTATTGGGTTGTGGCCGGAGAGCGGCATGGAGGCCTTTGCGATCACAGTGGCTTCCAGGTCGGTCAATGCGCAGACCGCGTTGACCTCAGTTAATTTTATGCCGACCACATATCCACCCCTTGGATTAATGACCAGCAATATGGGAGGACGCCCGCCGCTGGAATCCCCGGCAGACTTTTCAAAGACGAGGTTCTGGGAGATCAACTTCGCGGAGATGGACGTGACTGTGGCCGGGCTTAAGCCAGTGCGGCGCGCGATGTCAGCCCGTCCAACCGGGCCATATGTCTTGATTGCATTCAAGACATGTGAGCGGTTGATCGCTCTGATTAGTTCGCGGTTTCCAGTAGGGTGGGTCATATTGACTAACTTTATTCACTGAATAAAGTTAGTCAGATTATATCCTTCTCGCCCAGTTTGTCAAGTTAATTATGGCAAGTGAATACTTAATTTCCAGACCTGTGCTAGCTACTTGACTCATCCGCCGATTTTCTTGGGATTTTAGGCAAGAATTTCGTCAGGCAATCAAGGCGTCCAATTCGTTTTACCCCACAAATTCGGGTGGATGACCGAAATAACCAAACAAGGCAAGAATCTTGACAATAATAACGCTACGCGTTATTATCTAGCCAATGATAAAAACCTTCGCTGATAAAGAGACGGAAAAACTCTTTCAACGCCAGAGATCCCGTTCCCTGCCAGCTGATATTCAACGCAAGGCACGAATGAAGTTGGAGATTCTCGACGCGGCGGAAAAGGTGGATGATTTAAAAGTCCCACATGGAAACCGATTGGAGAAATTGAGCGGCGACCGCGAAGGTCAACACAGTATCCGCATCAACCAGCAATGGCGAATTTGTTTTCGATGGAAGAATGGCGATTGTTACGATGTGGCAATCGCAGATTATCACTAAGGAGATTAACATGGCTAATAAATTACCACCTATTCACCCGGGTGAAATCCTGCTCGAAGAATTTCTGGAGCCGATGAGCATCAGCCAGTATAGGCTTGCCAAGGATATTAGCGTACCGCCGCGACGCATCAATGAGATCGTGCTGGGTAAGCGCGCGATCACACCTGATACGGCTCTTCGTCTATCCTTATTCTTTGGCCTCTCAGAACGTTTCTGGATAAACCTGCAATCTCGTTATGATATCGAAGTGGAAAAGGATAAGTTGGAAAATAGGCTAGAAAAAGAAGTCCATATTTACGCTGTTGAGTAAAAGGCATTAAAGGTGACATACTCAGAGATTACTGTGTTGCCTAGTACTGACTACTTCGTTCATCCACCCAAATTGAATCTCAATAACAAAGCGTGCACACAGATGAAAGGGGAAGTCAATGGTTGTACTGGCTACTTGGGCCATCCGCTCAGATTTTTGAAGTAGAAGTATTTCCATTGTGGCACGAATGAACAGAAGTGGAAATTTGTCTCGACTTTTAACAAATAAAATATACCAGCGCGCAGCAATTGGGTCGGAATTTTCAGCGAGTCAATAATTTGGAAACAGATATATTGGTATAGTCACAATCCGTTACTTGTTCGTTAGCCGAGATATACCTGAAATTCGGATTTACATCATGATCCATATAGACTCTGTCAAAAATAAACAGCCGCTATTTTATCGCTTGTTCATTGGCTTCTTTTAGCCTTCTACATAATACACGCATCATCGCCAGACTGATCTCTGGTCGTTCGCGCAGGATGCCTTCAAACTTTTTTTGTTCGATGCACAATGTACGCACCGTGCCCGAAGCAACAAGCGTGGCAATACGCGGCTCGCGGTTGATGATCGCCATCTCTCCCACGTAATCACCCGAAGATCTTCTGGCTACTTCACGGGCTTCCTTCTGATCACCAGAAGTCATCATCACCCTCACATCTCCCGAAACAACGATATACATTTCATCACCAGGCTCGCCTTGGTGAGCAAGAATATCGCCATCCGCAAAGACCGCTTCGGCTGTGATCGCCGCCACCTGTTTCAAATCCGCAGGCGAGAGGTCTGCGAAGGTGAGTACACGCCGCAGAAAGAGGATGCGTTCCATGAGTGGTATGGTGGCAAGAGTATCCATAAGTCGATCTCCTAAAAGTGCTTTTTCTGCAACATCACGAACAATTGAATCGGGGTCTGAATGGGAAAGAATTTGAAGGGCGGAAATAATTTCCTGATCTTTCGAACTGGCGGCGACCAAGACAGCACAAGCGCGCAGCCAGGAATAAGGATCGTGCAGCAATTCCAAAAGCCAGTGTTCAGGCAAGGGTGCGGATGTTGACTCTCCAGATTCCCATAACGCCAACAGCGGGCGGATAATTTCCACCTCGCCAATTGATTCAAGGACTTCAAGCGCATTCGCCCTTTGAGAGGCTTCACGGCTGCGCAAGTTTTCAATTGCAACTGCCACAGCATCGCGGCATTTGATCAAACCAATTGCCCGCAAGGAATTGATTCCGCTGCGACGGGCTTTGTCGTGCAGTGACTCGGTCAAGAGTTGATTTCGTCCGTCACCTGAAACGGTCCACCCAAATTTTTGAGCAAGTCCAAGCGCCAGTTGATGATAGTGCAGCGCAGATTTTGCTGTACCAATTGCATGTGCGCGAATTTGCAGACTTGCTTTCTGCGCAGGTAATAATTCAAGCGCCATCAATGCGCCATCTTCATAGCTTGGGTTGGCTAATGCAATTACTAATGAATCAAGCGCGGGGATTCCAATTTTTCCGAGTGCATCCGCCAATGCCCTGCGGACATAACTATCATCATCGTTTAGATGTCGGATGAGTATATCCATAGCGCGTTGTGGGTCAATGCCGATCAACATAGCAGGTGCGGTCTTTCGCACAACAGGATTTGCATCCTCAAGGGCGGATAATCCCAACTCAAACGCAGAGTCATCCCCACATTCTGCCAAGGCATTCAAGGCATAGACTCTTATTATAGGATCTGAGTCGGCAGCCATTCCGTGCAGAATATTCTTCGCTTTGGGATGAGCGCCGAAACTCAATAAGGTTTGTGCGGAACGGGCACGCACCTGAGGATCTTGATCAACAAGCAACGACTCAATCTGCACGGAGACTCCGCGCGAATAGCGAGACAACTGCCGAATGGAATCCACTGCCTGTAGTCGCACATCAGGCTCAGGGTCGGAAAGACTCGCGGCAATATCCAATAAAGCAGAAGATGCCTTGGCGCGGGCAAGTCCTCGCAGGGCAGCAGAACGAATCAGCGCATCGTCATCCGCAAGTGCGGTAACTAGATTATTCGTTACTTCGGGAAGAGATAGATTGCCCAGAATCTCAATTGAAACGAGGCGGGTTGCCATATCTGAATCATTCATGCCCTTGATGGCAACAGAGACTGCCGCGGCGTCAGTGTGAAATCCTCCGAAGGGTTCTTCTTCACTCACGAACATTTGCGGCTGACCCGCACGCAGCGCTTCGACTAAAGCGTTTGCATAGGCCTTGCTGGCGCGCCAAATGATATAAACCAAAAGCGCGGCGGCAGTGAGACCAATAATATACAGTTGCCCCGGATTCAATGCCTGCTCACCTACTACAAGAATTAAACCTGCAATAAAAGTTCCTGCTTGCTCAGGCACACCGCTGATAAATGCGCGGACTTGATCGCGCTGTTCGTAAGGGACGACATTGAAGAGCGCCTGCCAGGCAGTGCCCGCGATGCCCTGCATCCACATCATTTGCATAAAGCAAATGACAGCACACTGAATCCGATGAAATAAATGATCGGGAAAAGCAGGAGCATGGGCATGATGCCAAAACGGGCAAAAAGACGATTGGCAAAAAACAATGAGGCGATCAAAGCGACGATGGTGGTGATACTTTGAAACAAACCGAGAAACCCAGCGAGGCGGTCTGCATCTGGGAATTGCGCCGTCACACCGCGCGAGAATGGCAGCGCCAATGAAAAATAACAGACTGAAAATAAAATTGCGCTGTTAGAAACCCACTGCATGATCGGCGATTGACGTACAAATTTATAGCCGCGCTGCATTTCAATAAAAATACTCGGTTGCTTTTTGTAGGAGGATGCTCCCATGGCAGGCGTTGTTTTTCCGATCAATGAACGGCTAAGGAAAAATGCGATAAATAACGTGCCAGCCCAAACAAGTAATAAATTTTCTGAATGAAGCCAGCGCGCCATCGGCTGCGTCAACAAGCCGCCGAGGACTGTTCCTAAAATACTACCTGCGCTAAAAAGTGGGAATAACCGTTTCGCTTGACGTGTATCACAAGCCGCGCCTGCCAGTCCCCATATGAGCAAACCTTGCAGGCCACCGATCACGTTCATCACCAGCCACATCACCGCAAAGAACCATTTGATATTGAGCAGGAGGATCATGCGCTCTGCGATCAGCGCAAAGCCGATGATCAATGGCAAAGCGATAAATAATCTCTGTTTCGAAAAACGCCCCATCACGATCGTGATCGCCATGGATGTGACGAATGTAAACAGACCCAATATCACATACATGCCCGGCAGGAATTCAACACCGAAGCGGGCAAAGAACAAAGCCTCGGTGGCATTTCCTCCGATGGCCGCGCCTGCCGAGGTGAATAACATCAACCCAACCAGCAGCGCAGACATGCACTCTTCGCCAGGTTTGATCTTGAAGGTTTCGAGAATACGATTCATGAGGTTTTCAATGTTAAATCAATCCCCACCATTTTAGTCTCAATTTGATAATTTTACTTACAGAATATAGACTAAAATGGTCTGAACTGTTTCTGTATCATCTTTTGAATTTAATCCGTATGTGCCGCTAAAAGAACTGGATCATTTATGAGCGAACTTCCGTCTGGCACCGTAACATTTCTGTTTACTGACATTGAAGGCAGTACCCGCTTATGGCAGGAACAGCCCGAAGCGATGGCGATCTCACACGCGCGGCATGATGAAATTTTGCGTGACGTGATTGAATCCAATCATGGCTACGTCTTTCAGATCGTAGGTGATTCGTTCAGCGCGGCGTTCCATAATGCCATTGATGGATTGCGCGCTGTATTGACAGCGCAGCGAGGACTTCAGACCTCCGAGTTCTTAAAGAACTCGGAGGTCTCGGTCGCAATACGCGCCCGCATGGGATTGCACACTGGCACAGCCGAAATATTGCCCGATGGCAAATACGAAGGCTATGCCACCATTGCTTCCACGCAGCGTGTGATGTCCGCTGCGCACGGTGGACAAACGCTTCTCACACAGACAACATACGACTTGTTGCAAAATGCTTTGCCCAGCGATGTGACCTTGCAGGATATGGGCGAACATCGTCTCAAAGATTTGCGTGCGCCTTTGCGACTCTATCAAGTCAATGTGCCTGATCTACCAAAAGATTTTCCCGCGATCAAATCGCTTGATACACAACCGAACAACCTCCCCGCTCAACTGACATCTTTTATTGGCCGCGAAAAAGAGATCGCCGAGATCAAAGCAGCTCTTTCTTCATCACGTCTCGCCACTCTCACGGGTTCAGGCGGCACTGGCAAGACCCGTCTTTCAATTGAAGTCGGCACGCAATTGCTCCCTAATTTTTCCAATGGTGTGTCGATGATCGAGCTCGCTCCGCTCAGCGATGAATCGCAAATTATCCCTGCCCTCGCCCAAGCTTTTGGTTTACAAGAACTGCCATTCAATCCGTTGGTAAATCTCGTCACTGATTATCTGCGCGACAAAAAGCTTCTACTCATTCTCGATAACTGCGAGCATCTCATCGCCGCCTGCGCAAAACTCGCCAACGATCTTTTGCATCAATGCGCGGGACTCAGAATCCTTGCCAGCAGTCGTGAAGCGTTGGGTATCGCGGGCGAAATGGCGTATCGGACTCCTTCGCTTGCGGATTCCGAATCAGCCAGCCTGTTCGTGGACCGTGCCCGCGCTGCCAATTCAAAATTTTCTCTCACCGACTCAAACGCTTCTTCCGTTGCTCAAATCTGCCACCGTCTCGACGGCATTCCTTTGGCGATCGAACTCGCCGCCGCGCGGACGAAATTGCTTTCCCCCGACCAGATTGCCGCGCGGCTCGATGACTTGTTTCGTTTGCTTGTGGGTGGAAGTCGCACCGCGTTGCCGCGTCAACAGACTCTGCGGGCGTTGATCGATTGGAGTTATGACTTACTCTCAGAAGAAGAGAAGCAACTACTTTGCACCGCTTCTGTATTCATTGGCGGCTGGACTTTGGATGCACTTGAAGCAATCTCAGAAGACCCGAATGCCATTGAAAATCTCGAAGGACTCATCAACAAATCATTGGTGGTGACCGAAGAGCGTGGCAGCGAAATGCGCTATTTCCTGTTGGAGACGATCAGGCAATACGCGAGGGAAAAGCTATTCGAGGCGAAGCAATCGTCGGCGATGCGTGATCGGCACTTCGTCTACTTCGACGACCTTTCGGAAAAAATGTGGAATGGATTCCGTTTGCCCGATTTGTTTGACTGGCGAGACCGAGTCGATGACGAACTTGAGAATCTCCGCGCTGCCTTGGAATGGGGGCTGGAAAAGCATGTTGAAAATGCCGTCCATTTAGCTGGGAATTTTTGTATCATCACAGGCTGGATGAGCAATCAAACCGAGGGTCTTGCATTGGTCAAAATAGCCATTGAACAAACCAAGTCCTTACCGCCTTTGAATGGAAGCGCTCATGTTCAGCGCCAAAAATTTATTGCCAGGGCACTATATGCCGAAAGCCTGGTTGCTTTGGGGCAGGGAAACTTGCCGTTGGTCATACAGGCTTTACAGGAAGCGATCACCATCTCACGCTTCACAGGCGACAAACTCATCCTGGGCTTTAGCCTGGAAATGTACTTTACGGCCTCAACATTCTCTAACGCGCCTGGTGGAGCAGAAGCCGCACAGGAAGGGTTAAGCATATTTGCTGACGAGGTTGATGACAAGTTTGGGCTGGGCATGGCTTATGCAAACATGGCAAGAGTTGCCGCAAGCAAAGGCGATTTAAAAGAAAAGCAAAAATATTCTGAAAAACTCAAGGGATTGATAGGCGAATTACCCGTGTCGTTTCAGACTGGACTAATTTTCATGGGCATGGGCATAGCCGAGAGTCGTCAAGGTAACTACGGAACTGCAAAAACATTGTTTGAAGACGCGTTGAATATTTTTAAGCGCTTACGAAACAAGAATTTTCAACTGGTAATGATGAGCGAACTCGGTCACATTGCCCGCGATACAAGGGATCTAAATCAGGCAAAGAAAATTTATAACGAAACTATTATAGGCTGGCAGGATCTAGGCCATCGCCCAGCCATCGCAAATCAACTGGAATGTTTTGCATTTATCGCCATTACAGAGGAAGAGCCCCAGCGCGCGCTAAAACTCCTTGGCGCGGCAGAAGCCTTGCGCGAGAAAATCGGTTCACCGATGGCAAACTATGAAGTAATGGCATACGACAAGGAAGTTGCTCAATTGCGCGCCATGCTCGTTGAAACGGAGTTCAATAAACTCTGGGCTGACGGCAAGTCCATGACGATGGAGCGGGCGATCCAGCTGGCGTTGAGTTGAAATTTATATATCAAACTTTATTGACGGAGATAAAGAATGAAAAACAAACCATTTAAAGCCGTAGTGTTTCTGCAGATTCTTTTGTTGGTATTAGCAGGAAACGGCATCCACTTTGCAAAAGCAGCTTCCCATTCTGATACAGCGACATATGCTGCAATTGATGATTACGTAAAAGAACGAATGCAAACGCTCAAAATCCCTGGCGCGGCATTAGCCATCGTGAAAGGCGATCAAATCGAATGTTTGCAGGGATATGGAATTGCCGACCCAACTGGACGCGCCGTAACACCGCAAACGCCGTTTATGCTGGCTTCGGTGAGCAAATCATTCACCGCACTTGCCATCATGCAGCTTGCTGAAGAGGGCAAACTGGATTTAGATGCACCTGTCCAGAAATATTTAACCTGGTTTCAAATCGCCGATAAAGAAGCATCGGCAGAAATCACAGTCCGCCAACTGCTCAATCAAACCAGCGGGTTTTCTGAAACAGACGGAAATAAAATGAACCTGGTTTCCAGCACGGCTGACGATGCTTTGATCGCCAGCATGAAGCAATTGGATTCAACACAATTGATCAACATACCTGGCACCGCCTTTGAATATTCGAATATCAATTACGGGCTGCTAGGTACTATTGTCGAAACCGTTTCAGGGCAATCATATGAAACTTATATTCAGCAAAATATATTTACTCCGCTGGATATGAAACATTCCTTCACTTCACTGTCTGATGCGAAATCGAACGGAGCGTCCAGTGGTTTTTATCCTTTTTTTGGCACGCCTATTGTCTATGATAATTTGATGTCTTATTCGCGTGCCATGACTTCCTGGGCTGGACTCTTTTCAAGCGCCGAAGATATGGGGCATTATATGATCGCGCACCAGAACGAAGGGAAATATGGGGAAAACTCGCTTCTTTCCCCGAAAGGAATCGCCGAACTTCACAACTCTGGCATCAAGATTGATAAATGGTCTGGTTATGCCATGGGTTGGTCGGTTGGTCCCGATTTCGACATCGCATACCACGATCAAACCAGTTACACGGCGCCAATTGCATTATCACATGAGGGCTCGTGGGCAAATTTTCGCTCGATTGTTATGATGGTCCCTCAAAAGAAAATCGGTGTTGTGCTTTTGATGAACACCAATGACCCAGCGATCGAGTCAGTTTTTGGTTCAGTGGGCTGGGACGTATTGTCGATGTATCTTGGCAATCAACCATCGTACTATCCTCCAAGCGAGGATTACATCCGTCAACATGCCCGTGTAATATTTGTTGTAATCAATATCTTACTACTGGCAAGTTTCATACGGTTTCTTCGTAAATTGAAGGGTTGGCGTCGACGACCAATGGCAAGTACGCCTCACTGGCGGAAGTTATTCGGTTATGTTGTGGTTCCAATTGCAATCGATTTGCTTCTGGCATGGTTTCTGCTGGCGAAAGAACTTCCACAAGCCAAGTCCACAGTAATGGGTACGCTTCGTGGGGCTCCAGATATTGGTTTATTAATTGTTCTGGTTCTCCTGTTCACAATCGGCTGGGGAACCATAAGGATCTTATTGATGCTGCGTGCAATATTCAGAAAAGCCTAAATTATGATGGATGCAAAATTCACCGCACTCTGGGCTGACGGCAAGTCAATGACGACGGAGCAGGCGATCCAGTTGGCGGTGAACAATAACAATTTAATAACTAAAGGAAATTAAAAATGGACATCACGATTCGCCGATTGGAACCGAATGATTACGAAGCCATGCAAAAGATCTTCGCTGGGCGAAAAGTGGTTTGGGGGACCCTTCAACTCCCTTTCCCGTCTATCGAAATCTGGCGCAACCGCATCGCAGACGTGCCCAACGATATGTTCCGACTCGCAGCCATGGCGGGAATGGAGATGGCGGGGCAATTGGATTTATTCACCTCACCCAACCATCCTAGGCGTAAACACGCAGGGCAGATCGGTATGTCCGTGCGGGATGACTTTCAGGGTCAGGGTGTTGGCACAGCACTGATGCAAGCCGTCACAGACCTTGCGGACAACTGGCTTAATCTCGAGCGACTTGAATTGGAAGTTTATTGTGACAACGAACCAGCAGTTCGCCTCTACAAGAAATTTGACTTCGAAGTCGAAGGGACGCTGAAAGGCTATGCCTTCCGCGCTGGAGAATATGTCGATGTGTACGCGATGGCAAGAAATAAATTCAAGAAATGAATAACAGCCTCGAAAACACTTTTCATTCGACACTTTGTCTTGATGCTGGAGCAGGCGATCCAGTTGGCGTTGAGTTGAGCAATATATGAGGCACTGTTGAAGTTACAACCCATTCTTACCCAGGCAACCGAAGAATATTTGACCTTTGCCGTTCACGAAAACTTGTATGCATTGTTTCGGTCAATGCAAGTCTTGCCGGGTTGCGAGTTAGTGGAAAGCGACAAGCTCAGTTATCATCATGCTTTCCCAACCAATCCAATGTTCAAAGGAATTTGGAGAACACGGTTGTCCGATGAAGAAATTGAAACTGAAATCAGCAAAGCCGTCAGTTGGTTCAACCAGCACGAAGCGCCATATTTCTTTTGGTGGACCGACTCTCAAACCCAACCTGGTGACCTGGCTGAGCGTTTATTGAAGCACGGCTTTGATGGGAATTTGGAAGGCGATCCCGGCATGGCAATGGATTTACATTCCTTGAAAGAAGTGAGCACGCCTGATGGATATACTATTGTGCAGGCTGTCGATCAAACCACCCTGAAAGATTGGCGAGAAGTTTTCGCCACCGCATTTGAAATGCCATTATCAGGCGCACAGGCCTGGGTTGATGCAATCCTTTCCATCGGAGGAGAAAATGCGCCTTGGCAAATGTATGTTGGATATTTGGAAGGCGCACCAGTAGCCACTAGTATTCTATTCAAGGGTGCTGGTGTTGCAGGAATATATGGCGTTGGCACATTACTAAAAGCACGGAACAGGGGAATTGGAACCGCAATCACGATGAAGCCACTATTGGATGCCCGCACTGAGGGATTTCGTTTTGCAGTCTTATTTGCTACGAGGATGGGTTATCCAGTTTATGAAAAAATAGGTTTTCACGAGGTCGCCAACAAGATCGGTATTTATAACCTGGAGAAGGATTAATCGCCATGATGATCGAGCAGGCGATCCAGTTGGCGTTGAGTTAGTATCTAAACCAAGATCACACTTATTTGTAACAAGGAGATCAACATGAAAGACAATTCACTCTATAAACTTGGCGGTATCAGTTCCATGCTCGTGGGCATTTCGTATGTAGTGATTGCCCTCACCGGCCTTCTCCTACCGACTGCTCTGACCTACGCACACGACGTTCAGTCTCCTTTTATGTATTTGAAAGAAAACCTGGGACTGCTCATGACTCAATACTGGGCATATACCTTGGGAGCTGTCTTTGCACTTGCGATGATCCCGGCAGTGTCGGCCACGGTACAACATTTGAACGAAGGCTGGGTACGCTGGACAAGTACACTTGCCACCCTCGCATTCGCAGTGACGATCCTTGATAACTATTGGGCGATTGTTATGAATCCCCTCAGGGCCGCTGCCTACATAACAGGTAATGAAGCATGGAGGGGAGCGTTAACTGTACCGGGCGCTCCGCAGTGGATTGATGTACAGAACTGGCTCGGGTTCGGTGCAGTTGGTTTATGGATCTTGGTTGTCAGTCTATTAGCACTTCGCGGTAATGTCTGGCCAAAGGGTCTGGCTTATGTGGGTATTGCGGCCGCAATTTTTTACTTCCTGGCCCTTGCTCCCGATATTATTCCAAGTCTTTCTGGCGTAGTAATATTTACGGGTGTCTCGGTCGGAGGCGGCATTGTTTTAGCACCTATTTTGTATATCTGGATGGGTATCTTTTTGCGCCGTACTGGTTCATCATAAGACTCAGCCTATCCAAATGGATCTCAAAGCCCTTTTTACGCCATTCCCAATTCTCTCCACCCCGAGTCTGATTCTGCGTGCCTTGCAACCGTCCGACCTCGATGATCTGTACGAATACGCATCCGACCCGCAGATCGATCGTTATGTCCCATGGGAGCATTACAAAAATATCGAAGAAGCCCGCGAGAATCTAAACGAGTTTCTTGAAGAATATGAAAAGGACGGACTTGGTGCCTGGGGTATCGAGCATCGCGCCGACAGGAAACTGATCGGCATCATCAACACCAGTATTCCGCATCGGATCAATCGCCGCGTTGAAATGGGATATACCATCTCCCGCGCATATTGGGGACAAGGTTATGCTACAGAGGCCGTTAAAACATTAATTGAATTTGGATTTGAGAAAATGGATCTGCTGCGCATCGAAGCGGTTGTTTTGCCTGAACATTTGGCATCCGCTCGGGTACTTGAGAAAAGCGGAATGCAATATGAAGGTGTGCTTCATAGTTACCAGGTATGGAAAAACAAACCATGCGATCTTTGTATGTACGCCATCGTTAACCCAAAGAGAAAGTAAATCAATGATGATCATCCTCGAAACAAAACGACTCATTCTTCGCCATCAAGTCATCGAAGATTTAGATAATCTTTGGGCGTTGTACTGCAATCCCAATATCACGAAATACATTCCCGATGCGCCGCATTCCCGCGCAGAAGCTCAGGAGGAATTGGAATGGCACATGCACGGGCATCCCAAACATCCCGAGCTGGGATTGTGGGCAACCATTCACAAAGAGACAGGCAAGTTCATCGGTCGCTGCGGCTTGCTGCCGTGGACGATTGAAGATCAGTACGATGTTGAAGTGGCATATACCATCGCAGAAGAATATTGGGGTCAAGGCTTGGGCTCTGAAGCCGCACAAGCCATTCTCAATTATGGGTTCGAGAAATTGAATCTATCCCGCCTGATTTGTATGATCGAACCTGAAAACATCGGCTCACAAAAAGTCGCCGAAAAAATTGGCATGTCGTTTGAAAAGAAAGTTGATCTGCCGCTAGATGGAGTTGACTACCCGATATTTATTTATTCGATCAATGAGCAAGCCGTGCAACGAACATGACCTGCCATGATCCTTGTGCGATATGAGAAACCTGCTCCGCAACTCCCCAAATCTTTTGGCGCGTGGTCACATCCAAGGCGATTCTTGGTGGACTACATCACAGCTATTCGCGAATAGCCCCTCAAAATTAATTCATATGGTCAGTCATAAAACTTTACAGCCAAGGGTGAATAGTAATAATCGATCACCAGAAAATGAAGACAAAATGTATTTGGCTACTTGTGAATGACCCGCGAATCCCAGAGATGAGATATTCACGGGCGTGTCTGCAAATGGAGGGGGCAGGGCATTCTTAAAGTCACAAAGGCATTGAATAAAAAGACCATCTCCGGTAAATTTGGAGTACCACCACCAAATCAAAACGGAGAAGGTCAAAATGGAGTGTAACACAGGCGATTTTGTTTTTGATACAGGTAGTTTGAACTACCATTTTCAGGGGATCCAAGATATTCGAAAAAAACGAGGCATACGATATAGCCTGCCAATCGTGTTCTTGTTGATCGTGTTAGCAAAATTATGTGGGCAAGATACACCCTTTGTCATTGCGGACTGGGCAAAAAATCGTCAGTCGTGGTTGTGTGAAGTTTTATTTTTTTCGCATGGAAAAATCACTGGTGGAAACGATTCGAGCTTGTCTTGTTCAGTCTGAGTACACTGGCCGCATTAAGTCTAACAGGAATACTGATTTATCTAAAAGTTCTTTCGGTTTAGCCCGAACACTTAGAAGATGGAGCAGGCGATCCAGTTGGCGTTAGAAGAATTGCAATTTACTACAAACTTTGAGGGCTGTGAAGAAATAAAATCGATCCTCCCCCAGTCGACGATCCTATCTATCAAGACCACGGTCGAGGGAGGATGGTTTCAATTTATATCATCATAAAGGAATGTTTCACAAGGATCAATTATCAGGGAAGCGGATCGGATCACCTTCATGTGACACATTCGGATTCGGCATCATTCTCATCATGTTCATCGAAGGAGTGGATAAACCAAGCTGACTGGCCGCAATGGAAAGCTCCTCATAGGCACGGCGCGCATTGCTGGCCGCATCGAGATACTTCCATTTGTTGAAACCTTCCACGGCTTTGCCGGCATACTCATTTGCATGCTCAATGTTCTTCTTGACACTCTTCGAGTTTGGAGTGGCGAGAATGTTGGCAACCAGTTCATTGGACCAATTCAGATAACCAGCCATTTCATAGCGATACATATTATCCTGATCGAACTGACCGAACTGGGTGCTGAGATCCATGTAGTGCATGATCGTATTGCTCTCGTCGCCGGACCATGCAAAGTTGAAGAAATCACCGGGACCGTAATCGAACGCATATTCCGAATCGTAGCCATCATGCGGATGGGACAGGCCAAAATGGTGTCCTGCTTCGTGAATGGTGGTGGTGCTAAACCCATACCCGATGGAACGATAATCTTCCGTATCAAACTCAAAAACATAGCTTTGCGTACCATCAACCCAGTTATCATCGGCAAAGCCTAACAACCCAGATTGAGAGCCAAGATTGTCTGCTGTGGTATTGAAAGCATAAACACCGGCCACATAATCAGCATTGCCATAATCCGGGATATAGGTTGCGCGGTTCTGATCAAAATAACAGAACAGTTCGGCAAAAGTGAAGAAGTAATCATTCCAGCAATCATTTTCTGGAAGCAGGTCTCCCCAAATGCGGAAGGCGCGTTGAGCATTCGCATCGATCGGATTGTGATCAACTACATTCGTTTGCCAATCGTAATACGGTTCGAACTTGGTAAAACGAGATTTGACCAATGCAGGGTCGATCCAATCGGTGCCGAGGCTGGTTGGGTCATCTTCAAGCATACTGACATGGATGATCTTATCGCCGCCGACACTGGGAGCTGTGACCATTGGGTCATAGAGCGGGGAGGTTGTGAACAACAGATCGATTCCAACGAAGCGCGTCACCAGCCCAAGATCACCACTCAGCGCGGAGGGATCGCGGAAACCGCCAGCGGAATATTCCCAAATGGGAGGCATGCGATAATCTTCAATACCGTTCCCGTCGAAATCAAGATTATCCACGTTCCAGTTATTGGTCCATGCTTCGGGACCAGCTGACAGGTCATAGAACCATAATCGGCTGTTACTGCCGCCCCAGGCGATCAGCTTGCGCGAATCCCTGATGGCGCCAAAGTTGTAGCCGGTGTCCGGGTCAACTTCATCGGTCTTGGTGTACACATGAAATTTGAAATCGGGGCGGTTGTACCAGTTGATAAAGACAATCGTATAACCTTTTTGATTCTCCAAATTTTTTGCCAGCCATTTTTCGACTGAAGGCGCGTCGATGTACAGCACGGGACCATTCACATTCAGAACGTTATTTAGTTGATCGTTATACATGGTCTGAAAGACTGTGGGGTTTCCCGCGACTCCGATGCCTTTCATATAATTGAAAAACTTTTTTGAAAAGTCGGAATTTTTGAAAGAGAAGTTGTAATCGAAATTGAATTTCAACCCCATATCCCGCCCGGGGATTCCATAGAACGGCGGATAACGAACGATCGGTGCATAAGTCGAAGGTAATTCATTCAGGATTGTCTGCTTATCAATATCCTTCTTGTCGTAGCCGATGAAGACGATATTGATCGGCACCTTCTGCTCAAATGTTACGACTTCACCAGGTTTCAGAGTTCCACCCACATTGTCTTTGGCAGAGACGGGAACTGCAAGAACCAGGGAAAGAATGACCAGGATGCTCAACATACTAAAATATCTATTTTTCATTTTAAAGTCTCCTTTGGTGGTAATGAAGATAAGCTTTCGCTCGAAGTATCTAAAGAAAATACTTCGAGCAGATTACACAGCGGTGTAATCTGAGTTCATCAATATTCATTGATAGATAGTATTCACCTCCTTTCTTTCGATTGACATTCAAACAAAAGCTGGCTTCAACCCTTTTCACCAGCCAGGGATATATAAACTTGCCAGAGGAATTTATTTGCGAAGCGCGGCGCCAATCAATAAAGGCAAAGGTTGTGACGCTTGCCCGACTTTCCGAAATTTAGATAAATGCCGTGGCTTGTGATGATGATCCTTCTATTGAAAACACATCGAATGAATTTGCCGTCCTGATGATTCGGAATCTTGATACCTTGACCGTAAGACGCCGCCGCACCGGACTTTATAGTTATACGCTCTCTGCCCTGTCCAGATACAGGAACGACCAGAAACATGGAAAGAATGGTCAAGAAGCTCAGCGTGGTAAAAAATCTTTTTTTCATTTTCAAATTTCCCTTGGTTGATGTTGAGAATCCACAGCAGCGAGCGAACTATCAGGCGCAGCATATTCTTGACCTTAATCCACAATTACAGATGACAGCCAATTGCTGCAACGTCGGTGATAGAGCAGCTGTGGTTTTCCAAAGTGCAAGTAGGAATTTACTCTCGAGAGCAGCGCATTTTTATTGAAAAACATGCAAAGGTATGCACGGCCAAGTATGTTCCGAGAATAATTCACCTGACCAGCGCTGGCTGTCTGATACTCAGCGTGAATACTTGGCTTCGGGGCATTCTTAATTACCGTGGATTCGCCAATCTTTAGCACATCGCTTCCCTCCTCTTTCGCAGAGACTTGAACAACAAGGGTAGTGGAAAAAACAATTAGGATGGCCAATAGAGCAAAAATTCTGTTTTTCATTTTTCAATCTCCTTTGAATGTATTGTTGGTTTTCGGTTATTCTTTTATGACACAGCGAGATGAATATCCTCTCGCAATTCCTTCGGCATCTATAAATAAACGATTTGTCAGGGAGCTATAAGTGAGGCCAACACCTCCATTCCTGAATGCGCTGAGCCTTTAAGTTGAATCGTGGTAACACGATTAACGCGGAGATACCCGACCCAATTTTCGGGAAGGGTCGGCGCAAAGACCACTTCGACCGTACACATTCCCTGGCTGGCGACTGTCTTTGGCGGCTGTGGACAGGAACTTGCGGAAATCGAAAAACCAGCGGATACTGAAATATCATCGAGTAACAACGGAGCCGACGCATCATTTTTTATCGTTACGGTTTGAGCACTACTGGTATCTCCTAATGCCAGAATCCCAAAATCGACAATTTCGGGCGATAGGATAATATTTGTTTTGGTCTCAATACCTGTAACCGGCAGCATAGCCGGAGCTGACATATTGGCGGTGCAACTGATACACCACAGTGTCATTATCCAAAACGACTTTCCAAAATGGCAGAATAATAAACTCCAAAATTTGCCGCTGAATTTTTTGCGCTCTTGAGATTTGATCGTTGAAGTTTTCATATCTTCCTCCTTACTTACTACCAGTTGATCATCACAACGCCGCCAAAGGCCATGAGCATGCCAAGCATCTGCTGACCGGTCAGGCTCTCGTGGTACAAAAAAAATCCGGCTAATAAAACAATGAGTCCATACAGGCCGGTCTGCAACGCGCCGATCATGCTGAGCTTCCAGCCGCCAATCAAGGCGAAGGTGAACAAACTGATCTGCAGTAAATACAGCCCGATCGCCATATACAACCAGGGACTGCTCAAGGTATCCGCTAGCCGGCCGTGAGCGGTGGCTTTTTTCAGGAATACATCGGCCACGCCGACCGCGACAACTGCCATCAGGATGATGAATCTCTGGGCGGCCTTGGGCATTTCGAAACTAAAAGCGTTCATGGTGGTGATTCTCCTTGCTCGGATAGAACTCGTTATTTATTTGTCTATTTAACCAGCGATAGGTCTATTCAATAATGCCAAAATGGATATAATTTGTGATACATATGGGAGACAGCGAAACTGCACGCTCCACCTTTGGAAAATGGCTGCGCCAAAAGCGTCGCGCTCTGGACCTGACCCAGGAAGCCTTTGCCGACCAGGTCAGCTGCGCGCGCATCACCCTGCGCCGCATAGAAAGCGATGCGCTCAAGCCTTCGAAGGAACTGGCTCTGGTTCTTTTGGAGAAAGTAGGCATTCCAAAATCGGATTGCGCAGCCTGGCTCCCCTTTGCCCGCGGATTGGGTGACCCGCCCGTCAAACAAACAATTCCCCTCCCGGCCCCGATCCGCAATAACCTGCCCGCCTCCCTGACCACCTTCATTGGGCGAGAGAAGGAGCAGGCTGATGTTATCAATCTAATTACAAAAAATCGGCTCGTTACCTTGACCGGCTCGGGCGGAGTGGGCAAGACGCGCCTGTCCATTCAAGCCGCAGCGGAATTATTAACCGAATATCCGATCGGCGTTTGGCTGGTGGAACTTGCCCCGTTGACTGACCCCGCTCTGGTGCCACAATCCGTGTGTGCCGTGATGGGTGTCAAACCGGATGGCGACACTTCCGCGCTCGAAGCGCTGACCAATTACCTGCGCAATAAAAAATTGCTATTAGTGCTGGATAACTGCGAGCATTTGATCGATGCCTGTGCGCAGCTTTGTAATTCCCTCTTGCGCTCCTGCCCTGATTTGAGAATTCTCGCCAGCAGCCGCGAAGCCTTGGGCATTGATGGCGAGCAGTCCTACCGGGTTCCTTCCCTCTCCCTTCCCAATTCAAAAATCATCTTGAATATTATTCAGGAGTCAGAAGCGGTGACGTTGTTCGTGGAACGCGCCGCGTCAGTACAGCCAGAGTTTGCATTGACCGAAACCAACGCGCCCTTCATCGCGCAGATCTGCCAACGCTTGGATGGAATTGCATTAGCCATCGAGCTTGCCGCGTCACGCGTGAAGATGTTCAAAGTGGAGCAGATCGCCGCCCGCTTGGATGATGCCTTTGGGTTGTTGACCAGCGGCAACCGCACAGCGTTACCCCGTCAGCAGACCCTGCGCGCATTAATTGACTGGAGTTACAACCTGCTTTCTGAGGAAGAAAAAACATTCCTGCGAAAATTATCGGTCTTCATGGGCGGCTGGACTCTGGAAGCCGCGGAAGCTGTTTGCGGCAATGCCGATGCGCTCGATTTGTTGACTCATCTTGTTGATAAATCACTCGTATCGGTTGACCTCGAACACGGCAACGAGCCGCGTTACTATCTGCTGGAAACTATTCGACAATATGCGCAAGAAAAGCTGATTAGTTCTGATGAATTGAACATGCTCTATCATCGCCACCAGAATTTTTTTGCAGAGCTGGCAATTGAAGCAGAAATACATTTCAAAAGCCGCGACCAGGCATTATGGTACGACCTTCTTGACAATGAGCTGGATAATTTGCGAATCGCATTAACTTCATTGGAAGGTGATGTAAATGCAAGTTTAATATTGCGATTTGCGTCAAGTATGTGGCGCTACTGGAAAAATCGCGGCTACCACAACGAGGGAGGTGAACATTTCAAACGTATATTGGGCAGATTCTCCACGGATATTTATCGGGAACCACAAGCGTATGCCAGGGTTTTGAACTCATCCGGCGCTTTGGCTTATCAGACCGGAGATATTACTTATTCTGAAGAACGAAGAATTGAAGCACTGGAAATTTTCAGGAAACTAGATGATAAAGTTGGAATAGCAGATTGCCTGAATGGGTTGGGAAACACTGCAATCTCTCAGGGAAATTATGATTCCGCCCGCAGCTATTATGAGGAGAGTCTCGATATCAGGAAAACATTAGAGGATAAAACAGGTATAGCCCGCATACTTGGCAATCTAGGTTTGCTCGCCTATTTTCAAATGGATTATGTTCGATCTTATTTCCTTCATATGGAAAGTCTTATGGTTTTTAGAGAATTGCTGGATAATGAAGGAATACGCCATGAACTTTTCAATCTTGGGGATGTTTTCTTATCTCAAAGAGATTTGATAAATGCTAATTCCTTCTATCAAGAGAGCGCATTAATAGCAATGAAAACAAAAGATCAATGGGGGCTAGCGTACGCAAATAAGGGAATGGCGGATGTCACTTTTGAACAAGGGAATTATTCTGAAGCAGCTGCCCTATACAGAAAATGTCTGCTTCTTTGTCAAAAAGGAGTTGATGCTGATTTTCCTTTTGTATTAGAGTCAGTTGCCAATTTTTCACGAACGAAAAATCAACCAGAAAAAGCAGCGCGGATTTTAGGTTGGGCTGCTGCTTTTCGCATGAACTCAAAATTACCTTTGCCCGCGCCAAATCAAAGCAATTACCAACTCAATTTATCAATATTACACCAACAGCTTGAATCATCTAAATTTGAAGATGCCTGGGCCAAAGGTCAGTGCATGAGTCAAGGGGAAGTCCTTACGCTGGCGATGGAAATCTTGCAATAAGCACGGCGTATATAACCCCAAACTTACAGGGATTCCAATAATGCCAAAATGGATATAATTTGTGAACCATATGGGAGACAGCGAAACCGCACGCTCCACCTTTGGAAAATGGTTGCGCCAAAAGCGCCGCGCTCTGGACCTGACCCAGGAAGCCTTTGCCGACCAGGTCGGCTGCGCGCGCATCACCCTGCGCCGCATCGAAAGCGATGCGCTCAAGCCTTCGAAGGAACTGACTCTGATTCTTTTGGAGAAAGTAGGCATTCCAAAATCGGATTACGCAGCCTGGCTCCCCTTTGCCCGCGGATTGGGTGACCCGCCCGTCAAACAAACAATTCCCCTCCCGGCCCCGATCCGCAATAACCTGCCCGCCTCCCTGACCACCTTCATTGGGCGAGAGAAGGAGCAGGTTGATGTTATCAATCTAATTACAAAAAATCGGCTCGTTACCTTGACCGGCTCCGGCGGAGTGGGCAAGACGCGGTTATCGTTGCAAGTTGCTTCGGAATTGCTCGATCAATTTCCCAGCGGCACATGGTTCGTGGAGCTTGCGCCTATCACCGACCCTGATCTGATTCCGCAAATCATTCTCACCGCAGCGGATATGCAAACCCAGCAAGGCCGGAGCGCGCTCAACAGCCTGATGGATTTCCTGCGCGAGAAAACATCACTACTGGTTTTGGATAACTGCGAACATCTGATCGAAGCCTGTGCCAAACTCGCAGATACGTTATTGAGCGCCGCGCCGAATTTGAAAATCCTGGCGTCAAGCCGCGAGGCATTGGGCGTCAAAGGCGAACAAGCCTGGCATGTGCTATCGCTTTCCATTCCAGACTTGAAACATTTACCAGCCATCGAGCAACTATTACAATATGAAGCCGTCTGCTTATTCATTGACCGCGCCGTGCTGGCTCAGCCGCATTTTGCATTGACGGATGAAAATGAAAACGCTGTCGCCCAGATCTGCTCGCGGCTGGACGGAATTCCACTGGCGATTGAACTTGCCGCAGCGCACGTCAAAGTCCTGAAAGCGGAGCAGATCGCCGAGCGGCTGAATGATCGCTTCCGCCTGTTGACTGGCGGCAGTCGCACGGCATTGCCGCGCCACCAAACATTACGCGCCTTGATTGACTGGTCGTATGACCTGCTGGCTGAAAATGAAAAATTACTGCTCAGAAGATTAGCGGTCTTCATGGACGGCTGTACGCTCGAGGCTGCAGAGCATGTATGCAGTGACGGGCAGATGCATGCCGAGGATGTTTTGGATTTGCTCATTCATCTGGTGGACAAATCGCTGGTGGTCGTGGATGAACAGTTCGATCACCTGCGTTACCGTATGCTGGAAACCGTGCGCCAGTATGCGCGGGGAAAATTGTTGGAATCGGGCGAAGGCGAAAGATCTCGCACTCAACATCTTGCTTATTTTCTCAAATTTGCTGAAGAAGCCGAGCCGCATTTAGTCCGCGCAGAGCAGATCGAATGGCTGGACCGTCTCGAACTCGATCAAGATAACCTGCGTGCGGCGTTGGAATGGGCTGTGAATGACCCGCAAAATAATCCGCCAGAAGCCCCATTACGGCTGTGTAATGCGCTATGGTTCTTCTGGTTTGTCCGTGGGGATTGGTCTTATGGACAGGAATGGATGGAAAGAGCGTTGTTAAAACCAGGTCAATCTCGCATTGTAGTGGCGCGGGGGCGTGCGCTTGGGTACTTTGCATATTTGACGCCGATGGATGGAACCGACAGCCAGGTTCTCGAATTGTCGCTTGAGGAAGGCCTGGAAATTTGTCACATGCTGCATGACAGGCAGGGCGTGGCTTTCGCTCTTTATATGAAAGGAAAGTTTGCGTTTATAGCAAATAATATTACGGCAGCTAAAACATTTCTCTCTGAAAGCCTGAGCATATACCAGGAGATAAATAATCAATGGGTGACGGCTCGCGTGCTTATTTCCTTTGGTCAAATCTATCACTTTATTGAGAGAGATCACCCGGCAGCGCGCCGGTATTACGAAGAGAGCCTGCAAATATACCGAGAGTTAGGGGAAAGGCGAGGCATGTCTGTTGCCGCCAACATTTTGGGGGAGCTGGCTATGGACGAGGGCGATTGGGCAGGGGCGCGCTCCTTATTCGAACAGAGTTTGTCAATGTCACGCGAAATAGGCGATAAGCATGGCATCTGCTTGGAGATTACAAACATAAGCAGGACCCTGCTCGCACAAGGGATCTATCACTCATCTGAAAAACCGCTTGAAGAATTGCTTACTGAAAGCCTGGCCATTGCGCGGGGATTGGGAGACAATTATTCAATTGCCTCTACGTTAATTATTGTGGGGCGCGTGGCTCGATTCCAGACGAACTATAAGGAATCGCTCAAATTCCAAACCGAAAGTTTAATAATTGCGACGGAGATAAAAAACAAGGAGCTGATCGCCTTGAATCTTCTGCCGCTGGGAGAACTTGCGCGGCTTGAAAACAATTATGCCGCAGCGCATTCATACTTACTTGAAGCGCTGTCGGTAGCGAAAGAAATGGATCACCGAAAAATCATTACCTGCTTACTTGAAGAGTTCGCCGCCCTTAGCGTGACGAAAGGGCAGGCAAGCCGCTCTGCAACTTTGTTTGGCGCTTCCGAGGCTTTGCGCGCAGCAATTCATGTTGTTCTATTTCCCGTAGAACGAGTCGAGCTTGATAAAAACATTGCCGCTACCCGCGAACAATTGGGCGAAGATGAATTCAACCAAGCCTGGGCGGGCGGCAAAGCCATGACGATGGAAGAGGCAATTCAATTTGCGTTGGAGGAATTCAATGAGTAGCAGCCCCACAGGCACCGTTACATTTTTATTCACCGACATTGAAGGCAGCACAAAACTCGCGCAGCAATACCCCGAGTCCATGCCCTTTCGGCGTCAGCTTCCCAAGCAATAATTCTAATGCTTCATCGAGGGGGGAAAAATCCCATGCCCACACTTCAGGCATATTCCATATTCCCGTTCTAATTCGATCTCTTCTCCTTCACGGGTTTTCAGCTTCCGTTTCTTTTTCCCATTCTTCAGTAACTCTCCACCGCAATCCGGACAGACCGCTTCTTTTTCTCCCGCTTCCCATTCCGCCCTCCCTCTCTTCATCGCTGTATCTGAAATCATGCGTGCTCGCATCACTGACAGCCGTTGATCTCCTTCTTCTTCTATTTCTCGCATTATTGCCTTGGGATGTTTTCCACGCCATGCGCTTGTTCCCGCTATCACCTCATCACTCAATTTTTTCCATGCCTCTTCTGTTTTTTCATTTTTCATCGGGTGACTCCTTCTTCCTTTTCTCCCATCTTACTCCTATTTCCCGAAACTTTAGTCCACACCCAATCGGAATTTAGTGGTTGACTTCTTGTCATCGTCTAATATAATTAAAAAATCAAGACGCCTCGTATCCAATTTTGTGGAGAGGGGTAATATTGTTACATTGAAAGGAGGTGGCTGGACGATATTTCAGTTTAGATTATTTTCTTATTTATAATTGGACAATTCAAAAGGAGAGAGAGAAAAATGAAAAAAACAATATTTAATTTGCTGGTTTTGTTTGCTTTAGCTAGCTTGGTACTTTCAGCTTGTGGTGGTAAGGCCGCGACGGGCGAAGGTGAAGTTGCGATCGTCGCCTGGCCGGGTTACATTGAGCGCGGCGCGAATGACCCCGCGTATGATTGGGTAACTGCGTTTGAAACACAAACCGGTTGCAAAGTAACCGTGAAGGATGCGGGCACGTCTGATGAAATGGTACAGTTGATCAATAGCGGCGGCTTTGATCTCGTGACCGCTTCCGGTGATGCAAGTCTGCGCCTGATCTTCGGCAAATCAGTTCAGGAAATTGATATTTCCAAGATCCCCTCATATAAAAATGTTGATGAGCGTATGCAGAATGGTAACTGGCATACTGTGAACGGCAAGCATTACGGTGTTCCTTATCAATGGGGTCCGAATGTGTTGATGTACAACACGAATGCTTTTCCCACTGCGCCGACTTCATGGGATGTAGTCTTCAATGAACAGACTCTTCCTGATGGCAAGTCAAACAAGGATCGCGTCCAGGCTTACTCCGGCCCGATCTATATTGCAGATGCGGCTTTGTATTTGATGTCTAAGAATCCTGAGTTGGGAATTACCGATCCGTATGAGTTGAACGAAGCGCAGTTTGCGGCAGTGTTGGAGTTGCTGAAGCAGCAGAGACAGATCGTCCCCAAGTATTGGGTTGATGCGCCGACGCAGGTCGAAGATTTCAAAAACGAGGGCTTCGTGGCTTCCTCTTCCTGGCCTTATCAAGTGGGACTCTTAAAGGCCGACTCCGCTCCGATTGCCAGCACCATTCCTCAGGAAGGCGCGACCGGTTGGGCTGATACCACCATGATGGCAGCGAATGCTCCTCATCCCAAATGTGCTTATCTGTGGCTGGAACATTCCATTGATCCGAAAGTTCAGGGTGATGTGGCTTCCTGGTTCGGTTCTGCTCCGTCAGTGCCTGCGGCCTGCGATGGCGCGAGCGAATTATTTGGTACTGAAGGTTGTGCGGCGAACGGCTACGATACATTTGATAAGATCCATTTCTGGAAGACGCCCGTTGCCGATTGCGGCAATGGTAAAACTGACTGTGTCACATACGACCGTTGGGCTGAAGAATTCATCAAGATCGTTGGCCAATAGTTCGTAAAATATTTTCCAGCCGCGTCTTTTAATTCAAGGCGCGGCTGGATCGTGTGTGAGGACTCAAGATGAGCGCTAGCGTTGCCATTGAATTCAAGAATGTCAGCCGTATTTTTTCTGTAAAACAGGAAGATCAATCCGGGGATGTGAAGGCGGTTGATAATGTTTCTCTTCAAATTCGTGACGGCGAATTTTTTTCGCTTCTTGGTCCCTCTGGTTCCGGCAAGACAACCAGCCTGCGCATGATCGCCGGGTTTGACCGCCCAACCTCAGGTCAGATCCTGTTGTATGGTCAGGATGTTTCCAGCCTGCCGCCGTATGAACGCGATGTAAATACTGTCTTTCAAGATTACGCCTTGTTCCCGCATATGACCGTCGGTGAAAATGTCGCGTATGGCTTGATGATAAAAAAAGTCCCCAAAGATGAGCGCGAGAAGCGCGTGGACGATATGATGGATCTTGTTCAATTAACTGGATTCGCCGCCCGCAAGCCTTCGCAACTCTCCGGCGGACAGCGTCAGCGCGTCGCTCTCGCCCGGGCGCTGATCAATCATCCCAAAGTTTTGCTGCTCGATGAGCCTCTCGGCGCATTAGATTTGAAATTGCGCCAGCAAATGCAGATCGAGTTGAAGTCCATCCAACAAAGAGTTGGAATCACATTTATCTTTGTCACACACGATCAGGAAGAAGCGTTGACCATGAGTGACCGCATCGCTGTTTTCAATCATGGGCGCATCGAACAGATCGGAACTCCAGCCGAAATTTATGAACATCCGATCACACAATTTGTGGCGGGATTTGTCGGTGTGTCTAATCTTGTTTCTGGGGAAGTTGCGAAACGCATCACAGGTTCGGATGTTAGGTTTTCAGTTCGGCCGGAAAAAATTCATCTCGGTTCGACAGGTGACAAACCCGAAGCTGATACATTTATCGCCGAAGGAAAAGTGCGCGACGTGATCTATCTCGGCTTATACACCCGCTACCTCGTCGAGCTGGATGGCGGCGGTGACCTGGTGGTCGTCGAGCAAAACTTGAAGACCACCTCAATGGATGTGATGCAGGCCAGGGGTCAGCCGGTGCGCCTGTTCTGGAAAAAAGAACACGTTAGTTATATGGGAGACTGACATGCTGAATCGCATCTCCACATATTTTTACCTACGTCCAAAAGTTGTGCTGGCGTTGATGCTCCTGCCGCCGATGTTGTGGTTTTTGGTGGTTTATATTGGATCGCTGATCACGATGCTGATCAACAGCTTTTTCTATCTGGACGGTTTTACTGGAAAAGTAATTCACGAGTTTACACTTAGAACTTATATAAAACTTTTCGACCCCATCAACTTACAAATTTTTGGACGCACCACATTGATGGCCGCAAGTGTGACCCTTGCCTGCATAATCATTGCTTTTCCGCTTTCCTATTTTATGGCGCGCTTTGCATCACAGCGTATGAAAACATTTTTATACCTGGCCGTGACCTTGCCGCTCTGGTCAAGCTATGTGGTGCGCGTTTATTCGTGGAAACTTATCCTCGCGCAAGAAGGCATCATTTCATGGTTCGCGCGCTTGATCCATTTGGACTGGCTGCTTCATTTATATTTAAACCTGCCCGGCCTTGGCGGGCCTTCGTTATCCATTTCGGCCACCGGTATTTTTATTGTCTTTGTTTATATCTGGCTGCCGTATATGATCATCCCGATCCAGACCGCGCTTGAACGTGTGCCAAAATCCTTGATCGAAGCCTCCGGTGATCTCGGTGCGACTCCGGCGCAAACTTTTCGCACAGTTCTACTTCCGCTGGCTTTTCCGGGTGTGGTGGCTGGATCAATTTTTACATTTTCACTTACGCTCGGTGATTTTATTGTTCCGCAGTTATTTGGCAATTCAAGTTTTTATATTGGCAAGGCGGTATTAACGTATCAAGGTACATCTGGAAATATTCCCTTGGCGGCGGCTTTCACCATGGGACCAATCATTATCATGATCGTTTACCTGTTGATCGCCCGTAGACTAGGAGCGTTCGATGCCCTCTAAAAATTCATCCCGGTTGAGTGGTGAGCGCGCTGCCTGGCCTTTAAAATTCGGCGCGGCCGGCGCGATATTATTTCTTCATGTTCCATTATGGTTGATATTTTTATACGCATTCACTACGGAGGAATCCGCCTACACTTTTCCGCCCCCAGGCCTGACCTTGAAGTGGATTCCACAAGCGCTGGCAAATCCGGCCATGCAGAGCGCCTTATACCTATCCATAAGAGTGGCTTTTCTTGCAACCATCACCGCTCTCATTCTGGGGACGCTGGCCGCCGCTGCGGTGTATCGTTATGATTTTTTTGGTAAAGAGTCGGTTTCGTTTATGCTGATCCTTCCATTGGCGCTGCCCGGCATCGTGACCGGTATCGCCATGCGCTCAGCCATAAGCTTGATCCACATCCCATTTTCGTTTTGGACGATCGTGATCGGACATGCGACTTTTTGCGTGGTCGTAGTCTATAACAATGTGTTGGCGCGTTTTCGCCGTTCCAGCAATTCAATGATCGAAGCCTCCATGGATTTAGGCGCGAATTCATTTCAGACCTTCTGGCATATTGTGCTCCCTAATATCGGAACGGCTTTACTGGCTGGCGCGATCCTGGCATTCTCGCTTTCATTTGATGAAGTCATTGTCACAACTTTCACAGCGGGTAATCAACAAACTCTGCCGATCTGGATATTCAGTCAAATGTTGAAACCCCGCAATCGTCCGATCACAAATGTCACAGCGATGTTGGTTGTGCTGATCACTGCTTTGCCAATTTTGCTGGCGCAACGCATTGTCGCCGGAAGTTCTGATTCAGAAGGCGGAAGCAAATAAAACCACATGACTAAAATTTCCTTTTCCTATCTCAATCTGAAATGTGAAGCGCGAGCGCATCCCGAAGGTGGTTGCGGAGTCTTCGCAGTTGGGGAAATAAAAATTGGTGAATTGATTTCTTTATGGGGTGGAAGGATCGTCCCAAAGGAAATACTTGACCCAACCATGCCGCGCTTTACACAACGCGTCCTTCAAGTTGACGAGGATTTATACATCGTTACTGCGGAAGAAGTAGAGCCGAATGATTGTTTCAATCATTCCTGCGAACCTAATTTGGGATTCTTTGGGCAAATTGGTTTGGTCGCCATGCGTGATATTGAAGCGGGCGAAGAGTTGATGTTTGATTACGCCATGTCGGACGGCGAGTCGTACGACGAGTTTGATTGTTGCTGCGGATCATCAAATTGCCGCAAAAAAATCACAGGTAATGATTGGAAACTTTCAGAACTGTGGGAAAAATATCAAGGATATTTCTCGCCGTATCTTGCGCGGCGGATCGCGGCGTTGCGGGATTTTCAAGCCTGATGAAATACTTGCTTGGTGAAAAACTGAGTTTTGATTGGAAGATTGTGACTGTTACAATCGTCAGTACCTTGTTGTTGATGGTGGATCAATATCAAAAGATCACTGTTTTTAAATACTGGGATCGCGTTATCTTATATCTTGTCATTCCGATTTTGATCATTGTGATCCTCTTTCGTGAAAATCCAAAAGAATATGGGCTTTCCTTTGGTGATTGGAAACTGGGGTTAACTTTTACTGCGCTTGGGATTCTTATCATGGCTCCCCTTATTTATTACCTTGGACGCGGCGACGCTTCCATGAAGATGTATTACGAACCGTCTTTGAAAGGCTTGCCGTGGACAACTTTTCTGGATCTGATCGGCTGGGAGTTCTTCTTTCGCGGCTGGATATTATTTGCCTATTCTCGAAAATTCGGAAATGATGCATTGTGGCTTCAAGCAGTTCCGTTTGCTTTGGCGCACATCGGAAAACCTGAGCTCGAAGCACTCTCCACCATCTTCGGCGGATTTGCCTTCGGTTGGGTGGCGTGGCGCACAAAATCATTCATCTGGCCATTTCTAATACACTGGTTCATTGCTTCGTTTATAATTATTGTTGCCGCTGGAGCACTATGATCAATTACTCTCTTCGCCCTGCCTTGGAATCAGAATCCGCTCAAATTAAGGATCTAATTAATTTAGTGGGCATCAACCCGATGGGCTTGGATTGGAAGCGTTTTCTCGTCGCGGTCAATGACAATGGGCAGGTGATCGCTTGCGGGCAGATCAAGCCGCACGGGCAAGACATCCGCGAACTTGCTTCCATTGCTGTGGACCCCGCGCATCAAGGTAAAAGTGTTGCGCGGGCTTTGATGCAACAACTGCTTTCGGTCACAACGCGGCCTGTGTATTTAATGTGTATTTCCAAAATGGAAAATTTTTATATAAAATTTGGCTTCAAGACGATCCCTTACGGAAGCATGCCGCGCTACTTTCAGCGTATTTCAAATATTTTTCGCATTGCAGATGTCGTGCGGCGCAGCGGCGAAGAGTTGCTGGTTATGAAAATGGAGTAAAATCACGTTTATGAAAAACGCACTCTATGTTTTACTCGGTGTAATGGCTGGCTTTATCCTGGCGGGCGTGCTGGTTTTTGTTTCGCGTGCGCCTGCGGGAAATCCGATTGTATTAGCGCCTGCGCCTACCGAAGCGCCCATTGCCGTGGATGTGATCGGCGCCGTGGCGCGCCCGGGCTTATATGAATTCCCACCAAGTGCGCGTGTGCAGGATGCGCTTGACGCGGCGGGCGGTATATTGGCCGAAGGCGATACAAGTTCACTTAATCTTGCCGCATTACTGGAAGATGGTCAGCAGTTAAGCATTCCGTATAAAACTGGCAGTGCGCCGGTGGTTGATACCACTGTGATTGAACTTCCTTCATCTGTAACTGCCGTGCCAACCAATGACCCGAACTTGGAGCTTATCAATATCAACACAGCCACGCTCGAAGAGCTTGATTCGCTGCCCGGTATTGGCCCAACAACAGCACAAAAAATAGTTGATTATCGTACAACAAATGGACCTTATGCAACACTGGATTCGATCATGAATGTTTCAGGCATTGGTCCTTCCACATTTGATAGCATCAAAAATTTGATCACGATCAACTAATGCCGCAATTTGATCACTTTGCCGCCATTGCCCCTTTGTACGCGCGGGTCGCGTATTCCAAGACGAGCTTGATGCGTGAAATTGCCAAACTTCCCATAAAGGGATGTTTGTTGGATGTAGGCGGCGGCACAGGGCGAGTCTCCTCGGCAATACGCGATCTTGTGGATGAAGTGTTCATCGCCGATGTTTCATTTGGGATGCTCAAGCAAGCGCCTCGTACTGCGCTCAAACCGGTGTGCAGCGCTTCTGAATCTCTACCCTTCGCTGATAATTCATTTGAACGAGTCATCATGGTGGATGCATTGCATCATGTGATAAACCATGCCGGGAGCGCCTTTGAAATGTTCCGCGTGTTGAAACCCGGCGGGTTACTCGTCATCGAAGAACCAGATATCCGCACCTTTGGCGTGAAGTTGATCGCTGTCGCTGAGAAACTGCTTTTTATGCGAAGTCACTTCCTTTCACCAGATCAAATTATGAAATTATTTTTGAAGGTTGCGAGTGGCGGAAAGAAAATCCACGCGGAAGATGGAACTGCGTGGGTGATGATTGGAAAATAAAAAAAAATTTGGGGGAATATTTTCACAAAAGTCCCTGATAGATGTTACTTTAATTTGCAGTTTGTTCTGCACCCTTAACTATGCAGGCGCATCTTTCCTAAGGAAGAGGAGAAATCCCACTAATCTCAAACCTGCGCTTATCCATAGTGCTCCACCCAATCCAATTGAATCTGCGAGCAAGGTGCCGACCAGCGGCGCAACAATGGCAGAGAGATATTGCATCGATTGAGCGAGCGAAACAAACGTCGCTCCGTATTCTGGCGGGACGGTTTTCATCAACTCGTCGAAGAATACCAAATCAAGGCCTGATTGAAATAATCCTGCGATCGCGGCATAAAGAATGATCAACGGTATTTGAGGAGTGGCGGCTGTCAGGGCGGGATAAAAGATCATGCCAAAAGTTGTGGCAAGCAGAACAAATCGTCCGCCATATTTTCGTGAAGACCAGGGCCAGATGAAGTAACCTGCCAACATGACGGTTGTCATGGCCATGGTGATCATGCCGATCTGCGAGTCAGTCGCTTTCACTTCGCGCACAAGGAATAATGGCATGATCGGCTGGCTCAGAGTCATAGCCGAAAGGTAAACAAATTTTTTTGTGGCAAAGGATGTGAATGCTGGCGCGCCGCGGATTAATGAGAAATAATTACGAGCCGAGTCAAATACCGATTTGGATGGAGCAAGTACGGGCGGAGTCTGAATCGGGAGTTTTATTTGATTCGAAAAATAATAGCTGATCAGCCCGCCTGCGGATAATCCTAAAAACATCATCTGATAATTACGCGGAAAAGCAACCAGGTCGATGATGCGTGTCACGAAGAAAGTCATCACCACGCTTGTCAATCCGAAGATCGCCCAGCGGCGACTAAGAAGTGCATAACGCCCCTCGGGGCCTGCCACTGTGTTCATTACAACAGAGAAGGCAACCGCCAGCGCGGTTTGGGGAAGGGTCGCGAATGCCCAGATCGCGAGGGTTGCGATCACTGTGTATTCTTTTGAAAGTATGGAAGTGAGTAAACCCGTTAGCGCAAAACAGGAAATGACGAGCAGGCGTGAGAGGCTATACCACGGAATGATGTTGCTGCGCGTTTGCAGAAATCGGCCAACAATGATCGCGAGTACAAACCCGGTAATTCCTGGCATGGATGTGAGCAAACCAACTTGAAAATTGCTCGCGCCGAGCCGTGTAAGAAATACAGGCAGAAAAGGCGCTGCGACATTTGAAATACTTACGCCGACAGCATCAATTTGCACGTAGCGAAAATTATGTTTTTGTATTTCCTGTTGTTCAGATTCGTTTATCATAAAATATAACTGCGTACGAGAATTATAACGCCCTCGCAGCGGGTAAAATCAACAGATGATCAAAATCCTTCCCATTCAACCCCACCAGATCAATGAAGCCAAGTATGTGATCTCTGCCGTCGCCCAACGGATCTTCGTGCCGGAAAAGAATGTGCAGGAGTTTTACGACATTCTCGCGCAGGAAGGTGAATTGCTTGACGTGGATCATTATCAACAGGTATATCTGGAAGAACGGGGTTTATTTCTGGTTGTGCTGGATGATGATAAAGTAGTCGGCACAGGCGCGGTTAAAAAACTAGATGTAAAAATCGCCGAGTTAAAACGTCTCTGGCTGCTTGAGGAATATCATGGGCAAAGAATCGGCTATCAGGTTGTCTCTCGTTTGTTGGGTTTTGCCCGCGCGTATGAGTATGAAATAGTCCGCTTGCAGACCAGTCAACGACAGCAGCGCGCCATTCGTTTTTATACAAAAATCGGATTCTATGAAATCCCCAGTTACCGCGAGAGCATGGATGAAATTTCGATGGAAATAAATCTTAATAATCTGCACGAACGTTTTTTTTATACGGGCAAAACACATCCGGGATGATCATTGCCTGGGGCGTTGACAATGGTCGAAACCGGATAAGCAGACATTCTTTCGCTTGGGAATGATCGAATGAGCGGAAGCAAGTCACCAGGTGTTTGAGGCGGCATGTCTAACCATTGAGCATAGTCCGCGCGATCCAGAATGACTGGCATCCGATTGTGCAGGGAGGACATCAGTTCGTTGGGCGTGGTAGTGATGATCGTGCAAGTGCGAATTGTTCCGCCATCAGGGGAATGCCATTCATCCCACAAGCCTGCAAAGGCAAAAGGTTTGCGGTCTTTCATGTGAATGAAGTATGGGGTTTTGGTTTTCGCACCCTCCTGCGATTTCCATTCGTAAAAGCCATCGGTTAGGATGAGGCAGCGCTTGTATTTGAAGCTGCCGCGAAAGGATGGTTTTTCCGCGATCGTTTCACCACGCGCATTGATAAGTTTATTTGCAATGGACGGGTCCTTGGCCCATGAAGGAATCAATCCCCATAGAAAAAAGTCAGCGGTGTTTTTCCCTTCATTTGGGATGGCGAGAACGGGCTGGGACGGCGCGATGTTGAATCGCGGCGTGAATTGATTGGGAAATATAAAATATCCAAACGCATCCTGCAATTCGGCAGGGTCAACAGTCAGGGTAAATCGTCCGCACATTATTTCCTCAACTTTCTGGCATCGCCATCACGCATGGTTACACCGATCGAATCCAAATGCTCCAGCAACGCCTGAACATATTTCCGTGTGGTGTTCAGCGTGTCGCGTACTTCAGCGAGTGTGACCGTCCCTTTTTTTTGCAGCTCTCCACGTATCTTCGCGATCATCTCTTCATAATCTTGTTTGCGAAAGATGACATCCTGCGAAACAGTCACAAGTTCGCCCAGTGCGATCAATGAGTTGAGGATTTCCTCTCCTACATCGGATTGACATTCTTTGACGTTTGGCGGGGCAAATGGATTCGCCTCAAACTTGTGCATCAACTCTTTGACTTTGATCTGGTCGGCCCCATTGAACTTGATCTCATGCCCGGGTTTTGCCAGCCAAACGGAATGATCAGTTATCAAGTGATCAGCGCAAAGCCGGTTGATCGTGGCGTTAAAAATACGCGGCGTGAATTTCAACTTGCTTTTCAATTCCTCACGTGGAATTCCGCGCCTTAATGGAAATTCCTTGTGATACGAATTGATAAGCTGAAAAACCTTTTCCTGCAATGTGTTCCAGTGGGGGAAGGCCATAGCAAGGGAATTACTTTTAATAGGCTGAGCCTCAAGAAGGATTATCTGCCCGGAATTCAACAATTCTTCAAATGCCGATTCTGCAATAGCTGTTTCAAGGCGCGATTTGATAAAGATCTCTTTCAATGGTGCAGCATGGAGCGCCAGGGCGGCTTCAAACAAAATGTCTGGGGGGGAGCCTAGTATCAGAGATTCAAGTGATTTGAGCACGCCTTCGTCAAAGCGTTTATGCCTGCCCTTGGGTTGATGGTTAATGACAGAACCACCGCCGAGGGTTTCACCTGGTGACGGGCGGCGCAGAATGTATCGATCTCCGCGCACGGTTACAACTGGTTCACGCAGTTCAAGTTGGATCCAGGCTTCATCGCCAGCGTTGAGCTCCTCGGTGCCGAGCAAACGTAGTGTCGCAATAGTTTCACTTGCTCCCACGAAAAATTTCACTTCGTCGCCATGTTTGATCGAAGTTGATACATCCTTGAGTAAACGGAAACGCGCATCGATCCTTCTGGTGGCCTGGTATTGAGTTGGATTCCTTCGGATCACTACGTTGCCGCGTTGAATTAATTCTGTATCGACCCCGGATATGTTGACCGCGGTGCGAGACCCGATCATTGCAGTCTCTTCTTTTTTCTTGTGAGTTTGAAGTCCTCTTATTCGGCCCTTCAACCCGGCAGGCAAAATTTCCACTTCATCGCCAACGGATAGATGACCGTCGCTGAGCGTTCCGGTGACCACGGTTCCGAATCCGCTCATGCTAAAGACGCGGTCGATCGGCAGGCGCGGGCGGTTGAGATCAATCCGCGCGGGTTTTTCCTCTAATATTTTGCTGAGTTGGGAAATGAGAAGGTCAAGGCCTGTTTTGTTTTTTGCGGAGACTCGGACAATACTAGCGTCACGTAGGATGGTGCCGCCGACAGCGGAGCGAATGTCTATTTCCAAAAGGTCAAGCCATCCTGAGTCAGAAGCGAGATCGGTTTTCGTAACAACAATTATTCCAGCGGGGATTTGCAATAAGTCCAATATCGCCAGGTGTTCTTTCGTCTGTGGCATGACGCCTTCATCCGCAGCGATGACGAGCAATGCCGCGTCGATTCCCCCAATGCCAGAAAGCATGTTTTCGATAAAATCACGATGACCGGGCACGTCGATAATTCCCACTTCCTCGCCGTCTGGAAGGGTGAGCCAGCCAAATCCGAGTTCGATGGTCATCTCACGAGCCTGTTCCTCCTTGAGGCGGTCAGGATGAACGCCGGTGAGTGCGGAGATAAGCGTGGACTTGCCGTGATCTACGTGACCTGCTGTGCCGATGACTCGCATGATTTACTTCTTAGATGCTTTTTTGCCGTGCCCCATGATGCGCTGGTACGATGTCATCCATTCGTGGATCACATTCATTAATTCCTGTAATTCTTTTTCTGTCGTATCGGTGGTCTGGTGCATTTGGTCTTGTAAGACCTGCAAGGCATCATTTAAAGGCGGGATGCGTTCTGTTGTTTTAACAGATTCTTTTCGAATATCACGGAAAGATTCTTCAGATGAAAGGCTGTAGCCTGTCCATCGTTTTTGGTCGTCTGATTTGAAACTTACCCATTCTTGTCTTAGGCGGTCTTCTGCGAGGCGCTGCATTTCAGTGACTTCATTGATGCGGCGTTCCAGCCTTGTATTCAATTCAAGGTAGGCTTCCTGGGCTTTCTTCGCGCCGCGTAAAGCTTCGTCAAGATTTTGTATGTGAGAATCGACGTTTGCCGTCTCTTTTTGGAAGGACTCATATTTTTCCTTCCAGGCTTTCCAGGCGCGGTCGCGGTCAATTTGTACGATCGCCTGCTCTTCAAGAAACGCCGCTTGTGCCTGTTTGCGTTCAAGCTCTGACGCAGTCAGCGCTGTAAAACGGTTCTCGATATTGCGAAGACCATCGGACGTGATGGTCGCTTTATCGCGGTTCTCATCGATTCGTTTTCGCAAGGCCGTGACCTCGCCTTGAATATCTGAGACCTGCTTTAGATCGTTTTTGCGTGTCTCCTCGATTGCTTTTAGAGAATGGAGAGCGTCATCTTTGGTGCGTACCGCTTCATCGACTCGAAGTTTAAGATCACTGACATTGTTCAAGACACGCTGCATTTCATCTGCGCGATCCTTGATCTGTTTCTTGATCTCCGTCAGGTTGGTGGTTATTTTAATCTGCCCGATGGCTTTGTTGATCTCGCTTAGCTCGGATTCGAATCTTTTAGTGTAATCGCGTCCGCTTAGTGTTTGCGCCTTTTCATTTGCTTCGATAATTTTGAGAAATTCAGCGCGTTGACGGGTAAGCATCGTCTCAAATTGATCGAGGCGCGAGGCTGTCGGGGTTATTTCGGTAATTTGGCTGCTCAAGGTTTTGATCTGTTTGGAAACAGCGTTGACAGTTGTCTCAAAGGAGGACAAGCGTGCATCCAGTTTTGTTAGCGTGTCCTGGTTCTGGCGCTGCTGATTGTCCAGCCATTCAAGCCGCTTAATAATTTGTTCAAATTCCATGGTTCTCTCCGCTCAAAAAGAAAAATCGGTGATTGAAATTATAGCACGCCCGCATACCGAGCTTACTGGCCAAGATGATTGAATAAGGCGGGCAGGTTGATAAAAAATGGCTGTAATATTTGCGGGAATATTCCCAGGATGAACAACCCGATCAATCCCAGCCCAAGCATGATCAGCTGCATCCAGGATTCATTTCGCTGCCAGGCTTTGTTCTCGCTTGCCATCACAAAAACAGCCAGGGTCCGTGTCGCGGCTAAAATAAGGCCAAGCATTCCCAGAAAAATCCAAAAGGATATGGTAAGTGATTGCCCGGCAATTTCCTGCCATAAAGCCAGGCGCGGCGGAAAACCTGCCAACAGGGGAAAACCCGTCATTGAAAGATGTGCCAAAATAATCGCAGTAACCGCAAAGGGATAACTTCTTGCGATTCCCTGTACATCGCTGAATTTCAGTGAGGTTACTTTTGGTTTAATAATGGAAAGCGCCAATGCCCAAACGCTCAATTCTAATCCGCGCGGGATGATCAGCAAGAAAGTGACATTGAGCATCTCAGATGACGGCAATCCCATTGCGAGCATGAGCAACCCTGTCTCTGCGATAGCGGCATAACCCATCATTCGTCCGATGTGTTTTTGCAAAGCAGCGAAAATTCCACCGCTGGCCACCATGAACAGCCCGGCAATTTGTATGGCTCCCGAAAGTTGAGGGGATGTTCTTAGCCATGTATAGCGGTCTAAAAACCCCAGCCCGAAGATCACTGTGAAAGTGGGAAAAACCCAGAGCAGAAATCCTACAACATAAGGAGGCGATTCTTCAGTCAACATCGGAATCCAGTTATAAAGAGGAAAGACACCCAGCAGAAAGGCAAATCCCAGGCTGAGCATTGTGCCGGCCTGTATCGTGGTGTTGATGTCTCCGGGGCTGGCTTCCACGCCGGCCAGCATCCAGCCTGAGAAAAGGATGAATGGCATGGCAAGAGTTTGATAGATAAGAAAACGAACCACGCCCCGGCCTGGTTTTTGGGAGGGTGGAACCAATAAGGGGATGACCAGCATCGCGGCCATTTCGAGCAAGAGCGCGGCAAAGAGGAATGGTTCCACCGCGATCGATGCTGTTAACAAGGCCACGATCATTAATCCAAGGGAAACGAATCTGTTGGCTGTGCCGGATGCTTCTGTCCCAAAAAACCATAATGCGGACAATCCATAAATTAAGGCAAGTAATAATCCATCCGCTGTTGTCAGAGTAAAGCTTCGTCCGAAAAATAGAATCGACGGTGAAATCTTAATGGAGATCGAACCAAGCAGGAGTGCTGTATCAATGGGAATGATCAAGGCGGTCATTGCGAGTATCAAAGCCACGCTCCCTGCGATTAGTGGAGAGATGCGCTCGCGCAAAAAGGAAAGAATTATAAATCCACTGATGAAGGGAATTGCAATCCAGAGAATTGGGGCGCTCATAATTAATTCTCCAATTCTGGCGGAGAAGTACCAGCTAGTAAGAGATACGACCCGGCCAGGCCTAATCCCAGACTGATCACCGAGAGTAATCCGGCCACAAGGATCGAGCTTTCCACTGCGGCGTATAAAATTTCAAAGCCGGTTAAGAGTGTCAGCAATCCGATGATCACACGCAGAATTTCAGAAGTTACGCCCAGGTGCACAACGCCTGCGCCTATCAGCAGAATACCGCCAGCAATTACCGGCAGCCCAAGCCCGGGAATAACAACTTCTATGCGCGCTGTTACTCCCGCGGTGACAAGTGCCACAATGCACATCAGGATCATACGGAACCATCGTCCGCGAAGTAAGGAAGATTCCTCATTATTATCTTCTTCTTCGGATGATAAACTGAGGCGGGTCATGCCAAGGGCGGCCACCACCATCCAGCCGGTGATCAATTTTGTAGAACCCATTACAAAAGGCAGGTGGCGCGTCACCAGCCAGAAGGCTGCGACATATTGCAAGGCCAAAGCGCCGAGGTTGATACGCCAGTCGTGAATTATGAGCATGACAGTGGAAGTTGCAAGGATTAAGCCAACTGCGGCCCATGAAACGATTTCGATGACCATTTTATGGAATTCCCTGTGTCAGTAAAGAGATGAATATAATCAAAAAGAGCAATGTCCACATGATGCCGCTTTCACCTTCAAGCATTGTGTTTATCGTCTGGCTTATTCGTCCAAAGAGGTTGTATATCACCCACAAACTACTATAGATACCATCGATTCGTGAGGATGCGGGATTTTTTACCCAGTGTGCGCGAATCGGGTTGAGGATGCGAAAACGCGGTGTCGCCCAAACCAGCCCAAAGGTTAGAAGTGAGGTGATGATGGCTTGAAGCCACGCGCCGATCTGAAGCGCGCCGTTCCATCCAATAAATCCCAATAATAGTTGACAGATAATGAGCAAAATAATGCCGGCTGGGTAAACTGTGCGCGTCCAGCCTGCTTGAGATTCCAGTGAGTCTCGCCCAGACGGGCGAAGCGCGTGACGGATAAATCCGGCAACGAGCAGGGCTTGAGCCAGGATCACAAATGGAAGAAAGAAACCTAAGTTGCCAAGCCACGCGCTGGCCGTTAGCGAAAATGGCAGCGCGGAAAGACTCCACGCGCCGATAAGCAAGGTGCGGTTTAACCAAGTCTGTTGAACCGATGCGAGAAATAACGATCCGCCAACAAGAATAAGCGCGCAACCCCAGGCGACTGCGCTTAATTGATTTCCGCTCAGAGCTGATGTAATTGACAATGCGGCTAGACTAATAATCCAGTAGGGTCTGCCAGTTAATTCATCCGGCGCCCGCAGCCACATCCAACCGCCGTACAGACCTGCAATGAGTGCAAATGCGAGCGGGAGCGGAGTGAATGTTGTGTTACTTCCAATGGGCACATGAGCCAACAGCACCAAACTGGATACCGCTGAAATCAAACGAAGCGATGTTCCGAAACCGCGTCTTAGGGTTGAATCAGATGAATAAGGCAAATGCAGTGGAAACACACCCAGGCGCAGCCCTGCGGCTATGATAAGGTAAATCCCGGAATTTGCCGGCATGGATTGAAAATTAAAAACCCCTCCCTGCGCAATGCTGATAATATTTGCCCATACTAAGAATCCAATTCCCAGTGCCCGTGTGGAAAAGGAAGTAACCACTTTTTCATTGTTCGAGGTTCCTTCCACAGATAATAATTGGGCGGCAAGTTCAGTAAAATCAAGTGCGGCCCAAACCAGCAATAAAGTCAACGGATTATCGGCTGTTACCGCCATGATACCGATCCCACTTAAGGCTAATGTGCCTGTCCATGCATATGAATTTGCAGCGACTGGACGCGCCACGGCTGTTAGTAACATGCCAACTGTGAGGGCGGAAATGGATAAGGCAAGCGGCCAGGAAAGTTCATCCGCGTGAAATGTGACCTGGCTCACGAACAAAGCAAGCGGCTTCCAGGCCGGCAAAGCAATCTCGAATGGCATTTGGGCCGGCCAAATAACCACGCTCGCAAAGCCAAGCATAGCACCGCCCACGGCAACCAACCATGCAAAGCGGGCGGTTGGGCGGGTCAGACGTAACACGATTAATGCCAGCGTAGTCACAAAAAAAAGCAGGCAAGAGACAAAAATCAACATGGGAGATGGCAATTGTATCAGTTTTATTGCCGCCCACCTTTGATGAGATTGCATTTGGTACAATCAAGCTCATGACTTTTCAACAGCGCAGATCGAGTGGATTTAGCAGCTTCTTTTGGATTCTGTCCATTATATTGATCGCATCCTGCGCTACTGCTCCGAATCTGATTCCTGCTCCGGTTGCTGTGAACGTGTCTGGGGTTACCACGCTGACTCCCTTTCAGCCCCAACTTGAAGCGACGGTAGATCCCTACAGTATCTCCCTGACCCAGCAGATCGAGTTGACATATACTCCATATCCAACTCGTTATGTTCTGCCTGAAATTTTATCCACACCCGTTGAGTTACTTCCTCAAACGGAAATCAGCCAACTCAATATCTATAATCCGTTAACAGGCCTGCCTGTCAGTGATCCAACTTTCCTCCAGCACAGGCCTATGGCGATAAAGATTGCGAACTCACCAGATTACATCCGCCCTCAATCAGGTTTGACCTTGGCTGATGTGATTTATGAATATTATATTGAATGGGGAGATACGCGTTTTATAGCAGTTTTTTATTCAAATAACCCCACGATGGTCGGCCCAGTGCGTTCGGGGAGATATTTTGACGCACATGTAACGCGCATGTATCATGCGTTCCTTGTATTTAAATCCGCAGACCAGCGGGAGTTATCTTATTTGCAGGGTGGTGACCTAAAAGATTTTTTGGTCATCGTGGGCTTTGGCGGTTGTTCGCCTTATTTTACCGGCCCCTATCATCGGGATTCATACAACAATCAATTTTTTAATTCCACAAAATGGGCGGCTTGCGCTGTAAAAAAAGGAGTGGATAATTCCAAGCAAGTTTTAAATGGCGGTTTCTTCACAGTGGATGCACCTGAGAGCGCTCTGATCGCAAAGCGTGTTTATTCCTTTTATTCAGTATATAACTACAATTATTGGGAGTATGATCCCATTACTCACCAATATTTCCGATACCAGGAAGCGAATGATATGGTCAAAGGAAAGCCTGAAGCGTACACTGCACTTTCTGATGCGCAAACCGGATTGCCTGTGACAGCTGCGAATGTGGTTGTCCTGCTCGCCCCGCATATTTTTGCAAATTCATACAATGCGCATGATGAGGTCTTTAACATCGATCTTTTGGATTTTGGGAATGCTTATGTTTTTCGTGACGGTGTGGCGATCCCTGCAATCTGGCATCGTGTGTATGAAGATCAACCATTACTGCTTACCACGTTGGATGGCGATCCCATTTATTTACGGCCAGGACGAACTGTTTATCAGATGATGGGAGTCAACTCAACTGTTTCTCAGGCTGGGGAAGATTGGCGTTTTGTTTTCCAGACTCCATGAGATAATGGATTAAAATATTCTCTGCTGATTAATTTCAGAAGTAAGCAATTCCCTCGGAGTTCTTATGACCTTTGATCCCGTTTTTCTAAGTAGTCTAACACTCGTGTTGACCGCCTTTGGCGGCGCATTTCTGGCCGCCTTGTGGATCAGCCTCGTCGTGTGGACTTATCGCGACATCCGCTCACGCGCCCGCGACCCTTTGGTGCAAGCACTTGCCGCGCTGATGGTGGCCTTGTTAAATCTGCCGGGCGTGATCGTTTACCTCATCCTGAGGCCGCCGCGTACACTTGAAGAGGAATACCAACGCACACTGGAAGAAGAAGCCTTGCTTCAAGCCTTGGAAGATCTCCCACTTTGTCCAGGCTGTGAAAGGCGCGTCAAGGAAGATTGGCAGATCTGCCCGAATTGTCACACAAAGTTAAAGAAGGCCTGCCATAATTGCGCGAAATTTATGGAACTCCCGTGGAATATTTGCCCCTACTGCGGTACACCTGCGCCCGGCATGCGTTTGGAATCTTCCAGCATCGACGATGCGTTGCGTGCTTTGAAAATCGGTGATGAACAAAATGAAGTTAAGGTTGAAAAATGAAAATAGAATCGATCACCTTCCATCACCTAAAGATGCCGCTGGTCTCACCGTTTGAGACTTCCTTCGGGCGTGATATAGATCGCGAATGCATCCTGATCACCATTCATTCAGAAGGGATGATCGGGCATGGCGAATGTGTGGCTTCACGTGACCCCGGTTATAACTATGAAACCACCGGCACAGCCATGCACATCCTTAAGGATTTTATAGCTCCTTTAATCCTAGGAAAAGATGTAAAAGATGCGATGGATTTTCAGGCGCGTGTCTCCGGTATCCGCGGACATCACCTCGCGAAGGCAGGCATGGAGATGGCGTTGTGGGACTTGCTTGGGAAGCGTACAGGCAAATCACTGCGCGAACTGCTGGGCGGAGTGCGTGAAAAGGTCGAGGTGGGAGTCTCTATAGGGATTCAGTCATCAGCTCAAGGTTTGGTGCGAAGCGCGGCGGATTATATTAAGCAGGGATATGCACGGGTGAAGATCAAGATCAAACCGGGCAGAGACGTTGAAGATGCGTCCGCCGTTCGAAAGGAATTTCCAAACCTGCGATTGCAGGTGGACGCGAATTCCGCCTATTCATTGGATGATGCAAAAATACTCAAACCGCTTGATAAATTGAATTTGCTGTTGATCGAACAGCCTTTGTTTGAGGATGATATTTGGGATCATCATAAATTACAGGATCAATTTGAAACGCCCATTTGTTTGGATGAAAGTATCTTTTCACCGCGCCATGCCCGTTACGCGATCGAAATGAAAGCCTGCCGCACGATCAATATCAAGGCGGGCCGCCTGGGTGGATTGAGCCAGGGCGTGATGGTCCACGATATTTGCAGGGAAGTTTCGATGCCGGTTTGGTGCGGCGGTATGTTGGAGACCGGCGTTGGGCGCGCCTCAAACCTCGCGATCGCATCCCTGCCAAACTTTATATTGCCCGCTGATATTTCAGCATCGGATCGTTATTATGTTCGCGATATTACAAATGAAAGTTTTACATTAAATTCAGATTCCACCATTGATGTGCCCAACGGTGTGGGTTTGGGTGTGACTATAAATGAAGACGCTTTAAAGGAATTTACGCTGGCTGTGGTACTTATTTCTTAATGACCATGGTCGCAAAATTCCACATGTGAAAATTTGCCTGATACCTGGTTGAAGGTTCTCAACCAATTAAGCCCAGAGTGCGTCGCATCCTTGCACCGGAGGCAAATCAAGAGAGATGGTAGACTGCTTTTCAAAAGGGAGTCAAAAATAAAAAAGTCCCGGCTGTTCCAGTAACCCCCAAGGGTGACCGTCCAGCCGGGACCTTTTTGTAAATCTATTTTCCCAACCTCGCGCGTTCTTCTTCAATTACACTCTCCTCCAACTTCTTAAACAGCGGACCCGGTTGATTCAACCTCATCCCAGGTTGTAATTCACTGGGCTTCCATTGCAATCCATCAACAGGTTTGTAACGTAATACAGTATGCTCGCCGAGTGAATCTTTGACGGTCTGAGTATATTGCTCGCCAAACAGCGGAGTCTCGTAGTTGAAGAAGCCATGTAGTTTTTCGCAGGTGAACGGCAGAAACGGGGCGAACATCACCTTGAGCGAGTCAATGGCTTTGAGCGCGGTGTAGACCGTTTTCGACGCGCCGTCTTTATCCACTTTGATGGCCGACCACGGCGCGTTGCTGTCGAGATATTGATTAACCACAGTGGCGAGTTTCATTGCTTCGCTCAATGCAGAACGCAGACGCACGGCTTCGAGTTCCGCGCCCACAATGTTGAATCCGTTTTCGATAACAGCGAGCAGGCTCAGGTCGGAGTCGCGAAGCGTATTCAAATCCACATTAGGAACTTGCCCATCCCAATTCTTATAACAGAAAGCCAGCACACGATTCGCGAGGTTGCCCCACGTGGCCACCAGTTCGTTGTTATTGCGCGCCACGAACTCAGCCCAATCCCAATCGCTGTCCTTCGCTTCAGGCATGTTGACGGTCAGATAATAACGCAGCGCGTCAGGGTCGTAGCGGGTTAGTGCGTCGCGTCCGTTCACGGCCCAATTGCGCGAGCCGCTGATCTTCTTGCCTTCGAGATTCATAAATTGATTGGCGGGCACATCATATGGCAATATCAATGGGATTTCTTTGCCCGCAAAAATTTTCATGAACGCGCTTCCGACGCCCATCAACTCGGCGGGCCATAGCGATGTGTGGAAGAAGATATTGTCCTTGCCGATAAAGTGGAATTGCTTCGCTTTGGGATTCGTCCACCAATCGTGCCACGCATTCTTCTGCCCTGATACCTGACTCCACTCAATTGGAGCGGAGAGGTAGCCGATAACTGCCTCGAACCACACGTAGAGTTTTTTCGATTCCCAACTCGCATCACTGACCGGGACAGGGATTCCCCAATCGAGGTCGCGTGTGATCGCGCGCGGTTTGAGTCCCTCGGCTTCGACTTTCCTCAGCGACTCGCCGAGAACTGTATCGCGCATGTGATCGGCGCGTTCTTTGAGATATTTAATAACATCAGGTTCGAGCTTCGAGAGGTCAATGAAAAAATGTTCAGTGTCGCGAAGTTCAGGTGAAGATGTATCATTCTCAACTTTTGATTTTGGGTTGAGCAGTTTGGCGGGGTCGAGTACATTGCCGCAGGCATCGCATTGATCGGAACGCGCGCCCTCGGTTCCGCAGATGTAGCAAGTCCCTTCAATGTAGCGGTCGGGCAGGAAGCGATTGGAAGCGATTTAATCCAGGAGAGAACCATTGCGGCTCCGTCTTCTTGAACAGGAATCCGTTCTGCTGCAGCGCGAGGAAAATACTTTGCGAAACTTTGAAATGATTCTCGCTGTGCGTGGTGGTATACAGATCATACGAAATACCGATCTGCTTGAACAGATCAATGAAACCTTCGTGATAAGATTTATACACTTCTTCGACCGGCTTACCGAGTTTATCTGCGCTCATGGTGACGGGTGTGCCGTGCGAGTCTGTGCCGGTGATCATCAACACCTTGTTTCCTTTAAGGCGGTGATAACGCGCGGCGATGTCCCCGGGCAGGTGTGAACCTGTCAGGTTTCCGACATGAATTTCTGCATTGGCATAAGGCCAGGCAACGCAAATCAAAATATTTTCTGACATATCAAAATTCCTTATTGAATTCAAATTACACGAGCGTGGATCGTAGACGATGGACAGCGTAGGATGCTGCGGTCTATCTTCCACCGTACTCGGTCGCCGAAGGCAAACAAAAAGGCCGTCCGCGAAATGGACAGCCCGTTTTTGTTCGTGTGTAAAAACCTAACGTGCTTTCCACTCGGCGCGGCAGAACATTTCCATTCGCATTATGCTGTGCATGGCCATGGTCATACCCGGGTAGGCAGGTCTCGTTTTCATGGGATGTAGTTTACTATGTCCTGCTTAGTGATGCAAGCCCTTTTGGGAAAATTTAGGCATTTTTTAGCTCTGTGTGCTAAACTAATTGGTAAAATTATATTATTTCGCTTTGAATATCTTTGGAGGAAGTCATGGTCTGGTATAAAAACCGTGTGATGTATCTGTCCACCATTGTTGGATTTTTAGTAGGGTTTGCATTTCTATTTGCTGGTATCAGGCTTGAAATGCAAAGACAACATCTTCCTTTTACTTATCGGTCATACAATTACCTGCATCAAAGTCACTATGTTTTTTATCTATTAGACATTGCTCCATTTGGCTTTGGTATTTTGTTTGGCTTATTAGGGCAACAGCGTAGTTCCAATATAATGATCTCGCGCAGCAAAAAAGAATGGGAAACTACTTTTGACGCGCTCTCCGACCCGATTTTTATTAGCGATAAAGAGGGGAGAGTTATTCGTTGTAATCGCGCTGTAATAGATAGACTGAACGTCCCTTACTTGAAGGTGGTTGGCAGACAGTTAACAGAAATTCTCGGAACAGGCCAGCAAACCGATTCCGGAGAGGTTGATTATCCCGGCAGTGAATTCCCCTGGCTGGGCCGACTCTACGATATGGAATTCTATCCGATCAAAACGCAGGAAGTGTCAGAAAATATAATTTGTTTGATGCATGATATTACCGAACGCAATCTGGCGAATGAAAAACTACGCAAACTTTCACGAGCAGTGGAACAAAGCGGTTCAACCATCGTCATAGCAGATTTGGCGGGAAATATTGAATATGCAAATAAAAAATTTGAAGAGTCAACCGGGTACAACCTGAAAGAGGTTATTGGAAATAATCCACGAGTCTTGAAATCTGGTTATACGTCAGATGTGGAGTATAAGCATTTGTGGGAAACGATTACTTCAGGCGGGGAGTGGCATGGCGAATTTCATAACAGAAAAAAAAATGGCGAGTTATTTTGGGAAGCTGCTACGATCTCGCCGATCATTAATGAAAGCGGAAAAATTACCCACTACCTTGCAGTCAAGGAGGATATCACCGTGCGCAAGGAGGCTTTGGAGGCACTCAGCGCTTCCGAGACCCAAATGCGCGCCCTTTTTTCGGCAATGACTGATGTCATCATTGTTTATGATTCTGAAGGCCGTTACCTAAAGTTCGCAAATTCTGATCAGTCAAAATTGTCCCGTTTGCCTGATGAATTTCTAGGCAAGACTGTAACTGAAATGTTCCCTGATCGATCAGCATTTTTCCTCGAAACTATACAGCGTACACTCTCCACAGGAAGCGTAACCACTGTGGAATACAGTCTTTTCATTGATGACAAGGAAATGTGGTTTTCAGCTAACGTCTCGCCCATGTCGTCGAACTCTGTGATTTGGGTGGCGCGCGATATTACGTTGTATAAACAAAATGTCAGCGAATTGGCGCGCGAGAAACAATACTTTGAATCGCTGGTGCAAAATGCTCCGGTCGCTATCGTTGTGCTGGATAATGATGAGAAAATTATATCCAGCAATCCGGCCTTTGAGCAGATGTATGGTTATGTCAGTGCTGAAATATTAGGTGCTAATTTGGACAGTCTGATTACGAATTCAACAACTCACGAAGAAGCTGCTCGTTTTACGGAGACTGTTAGGAATCAGTCAATCCATGCGTTTGTTAAACGCCAGTGCAAAGACGGTTCATCGGTGGATGTTGAGATCTTTGGGGTGCCAGTATTTGTTGATGGACAGAAGACCGGCACTCTGGCAATGTATCATGATATTTCGGAACTATTGCACGCCCAGCGCGAAGCGGAGGAATCCAACCGCGCCAAGAGTGAATTCCTCGCAAATATGAGTCACGAGATCCGCACTCCTATGAACGGCGTGATGGGTATGCTCGAACTTGCGCTTGATACACAACTCACTGTTGAACAGAATGATTATTTACAAACTTCGCTTAATAGTGCTGAAGCTCTTCTGTCACTCCTGAACGATATTCTTGACTTTTCCAAAATTGAATCCGGCAGGCTTGCGCTTGAAGAGATCAATTTCAACCTGCGGAATGCTGTTGAAGATGTGGCTTATACGCTCGCCAAACGCGCCCAAGATAAGGGACTTGAGATCGCATGTTTGATCGACCCGGACATGAACTATTATTTACGTGGTGATCCTGGCCGCATAAGGCAGATCTTGGTCAATCTGGTTGGGAACGCCATAAAATTTACACATCAGGGTGAGATCATTCTTCGCGCTGAAACAACAGAGCAAACTGAAAATTATGCCACGATCCACTTTTCAGTACAGGATACGGGAATCGGCATCCCAACCGAACGTCAGGCCGCCGTGTTTGAAAGATTTACACAAGCCGATGGATCCACCACGCGCACCTATGGCGGCACGGGGCTGGGATTAACCATATCAAAGCAATTGGTTGAAATTATGAATGGCAAGATCGGGCTAAATAGCACTCCAGGTGTTGGAACCACGTTTTGGTTTGATATTAAATTTGAGAAACAACCCCTTGAAAAGCATGAAGGTGCTTCGCTTGTGTCTGGCCCCGTCAACATTTCTCACACCCGCGTTCTTGTTGTGGATGATAACCAAACTAACCGAATGGTACTCACAAAGAATGTTGAAACGCTGGGTGCTCGCGTGGATTCGGTCTCCAGCGGCGCAAAAGCCCTCGAGGCGCTTCGCAATTCCCAGCGGATGGGTGATCCGTATCATGTCGTTTTGCTTGATATGCAAATGCCCGGCATGGACGGTGAACAAACCGCCCGCGCCATCAAAAGCGATCCTTCCGTGAAAGAAGTCAAAATCCTTATTCTCACCTCAATGGGACAGCGTGGAGATGCGGTGCGTCTTGAAGCGCTGGGCTGCTCTGGCTATTTGCTCAAGCCGGTCAAACAACAAATGCTGTTTGACGCAGTTATCGAAGTGCTGGGACGCAAGGTAGAACAAACGCCAAGCATCGTCACCCGCCACATCCTTACCGAGAAAAGAAAAGAAAATCTTCGCCTTCTTCTGGCTGAAGATAATCCGACCAATCAAAAACTGGCGATCGTCCTGTTACAAAAAGCTGGTTACTCAGTAGACGCAGTGGATACTGGAGCAAAGGCTTTTGAAAGAGTACATACCAATCATTACAGCGCCGTGCTAATGGATGTTCAAATGCCGGAGATGGATGGCTATGAAGCCACGCGCCAGATCCGTATTTGGGAACAAAGCACAGGCCTGCACATTCCGATCATTGCCATGACCGCGCATGCCATGGCTGGTGACCGTGATCGTTGTATTGACGCAGGCATGGATGATTACATCACCAAGCCGCTTGATCCGCGCTTATTGTTCAGCGTCATAGACCGTTGGACACTGGAAACTGATCACGAAAAAGTAAAACATAATGATTCATCTTCTGCTGCAGAGCAGGATTATTCCCCGGATTTTTCTGCTGACCCGTTTGGAGAAAATACAACCACTGAATCTTTTGAGAAACCCAAGCCTGCTCCGGTTTCTCTGGCAGACTCGTCCGCTGAAAAATTGCCCGTGGACCTCGAAGGCGCTTTATTCCGTTTTGACGGAGATCGCGCTTTCATGATGGAAATGTGTAACGAATTCAAAGAACATTTATCCGACCGTGTGGCAGAGCTGAGGTCTGCCTTGCAGGCAGATGATATCGAAAAACTTGGCAGGTTTGCTCATAACCTAAAGGGAATGTCTATGAATTTCAACGCGAACCAGTTATCCAGTCTTGCCGCGAAGCTTGAAGCATGCGGCAAAGAGAAAAATCTGACAGACGCTTCTTTTCTTGTCGAGCAACTTGCAAAGGAAGTTACGCGTGTAGAGGAATATCTTTCGTAGAATTTAATTTGATACGGTGCAGTAGCAGCCCCATCACCATTCCCAGTACGATGATCGTAGTCCCCAAACTCCACAGGTCTTTGGATGTTGACGCGTGTTGTGAAAGAGCGTAAAGTGAAAATAGATCGAGCGTGATCAAGAATAGAAAAGCGTAAACATAACTCTTTGTTCGTTCAACAAGTGTGCCAACGATCCACACGATCGGGATGATGTACACAAGCTGATCGTAAGCCCACAAATAAATAGTTGAGACGAATGCAATTGGCAGGATGACGTTAAACGCCTCCCACGCTGTGACTTTGACTCGCGCAGCCTGCTGCCAGAGGAAGAATCCGCCCAGCCCAAGCAGGATCAGCGCCAACGTCCCGCCTAGAAGCGTGGAGCATGGCGCTGCGCCCTTACAAATCAAATAAGCAAACGCCCACACATTTGACTGGATTCCCTGAGTCCGATCCATTACTGCTGCGCTTGCGCCGCGAAATTTGTCGATCCACAATGGATCTTGAATCAACCCGATCATTATTAATAAAACCCCTCCAATTGCCATGCCAAAAATGGCCTTCCAATCACGGCGCGCAAGAAACCAAACGGCTGCCAGGATAAGGATCGTCAATCCCTGCGGCGGCTTGAGCATAGTTAATGAAAGGATGATTCCGGCCGGCAGTTTTTTTTCTTTTTCAAGCAAAAGAATCGCGGATAGAATTATTAGTAAAGTGAACGCGCCAATGGCGCCTGTGCGCAATGTCAGATAGAGCGGCCCAAAGAAAATAGTGAATGCAAAGATCGGGATGAGCAACCTGTGATGCGCGGCTGACTCCCATTTACGCAGTAGTATAAATATTGTAATTGCTATGATCACTAAAGTGACCACTGTCCAAAGTATGTACGCATGTTCAATGGATAGGAACCCAAGCGGTACACAAAAGATCGCCAGTGGTAATGGATAGGGAAATATTTTATTGGGCTGCCATTCGATCTTATAAGTTGCATGACCTGCAAGATATTGGGCCTGATCGTATGGGTTTTCGCCGTCCAGCAGCATGCGCCCTGCCAGCCAGAAGAAGGAAAAATTTGAATTTTTATAATCAAAATTTGCGAAACTTAGCTGTGTGCGCACAAAGATCATTCCCCCAAGAAAAATGAGGGGGACGAGAATTTCCAATATTTTTTTGAGCGTGTCTTTCATATGGATGTGAAATTGACAGGCACGTTCCAAATGATCATCGTTTTGTTAAAGCAGATCTTTGAGCTTTGCAAATGGCGAATCATTTTCTTCGGGAGAATGTCCGCAATCTTTATCGTTCAGGTTTTGGCCGCACTCGGCGCATAATCCCTGACAATCAGATTTGCAGATCGGGCTGATGGGTACTTCCAGGAGCGCGTATTCTCGCAGCATTTCAGCCAGATCAATATGTCCATCTTCAGGCAGGATCAGCTCTGATTCAGTTTCGGAGCGTTTGTCAAAGGCGTACAACTCGGTGATTGACCAATCGAGTTCGTGCTCAAATTCTTGCAGACAGCGCACGCACATTAAATTTGTTTCGGCGGAAAAACCTGCTTGAAGCACCAGGCCTTGCGGCGTCCTGCCGATGTTGACAATTCCATCGAGGCTGCGTAGTTCAAGATCATCGCCGAGCGTGATCTTATCAAACTGAAATGGGAAATCATGGCTGCGGCCGATTTCCTCATGGGCAATGAATCCGACATTAATACGAAAGGTTTTTTTTGAATTAGGCATGCGGGAAAGGATGAAGGAGGAAAGAAAAATTATCGCCGATTAACTAATGGCTAAACTTTTCGATCCACAATATATTTTGTGAGATTTTCCAGCGCGTCGCGTTCTGCGCAGGTTTCCATGGAGGATAGTATCGTGAGGGCGCGGTCAATGTGCTGATCTGCTTCGAGCATGGCTTGTTTCGATGAGTTGCTTGCGCGGATATTGCCCACGAGGCGGGTCATGTTTTCATTGTTTGTCCAGCCGCCTTGGGGCAGAGACAATACGTCGGGGTCGTTCGGATTCGCTTCAGCGTAGTAAATGGCTGGCAGGGTCACCAGGCCATTCAACAGGTCCGACCCGAGCGGTTTTCCGACAGCGTTTTGATCGCCATTGAAATCGAGAATATCATCCACGATTTGAAATGCCATGCCGATCTGAAATCCAAAATCACGCATGGTTTCGATCACTGCTTCATTTACTGGGCTGACCATTGCAGCTGCGCGCGAAGTCATTTCAAAAAGGGAGGCGGTCTTGGCGTAAATTCGTTTGTAATAATTATCGCGGCTGATCAATCCGCGTGAGGTGAACATTTGAGTCAATTCACCGTTGACAATGGTTGCCAGTGTTTCAGAAAATAATTTCATTAATGGCAGGTGATCTGTTTCAGCGGCGGTGATCGCCGCGCGCGCAAAAAGAAAATCTCCGGTCAACACAGTGGCGGGCGGTGACCAGCGCGCGTTCAAGGTGGGCATACCGCGGCGCAGTAAGGAGCCGTCTATCAGATCATCATGCACGAGTGTGGCGGTGTGCAGTAATTCCACCGCCGCGCCCAAGGTGACGAGTTTCTCAAGGGGCGCGCCCAGCATGTTTCCAATGAGCAGGCCAATTGTCGGGCGGATGCGTTTGCCTCCTGCCGCGAGCAAATGCTCCAGCGCGGCGCGCAAGTCAGGATGAGATTCATCCGCTTGTGCCCGCATTCGTTCTTCGACGAGTTTAATTTCTTCGAGTATAGGTGAGATAAATGTTACCGCGTTCAAATCAGTCTCCCCATGCAAAGAGCCGCGCCGCATTGGCGGTGGTTATAGCGGCGATCTCGGCAGGGCTTTTTAAATGGATTTCTGCAATTTTATCAGCAATATGCCGAACATAGGCAGGTTCGTTTCTTTTGCCGCGAAATGGCACGGGAGCGAGAAATGGCGAATCGGTTTCGATCAGGATTTTTGTAATTGGTAATTGGCGGATGATTTCGCGCTTTTGATCCGCATTTTTGTAGGTAACGGGACCCGTGATGCCGAGATAGAAATTGAGCGCAAGCGCTTTTTGCGCGGTTTCAAGATTTCCGTTGAATGAATGCAGCACACCAGGTTTTTCTGCAAGCGAACCTTGTAAACTGCTTTGCCATTCTTCCAAAATTTTCATCAAGTCAACCGAGGCTTCACCAAACCACGCATCATTTTCTTCGCGCATGTGAATGATGACAGGTTTGTTGATCTCTTTTGCAAATTGAAGCTGCTGTTTTAAAACCTCGCGCTGGATGGCGTGTTTTTCATTTTCCTTCACCCAATAATAATCAATGCCGATCTCGCCAACCGCTACTACTTTTGGATGACCAGCAATCTCTTTTACTTCATCAAAAGTCTGCGCTGAGAATTCCTCCAGATCTGTTGGATGAAACCCGACAGCCGCATACACGCTGGGATTTGACTCTGCCAACCGCAGCGCTTCTTTGCTGGACTTGTGGTTGAGTCCTGGTACGAGCATGCGAATCAACCCTGAATCATTCGCGCGTGCGATCACATCCGCACGGTCAATATCGAATTTATTGTAGTCTAGGTGGCAGTGGGTATCTGTTAACATGTTCGCAAGTTAAAAAGTTGGCAGGTCGGAATGATTAAATATTCCAACCTGCCAACGCGTAATCGATTATTTTATTCCCGCAACCTTCAATCCATCCTGCAAGATCGCTTGCACTTTATCGCCGTGGCGCGTCTCGCAGTACACACGCAGAATGGGTTCTGTGCCAGAAAAGCGGATCAGCATCCAGCCGCCATCTTCCATTTTGAATTGGAAACCATCCACAGTGACAAGCTCGGTTACTTTCAATCCGCCGAGGGTCTTGGGATTATTGTCCATGATGATCTTTTTACGTGTTTCAGGGTCGCCGCTAAAGGGACTATCCACGCGGTCGTAGAAATATTCGCCGCCAACTTTGGCGAACAAGTCCGTCAATAATTCAGTTGGCTTCTTGCCTGTCTTCACCATGAAGTCGAGCATGTATAAGCCTGCCAAAATCCCATCGCGTTCAGGGACATTTCCACGGAAGGCGTATCCGCCAGATTCTTCGCCGCCGATCAGCGCGTTGGTCTCGGTCATTTTCGGCGCGACGAATTTGAATCCCACGCCGGTTTCGTGGACAGGAACTCCGTACAACTCGCCGAGTTTATTAAGCATGTTGGTTGTGGATAATGTTTTCACAATGTCGCCGCGGTCACCGCGCACTTCGAGCATGTAATAAGCGAGCAAACCAAACACACGCAATTGATTGATGAATTTTCCGTTCTCGTCGCCGATGCCGCAGCGGTCTGCGTCACCGTCAGTGATCAGGAGCACGTCGGCTTTGTTGTCCACTGTCGCCTGCAACCCGACATCAATATTCGGCTGGATCGGTTCGGGACGTTTCATCTCAGGGAAGGATGGATTGCGCTCATTATGAATTTCGATCACGCGGGTTTTTCCGCCCGCCAGTAATCGTGGGAACCAGCCTGCGCCGTTGCCCCACATGGTATCCACCATCACAGTCAAGCCCGCGTCTTTGATGGGTTGCAGGTCGATCAAACCGTCTTGGGTTAAATGATCAATATAGGGAGTTGCTGCATCAAACACGATGATCTCGCCAGCGGCTTCTGCTTCCTTGTATGATTTCCGTTTAACATCTTTGATGTCATCAGGAATGGATGATTCAATTTGGATCAAGCCTTGAGGGTCGATCGCGCCGCCTGTCTCATTGCGGACTTTGAAACCGTTATCTGTGGGCGGGTTATGACTTGCTGTGACATTCACTGCGCCTGCGGCTTTTTTGTCCACAACCGCGTACGCGATGACGGGTGTCGGCGTGGCTTCCTGAGTTAAATAAACTTTCAAGCCGTTGCCAGCCAACACTTCGGCAACTGCCGCCGCGAAGTGTTCACTGCTAAAACGCTTGTCGTGGCCGACAATGATCCAATGTCCCTGTTTTCCTTGCGACAATATGTAGGAAGCGAATCCCTGCGCACAACGGCGGACATTGTCAAAGGTGTAATCTTCCGCGATAACTCCGCGCCAGCCATCTGTGCCGAACTTAATTTTATGTGTCATTGATTATTTCTCCAGATCAAATATAGTTTGTAGATTATAAATTAAATAAATATTAAGGTGTTGCGGTCGGAGCAATTGCCGAAGGTGTCGCTTCTGGCGTGGAACTGAACGTTGGAATCGGGGCGGGCGTCGGCGTGGAAGTGATCGTCGCGACAAAATCCGCTTCACTCTCCGGCAGTCCCATCATCAATAATTGCCAGGCGATATCCACATCATCCACAGCAATGACGGGGAAGGCAGGCAGGTTACTCAAAGCAAGATCAAGCCGTATGATAATTTGATTCAACGCATCTACTTGATAGGCGGGAGCGTCCACGATTAACTTTTCCAGAATATCACGTGTGGTTTTCACATCATCGTGTGCCAGTCCAAAATTGCTTTGCGAAAGGAATAAGCGTCCGCGTGCGATCGTTTCAATGGCGCGCGTCAGCATGATCTCGCGTTTCAACGCAATCATCACGCTGTTATTTTTATTTGAAATTTCCTGTTCGAGCGTCGCTTGCATTTCTTCCAGCTTCGCAATACTGGCGGTGTGCGCCTCGATCGTCGTTTCGACCGCGTTCACGCGCGTATTCATTTCATTCAATTGTGTTTGCAGAATAGCGATCTCGTTTTCAAGTTGATTTATTTGCGCAGTGTTGCGTTGTAAAGGCACAATAAAATTATCGTTGATGAACGGCGCTCCAAAATAAATGGCAGCGCCAATTCCAGCGATCACCAAAACCGTGGCGATCAATCTAAACAACGCTCTAATGAAATTGAGAAATGCCTGCCCCAGACGTGACCCGAAGGATGGCTTCTCCTCCGCAGGCGACTCTGGCTCAGCCCGACTCTTCTCGATGGGAGCAGGCGGCGCTTCTTCGTCAATCGTGATGATGGCCTGGCTTTCTGACGGTTCTTCCTGCGCCTCGGCAAAGAATTGCATCCGCGCCAGCAGATTTTTTCCCACCCCGTGGACGAGCAACAGATCGTCCGCTATATCAAACGGACGCGCGGATATGATATTCTCGGCCAGTGTGTTTGAGATGCCCGAAATTTTTTTCAAGGTTTCGTGGTCTGCGGTATTAAGAAAGTTAAGGAAGTCGCTCATGGTTCACCTATTTTCTGATTGAATAGGCCTATTTTATCACTCAGTCAAAATTGTTTGCTATAATCCACGGTATGATTTATCTTGATTACGCCGCCACTACTCCAGTTGACTCGCGCGTCTTTGATGCGATGCTGCCCTATTTCCGCGAATCTTTCGGAAACCCATCCTCCATTCACCGCTTTGGACAAAAAGCCGAAGCCGCGGTTGATGCTGCGCGCGAGAAAGTCGCTGCTGTTCTATATTGCAAACCAGACGAGATCATCTTCACATCCTGCGGCTCTGAGTCTGACAATCTTGCGCTTCGCGGCGCATCCATTGCAAAGCGAAATGTCTCCGCCAAAAAGTGGATCCTCACATCCAAAACCGAACATCACGCGGTCAGCAAGACCGCGCAACAGCTTGAAAAGGAATATGGTTTCCTGCTTGAATGGCTGGACGTGGATGAGTACGGCGCGGTCAGGCCGATTTCCTTGAACAAAGCTGTTTGCACTGATACGGTGCTTGCTTCGGTGATGTTCGCAAATAATGAGATCGGAACCATCAATCCAATTCCTGAATTGGCCGAGATTGCCCGTGCAAACAATATACTCTTTCACACGGATGCAGTTCAAGCCGCAGCATATCTGGATGTAAATGTTGAAAAGCTCGGTGTGGATCTGATGTCACTCGGCGGACATAAATTCTACGGGCCAAAAGGCGTTGGCGCGCTATACGTTCGCAATGGAACTGAACTTATCCCGCAGATGACAGGTGGCGGGCAGGAATTTAGTCTGCGCGCAGGGACGCAGAATGTGCCGTACATCGTCGGCTTTGCCGTGGCGTTACAGCTTGCGATGGAAGAAAGAGATATGCGCATCGCACACGTCCAGCCATTGCGTGACCATATTATCGGAGAAGTCCTTGAAACAATTTCTGATTCCAAATTGACGGGTCATCCTGAATCCCGCCTTCCAAACCATGCTTCATTTGTTTTCAAAGATGTTGATGGAAACCTTTTACTGCAACTACTTGATTCAGCGGGTTTTGCCTGCTCTTCGGGTTCGGCCTGTAAAACAGGAAACCCTGAGCCGAGCGAAGTAATAACTTCTTTGGGTACCCCTCGCAATTGGGCCTTGGGGTCCTTGCGCATCACACTCGGCGTTGATTCATCACCCGCGCACGTGGACGAATTTTTGAAGACTCTGCCAATATTAGTTGAAAAAGCAAGAGGATTACACCAGAGATAATTGGACTTTTTTCTACTAAATTTGCGGATGTATTAAATCCATCTTGAGAATTATCTTTTTCACTCTTGACGGATTCTATTTGACGGGAGTATAAACTTACCAAATGTTCCGTAAAGCTCCCTGCTTTAGCAGTGGAGATGTAAGGAACGATTTTGCTTGTAGTATACTAAACAACATAGAAGCTCTCGGACTAGAGAGCCTGGGCTTTGCCCTAGAAGCCCCCGCCTTTAGGCGTGGGGGAGTAGTCACTGGTTCTTATGATAATTATTCAAGCTCAACCAAAAAAGGAGGTGATGGCCGTGGATGCGGATGACCATTTATGTCGTTCGTTTATATTCCGTTTTAACTTCTCCGAAATGCGATTATCCCAGGTGCAAGTCAACTGTATTCCCACGCGCGTCACTTTCCTTTCTGCGCGGCATGATTAAGTAGACTGTTGTTTTTCCCTGAGTCCGTCGCCACCTTCGGAGAATATCCCAAGGTGGTTTTTGTTTTACGCAAAGGAGTACCCATGGCTTTCATTAGCGAACTCATTGGACGCCCGGTCACTGACTATGACGGCAAAAAAATTGGCGTGCTAAAGGATTTGATCGCGCGCACTTATAGCGAATTCTCGCATCCCGTTGTGGACGCGATCATTGTACATGGCATGGATGGCGATATTACCCTGCCTTACTCCGATCTTGCCGCACTGCTCTCCGCCGCCATCCCGTTGAAGCGACCCGCAGTGGATATCCCAAATTACGAATCGCGCGAGAGCGATATTCGTCTTGTTGAAGATGTCCTTGATCAACAGATCATTGATACCGATGACGCGCGCGTGGTGCGCGTCAATGACATTGAATTGGTGCGCGTTAATGGCAATGTCATTGTCAGCAACGTGGATATTGGAATGCTGGGAATCATGCGTCGAATCGGATTGGAAAAACTGGGACGTTGGGCCGCCCAGCGCTTTAAAGCGGACCTGTCAGAGGGCACTATTTCCTGGGAGTTCGTCGAACCTTTGACGCACGACCAATCCATGCGTCTGAAAGTCCCCGCAGAAAAACTCGCCGAATTGCACCCCTCCGATATCGCCGAAATTATTTCCAACCTTAACCGCACTGAACATAGAGAGATACTTCATAAACTCGACATCAAGCGGCTTGCCGAAACTCTTGAAGAAGTAGAACCAGATTTTCAAGCCAGCATCATCGAACACTTCTCGGATGAGATAATGGCAGACGTTCTCGAAGAAATGTCACCAGATGAAGCCACTGACTTGCTGGCCGAACTGCCGGATGGCCGCCGCCAGGATTTACTCAAACTCATGGAAGTTGAAGATGCCGATGAAGTGCGCGAATTACTGCGTTATGCTGAGGATACAGCCGGCGGGCTGATGACGACTGAATACGTTTCGGTACTGCCAAATATGAGCGCGTCTCAAACTATTGAACATCTGCGCAAAGTGGGCGAAGAAGCCGAGTTGGTTTATTACGTTTACGTCACCGATGAAGAAGAGCATTTGATCGGAGTCTTCTCGCTCAGTGATTTGATCCTTGCCCAGCCTGAAACACCGATCACGGAATTTATGCACAAACGCGTGGTCAGTGTTGAACTGGATACAGAGCAGAACGAGATCGCGCAAATGGTGGCCAAATATAATTTGATCGCCGTTCCCGTTGTGGATGCTGACAATAAGTTGCACGGCATCGTCACCTCTGATGATGCGCTCGATAAAATATTGCCCACAGCCTGGAAAAAGCGTCTGCCGCATTTCTTTGGAGCGCTCGAATGAAAAATATATTTATCTCTTTACGCGAAAAGTGGATCGCTAATCGTTGGGTTCGCCGCGCTGTCTTGATCCTCTCGGTATTTGGTCCCGCTACCATCGCCGCTATGGCAGATAACGACGCCGGCGGAGTTGCTACCTATTCCATAGCCGGTGCGACACTTGGCTATCCGATCCTGTTTCCGTTGTTGATCATCACCATTCTGCTGGCGGTCACGCAGGAAATGGGCATGCGCCTGACGCTGGTTACCCGCCGCGGCCTGGCAGACTTGATCCGCGAGAAATATGGAATCAAAGTCTCGTTATTTATTTTTATGGGATTAATGATCGCCAATCTGGGCACCATCACAACTGAAGTTTCCGCCATTCGGACGGTCAGCGGAATGTTGAATATTCCAGTTCTCCCTTTTGTGATCGGGATGCTGCTCATCGCGTTTATATTTATCACAAAAGGAAATTACAAATTAACGCAGAGCATTATGCTGATCGTCTCCTTGTTTTATGTGACCTATATTTTTTCGGCGGTCAAAGCCAACCCCAATTGGGGATTGGCGCTAAGCAATTTGATATATCCACATGGCGTTTCATGGACGTCCAAATACCTCGTCAGCTATTTGGTGATCGGCATGGGCGTGCTGGGAACTACCATTACTCCCTGGGGACAGTTCTTTATTAGCAGTTTTGCCTTCGATAAAAAAATGGATAAAGATACACTTAAATATTCCCAATTTGAAACATACTGGGGCGCATTCCTGACAGATTTTTTCTCGTTCTTCATGATCGTCGCGACAGCGGCCGCGCTAAATTCACACGGCTATGGTGTCGGCGGGATTCAACTACAATCGGGTGAACAGGCCGCTCTGGCGATCCGTCCGTTTGCGGGTGAGCTTGCCAGTGAACTCTTCGCGGTTGGGTTACTCGCCGCCGCTTTTATGGGACTTATCATCGTGCCCCTTTCAACCGCATACGCCTTCTCTGAATTTTTCGGCCTGTCTGGCAGTTTGGATACAGATTTTCAAAAGAGCAAAACTTTTTATATTCTCTTTATCATTCAATTGGTTTTAGCGGCATTAATTACAACCATCCCCGGCATTTCACTCTTTCATTTCGCCATCGCCACACAGACGTTGAATGCCATGATCCTGCCGCTGGTTTTCTTCTATCTTATTAAGTTGACCAGCAGCAAAAAATTGATGGGATCACATGTCAATAATGGTTTCCAGAAAAACTTTACCACAGCTGCTTCCGTCTTCATTGTGATCGCTTCCGCTTTTACGGTTGCGGCTGTAATATTTAAATGGTAGCTTTGCAAATAAAACAACCTGCTTGCAGGTTGTTTTATTTGCGTCTATACTCGGCTTACTGGAGTATTCATGTCTGAAATTGATCTTATCCCTTTGAATAAAGAACTTCCAAAATTTATCCCACTCGGTCGTTCCGGTTTATTGCCCGCGTTGCATGCCGCGCAAAAGTTATATGGTTGGCTTCCACAGGAGGTGGCCGCTGAAATCGCAAAGTCTTTGCGTGTGCCGCTTGCGGATGTGCATGGCGTTATAGAATTTTATTCGCTCTTTTATAACCAACCAGTCGGCAGGAATTTTATTCGCGTTTGCACCGATCAAGCCTGCGCGCTCAAAGGTGCGGATAATCTCCTTGTTAATCTTTGCAAGCATTATGATGTGGAACCGGGTCAGACGACCGAAGAACTGTCTCTAACCATCGAGCGGAGTCCCTGCCTTGGGCTTTGCGAGCAAGCCCCAGCCGCGCTCGTGGACGATGACGCGCAAACAAACATCACTCCCAAATTTCAATCCTATGATCTCGGTATTCCGCGATCGATTGTTTATGGCTCCATCCATGAGTTGACCGCCAACTGTGGGAATGGCACGACAACTTTGGCAAAGTATGGCGAATACTCCGCGTATCAAAAAGCATTAAAAATAAAACCCGAAGATGTGATCACTGAAATCAAATTGAGTGGATTAGTCGGTCGCGGAGGCGCTGCGTTCCCAACGGGAATCAAATGGGAAGGTGCCGCGAAAGCCGAGGGCTTACAAAAATATATTGTGTGCAACGCAGATGAATCTGAACCCGGCACATTCAAAGACAGAATTTTATTATTGGATGATCCCCATCGAGCCATCGAAGGAATGTGCATCGCTGCGTATGCCATCGGCGCGAGCAAGGGTTATATTTACATTCGCGCCGAATATCCATACATTATTCCAGTTTTGGAAAAAGCATTGGATGAAGCTTGCGAAGCAGGTTATCTTGGTCAACATTTTGAAATTGAAATCCGCGTTGGGGCAGGCGCTTATATTTGCGGAGAGGAAACTGCGCTGTTCGAATCGATCGAAGGCAAGCGTGGTTTTCCGCGTGTGAAGCCGCCATTCCCAACCACGAACGGTTTGTTCGACAAGCCAACCGTTATCAATAATGTTGAAACGCTTTGCAACGTGCCGCTCATTATTTCAAAGGGCGCTTTGAAATATCGCAAGATAGGCACGGAAAAATCCCCCGGGACCAAGCTCTTTTGTGTTTCTGGAGATGTCGTAAAACCAGGTCTGTATGAAATTCCATTTGGGACGACTTTACGCGAACTGCTAAAAATGGCTGGCGGTGTCGCGGGTAAAAAATCCCTCAAGGCGATTTTGTTTGGCGGCGCGGCGGGAGCATTTGCCACACCTGAACATTTGAATGTCAAAATGACTTTTGAAGATCTGCGCGCCGCTGGACTGCCTTTGGGTTCTGGCGTGGTAATGGTATTCGATGAGACGCGCGAAATCCGCGATGCCTTGAAGCGGCTGGGAAAATTTTTCGCGCATGAATCCTGCGGCAAATGCTATCCCTGTCAAATGGGAACACAACGACAAATGGAAATCTTGGATCGCGTAGCCAGCGGGGGCGTATTGTCTGGAGATTTTTTCCGCCTGGAAGATGTTGGCTGGACGATGACAGAATCAAGCCTCTGCGGTTTGGGGCAGACCGCGGCGAGCGCGGTGTTGTCCGCGATGAAGTTATGGCCGGAGCTTTTCGGGGAAAGTCAAAAATCAAATGTTGTAGGTCGGAAGATATCGAAGGCTTCTAAAGATTCTAAAGTTCCAAAGACTGTAAAGAAATCTATTGATAAAAAGGCGACGTCAAAAGTTGTGGAGAAGAAAAAGTTAAAGCCGAAGTCGAAAACGATAACGAAGGTTACGAAAACAACGGCTAAGAAAAAATGAATCGACTTTTGACAAACTATAAGGTGAATTCATGACTGTCACATTTTTTATGGACGGCAAAGAAGTAAGCGCAGAAGAAAATAAAACCCTGCTTGAAATTGCGCGCGAGAATGGTGTTGATATTCCAACGATCTGTTTCCACGAAGCGACTACAGCCAATGCTCTTTGCCGAATCTGCGTCGTCGAGGTGGAGGGGCAGAGAGTGCTCCAGCCAGCTTGCATTGTCAAAGCGGCAAGCAACATGAAGGTTCAGACGCGAAGCGAGAAAGTCATACGGGCGCGAAGAACGATTTTGGAAATGCTGGCGTCGACAATGGATCTGTCTGAAGCTCCTGAAATCCAGATTATGATGTATGAGTATGGAGCGTCATCCAGCCGTTTCCCTGATGCAGAGCGTAGACAGCCTGAAGTTAAAGATGATAACCCGATGTTTGTTCGTGATTACTCGAAGTGCCTGCTGTGCTGGCGCTGCGTACAAGTTTGCGCGGAGGACGCGCAGTATACTTTTGCGATCAACTTTGACGGCCGTGGATTTGAAACACAGATCGGTACCTTCTTCGACAGAACGATCCCTGAAACAAGTTGTGTGTTATGCGGACAATGCGTCGCGGTCTGCCCCACGGGCGCGTTGAAACCGAAACGCGAATTTTTATTGGAAAAGGGACTCAGTGCCCAGGAAATTTCTGTCTTAAATACCGGGCGCAAGAAGAGAAAATAGTGGCGGCGATTATGTTTGGTTTATTATCTGCGGTTACGTATGGCGCGGCGGATTTCACGGGAGGTATCGCGAGCCGGCGGGCCAACTCATATGCGGTTGTGATCTGGGCGGATATTTTCGCCATGCCAATCATCGCACTAGCCGCATGGTTGGTTGGTGATATTTTCCCCACTGCGCGCGGTATCTGGCTTTCTCTTGCCAGCGGCATATTCGGCGGGGTGGGAATTCTGATGTTATACCGTTCATTCGCAGAGGGAAAGATGAGCATTGCCGCGCCTGTCTCAGCATTGATGGCGGGGATACTTCCTGTTTTAGTTGGCTTGTTCAAGCAGGGGATGCCTGGCATGTTTGTCATAACAGGCATGGCGTTGGCCTTGGCGGCGATCTGGTTTATTGCGCGTGAACCAGAAAGCATAGTGGAGTTTAATTGGAAGAATATCCGCCTTCCATTATTTGCAGGTGTTTTGTTTGGTATGTTTTTCGTGCTAATGCATGAAATAGGATCCGAATCGATACTATGGCCTATTTTTATTCTGCGCATCTCTGCGACCGTAATTCTTGTTTTGATCGCATCTATTCTTCGCCAGCCGATGAAACCGCCATTTCGACAATGGTATTTTCTTGTCTTGATCAGTATATTTGACATTACTGGGAATATCTTCTTCATCCTTGCGAATCGCGCAGGACGTTTGGATGTTGCGGCAGTTCTGGCTTCCCTCTATCCCGGTGCGACTGTCCTGTTGGCGTGGATATTCTTAAAGGAACATATCTCGCGCTCGCAATGGTTCGGCATTTTGCTGGCAATGGTTGCGATTGTGTTAATTGCGTTATAACATTTATTGTTTGGAGGTATGAATGATCAAACCCGACCGAATTGTCACAACAACCTGTCCCTACTGCGGTGTGGGATGCAATTTGCAGTTACACGTTAAGGATGAACATATCTTCAAAGTCACATCGCCATTTGACTCACCGGTCAACCATGGCAACTTATGCGTGAAGGGACGTTTTGGTTACGATTATGTTTATCATCCCAAGCGAGTCACCACGCCGATGATCCGCAAGACTTTACAGAAAGCGGGGGAGCGCACCCAGGCCTTTGATTTATCTGAATGGCGTGAAACAACCTGGGACGAAGCGCTGAATTATGTCGCAGATCGGTTAGTGGAAATCTATAAGCGTGACGGCTCGGATGCGATGGCGGTCTACGCCTGCGCCAAAGCAACAAATGAAGATAATTATCTATTACAGAAAATGTACCGCGCAATTTTCCGCACGAATAATGTGGATCACTGCACACGCTTATGTCACGCGGGTTCGGTGGTCGCGCTGCAGCAAGCCACTGGTTCTTCCGCGATGAGCAACACCGCCTCGCAAGTGATCCAAAATGATGTGTTCATTGTGACGGGTTCAAATACCAGCGAAAATCATCCCATCATTGCGCTGCAAATGAAAGAAGCCGTGCGGCAACATGGTGCGAAGATGATCATCATTGATCCGCGCAGAATCGAACTCGTGGACTTTGCCGAGATGTGGCTGCCGCTAAAGCCGGGCACGAATGTGCCTGTCTTCTCTGCAATGGCGCATGTCATCGTCAAAGAGGATTTGGTTAATCAAGAGTTTATTCAAAATCGCACAGAGGGCTTTAACGATTTTATTGAATCGCTGGATAAATTCACGCCTGAGTATGCAGAGGAAATTTCGGGTGTACCTGCCGAGGATATTCGCAAAGCTGCGCGTATGTATGCCACTGCAAACAAAGCCGCCATTTATTGGGGCATGGGTATCTCGCAGCTTTCACATGGTACGGCCAGCGCGCTTGCGTTGATCAACCTTGCGTTCCTCACCGGTCACATTGGGCGCGAAGGCACGGGGCTAAATCCACTGCGCGGACAAAATAACGTGCAAGGCGCGAGTGACATGGGTTGCATGCCATTCCATTATCCCGGCTACATGCGTGTGGATGATCCCAACAACCGCGCAAAATGGGAGAAGGCCTGGAACATCGAAGCCGGTGGACTGAATCTAAAACTTGGATTAACCACCACTGAAATTTTGAGTCACGCCCATGAAGGCGGCATCCGCGCGTTGTATATCATGGGCGAGAACCCGATGATGTCTGAACCGAATTTGAATGAAACACGCAAGCATATGCAACAACTTGAGTTCCTTGTCGCGCAGGATATTTTCATGAATGAAAGCGGAGCCTTCGCGGATGTGTTCCTGCCCGCGACGCCATTCGCCGAAAAAGATGGAACTTTCTCCAACACAGATCGCCGCGTGCAAAGAGTTCGCGCCGCTCATGCCCCGCGTGGACAGGCACGAGTCGATTGGCAGATCATCTGTGACTTAGCCCAGCGCCTCGAATCTAAACTGGAAGTTGATTCTGCTTACTGGAAATATTCAAACCCTGAAGAAATTCTGCGCGAGATGGGCAATGTCAATTCGGATTACGCCGGCATCACCTATGAGCGCATTGATAAAGTGGGACTGATCTATCCTGTGCCTGATATGACTCACCCCGGCACTCCGACTCTCTTCAAAGAATCCTTTCCGCGTGGACGGGGAAAATTCCACCCATTGGATTATATTCCTGCGAAAGAAGAGCCGAGCGACGAATATCCATTTATCTTAACCACTGGCCGAGTTCTTGAACACTGGCATGGCGGCTCAATGACTCGCAACTCTGTGCTCAATGAAGCCTACCCTGAAGCGCGCGTGGAGATGCACCCGGCTGATGCCGAGATCCATGGCATTCGCAACGGCGACCCTGTCAAAGTTATGTCAAGACGCGGAGAGGTTATTTTGCGGGCAACGGTCACAGAGAAAACATCTGTGGGCGTAGTATTCATCCCCTTCCACTTTGCCGAAGCCGCCGCGAATTTGTTGACGAATGATGTATTGGATCCACAGGCCAAGATCCCCGAATTTAAAGCCTGCGCGGTGCAGGTCTTCCCTGCACGGAAAAAAGATTTGCCGAACCCGGATGCGATTTTGCAACGAGGAAGATATTAAAAAAAGAGAGACTGTCCCAAAACTTTGAGACAGTCCCTCTTTTTTATTCTAAATTGCATCCCTTATAACAGGGCAGGTCATGCAGTGACCGCCGCCGCGGCCTTTGCCGAGTTCAAAGCCGGGGATGGTGAGCACTTCCACGCCCGAGGCGCGCATTTTGGCAATCGTGTGCGTGTTGCGCTCATAGGCAATGACTACGCCCGGTTCAATGGCAACGGTGTTGTTGGCATCATCCCACTGTTCGCGCTCGCTTTGATATTGATCCCCGCCCGTTTCAACCACCTTTAACTTTTTGACCTTGAGCGCATCCGCAACCGCGGAGAGGAAACTCTTCTCGCGTGTCACATGGAAGTCACCAGCTTTCTTGCCCGGGCGCAAACTAATGGCGCGGATCTGATTCACGACTTTTGGAAATAAGGTCACCTTATCGTGGTCAAGCATGGTGAAGACCGTATCGAGATGCATGTGCGCGCGGTCTTTGGTCATAACGCAGGCGATGACCCGTTCCGCGCTGCCGCTGGTGAAAAGTGAATCGGCGATCTGCTCGATCATGCTGCCCTGCGTGCGCTCAGACATGCCGATAAGCACAGTCCCTTTGCCGATGGGCAGCACGTCACCGCCTTCCAACGCGGAACGTCCAAAGTTTTGCATGTTGAATTCGCCGTCGGTGGCGTTGGGATACCAGAAGTGAAAACCCACATCCTTGAACATGGGATGATATTTGTAAATGGCATACATGTTCAATGACTCGCGTCTGCGCGCAGGCCAGTACATCGGGTTGGCTGAAACACCGTCAAAGATCCAACAGGAAGAATCACGGGTGAAGAGCGTGTTCGGCAAGGGCGGCAGGAGGAAGGTATTCATATCGTCCAGTGCTGCGGCGTGCAGGGAGATGCGGGAGAACCTCCTCCAGTTGAGGCCGGTCTCGCCGGCGGTCAGGCCGCCGATCAAATGTTTCGCAAGCGAATCAGGCTCAAGGTCAAGCAGGAAGCGGCGCACTTCATCCACCAATGCCCAGCCGACAGTGTACTCCGTCGCAGCTTGTTCGATGATCAAGCGCCGCGCTTCGTCGCTGGCTTTCAAAGTTTCAGATAAAAGTTTTTGCACATACAGAACTTCCACGCCGCGCTCGCGCAGTACCTGTGTGAATTGATCGTGCTCCCACTGCGCGCGCTCGACCCACAGCACATCATCAAAAAGCAGTTCATCGTGGTTCGATGGAGTCAGCCGCTGCAGGCTTAGCTCCGGGCGGTGAACTATCACCTTGCGAAGTTTTCCGACCTCTGAGTACACGCCGAGTTTATTCATGGTTTTCTCCTCTGTTCTCCGTGACTATAGCATGACCAGTTTTAAAACGCGACAGGCCATTTGTCCCAATTTCTTTTACAATTCAAGCCATGACAAAAACTTATATGGTTCCGTTGGAAGAAATCCGCCGCGAGCATGTAGTGGTGAATTCAAGATTTATTTCCACGCTCGCGTCCGCCTTTAGCATTGACGAAGCGCGGACATTCATGGCGCGCATCAAACATGAATTTGCGGATGCGTCGCATAATGTGCCTGTGTATATCATCGGCGGCGGGAATACGGTCACTGAATATTTTTCGGATGACGGCGAGCCGAGCGGTACCTCGGGCAAGCCTGCTCTGGCGGTCCTGCGGGGAAGCGGACTCGGCGACGCGGTGCTGGTCATCACGCGTTATTTCGGCGGGACATTGCTCGGGACGGGCGGGTTGGTCAAAGCGTATACCGAGTCTGCGCAGTCTGTAGTCAACGCTGTCGGGCGCGGACAGCGAATCCCGGTGCATATTGCGATGATCGCGCTGCCATACAATTTATTGGAGCGCTTGCGGTTGGTGGTGACTCGTCAACGCGGCGAAGTGTTGGGCGAGGATTTTGCGGGAGATGTGACCATGACCGTCCGCGTGCCGGTGGATTCATTTGAAGCATTTCAAAACGACTTGCGGGAATTGTCAGCGGGGAAAGTACAGGCGGAGATCATTGAAACAAAAGAGATGATCGTGCCTGTGTCCGTAAATAATCTTTATCGTCTTTTTACAAGTTCTTCATATTTCCACCGCAATTCCATCACCTGAAATATTCTCCTTGCGCCTAAAATACTGGCTATTAATATAGTCAAGGAGAAAAAATGTCGAAAACAAATCGTACAAAATTATTATTGGATATCAGCACTTTTGCCGCCTTCCTGGTTGCCATGGATCCGCGCACAAGTGGTATCGCAATTCACGAATGGTTGACCATCGCTTTAGGCGCGACCGTCGTTGTCCATTTACTGTTGAATTGGAACTGGATCGTTGAAGTCACAAAACGCCTGTTTGCCAAAGGCAAAGGTTTGAACGGCGCGCGCACGAATTACATCCTCAACTGGCTTTTATTTGTTGACGGCATTCTGATCATGCTTTCAGGGATCATGATCTCCGAGGCGGTCGTTCCCGCTTTCGGCCTGACCCTGCCGATGAATTTTGCCTGGCGCAGTCTGCATGATCTGTCCGCGAATATTTCGCTACTCTTAATGGGCTTGCATATCACCCTGCATTGGAATTGGATCGTTAGCACCTTCAAACACATGGTACTCCGCCGCGAGACTAAACCTGTAACGGTGCTGTCCATGGAAAGCAAAGAGGTGAAGGCATGACCACGCTTTATCGAATTTTGATCATTCTCGTTGTGGCTTCGATCATTGGCGGAGCGATCTACATGGCGGTCGGCGGTGGAAGTGCTGCCAACCAACAACAGCCGCAAATGCGATCGGGCGATCGCCCCCGACCCGAGGGCGGGGAAGACCGCGAGGGAGGTGACGGATTACCCTTCGGCATTTTAAAGAGCCTGGTGATCATGTCTGTTGCGAGCGGAGTGTATCTGGCGGGTAATAAACTGCTCAGCAAAAAGCCGAAACCTGTGCTTGCATAATTATCTCTGAGTGCATCAGCTTGCTGATGCACTTGTAATTTAAAAAAATGGACAGCAAGCTGTCCGAGTCCAGAGTTATTTCAAAGGTAACACGATCAATACTTTTAATCCCTTACCTATTTCGCTCTCTGCCCAGATCTTTCCCTTGTGGAATTCGATAATAGATTTGGCAATGGCAAGTCCCAGCCCAGAGCCGCCATCATCGCGGTTGCGGGATTCATCGGCGCGGTAGAAGCGGTCAAAGAGATGCGCGGCTTCTTCGTGAGTGACTCCCTGCCCGCTGTCTTGGATGCTGATCTCAATTTGGGTATCCACTTGTTTGGTGGAAATATCCACATGACCGTCTTCTGGCGTGTAGCGCAGCGCGTTGTCGAGGATATTAGTCAGCACCTGCGAGAAGCGGATCGGGTCAAGATTCGCAGTCAGGCTTTGCACACCAGGAGCAGGCTCAAAGTTAAGGCTGATCCGCTTTTGGTTGAACGGGATCATGTAATGGGCTTTGATGTCGCTCAATAGTTTGTTGATGTCAACGGGTTGGAAATCCAAAGAGAGTTCGCCCGCATCTGCCAGCGATAGGGTCCGCAGGTCATTGACGAGCTGTTCAAGTCGGTTTGCCTCTTCGCGGATGATCTCAAAATTTTCAGCGGAGGGCGGCAGGACGCCGTCGTGCACCGCTTCGGCGTGACCGATGATCAGGCTGAGCGGCGTGCGCAGTTCATGCGCGATGTCGGCGGTCATTTGTTTGCGCAGGTTGAAGGAGCGCGAAAGGTCTCCGCTCATTTTATTGAAGGATTCGGCCAGTTCGCCGATCTCATCCTTTGAGTGGACAGGCACCGTGTGCCCGAAATTTTGGTCAGCCATTTTTTTTGTGGCTGTGGTGAGTTCGCGAATGGGACGGGTGATGGTGCGCGAGAGAATTGTGCCGAGAATAAGCGCGAGGATCACGGTGCCAATTCCGCTTACAAATATGGAGTTGTTTATGCGATGAATAAATTCAGCCTCGATCGGGCTTCTATCTGGCGCTGTGTCGTACAATAAAATGCCAACCGTCTTATTTTCAAACTGAATTTGTGTTCCCAGGATCAGTGTCTCAGGGCTGACAACTTCTCCATTTGCATAGCGATTGCCGGGGACAAGGATTCTCCCGCTTGTATCTGCGATCGAGAAAAACAGGATCTGCGGGTCGCCCGGTCTGGAATGGTTCCTGTCAAAGGGGACAAAACTTCCTTCAATTCCATCCCATGTTTTATTTTCTGTATAATAAATTTCGAGCTCATCGACAAGCTCGGTCTTATAACGATCGTTGACGAATTTATCAAATTCGCGGTTTGTCGCAATCCTTGTGGATGCAACGATCACGCCACTGCTAAACAGGCTCACCAACAGAAATGCGAGAATTAATTTGGTCGTCAGTTTCATTTCAGCCTTTGTTGAGGCGGTATCCAACGCCATACACGGTTTCGATGTAGCGCGGTTTGCGCGGATCACTTTCAATTTTGGCGCGCAGGTTCTTGATGTGGGTGTCAATCGTGCGTTCGTACCCTTCATAGCGCACGCCCTGGATCACATCAAGCAGGTCGAGGCGCGAATACACACGTCCCGGCGTGGACATGAGCGCGGCCAGCAGGTCAAATTCTGAAGGGGTCAGGTCAACGGACCGATCCATCACCTGTACTTCGCGGCTGTCGCGGTCGAGCATGATATCTGAAACGCGCAGTGTTTTTGCGATGGCTTCGGATTTGCCCGCGCGGCGCAGTACATTCCGCACACGCGCCATGAGCTCGCGCGGCTTGAAGGGCTTGGTCACATAATCATCCGCGCCCAGCTCGAGCCCGATGACCTTGTCCTCGTCTTCCACTTTGGCAGTGAGCATGATAATGGGCGTGTCACTTTCAGCGCGATGCGCGCGCATAAAAGCATAGCCGTTCATTTCGGGCATCATGATATCCAAAATGATCAGGTCTGGTTTTTCTTTTTGAGCGATCGGTAACGCTTCTTTGCCGTTGTAGGCAGTGACAACCCGGTAGCCCTCCTGCGCCAAATAACTTTGCACAAGCGAGACCAGGCGTTTTTCATCGTCAACGATCAGGACAGTTTGCGGCATGGGGACTCTTTTTATTTTTGAATTATGCCATAAGGCGCGGGAAAATGAGGAAAAGCATCCGCCTCTTTCGAAACGGATGCCTGATTCGGGTCAATGGACTTGATCCACGCCTATTCCTTTTTCTCGTCAACATCCACGCTGGGAGCTTCGCTGACTGCGGGTGCAGGAGTGGACACTGATGCCGCGTCGCGCGTGAGTCTCCAGCCGCTGTTCTTGACGAATTTGAAACCAAACCATAACAGCGCTGCTAATACCGCAAGTTTAATCAGCCCAAAGATGGGAGAGAAGAATCCGCCGCGTCCACCGCGTTCAAATCCGCGCCCGTGGAAGTCTCTGCCTTCGAATCCCTGCTGATGGAAATTGGGCATTTGCCCGTTGCCAAATCCGCGCTCAAAGGCTGGACCTGCGCCGTTCATCATCGGATGGACGAAGGTGTTATTTTGCATTGCGCCGATGCGAAACGCAACGCCCCCGACCGCGGCGAGAACGATCAATGTGAGCAGGATGCCTAACGTGTAAGTTAACCATTTCTTGTTTTTCATAGTTTCTCCAGTATGTAAGATGATCAAACTTCATTAATAAAATCATTTTTGAAGTTTGTTGATCTTATTTTCTCATCTGGAAATTATGTGATGGTGAAGGAATTGTGTGGAGAATGTGTGCTTAATCTGTGCGGTTGCCGAAGACCCAGCTCATATCTGTGCCAATGGTTTCGGCTTCGAAGATCTTTTCGCCGACAGGATTCAAGCGCTTCTCGATTGACTTTGTGAGCAACGCGATCAGTTTGCGTGTGTAGAATTTTTTGTATAAGCGGTTCGTTGCGGATTCGTCCCACATCCAGGCTGGGTCAAGCGTGGAAAGATCCAGCGGGCGTGTGTATCCGCGCAAGGTTTTTTGCCTGAATCTTTGCGGGAAGCAATGTTTGGAAGCGGGCGGGAGAATTCACGGATGCTCACTCTTTGTCCAGCATCATGCTGGCTTCGGCGTTAAGCCAGCGGCGGCCGTCGCGGGCGAGCAGGTCGTATGCCTCAGTGGGACCCCAGCTACCGGGCTTGTAACCAGCCAACGGCGGAGTCTGATGCGTTTCCCATGTCTGCAAGATCGGATCGATCAACGACCAGGCCGTTTCCACTTCGTCCGCGCGGGTGAAGAGTGAAGCGTCACCTTGAATGGCATCGAGCAGGAGTCGTTCATAGGATTCAGGGATCGCGGTTTGTCCAAAGGCTTGGGAATAATGAAATTCCATATCCACTGAGCGGGTTTCAGAAACAGTGTCAGGCGCCTTGGCTTCAAAGCGCACATGCAAGCCTTCATCGGGCTGCAGATATAACACGAGCATGTTCGGCTTCATGGTCTGCATCGGGAACATGGCAAGCGGCGGTTCTTTGAATTGAATGATGATCTGCGATTGTTTCTCTGCGAGATTTTTTCCAGAGCGTAAATAAAAGGGTACGCCTTTCCAGCGCCAGTTGTTGATGTAGAGGCGGAGCGCCGCATAAGTGGGTGTGGTGGAGTTCGGATTAACCTGCTCTTCGCTGCGATAGCCTTTATATTGTCCGCGAACTGTATTCGCTGATACCTGTTCGGGAGTCATGGGCTGAACAGCGCTGAGAACTTTTACCTTTTCATTCCGCAAGTGACTTGCGCTGAACGATGCAGGCGGTTCCATGGCAACGAGCGTCAGCAATTGCAAAAGATGATTCTGAAACATGTCGCGCAGCACACCGACGCTGTCATAAAAACCTGCTCGATGTTCGAGCCCGACCTTCTCTGCCACGGTGATCTGCACGTGATCAATATAAGTGCGATTCCAGATCGGCTCAAAGATGGTGTTGGCAAAGCGCGTAAACAAAATGTTCTGGACGGTTTCCTTGCCGAGATAATGGTCAATGCGGTAGATCTGGTTTTCGTTGAGCGCTTTGTGAACCTGTTTGTTCAAAGTGACTGCTGACGCAAGGTCTGTGCCGAAGGGTTTTTCAAGCACCACGCGCCGCCAGGCTCCGTTCTCATGCAGCTGCCCTGACGCATCCAGATTATCAATAATGACGGGGAACAGAGTCGGCGGCAGTGCCATGTAAAAAAGCCGATTGGCTTCGCCGTTTTCCAAAAGAGTGAGAGTATCGGCCAGTTTTTGGAAATCACTTGCTTCGGTGTATTTGCCAGAAAGATAATGCAGATTAGGCGCGAAGACAGTCCACTCTTCATCAGTGAATTCGTAACCTGCGTGTTCCTTCAGCCCTTTAAGTAAATGTTCGCGAAACTGTTCATCGGTAAATGCTGTACCGCCAAAGCCAACGATCTGGAATTTTTTTGGAGTGCGGCGCTTGCGGAACAAATTAAACAGCGAAGGCATCAGCTTTCGCTGCGTCAGATCACCAGAAGCGCCGAAGATGATGATCGTTGTTAGTAAACTATTATTGGGAAGATTGTTCATAAGTAAATGACCGCAGACCGTGGACGATTGACCGTAGATAAAACGGTATACTGTCCGCCGTCTATCGTCTGTCTTATTCCGCCTTCTTGATGGCGTGTCCGCCAAATTGATTGCGTAATGCGGCGAGCATGCGCGCTGAAAAATTTTCATCATCGCGGCTGGCGAAGCGCATTTGCAAGGCGAGTGTGATGATCGGCGCGGGCACATCGAGATCAATGGATTCGAAAACTGTCCAGCGCCCTTCGCCAGAATCAGCGACCCACGGTTTGATATCCTCAAGTTTCGCATCTTCCTTCAACGCATTGGCGGCCAGGTCTAACAACCACGAGCGCACCACACTGCCATGCTGCCAAATTTCCGAGATCTGCGCGAGATCGAGTCCAAACTCTTGCTTGGCTTTCAAAATACTAAAGCCTTCTGCAAAGGCTTGCATCATGCCGTATTCAATTCCATTGTGGATCATTTTTGTGAAATGTCCAGCGCCATGCGGGCCGACTCGTCCCCAGCCTTTATCAGCCGCAGGGGCCAGCGTCTCAAAAATGGGACGCAACTTCTCCACCGCTTCAACCTGTCCGCCGATCATCAGGCTGTAGCCTTCGCTGAGTCCCCAGATGCCGCCGCTGGTGCCGCAGTCTACGAAGTCGATTCCTTTGGCTTCAAGCTGTGACGCGTGGCGGACAGAGTCTTTGTAATTGGAGTTTCCGCCGTCAATGACCGTGTCACCTTTTTGCAGTAAGCCTTCCAGTTTATTGATCGTGTCGTCGGTGGTCTGGCCCGATGGCACCATGACCCATACGATGCGCGGCGCGTTTAATTTGGCGACTGCATTTTCAAGCGTGTCAGCGCCTTCCGCGCCAATGTTGACCGCTTCCTGTACAGTCTCTTTACTGCGCGCAAATCCAATCACGCGATGACCACCGCGCACCAAACGTGTGGCCATGTTCAATCCCATTTTTCCTAAACCGATGATCGCGAGTTCCATAGTTCTCCTAAAATTTTGAATGATTTTTATAGCTTACCCGCCGCCGCTTCATCCATCAACCAGAGGAGTTCTCCATCTGTTGGCTGAATCCGCTGGGCAGGCAGTAAATCGACATTAGATATGTCGCTGAATACCTGGGTTAAAGTTACGGCCTTGTTTGCGCCAGTTACAAGGAATAGTATTCTGTGCGCGCTGTTGAATACCAGCGGCGTCAGGGTAACACGTTTGGCAGGGCGATTTTGGTATTGCGCGGTGATTGCAATGACAGGTTCGCTTACATCCACGGGTGAGCCTGGGAACAATGAAGCTGTGTGTCCGTCGTCGCCCATGCCGAGTAGTACCAGATCAAAGCGCGGCCAGCCGAGTGGAGGCGTTGAAAAAACCATCAGCGTTCGCGCATAATCCAGTGCGGCCGAGGCAGGTTCAAAATCCGATTGAACGCGGTGTACGTTATCCGCTGGAATATTTACAAGATCAAGTAATGCCAGCCTGGCTTGATAATAACTATTGCCCGGATCATCCATGGGTACGCAACGTTCATCGCCCCAAAATATATGAACCTTTGACCAATCTATTTGATCGCGATATGGAGCGCTTGCCAGCAATTGATACAGTTGATTTGGCGTACTGCCGCCTGATAGCGCAACCAGAAAACGTCCGCGTTGCGCTATGGCTTGCGAAGATGATTCGATGAACATCTTTGCTGCGGCATGACTTAATCCGTCGAGGTCTTTGAATATTTTTATATCAGGCTTCATACAAAAAGTTTAACACATCCTTGTGGCAATGTTCAAACTCATAGATTTCTTTTACAATTCGAGCCATGACCAAAACTTATTTAGTTCCGCTGACAGAAATCCGACGTGAGTTGGCTGTAATGAACTCGAAATTTATTTCCACGCTCGCGCCTGTCTTTAGCATTGACGAAGCGCGCGCCTTCATGGCGCGCATCAGAAAAGAATTTGCGGATGCGTCGCATAATGTGCCCGTCTATATTATCGGCGGAGGGAATACGGTCACCGAATATTTTTCGGATGATGGTGAGCCGAGCGGGACTTCGGGTAAGCCTGCTTTGGCGGTCCTGCGCGGCAGTGGACTCGGCGATGCGGCGCTGGTCATCACTCGATATTTTGGCGGGACTTTACTTGGCACGGGCGGGTTGGTCAAAGCGTACACCGAGTCTGCGCAATTGGTGGTCAACGCGGTGGGGCGCGGGCGGCGCGTTCCAGTTTATATCGCGATGATCGCGTTGCCTTACAATTTATTGGAACGATTGCGACTCATAGTAACTCGTCAACGCGGAGAAATTTTAGGGGAGGATTTTGGCACGGATGTCACGATGACAGTCCGCATGCCTGTGGAAGTATTTGAGATATTTCAAAATGATCTAAGAGAACTCTCTGCGGGGAAAATACAGGCGGAAGTAATAGAGTCAAAAGAAATGGTCATACCCAATTAGAACCAGGATATTCAAGGTTTCGAGGTTTGGCGTATTAATTAATAAACTATGGGCATAGAATATCGTGAGAATGATTGACCGCGCTGATCCACTCTAAGAAATCCGTTGTGTTTGGCAGACAGATGGTTGATGGATAATAAAAATTGGTCAACCCAACAATATTGTGCATGGATTCCGGGACAGGGCCAGAGATCAGATTCCCATCGAGGTAAAGATCTGTCAATTTGGTAAGGTTGCTAAATTCGGATGGAATGTCTTCAGACAATTGGTTTAAATTGAGAGATAGGCTCGTTAGGTTTGTCAAGCCGCCCAACTCGTGGGGGATACTTCCGCTCAATTGGTTCCCCGCTAGAGAAAGACTTGTCAGGTTTACAAGTTGACCAATTTCTGGCGGGATGCTGCCGCTGAGCTTGTTGAAACTTAGATTTACACCAGTCAAATTTATAAGTTGGCCCAAAGCTGATGGAATATTTCCACTGAGAAAGTTATTTTCCAGCGAAAGCAGATTGAGTGCGGTCATGCCGCTAAGTTCAGTGGGGATGCTGCCACTCAGTTGATTTGAATAAAGATATAACCCCGTCAGATTTCTCAGTTTCCCAAGCTCTGGCGGTATGTTCCCGCTCAATTGATTAGAATAAAGGTACAGGCCAGTAAGATTGGTAAGGTTTCCAATCTCAGGCGGGATGCTGCCGATCAGCTCATTGCCACCAAGCGATAAGAGAGTCAGCGTGGGCAGCTTGCCAAGTTCTGGGGGAATGCTGCCGCTCAAACGGTTTCCAAAAAGGAGGATGTTGGTTAGGTCGGTCAGCCTGCCAATTTCTGGCGGAATGCTGCCGCTCAATTGATTGTAATTGAGTCGGAGTATTGTTAGGAAGCTCAAGTTTCCAAGTTCAGGCGTAATGCTCCCGTTCAATGCGTTGGATGATAGATAAAGGCCTGTCACGTGACTGTTACTGCAAATGACGCCAAACCAGGAGCAAGGTTTCGTCGTGACCAGCCAGCCCAATTTATTGATCCAGTTATCGCCGTCGGTGCTTTTATAGAGAGCGACCAGAGCAGTGCATTCAGGCAGTGGAATTTCCGTAACCCCATTACATCCGCCAATGGCTGTACTGGTGAGTGTGGGCAAAAAAGTGGGCGTCAGTGTTGGCCTGGATGTAATTTGGGTGAGAGCAAGAGGCAGGATGGGTTTGGCCGGGGATGCAGACGAAGGGACAGCCGCATTGGACAGCAGTGTTGTAGATGTCGACGGTTGGGCTGGAATAATTTTATCGGGTAGTAAGGGAATATTTCTGAATCTGAGAAAAACAAGGCTCGTCGCCAGCACTAAAATAGTTGCCAGAATCGCGGCTATGATCATAGTGTTATAAGTCGGCTTTGATGCTGGGATCGGATCAGAACTTTGCCAGATCGATTTCTGATTTGGCAATCGTGGCTTGAGTTCCTCAACCTTTGGTTTGATCTTTACAATGGGAGCATTCTCTTCGGGATGGAAACCCTCGAAGAGTTTGTCAATGCGCTCATCTACTTTGGATTTCTTTGGCATTGTCCAATAGCTCCTGGCTGCGGCCCGTTGACTTACACGTCGTGTTTATTTTATCTGATCGAATTCTTGATTATCTAGTTTTCGAGTAATTATTTTCGTATTTCCAATTATCAACCGCAGCCCGTGGAAATCGAATCCAGACAGATAAGCCGGAAAATAAATTAAAAAAACCGTGAAGGAAGCGTTGATATTTTCCGCATCCTAAAAAGGTTTTGAATGGCAGGAAAAAAATAGCCTAAAGTAATTGCTTGAACTCCTCGATCACTTTATGTTGCTCATCCTGCGGAAGGCCTGCCAGACAATCTTGAATCACGTTAATTTCCACAGTTTTATTCGTTTCATCCAAATTGGGAAAGTAGTAGGAGATCAAGCTGCGGGTGATACGGTCAAGTGTGTTTAGATATGCCCAGCCCTTACTTCCTACCACCGCCGTTCGTTGGACGATACCTTGAAAATGGAGAAGCCCATTAAAGGCAAGCAGGGTGTTTTTCGTGGACTCTGCCTGTTGGCTATTCATTTCTTTTTTAACACGTTCCAACTCAGACCGTAATACTTTTATCTGTTCAGCAGCAATGATATGCTGTTCATGGCTTCTTGCAAGATTCCTGGAAAGGCGTGAGATCAACAATTCAGCCCATTTGGGATTGGTAAGGATGGTTTGAATGTTAGGGTTGGGGATCTTATAGATCACGACATTATTTGTCATAGATATGACCGTCGCGCTTCTGGCTTCGTCATTGATCATGCTCATCTCGCCAAAAAAATTGACAGCGTCGATCGTGCCAATTAATTCCTTTGATGTACCCTGTCCTTTGAAAACCTCCACTGTCCCCACCCGCAGAAGATACAGCGCTTGTTCACGATCCCCTTCTCTGATGATCACTTCCGGGTTGGGATAAACCCGTAGGAGATTCCGAAAAGAGATAATTTCTTCATGGGGTATCCCATATTGTATGTGAAGTTCGTTGGGTGAAATGGAGTTTCCGTCTAAATATCCCTTATTGATCCCAGCCTGTGAATCAGCCATGTAAACACCTCTCAACTTTGATGCGGATATTGGTTTCCATCTTTACTCTTTATTGGCAAATTTCTTTTCCACCTAATCCTTCAAGCCGCATGCAAGGATTATTCAATTCCCAGAACCTTATACATCATAACAGGTTCCTGTTTTCCTTTGAACAAACGCTCTTCCACAAATTCGGTGGCGATCTCACCTTTGACTATATCATTAACTTGTCCGCTGAGCAGAACGGGGCAGGCATGAAACTTGGTTTGGTCTTGCAGGCGAAATGAGACCTTGCCTACCGATGATTGTTTTGCAAATAAAAAATTAATCCCGCTTTGACAGTTGCCGATTCTCTCGTGGATACTGGCTGTCAGTGGTGCGGGAGTGGCTTGCTCTTGAAGCACGGAATTACATTCGTAAATGTATAGATCATATGTTGTTGCCAGCAAGCATATCATCACCGAGATATTAATGACGATCGATTTTTTTGATTCTTGAAATGTGTTTTTAGTATCCCCCTCACCGGAAATTGTGGTTTGCCTACATTTTTAGGGTTGGTCAAATTTTACTTATTTGCTGGTGGAATGATATAAAAATTCCCTAAAATAATTCAGCGTGCTATAATGTTTATAAGTTTTTATAAATTCGGTTTTCATATTTATCGGAGGAGCTATGTCACAAAAGACGAATGATCGAACAACACGTTCTAATTATCTGCTGCACAATGTTTTAATCTTTGTTTTGCTGATCGTCGTGGTAGTTCTTTTTGTTCTGCTTACAAGGGCTGCGAAATCGATCGTTCGGGCCCCGGGTACGCTCCCAGTTGACGCGGTGGCGTGTGGTGTGGAAGGAGGCGGGTTTTCCTGCTCCGGGCTATTGGATCATAAACTTACCCTGGCCAATGTTCCGCCCGGCGTAACGCCCTACTTGCTTTCCATTTCAGCTAGTGACGAATCGAAGTTTGCTGGATTGCCGAAAGACGGTTTTCAATGCGTTATTTCCATTGCTGGAAATCTGGCTTTCTTTGATAAGGGTGGAGAGATGGTAAAGAGTTTTGCGTCCCCGGTGACAATGCAAATTGCTTTTACAGGAAATGACGTTGAAAAATTATCAGGCTGCAAGAGCGGGCTGACGGAGGCGGACCTGGTACCGGTCTATTTGTATTTGCCTGACGCTGATGCCAGAGTGAGTATCTGGAAACCGTTCCAAAACTACAGGATGGATGGCAGCACGGCGACGATTGAATTCCAATTTTGGGGAGACCCGCCAATCGGTTGGGGAAGCCCGAAATCGAACTAGGTAGATCCTGATTTATAAAAGAAAACGCGCCAGGTTTTATTGTCTGGCGCGTTTTCTTTTATCTAGAGACTCATAAATGCTTTTTCGATGGCCTGCAAGCCAAGCTTATTATTCAGGGCGCTAAAAGCTTTCCGCCCATTTTCGAGAGCAATTCTTGCCTCACTCATTTGTCCTTGTTTTTTGAGAAAACCAGCAAAGGCTAGGTAAGCGCGTGCCAGTTCGTATTTGCTGTTTTCATTATTTAATAAAGCAAATGCGCCATTAAAACATTTTCTGGCCTGCTCAAATTCATCTAGTTTCCAATGCAGACTCGCTTGAAGAACGAGCGCTTGACCTGAAAGGCGCGGAGATTCTTGATCTGAGATCAAAGAGTTTAGTTCGCTTAATTCATCCTCCAATTTATCGAAGCGCGAAAGCGCAATTTTGGCTTCGATCAGGAAGAGACCCGCTTGGACCTCAACAAATAAAAGCTTTCTTTTTCGGGCAATTTCCCATGCTAATTGAAGTTCCTTTGTTGCCAGAGCATGTTGCTCATCTTGCAGTAAGATATCACCAATGTTGAAGTGACCGATCATCGCACCGCGCATATCATGTCTGGCTTTGCACAGGTTGAGTGCGCGCCGATAATTTGCGAGCGCTTTGGCAAATTGATTTTGATAATAATAGACAATTCCCAATTCGCCGGTGACATAAGCAATTCCGGCTTGATCATTTACGCGCTCATATTGTTTCAAGGAATTCTCAAGGTCGCCTATGGCTTGTTCCATATTTCCCTGTCCTCGATGGATAATGCCTCTGACTTGTAAAGCCTTTGCCAGTAGATCTTCACTTTTTATGCTGGATAGCGCGTTCATGGAATGCTGACAAATTTCCATAGCCGGAACAAAATCTCCATTGGCTGTATATGATTCAGCCAAGTCGATCAGTAATCTAATTCTGAGTTCCGGTTGTTCACTCGTAGCGATAGAATCAAGTCCTTTTATCAGAAGGGCGATGCTTTGTAAATATCGTCCAAGCAGGAAGTGCAGGATGCCCAAGGTATGCTGAGTCGTACCCAATTCCAGTTTGGAAAGTTCCTTATGTTCAGGGCTGACCACGGAAAGAGTTGCTTCACATAACTCGGCAAGCAGGCTGTATTCATTCCACGCCATGAGCTGGTCTTTCAGACCTGTTGAGAAAAGCGCAGAATAACTACTGGATGAATCCCCGGCTTGAACGGCATGATGATGCCATTCAAGAATGCTGGCGTAATCCTCGATGCCTTGACGGGTTGGTGAGATTTTTTGGTTGCGGTAGAAGTTGGTTGCGCGCAGATGTGCCAATTGCGTGGCTTCGGGGCTGGCTGGTTTTAAACTATTTTTTACAATATTGGGCAGCCAAAATTTTCCTGTGTCACTTGCCTGAAGCAAACCCTCTTCGCGTAATCTTTTAACTACGCCAGGTGTGACCTGCGCGGTTTGGCATAGTCCTTCAAGCGATATCTCCCTGTGCAGGATCGTTATGGATTGGAGCGCATCGAATTCCTGCGGAGAGAGGCGCTGCTGGAGTGATACTTTAAATCGTTCGGTGGTTTCTGCCAGCCCGCCTTGAATATCACCAACGGCAGATGTAACGCCGAGCGCCTTTATATAATGAGCGAGATGGTTTAGTGTGAATGGATGTCCATCGGCAGTTCGGGCCAATGACACAAGCATGTCATCCGGGAATTTATCCAGGCCAAACACCCGCAGGTAGGAAACTGAATCTGATTCGCCAAGTCCGCGCAGGGTGAGCGGTTGTGTGCCAAACTCAAGCAGAAACTGTTCGTTATGCAAAATGGGAACAAACGGGTTGGTGACTATGATCCTGGCATTATGGGTATTGCTCTTCAGGCCGTCAAAGAGCATTTCAAGGCCTTCATCCTTGAAGTGGTTTGATCCGCGTGAGAGCACCGTTTCGAGATTATCAAAAACGAGCCAGATGGGTGTTTCCGAATTTAAATAATCTATCAATACGTCCACTTCATATGCAGAGGCTTGTCCCTCGGGCGAATTTCGAAATGCCATAACTTCCTGACGCACTTCACCGCCCAGACAGTTTTCAAGATAACTTGAAATGCGATCAAGCAGGACGCCAAGTGTATTGCCGCTGTTCCGCTGGCGTTCAAAGTCATACCAAAACGGTGGCGGCGATTCTGCCGGCATAAATTCAAGCAAGGCGCGCGCGAATGTGCTTTTGCCAATTCCCGGCATCCCATTGACGATCAGCAGTCGATGATCTTTTAGATACTCGACACCTATAGCGAGTTCCTTCTCTCGGTTGGCGAGGATCAATGGACGTTCGGTTGGTTCTAGTACCGGCAGCGATGATCTTGAATAACCTTTTTTTTGCCATTTTCTGTCCCAGCTAATTTGGGCCTGGGAACGTTTTTCTCCCAGTTCAGGTAATTCTTGAAACTTGGCATCATCGGATGAAATGGTCTGAGTCTTTCGGTCTTGATCACTCTGCAAGGATACCAGAGCCAACTCAACATCATATGCAGATGCGGGTCTCTCGTCAGGATTCTTTCTCATTAATTTCATCACTAACGAATTCAGCGCAATTGGAATATCAATTCTGATGTCTCTGGCTGAAGGGACTGGTGCATTCAAGTGTTGATAGATGAGCTGGACGATATCCTTGCCTTTATATGGCTGGATTCCTGTTAGCATTTCGAACAACATCACGCCAAGCGCATAAAGATCTGACTGGATGCTGGGTTCCCCGCCTTCGATCAGCTCCGGCGCGAGATAAGATGCCGTGCCCACGATGATGCCTGATGCTGTAACATGAGGCGAATCGCTGCTGCGAGCGAGACCAAAATCCATTAGCTTGGCGACGTTTTGCGGAGTGAGGATCACATTCTCGGGTTTAAGGTCACGATGAATGATCCCTTTTCCATGAGCATGGACGAGCGCGTTGCAGATCTGGCGCGTATATTCAATGCATTCTTCTATACTTGGGGTGGGAATGGCGCGCAAGGTTTTTCCATCAACCAGTTCCATGATGATGAAGGGAGTCTCTTCCGCATCGACAGCGTCATAGATCGTGACGATGTTTGGGTGATTGAGCCGGGCGGCGGCGCGCGCTTCGACCAGCAGGCGGGTTCGTCCCTCGGTGTCTAATCCTGTGCTTGAAATGAGTTTGACCGCCACTTCACGGGCAAGCATGGTGTCATAGCCGCGATATACAATCCCCATACCGCCTTTGCCAATTTCAGCATCTATTCTATATCTGTTGACAAGTACTTGTCCAAGCATGCAGAGTGGATCCTTTCAAGGAATGTTTGCTGATTATACATATAAAAATTCAAAGGGTAAAAAGAGAAGCAGGTGTATTTTGAAAATGAAAGACTGTGTCTTGGGCAATTTCCAATTTTAAAGGCGTGAAGAGTCATCACGCATTATAATTCGTCCGATTACCTTTACAGGAGCGAATATGATAATTTTGCCAGATACTGGTTTGACCTATGATGATGTATTACTTGTGCCGCAATATTCTGATGTGGACTCGCGGCGATTGATTTCGACAAAGAGCTGGCTGACGAAGAAGATCGCATTATACATGCCGATCGTTTCTGCGAACATGGATGTGGTGACCGAAAGCGAGATGGCGATCACCATGGCGCGCGAGGGTGGCATTGGAATGATCCATCGCTTTATGACGATCGCCGAGCAGGCGCGTCAAATTGACCGCGTTAAAAAAGCGGAATCTTTTATTGTGGATAAGCCTTTCACAATGACCGAATCACATACCGTCGGTGATCTAAAACGCATGGTGGCTGAAACTAATACAGGAGGGATTTTAATCCTGGATAAAGATGAAAAGTTGATCGGTATCGTCACCACACGCGATCTATTATTCGAAGAAGATGACCGCCGACCCGTCACCGATGTGATGACTCGCACCGTACATACAGCCTCGCCGGAAACAACCTTGAAAGAAGCGGAGCGTTTATTACATGAATTCCGTGTTGAGAAATTACCCCTGGTAGATCAGGATGGGAAGGTTTCCGGACTCGTGACCTTGAAGGATATTCTGAAGATCACTCAATTTCCGCGAGCCACAAAAGATTCGCGTGGACGGTTGGCGGTCGGCGCCGCGGTTGGCGTGCGTGATATGGAAATGCATCGTGTAGAATCAGTGCTTGCCGCTGGCGCTGATTGCATTGTGGTGGATATCGCGCATGGCGACTCGCTGCTTGAGATCGAGATGATAAAAAATATCCGCAAACATTTTCCCGAGGCTCAGATCATCGGAGGCAATGTGGCAACTGCAGATAGCACGAAACGACTCATCGATGCGGGAGTTGACTCGGTGAAAGTTGGCGTGGGTCCAGGTTCCATTTGCATTACGCGCATCGTGGCTGGTTCTGGCGTTCCGCAGCTTACGGCCATCATCGACTGTGCCAGAGCGGCCGAGTCTGCTGGCATTCCCATTATCGCGGACGGCGGTATTCGTCAGCCCGGCGATCTTGCCAAGGCCATCGCGGCAGGCGCGCAGACGGCGATGATCGGCAGTATGCTGGCTGGAACAGATGAAAGCCCGGGTTTGGTCATGACCCGCAAAGGCCATCGTTATAAAGCGTCGCGTGGAATGGCTTCACGCGAGGCAAATATTAATCGAAACAAACGCGAAGGCAACGATCTTACACAGGAAGAAATTGAGGAGTATGTCGCTGAGGGCGTCGAAGCGGCAGTCCCATATCGTGGACGCGCGCGTGAAGTGTTGACTCAATTGATCGGCGGATTGCAATCAGGCATGAGTTATAGCGGCGCACATTCGATCGAAGACTTCCAACAGAAAGCCGTGTTTATCCGCATGACCGGAGCCGGACTGAAGGAATCCGGTCCACATGATGTGGATGTGCTAACCTAAATTGTAAAACAATATGTCAATCTATCTTCACGATATTCCACTTTCACAGGCGCAATCACGTTTGCGCGAAGCCTTGCAGGATGCTGAACTTTGGCGAATGCTGGGCGTTGAATCGATCCCTCTCAACGAAAACGCGCTTGGGAGAGTCACTGCTGAGCCGATCTGGGCGCTGGTATCATCGCCGCATTATCATGCTTCTGCGATGGATGGTTTTGCTGTAATCGCTGATAAAACAAATGGAGCGCAGCCTTCCTCTCCAATTAGTTTTTTATTGAAGGAAAATTCCACGCAATATGTAGATACCGGTGATCCGCTTCCAGTTTGGGCGAATGCTGTCATTCCCATTGAGAATGTAGAATCACTGGATGAAAACGGCGACATTACCTCAGACATTCGTCAACCAACCTGCATCAGAATTCGCGCCGCCGTTGCGCCGTGGAGTCACGTCCGCCCATTAGGTGAGGATATTGTCGCGACTCAGTTGGTTTTGCCAAAGGGCCGTATCTTGCGCCCCGCAGATTTGGGAGCAATCGCCGCTGCAGGATATCAGGAAATAAAAGTAGCGCGCAAACCGAAAGTTGCGATCCTCCCAACTGGGAGTGAATTGGTTCCGATCGGAAGCAAACTGAGATCGGGTGATATTCTCGAATACAACTCATTGGTGATGGCCGCGCAAGTTAAAGCAATGGGTGCAGAGCCGACTCGTTATCCAATCACAAAAGATGATTTTGATTCGATCTGTCAACGCGTGCAGGAAGCCGCACAAACGCATGATCTTGTTTTGTTAAACGCAGGTTCCTCAGCAGGCGCGGAAGATTTCTCCGCTAGAGTTGTGGAGAAATTAGGTCAATTACTCGTTCATGGAGTTGCCGTCCGCCCAGGACATCCAGTAATTTTGGGCATGGTAAAAAATGAATTAGGGCTTAGGAATGATGAGACAGGAAACCTAATCCCTATTATCGGCGTGCCCGGCTACCCGGTCTCTGCCGCGCTCACAGTGGATATTTTCGTTGAATCTATCCTCGCAAAATGGCTGGGACGTAGAGCGAATGAACTTCCCACTGAAATGGTCACGCTCACGCGCAAGATCGTTTCACCAGCTGGTGACGATGATTTCGTGCGAGTCGCAGTTGGAAAAGTTGGAGATAAACTTCTCGCCGCGCCATTATCGCGCGGTGCGGGTGTGATCACTTCACTGGTTCAAGCCGACGGACTTGCATTAATTCCAAGCGGTGTGCAGGGACTGGAAGCAGGCGCACAGGTCAAAGTTCATTTGTATCGAAGCAAGGCTGAAATTGAAAGAACGATCTTCTGTATCGGTTCGCATGACCTCACGCTTGATCTGCTCGCCCAATTTCTCGCGGAACACGATCGTCGCTTTACATCAGCGAATGTTGGTTCGCAGGGCGGGCTGATCGCGCTTCGGCGCGCTGAGGCGCATTTGGCTGGCTCGCATCTGCTCGACCCCGCAACTGGCGGATATAACATTTCATATATTCGTCAATACATGCCGAACATTCCCGTCAAGGTCGTTGCTTTGGTTGGGCGTGAACAGGGCTTATTGGTTAAGAAGGGAAACCCAAAAGGCGTAAAAAATTTGGGAGACCTCAGCAGGCCTCAAATCCAGTTTGTGAACCGACAGCGTGGAGCCGGTACGCGCGTCTTGTTGGATTATCATCTCAACGCGTTGGCATTGTCCGCTGATTCCATAATCGGCTATACTCAGGAAGAATATACGCATCTTGGAGTCGCCACCGCCGTCGCTTCGGGCCGCGCAGATTGCGGCCTCGGGATTGCCGCCGCTGCGCAAGCCTTGGATTTGGACTTTATTCCGCTCTTTCAAGAACGCTATGATCTGGTGATTCCCAAAGAATATGCAGATGGTGACCTACTCGCACCTCTCTTCGGACTGCTGGCTGATTCGGAATTTCGATTAGCAGTATCTCACCTGAAGGGGTACGATGTGTCTGTGATGGGCACAATAATTTTGGAGGACTGAATGGAAGATGGTCTGATCATTGATGATAATCGCAATACTGCCGATGCATTACATCAAATGTTGGAACTGTTGGAGTTGCCCGCGCGAGTTGCCTATGGCTCGAGCCCGGCGATGACAGTTTTGGGGCACATGGTTCCGCGTTTTGTCTGCCTAGATATCAATATGCCCGGCGTGGATGGAACTGAAGTGCTTGCATATATCCGCCGAGATCCGCGCTTGAGGAAAGTACCCGTGATCGTGGTAACGTCAGATGATCAACCAGAAACGCGTCATCTTGTGATGAAAGCAGGTGCCCAGGCAATGTTGATAAAACCTGCCACGATCGATGCGCTGGAAGAGGCATTAAATAAAGCTGGAATCATAACCCCGTAAAAAGTGGAAAGGGAAAACTATGCAATTTACAAGCAATGAATTATATGCACTCCTAAACCAACCTGGCCCACGTTGGCTGGTAGGTGCCGATCTGAGTAATGCAGATTTGATCGCGGCTGATCTAATCAAAGCCAACCTAATCAAAACTAATTTGGGTGGAGCCACACTGATCGAGGCTAACTTGAGTGAGGCTGATCTGAGAGGGGCGAACTTGAGTAGGGCGAACTTGACCGGAGCTGCTTTGCAGAACGCTAACATGGGCGGGACAGACCTGCGCAATGCCGACCTAAGCGGAGCTGATCTCAGTGGAGCATATAACCTGGACGGGGCTAACCTTAATGAGGCTGTATATACTTTAGACACGATTTGGCCTAAGGGATTTAAACCAAACGTGTCTGGTGCGATCCTGATCCCATAAAATTATTTGTAAATTACTATGCGTTTTTTGCAGCTATGAATGTAAAAAATCCGTCCCAAAAAAATATCTTACGGTGGGGGCCATGGGATATTCAATGGCTGTGAATATCCATGCTTTTCAACGGTATATAATTGTCCGTAGGAAGGCCCCGTACAACCTGCCTCGTCTTTGACTGAATAGCTCGTGGTGAACTGATCGGGATAGGAGAATGTCCACCAAAGCAGAAAAGTATTCTGGCAAACGAATGCTTCAATAAAATAGCCGCGGTCCTTGTCTGTGGTCATTTTCATTTGATCCCAACTGATGGTCACTTCATCACCATTTCGGACAGCGGATACATTGTGAGGCGGGCCATATTTATTGCTGCCAATAGACTGAAGATCTGGCGTGATCTTATTAATATTGCTAATATCGCCAACCACATCCACCACCGAAGGCGCAACCCAGCAAAAATAATTGATCTTATCAAATTTGATGAAAAGCCAGTTGCTGTAAAAGGCTCTTCCGCGCACTGTGCCAATGTCTCCAATCGCCAGATCTGCGGCGTGTAAATAGGCGACGGCAGGCCCATAACGGCAATGCGCCTGTTTGTTGACGGTCACACTTGGGAAAGAAAATGTTGGAGTGGCTGTGACCGTGGGTGAAGGCGTGATTGTCGGAGATAACGTGATCGTTGGAGTCGACGTGGAAGTTGGAGATGAAGTGAGCGTTACTGTCGGAGTCTTTGTCCAGTAAGCTGCGGTGGCTGTGATGGATGTTGCAGTTAAAGTTGCCTCCGCTTCGGGTGAAGATCTGCAGGCAGTCAGGAGGATCAATATTATCAATAAAGTGAACACTTGCTTTTTCATTTAAACTGCTCCAGTAACGTGACAATGTTTTCGCCGAGTGCTTCATTGGCGTAACCGCCTTCCATGATGATCACAGCTGGAAGGCGCAATCCAGCGATTCGCTTTCCAATTTCCATAAATCCGTTGCGCGTGACTTTGAATTTGCCAAGCGGGTCTCCGTCAAAAGTGTCCACGCCAGCGGAGATCACAAGATGTTGTGGCTCAAATTTTCTTATGATCTCCAAAGCTTCATCCAATGCAGACAAATATTGGGTATCATCTGTGTCTGCAGGAAGCGGGAAATTTCTATGAAAACCAATTCCTTCGCCTGCGCCCGTTTCATCTGCGAAACCAATGTAATGCGGATATTCGAAATCAGGATCACCGTGAATTGAAATTGTCAAAACATCATCGCGTTCGTAGAAAATATCCTGTGTTCCATTTCCGGCATGATAATCTATATCAAGCAAGGCCACTTTCCCTTTTGATGAAAGCCAATTCGCGGCAACTGATGCGTTATTGATGAAGCAATAACCAGCCGCGTAATCTACTCCCGCGTGATGTCCGGGCGGGCGGCAAAGAGCGAATGCGGAACGCTGTGTGCGGAATGTGGATTCGGCTGCGCTTACTGCGCAGTTGACAGACGACAACGCTGCAGCATAAGTATGTTCCACGATGCAGGCGGATAAATCCATCATGTAGTAGCCGGCTTTGCCGAGCAGTGTAGACGGTATATGCGGCGTTCGTCTCAATGCAAATGTCGCGGGCAGGAAAGCGTGCAGCTCAGGGGCGGCGGCAACTTCGGGGTCAGAATCCAGCCACTCGTTCCACGCTGAAGCGAGGAAGGTGGTGTAATCTTTGTCATGCACGGCATAGATCGGTTCAAGTCCAAAATCTGATGGTTCAAGAAATTCAGCCCAATCCTTTTGTTTAAGCGCGGATAAAATCCGATCCATGCGATCCGGGTTTTCAAGATATGGCACACGTTTACCGCCATCGAAAACCTCGAAAGGCGGATAATGTTTGCGATGTGTTTCGGAGTAGAATATTTTCATGGTAAGATAATTTTACCCGCAAGCGTCTTTGTTCACTGAGGAAACATGGAATTATTTGAAACGATCAATACGAGACATTCTGTCAGCAAAGTAAAAACGGATTCACTTCCGCGGGACATGATCGAAAAAATATTAGATGCCGGCAACAAGGCTCCAAATCATTTCAAAGTGAGGCCGTGGCGTTTTTTTGTTTTGACGGGAAATGCGCGTAATAAATTAGGCGATGCAATGGCCGCTTCACAACATGACCGTTTCCCTGATCTGCCGCAAGAGGGTTTGGATAAAACCCGCGCATTGCCGCTCCGCGCGCCAGTCATTATCGCAGTTGGTATCGATAAACCAGTTGAGCCAAAAGTAATCGAGGTGGAAAATATTTCTGCTGTTTCCGCCGCATGCCAGAATATTTTATTGGCCGCGCACGCACTCGGCCTTGGTGCGATCTGGCGTACCGGCGAATGGGCGCGTGATTCGAAGGTGAAGGAATTTTTTGGCTTTTCTGAAGATCAATGTATTGCAGGATTTATCTATGTTGGATATCCTGATGTTGTAGTTGAACCAACGGTGAAACCATCTTTTGGAGATAGAACTATATGGATGGAAATTTGAGAACATGAGCGCGGGTATATGTTTGCCTTTATCCTTATCTTCCCAACAAGTCCATCATTAAATCAGGTCTATCAGTAATGATGCCGCCCACTCCCCAGTCTATGAGTTTCTGCATGGTTTCGGTGTCGTTGATCGTCCAAACCTCGACGGTGAGATTGCGCGCATGTGAGGTTTTGACGAATGCTTCGGTCATCACTGTGATCCCCCCCGATTCTTCGGGGACTTGCAATGCTATAAATTTGGGCGAGTAAAAACCAGCGAGGAATACCTTGCTGGCTAATACGAAAATAGTCGTTTCATTCTTCGCGCTGGAAGTGGCCACTTCAGGACATTCAGCCCTGAAATCCTTCATCTTGTCGTCGAAGAAAGACGCGACCAATATTTTGTCTTGCATATTATATTGGCGGATCAATTCACAAAATGGTTTTATCATTGCAGCGTTTGACATTTTGATTTCGATGGTCATATGCTTGTCAGGAAAGGTTTGATACATTTCCTCTAACGTAGTTATCGTGATCCCCTGTCCGCGGAAGGGGAAGGTCTTGCCTTCGTCTGAAGTCCAGCCGTAGCCTGCGTCTAACTGCTTGAGTTCTGCGAGCGTCATCGACTCAATGTCGCCTGTGCCGTCTGTGGTGCGGTCAACGGTTTCATCGTGCATGAGAACGAGCACTCCATCTTTGGTGATGTGAATATCCATTTCGAGAACGTCTACCCCGAGTTTGACAGCATTTTGATATGCAAAGAGAGTGTCGCCGGGCCAGAGACCGTCCCCGCCCTGGTGAGCAATGACAAGTGGATATTTCATATCGCTTGAATAGTAGGGATATACCGGGGCAGGGCGGGATGTAAGCCGTAAAAAGAACACAAGGGCAAGCAGAAATAAGGCAATAATCTTAAACCAAGTTTTAAGGCTCATATCGTTTCTCCAATTGAAAGGGAGGTTGAATTTTACCTTACCGCGTGCCGAATATATAACTCAACAAAAAACACGATCCTCCTCGTTGTTTTTTTTTAGCCTTGTAGCTGAGTTGGAAATCGTCTCTGGTTTTTCCATTTGACATGAAGTATATTTTCACGTATAACTTCCGTATAAAAAATCATACGGAGGCGAATATGTTGGCAATGCGTTTTTTATCTGAAGGAGGAGAAGGTCCAAATATGAGTTTGCAGGGCTTGTTGTTCGCTGGGATCGCGTTCTTTCTGTTATTAATTATTGTCGGGTGGTTGATAAGCGTTAGAAAACAGGATCAAGCTGAAGTTACGCATGAGGCGAAAACTTCTGTGAAGTAAAATGATGATTCTCTGGTCAGAATCGAGCAACTTTTTTTTGACGATTCTTCTCAGAAAATATTCTGCTTTAGATCGAAATTTCGGGATGTACATAAATTCACAATATGCATATAATTCAAACCGCTTTTCGACTATATACTATCGGAGGATGAAAATGAAGAAAATTTTGTTTGTATTAGTAGTTTTGGCAGCGCTCGCTTTGGCCGCTTGCGGTGGTGGAAACGCTGTTGCCACAGTAGCTCCTGTTCCGGCTGAGTATGCGGGCGCGAAGAGCCCTCTTGGGGCGGATGCCTCTACTGCCGGCGCAGAAGTATTCAAGACCAATTGCGAAACCTGTCACGGACCCCAAGGTCATGGTGACGGCCCTGCCGGAGTTGCGCTTGACCCTCAGCCTAAGAATCTGGCCGTGTTCGCTCCCACAGTTGGCGATGACTATCTCTACTGGCGCGTAAACACCGGTAAGGAAGGCACTTCCATGGTTGCCTGGAAGGGTGTCTTGACAGATGAACAGATCTGGCAGGTTGTTGCATTCCTTCGCACATTAAAGTAAGAATTCAAGTTCAGTAATAAAAAAGCGGCACACTTTTGATGGTGTGCCGCTTTTTTATTATAGGGGTGAATTTCTTTATAAAAGGTTTTTTACTCGTATAGCGAGTTCATTAATGTGGAATGGCTTTGTCAGATAATCATTTGCGCCGGCGCCGTAGGCAATTGCTTTGCTGTCACTATCGTCTAAGGCAGTAATAATAATTATAGGCGTAAGCTCAAATTTAGGATCTGCCCGTAATAGCCTGCATAATTTAAAACCGTCTGGTGGAGGCATCATTAGATCAAGGATAAATAGATCAGGGATGATTGTATTGGCTATATCTAAAGTTTTGGCGCTTTCATTTAATGAAGTTGTTTCATAGCCTTCAAAAGTCAGGAATTTTTCAAACAATTCTGTTGCTTCCACGTTGTCGTCCACGATCAAAATTTTAGTCATACAATGTTTCCTGCCGAGGAAAGAATTTGCGGGGTTGATTTTACTCGCTCGCCAGCACATGTCTTGCGATGACTAATCTTTGTATCTCGCTCGTCCCTTCACCGATGGTCATTAGGCGCGCATCGCGGTACATGCGTTCAACATGATACTCACTGCTATAGCCAAATCCGCCGTGGATCTGGATCGCATCATAACAGGCACGTTCCGCCATTTCTGTTGCGAAGAGTTTTGCCATGGCGGCTTCCTTGTTGTACGGGCGGCCTTCGTCTTTTAACCACGCGGCTTTGTATAACAGGGTGCGCGCCAGTTCGATTTCCGTTGCCATGTTTGATAATTTAAATTGGATCGCTTGAAATTCCGCGATGGGTTGACCAAACGCCTTGCGTTGACGGGCGTACTCTACTGCCGTCTCCATTGCGGATTGAGCCAGTCCGATAGAGATCGCGCCAATGCTGATGCGGCCCGCATCCAAAGTGGCCAGGGTTTGTTGCAGTCCGCGTCCTTCGGGTCCGACGAGATTTCCCAGCGGTACGTGGACATTGTCATAGCTGACGGCGTGGGTAGGCGAGCCGTGCAACCCCATTTTTTTCTCGGGTGGACCGATCTTCAAGCCTTGTGAATCAGTCGGAACCAGGATCATGCTCAACGATTTTGATCCGCCCTTCGGGTTTGTGCGGACAAGGGTGATGATATATTCCGCAATACCGGCGTTTGTGCACCACATCTTTGCGCCATTAATAACCCATTCATCCCCTTGCTTTTCAGCCTTGGTGATCACGCCGCCTTGAATATCAGAACCGGCGCCGGGTTCGGTCAATGCCAGCGCGCCAAGTTTATTTTTGCCATCCGCCATCATAGGAAGCCATTTCGCTTTCAGTTCTTCCGAACCATAAAGCGTGATGGGCGCAGTGCCGAGTCCATTGTGGGCGGTGAAAGCCAGCGCGGTCGAGCCGCAGCCCCAACCCAATTCTTCCATCGCGATAACGGATGAGATCATATCTACATTGGAGCCGCCGTAGGTTTCGGGAATGCTCAATCCCATTAATCCGAGCGGACCGCCTTTGCGAACAGCCTCCCAGTTGAACTCGCTGGTTTCGTCCACTTCATGCGCCTTGGGTTTAACAACTTTTGCCACAAAATCGTGCACGGTTTTCTTCCATATTTTTTGTTCTTCGCTTAGATCAAAATTCATTTGATTCTTCTCCGATATTTTTTTATACAAGTTTCGCACACTCTGAGCGAAAGCTGTTTATATTGTAATCACTTTGGATGCTTTTGTTTGCGCTTCGATGATATCGGGCATCCCGCCGATGATGCCAACTTGCACATCGTCTCTAATATCGAAATAGTCGAGACAGGTGGCGCAGATGATCAGTCGTACTCCTTTTGTTTCCAGCGCCTTGAGTTGGTCAAGCACAGGTGAGCCGCTGACGGTTAATCGAACGCCATCGGTATAGAAACAAATGGCCGCGGGCAGTTCATTGTTTTGCAGCAGCAGTTCAAAATATTTTGCGGCCAGTATATGTTGCAGTTGAGGGGTGGGCGCTTTTCCCATACCGTTGTTCGTGACGAGGATGATGCTGTCTTTCATAATTGCTCCGTTTAGAATTTATTAAAAAGGATAAATAATATCGTCCACAACATGCTGACCGTGAATTGACGCATGCCGATCCGAATGGGTTTCCATCCAATCGAAGGATGAGTAATGCCCCAGATCGTTTCAAGCCATTGTACTAGAAATGGAATGAAGATAAGTTGCGGAATGATATTTGCCCAACCAAGGATAAGCGCCGCGCTTAAATTAAAGGATGTATATAGGAATGCGCGATTGCCCATCTTCCACAACGCGCTTCTTTCTCCGCTTTGGAACTGATCTTGTTTCAAATCGCGTTGTTCCAGCCTGAGATATGCGTAGACAATACTCGCGGCCGATTGCAGCCAGACCCAGATCAAAAGCCACCATCCATGCGGATCGTAGCGGCCAAGTCCCACCCAATAGGCAGCAGGCGCGGCCAGAGACAGAACTCCCGTGGCGATGATCTCTATGCCTGCTTGTTTCCGCTCTGCGCGTTGACTGACCAGCCACAGATGCCACGCGAAGACCGGTGCGCCTGGTATTGCCAGATATAACAGATAGCCAAATCCGCCGCGGATGAGCGCGGTCAATGCCAGGGCTGCGAAACTGCCATAGATTAGTATCCAAAACCGGGCGGCGGCTAGATCAGTGTTTGGGCGTCTGCCAGATCTTACTTTGACGATGATCGTCATCGGTTGGCGGATCATGAATGCAGAAGTCGCGGCTATTAAAAGATTGAAGATTGCGTGATCGAATTTTCCGCCTGCGAAGATGCCAACAAGCAAGGGTGTTAAAATGAATACCCACGAACCGTGGTCTTGTGGAAGGGCGATCTGTTTTTTGAAATAATTTCGCATAGTGTAGTAAGCATACAAGATAACTCCTCTGCGCGCAAGGTTGTTATAATATGGATATATCATTCAAGGAGAAGGTTATTATGGCAAAAAAGAAACCTGTAAAAAAAGTTGTCAAGAAACCCGATATGTCCATGCAATATGCGGCGCTGGGTGTGGTTTTAGTTTTGGTCGCGTTATTTGCCTGGTATTTGCTTTCGAGACCCAAGTCCAATGGAGATGCTGTCGCTACTGACTCAAGCTCCAACAGCGTGGTTAATAGCACCACCTCTGCTTGCGGGATATTTGATTCGATCGCCGCAGCTGATACTTATAACGAAGCGCCGCCAATGCTGATCGATACGGCGAAGAAATATTTTGCGAACATTAAGCTGGCAAAGGGCGGTCAGATTGTTGCGGAGTTGTATCCTGCCAAAGCGCCAATCACAGTGAATAGTTTTGCTTTCTTGGGTTGTAAAGGTTTTTTTGATGGCGTGACTTTCCATCGTGTTCTGCCAGATTTTATGGCGCAGGGCGGCGATCCTACGGGCACGGGTACTGGCGGCCCGGGTTATAAATTTGTGAATGAAGATAATGATCTTACGTTTGCTAAAGCGGGCGTGCTGGCAATGGCGAACGCTGGACGAGATACCAATGGGAGTCAGTTTTTTATTACTTTTTCTCCACAGGAAGCCTTGAATGGTGGATATACCATTTTCGGACAGGTGCTTGAGGGCATGGGTGTTTTGAGTACCATCACACTTCGCGATCCGGGACAAAGCCCCACCTTTACAGGGGATGTGATCGAGTCTGTGACCATCACGCAAAAGTAAATTTTTGGATAAGTTGATAAGAGGAAGGATAAAACTGAACGGTTTTATCCTTCCTCTTATCAACTTTGCGAAAAGGGATTTATTGCGATGCGGCCAAGGTTGTATGTCTGTATTTCCTTTGTTCTTCTTCGAGCTAAATAATTAATCTTGTAAAGGAAAATCATCATCATCGCCGATTAGGATGGGAGGTTCGGTGGCTAACGCGAACGCCCATGTGCCGCTTTCATTCATCATGGCCGCGATCTCGTACGGAGTGAGCAGGAGTTCAAAATTCTGTGTGTCAATGAAATCCACGATCAATTTGTGGGGAGGTCTTTCCGTCTTGAAACTTTTTTGGACACGGCTCAGAAAATACTTTGCGCTTTCGGCTGATATTTGAAAGCGTGCTGATATTCTTTCAGAAGGTTTGATCTTGTTTGTCATTTGTATCACCATGGGTGTTGGTCAAAATTGAATTTTCGTTATACGAGATGGATCATTTGATTTGTAGTGGACCCATTATTTCACCAGAAAACCATTAAAATTATCCTGAAAAATGATCGTGGCTGATATGGCAGTAGGAGTTTGTATCAGGTTAGGCAATGGCGGCGGAGTTGTTGTGGGAGGGTTATTTGTTGCCGACGCGGTTGGAGTGCGTGGAATTTCAGCCGCTCTTGTTTGGATTGGTGTTGTCTTTGTGGATAGCCCACATCCGCTAATCAGCAAAAATACCAATGAAAATAGAATACTTTGTTTCATGGCTTTCTCTTTGTAAATATATTTTTATTATAGCGGGTGTTCACATTGCTGCGACTATATTGATCGCAAGTATTAACACCCCAAATTGTGTGAGTCCAATTCATTTTTAGATTCAGTCGATATTTTTCTCGCTTTAGTAAGCATACAGGAAATTTCCGTATTGGACAAGTGATAAAGATAACTTGTTGAGTTTACAGCTCGCGTTTCACGATTTCAATTCGGATATTTCATAAATTTGTTGTATAGTTAAATAGTTCCTGGAGGTCGATATGACAGAAAAATTCACCAAAGGTGAAACACACGGATGTATCGTGTGCGGAAAGCTGTATCAACTTTATGTGGTTACCAACACAAGCGGGAAGTTTGTGGATGCCAAAGTGATGAGCGCTGGCGGAAAACTCGTTTCGTATGCGGCGCGTCCGCTTGTGGCGTGTGAAAAACATACAAATGCAGAGATTGAGTCTGCGGTTGCTCGGGTTTATGGTGTCCAAAACGAGAACGATGATTAACGAGATTAAAGTAAAATATTCCTTTTAGTGAAAGGTGAATAAAATGAAAAAAACTATTTTTAGAAATATCACGGCCTTGCTAATTCTGATCATGGCGGTACTTGCCTGTAATTTACCTCAAACCATTGGGTCTTCGTCTGCGCCAAGCGAGACAACTACACCAACTATTGCTGACGGGCTGCTGGTTGAGACGGTTATATTCGCAACTACATTTACGTCAGAGCCGCAAATGACAGAGACGGCCTCGCCTGCACCAGCGGCGGCGGATCCGCTTGTTTCTCGCGCTGCATTGTGTTGGTGGGGGCCAGGTCCAGTTTACGATGTGATCAGTTCGTTGAAGGAAGGTATCAGAGTTAAGTTGGTTGGGCGTGGAAGCATCCCCGGCTGGCTATTGGTGGACAATCCAACTTACCACGTTCCGTGTTGGGTGCAAGATATTTATTTGCAGATCGACCCGGGAACTGATATCGTTGTGTTGCCGATTTTCACCCCGCCGCCGACGCCCACACCAACCAGCACTCTTTCAAGGACGTCTACACCGACCAGCACCCCTTCAAAGACGCCTACTCCGGGGCCATAGAAGGAAAGGCTTGATTATTGATCAAGAGTTTTTTTATTGAAACATGATCTGGTTGGCTATTCTGAAATGTTGGTGTATCATCTTGGAAGCGTTTCCTATAAATTCCAAATCTTGAGGCGGCAAATGTCAAAAGAAAATAAATTCATACTCGCAATAGATCTTGGTACATCAGGGCCCAAAGTTGCATTACTTTCTACCCAAGGCGAATTGATTGGCAGTGAATTCGAGGAAACGCCGATATTGCTTCCAGCGGGCGGCGGAGCTGAACAAGCGCCGGATGATTGGTGGAACGCCATCCAAATGGCGGGCCAAAGATTGTTTGCGAAAAACCTCGTTCCCAAGGATGATATCGTTGCAGTTGCAATTACAGCACAATGGTCAGGGACTGTCGCAGTCGATCAGGATGGCAATGCGTTGGGCAACGCCATCATCTGGATGGATTCGCGCGGCGCTCCTTATGTCAACAAGCTGGTTGATGGGCCGCTCAAAGTTGAGGGATATGGGCTTGCGAAACTTATAAATTGGATTCGATTGACTGGCGGAATTCCTGGAAAATCGGGTAAAGACCCCACTGCTCATATTTTGTTTCTCAAATACGAACGCCCCGATATTTATCAACGCGCATATAAATTTCTTGAGCCAGTGGATTATATCGGCTTACGTTTGACTGGAAATTTTGCGGCATCGTTTAATTCGATCACTTTGAATTGGCTGACGGACAATCGCAATATTGAGAATGTCACCTATCATGAGGGTCTCATCAAACTTTCGACGATAGACCGCACGAAACTTCCTGACCTGAAACCTGCCAATGCGATACTGGGGACTCTTCGTCCCGATATTGCCCGCGCCTGGGGTTTGCGTGAAGATGTCAAGGTATTGATGGGTTCGCCGGATGTCCACTCCGCAGCTATCGGATCTGGCGCAGTGCGCGATTTTGAACCACATCTATACATTGGAACTTCCGGCTGGTTGACCTGTCATGTCCCATTCAAAAAAACCGACTTGTTCCATAACTTAGGCGCTCTCCCTTCTGCCATACCGGGGCGCTACCTGCTCACCAATGAACAGGAATGTGCCGGGGGATGCCTGCAATATCTGCGTAATAATATTATTTTTCCAGAGGATGAATTGTCCACGGGTGTGAAGCCTTCAAATGCATATCAGCTATTCGATCAGATCACCGAGCGCACGCCTGCCGGCAGTGACAAATTAATATTTACACCCTGGCTTTATGGCGAACGCACTCCCGTTGATGATCATTTGGTGCGCGGCGGATTTAATAACCAATCACTTAATACAACGCGCGCGCATATGGTGCGGGCGGTTTTTGAAGGCGTGGCGTATAACTCGCGCTGGTTGTTGAAGTATGTTGAGCAATTCAACAAGCGTCCAGTCGATGCCATTAACATGGTCGGCGGCGGCGCGAAATCCAATGTTTGGTGTCAGATCCATGCGGATGTGTTGAACCGCCCCATTCGACAGGTCAAAGACCCGATCGAAGCGAATGTGCGCGGTGCAGCCTTGCTGGCTTCGGCTTCGCTTGGTTACATGAAATATGATGAGATCGGCACCCGCGTGAAGATCGCGAATACATATACGCCGAATCCCGACAATCGCAAAATTTACGATGAGCTTTTCAAAGAGTTTGTCGCAATTTATGAAAGCAATCGCAAGATCCACGCGCGATTAAATCAACAACACTAACTGAAGCCCGCATTCCGAATTGGAGATACTTCATGAGTTGGAAAGATAACATCATAAAACAACTGGGGAAATTAAACCCGCGTTTTTTGGCATCTGTGGAAAAGGGATTAAAAGCCATTCCCGGCGTCAGCCAAAAGATCGATAGCGAATACGCTGAGATCATGGTTGGGCTTGAAACTTCATCCAAGCCATACAAGAATAAATTTGCTACATTCACGCAAATCCCCGAGGCTGGGCGCAAGCGTGCTGATGTTTTGCATGAGATGGAATCCATGCGCGATCAGGAAGAATCTCAATGGAAGAATGGCTTTGTTTCAGGCGCGGTCTATCATGGTGACCAGGAGCATATTGATTTTCTAAATCAAGTGTACGCCATCAACTCACAAAGCAATCCGCTCCACGCGGATGTTTGGCCCAGCGCGACAAAATTTGAAGCTGAGATCGTGGCGATGACAGCGGACATGCTCGGCGGGGCAGGCCAGGATGTTTGCGGCACGCTTTCATCCGGCGGCACCGAAAGTATTTTGCTGGCGATGAAAACCTATCGCGATTGGGCGCGAGAGAAGAAAGGCATTACGAAGCCTGAGATGATCGTCCCCGTTACTGCCCATGCCGCTTTCGATAAAGCCAGTGAATATTTTAATATCAAAATGATCCACATCCCTGTCGACGAAACCTTTCGCGCAGATGTGGAATCTGCGCGAAAGGCGATTACGCCGAACACAGTTGTGATCGTCGGTTCAGCGCCTTCCTTTCCGCATGGCGCGATTGACCCGATCGCGGAGTTATCCGAACTTGCCCGTCAGAATAATATTGGTTTTCACACTGATGGATGTTTGGGCGGATTTGTTCTGCCGTGGGCTGAGAAGTTGGGATACAAGGTGCCGCAGTTTGATTTCCGTTTACCTGGCGTAACCTCCATGTCTGCGGATACGCATAAATACGGTTACGCGGCGAAAGGCACATCCGTTGTTTTGTATCGTGGACAGGAACTGAGACATTTTCAATATTACACATCCACCGAATGGCCTGGCGGTTTATATTTTTCGCCCACCTTTGCAGGCAGCCGCCCTGGAGCGTTGAGCGCTGCTTGTTGGGCCGCGTTGACATCCATTGGCGCGGAAGGCTATTTATCCGCAACTGGGAAAATTCTTGAAACAGCCGCGGCCATTAAAAAAGGGATCCGTGAAATCCCTGAATTGCGCGTTCTTGGCGATCCACTTTTTGTGATCGCGTTTGCGTCAGACTCTCTTGATATTTATAAAGTATTGGATTTCATGGCGCACAAGAAGTGGAGTTTGAACGGGCTGCACAAACCTAGCTGTGTGCATATCTGCGTCACATTGCGGCATGCTCAGCCTGGTGTAGCACAACGGTTTATTGTTGATTTGCGGGAAGCAGTCGAACATGTCAAAATGCATCCCGAAGAAAAAGGGACAATGGCTCCAGTCTACGGCATGGCGGCGACTCTGCCTTTGCGCGGTATGGTCAGCGATTTACTAAAAAAATATCTGGATGTGATTTATAAAGTCTAAAGATGAATGATAAAGAATGAAAACAATAATCGCGCGAATTATCACGCGATTATTGTTTTACTGATTACTGAAAACTGAAAACTGCCCTACCCGCAACCGCCGCCAGATTTATCACGCTTGAGTTGCAGAATGATCTTGGCTTCGAATTCCAGTGTTTCATATTCCTGTGGATTGGGATCACACGACTCGTATTGGCTGCCCAATGCTGCAGGGAAAATATAGCCCAATTGGTCATCACCAGCTTTCGGCGCGGGTTGCAGTGTTTTGTCATCCTTGCCGAAAAATGCGATCCAGCTATTGACTCCACCTTCGAGGATGTATACATTCTGGACGCTTGATCCGACGAGAGTCTTCCAGGCTTTGGTAGCCGCTGCTTCGTCGTTACTCATCAAGATGAATACGCTGTTCGCGGGTGGTTCGCTAAGTAAAACGGGGATAACTTCGGTGAGCCGTTCCAGTGGAACATTGACCGCGTTTTCGATGTGATAGAGGTTGTAATCAGATTCAGAACGCACATCCAAATAAACAGGATTCATGGATTGATTGTATTTCGCCTTGAAGGCTTCGGCGGATGTGATAAATACGAGTCTATTCTCAAGCATCTCATCTGCGGTGTAGGTTAATGTGTTGACGATGGGATCTGCGTTTACTTGAGGGATGCTTTCGGTACGCGTGAATTTAACTTTGTTATATTTTTCTTCAAGCGAAGGATTTCCAATCACAAAAACTGCCAGCGCTGCGACAATTAAAATTGCCGCGCCAGCCAGGCGTAGTTTGGGTTCTTTGCTCAAATCTTTTTTGCCGAAGATGCGTTCAAGTTGTTCGCCGCCCCAGAACATGAAGAGTGCCATGAGCACAACCAACACAACAACTGCGCCCACTGGAATATTAAAGACTTGGTCGAGTGTCAGGCGTCCATAATAACCCGCGTTGTTGTACCAATTACTGAAATAATTTTCAGTTTCACCAAACAGGAATGCGCCGACAAATCCACCGAGCATAAATAACATACCGTCGATCTTGCCTGTTGATGCGGATGCAAGGGAAGTGGTGGGGCAGAATCCGCCGACGATAAAGCCAACGCCCATGATCAATCCACCGACGATGCCTGAGGCGAGATAAGTTGGGTTGACCCAGACCTGGCTGAAATCGAGAATGCCAAGCCCGACCGCGCCAAATAATAAAACCATTGCCACGGCGATGGCAGTGAACATGACTTTGAGGACGGTCAGTTCGGTGAAATAAAATTGCGCGGCCAGTTTTCTTGAGTCGCCGAAGCCAGACATTTCAAGTGTATAGCCAAATGCAAAACCGATCGCGGCGAAGAGTACATACGTCCACGGGTTGGCTGCGTTGACTGCGATAAAAGATTGGAGGGGAAAATTCATTTTGTTTCTCCTTGAGAAAACGTTGAGACGTTTAAACGTTTTACAACCACAACTTCCTTACAAAATACGCGAGAGCATACGCGCCACCGAAGATGGCGAACATGATCACCCAGGAACCAGCTGCGAGAGTCGCACCGCCTGACAGCGCCTGCCCTGATGTGCATCCGCGTGCCATGCGTGCGCCATACAGAAATATCACACCGCCGAGAAAGGACATTAGCCAGCGTGTACGGTTGGATATGTTTGGACCTTTGGTGGTCATTATTTTGAGGCGTCCATTGAAAGCGCCAGAGGTGAAGCCGCCGAGCAATGCGCCGAAAAATACAGGCACGATCCAATCGTCGAGTGGATTTTTATCCCCGCCTGCCATCTTCAAAAGATAAGGTGTGTTGTCAACATGCGACGGAGCGACGGCATCGACGAGTGCCGCGTCAATGCGGCTGGTTGCTCCAGATGAGCCGAGTCCATTACCAGTTAGTAGGAATGCCAGGAACAGAACAATTCCCAGAACCACTCCGCCAAAATATGGATGAACATACGCTTTTTCTGGTCGGTTGAATATTGATTTTCTTGTTTGAGTAGTCATTGATACTCCTTGTTATAAATTCAGGTTGAAAGTTATCAGTTGAAGGTTGGTTGAGTGTTTCATTAAATTAATTTAGGCTTCATCCTTGCTTTCATGTACTTCCACTTCTTCATAACCAGTTACCATCGCGCGCATCGCTTCAAGCGGAGTTGCGCCAGTGGTCGTCATATATACATGGACAAGAATAAATGTGCCGAACATCCACGCCACGAGTGAGTGGAAAGGTGCCAGGAATGGCAGCCCTCCCAGAGCGTTTGCAAATTCAGGCCATTTTTGTACGCTCCACATGATCGCGCCTGTGATGATCTGAAGCGGCAATAGCACATTCAATATCATGAAATAGGTCATTTTCTGAATGGGGTTCATGCGGCTGGTTGGCAGCTTCTCAAACGGATGTGCTTCGCCTTTGAAAATTCCGCTGATGTAATACTTTGCCTGAATGATCGCATCGTCGAAGAATCCGTAGGGTCGCGGGATGAATTCCTGAATGCGTGCAGTGACAATATGATAGAAAAACGAGAGGGCAGCATTGACAACAAGGATGACCGCAAGCACATTATGTACTGTCACCACGCCGCGGAAAGAGAACGCGCCGAAGATATCAGGTCTATGGATAATTAGACCTGTAAATAACAGCATGACGATGGATGTCGTTTGCAGCCAATGCCAGAAGCGGCGATACGGTTCGTACATATGAACACGCTCGGTTTTTACCTGACCTTTCGGCTGTTTTTTGGATGAGAAATATCTCAGCGTCCCATGCCCGATCACACCTAAAAGCGAACCCGCGAACGCGATCGTGCCGAACCAATCGATCCAACTAACACGGCTTGAACCGAATACATACATACTATCTTTAGACGGCATCGGCTGATAATATAGCGCACCATCTTCGCCTGTTACGATCTCGCCGCTGCCGTTGACATTATTAGCAGCGTCAAAGATAGGCATTACAGGAGCGAATTCTGCCAGCTTGATAGACTGCGATACGCGCGACTCATCGGCGTGGCAGGCTTTGCACTCGTTGACCGCGTCTGCTCCGCGAGCGACATTGTGGTTGATACTGTATGGTTGAACCATGCCTTCAATACGCGGATTCTCCAACCCAAGCGCAACTAGTTTTGATTTGACAGTCATCTCTTTCACTGGAGAGTTAAGAATAAGCTCCGCGCTGCTTATTTTTCCATCGTTGTTTGAGTCAAATGCGGTAACAATATCGGCGGCGTAATTTCCGTTTTCAAGATATGCTGATTCAAGATCGATCAGGCGAACGGGGCGTTTGTTGTTATTCGCATCGTCATAGACCCAATAAAAGGAAGTGATCAAGTTATATGGAGCCAGTAATTTTTGTCCGTCAATATTTGTGCGATTTAATAATACTGGTTTGTAACCTGTAATGAGCGATGTGACTTTGTTGGGAGTTCCATTCACCCCGCGGCAGGATTCGACAGCCTTGCCATCAGGAGTAATGACTGTCCAGTCGTATGCTTGAATAGCGGGTGCATACATCTGTGGGATGTGACAGGTTTCGCATGCGACCGAGTCCATGTGAGTCTTTATGTAGGGCAGCCAGTCAGCGTGCCCTTTGTTGGCGTCGTGACAATTTTCGCAGCGGCGCATCGTGCCTTTGTACTCTGGTGCTACGTTGAATTGCGCACTTTGTCCGCGCGCAAAATTATGATCGGGTCGCTGTAGATATTCGCCAATTTCCAAAGAGCGCGGATCGTAGATTAAATGCTCAGGGTTGTTGCTCTGCGCTTCGCTGATATGTGCGGGATTGTTGAGCGCATAATGACAATCTGTGCATTGCAATTGTCGTTCTGCGTGGACATCCCACGAGCGGGTGAGAGCTTCCTTGCCGCTCAGGTTTACGCCAGAATTAGAAATGCGTTGTCCGCTGACAACTTGTCCCGTTGTAGCGGTCTGCGGATAATTCAAGTCACAGGCGCTGACGGTGAGTGGCTCTTCCGTATCGGGATGTACTTCACCATGACAGGTAGCGCAGTTTGAATTGGTCGGATCCTGAATGCCAAGTTTTTCACTTTTGAGTTCGCCAGCCTCGGTAAATGATTCTGCATTCCAGGTCCACCCGTCAACTGATTCACTGACGATGTTTAAGCCAAGTAAAGTGGCTGTGTTTGCCTTGCCAAATTCGCCAGCATGGATCGCGTCTGCGCGAGCGGAAGTGTTTGGAGCTTCAAGGTGACAAAGGAAACAATTCATTTCCATGGTGCCAGATTTTTTCCAATCCCAGGTTATGACATTGCCATTTGAATCAAGCAGGGAAGTTTCAGGATTGGTTTCGCTTGCTTTTGCGGCCGCAAGTAAATTTCCATCACGAGACGTTGTAGCAGGGCCGCTGCCAACGACACGTTCACCGTTTAACATCAGCCATTCAGCAGTGGATAAGTCAAGCCGTTCATCGCCGCTCTGAGAGAGGAAGCGGTAGGTGAGTGGATTCCATTGTCCGAACGTGCCTGTGCTTGCATCCCATGATTTTTTGGAGGCCGCGTAATCAGACAGTCCCAAGTCAGCGTGAAATGCGTGTGACGTAATAAATTCTGTATCATGACACTGTCCGCAGGTTTTAATAGTTGAAACTGCATTTTTGCTTTCCAACACATTTACATCATTTACATCGAGCAGGATAAAATTCGGATGCAGGGGAGATGCCTGTTGTTCAGGAACAGCTTTGGGCGAGGCGAGAACCGTGCTAATTCCGAATGCAAGCACGAGGATAAGAAGTCCAGCAAGTGAGAGGAGTGAGTAGCGTTTCATGGTTATTTTCTCCCGCCCCATTCAATTGGATCACCAGGATAGCCGAGGGCTTCCCAATCCATGCGGCCAGATTCACCGTGACAAGAGTCGCATTGCAACGCCTTGTCGGCAGATTGAACCATGTGAGTTGTCGGCCAGTACATATAGGTTTCTGTAAAACCATATTGGCCGCTGTAATCGAGGCCTGTGATTGGCGCGGCGAGTTCGAAGGCGCTGTTCCAATCGAAGGTGGTCCAGAAGCCGCCTTTACCAGAGGTGACAGGTTGCAGTAAATAATTATTTACTGTGTCGTACGGCTGTTTGGCGATATGTAATTTGAAGGGGAATATCTTTGCGCGGGTATCTTTGATATCGCCTGCGGGCTTATTGATGTAGGTCGGGCCGTTTGCGCTGACCTTGTCGCCGAGGATATAGCGATATTCATTGTTGCCATTGAACCAGAGATACGTGGGTTTGAAATTCTTTTCGTAAGTGAATTCGCCCTTGATCTTTAGATATGTGAAATGATCCTCTGTGCGTCCTTCCTGACCCGCTTGCGACCAGTCCCATTTGACTTTGGTTGGATCTTCGAGTGCAATCGCGGGGATATGACAGGTTTGACAAGCAACCGCAGAAAGATGAGTATTGATGCGTTCATCTTTATGTTTTTGATTTACATGGCATTGTTCGCAGGAAACTTGTTCTTGCGGATCGATGGTGTAATTGTCCGCGAGCATACGCCCTAAAATTTGATGATCTTTTGTCACGTGACAGTCGGTGCATTGCATGTTGGCTTCGCCGCCCATATGGATATCAAGATTTTTTTGAGGGAAGTATAGGCTTTCATCAAGGTCGCCGTGTTTGACGCCGTTGCCTCCGCCGCCATCGAAGTGACATTTTCCACAATTCTCGCGTGTCGGGGCGCGCACACTTTGCGCGGCGGCGAGCAAGTCTACGCCGTCAGCGGGGTTGCCAAATATGCCTTTGCCGTACGCGCCAGAGTCCGCGTGACAGGCAAGGCAATCTACATTCTCTTGACTGGCAAGTACTGATTCTTTTCCGTTCTCCCAGCCATAGCCAGCGTGGCAAGACATACATTTATTTTCATTGCCTTGTGAGCCGATGCAAAAATTGTTGATCTGATTTATCTTACCGATCGTCACAGAGTCAGCGCGCCATGGTACATCGAAAGCTTTTGATTCCCATGTCCAGTGAGTTGTTTTCATAAAATCGGTCGCGGCGTCTTCGTGACATTCGAGACAGGCGCGGGTCACATCCTGTCCTGTTTTGAATTCGCCTTTGACAATATCTTTATGATCCACATGCACTGCTTTCGTAGGGATGTACGCCGCAGGGTCAGTGGATGCCTGGGTGCGTGGCAGGAAATAAAGGATAGGGACGAGGATCAGCAACAAAATGCCGAGCAGTCCAAAAATCCAGGAAGGGAAGCGGTTCTTCATCAACATTCTCCTTATGCGATTTCGTTTATCAGGCTTGCACGCTGGGTCAAGCGATCCCGCATAACGGATCGCAGAAGATCAAGCGCCTGAATTAATCTTTGGTCTGTAAGATGATAAGTGACGGTCGTGCCCGTTCGGACAGTTTGCACCAAACCCCGTTCCCGCATAACCTTGAGATGCCTCGATGTAGTGGGCTGATTCAACCCGAGTTCGTTGGTGAGTTCGGTTACATTGAGAGGCTTCTCGCTGAGGGCATACAGCATAAGGATGCGGTTCGGGTCAGAGAGGGCGAAGCAAAAATCAGCTTCAAGTTGCGAGATTTCCTGTTTGAGGGTTTGGTTAACCATTTTGTTTTACCTATATTCATATAAACACATATTCGCATTTTCATAATACTATTGTGACGATTTGTACAATAGTGGCTTGTGTCATATTAACTTGTGTTTAATGTCACATATAGTTACGGTATAATTCAGGTATGTTTGGTAAAAATATATAGGAGGCATTATGGAATCATTCCAACGGGAAGCAATGTCTGTCGATGTAGCGTCAAGTTTGCGTCAACTGCGCGAGGCGCGAAATATGTCAATGCGAACTCTCGCCACCAAAAGCGGACTCTCCGCGAATGCGCTCAGCATGATCGAGCGTGGAAAAACTTCGCCTTCAGTCAGTACGTTATATAAATTGGCTGACGCGTTGGGGGTTTCGATTACCGCTTTTTTCGGATCTCAAACCGAGAAGAAACAAATTGTTTTTTTGAAATCAGATGAGCGTACACGCATGTCGTTTACGCGCGGCGTGTTTGAAGCCTTAGGCGGTGAGCAGTTCTCTGGCCGGGTGGAGCCGTTCATGCTCACGCTTGAAAGTGGCGCGGCAAGCGGCTCTCATAGTATTGTCCATTCAGGGCACGAGTTTGTGTTCTGCCTGCGAGGTGAATTGGAATATTTTGTAGAGAAGCAGGTCTTTTTACTATCCCCTGGAGATAGTTTGTTGTTTGAGTCTAAAATGCAGCATCGCTGGAAAAATCACTCAAAAAATGTGACCAATGCGTTGATCATCATTTCAGGTTTTGCAGAAGGCGAACAGCCAAATGCCATGCATTGGAATAAGAATAAGGGATGAACGCTTCGAATAAAAAAAGACGCCGATCCAATTGGATCGGCGTCTTTTACTTTTAACCTTCAACTTTATGTGTACATTCCCCAGTCCAGCGCGGACGGGTCTTCCATCATCGAGAAGTCCCACATATCCATTCCCATTTCAATGTTGACAGGCATATTGAGTCCTTCGACCGCTTTGGCTTTTGTCATTTCGATCATGGCTGGCCCATAAGGGCAAAATGGTGTGGTGAGGATCATTTTGACATGACCGATTCCCTCAGCTGTAATCTCGACATCGCGGATCAGTCCTAGCTGGATAATGTTCATTCCAATTTCAGGATCGATCACCTCAGAGAGGCGGGCGCGTACTTCCTGTACGCGTTCTGGGAAAGTCTTGTGGAGTGTCCACTGGATTTCTTGTACTTCAGTGTCTGGCATTTTGGCTCCTTGTTTCTTAGTTATTTACTTCAACAGGTTGGATTACATACGTACAATGCGCAGCGCCGCTCAAAATACATTGAACTTTATTGGCAGGCAAAGCCAGCATTTTAGAGATCAAGGTTTGGTCAACAGTGCATACTTCAGGATGGGCGATCCCGATTTGATAATAAGGGCATGAAATTTCATGGATTTGGTATTGTCCATCTTTCTTCTCCCATTCAACGGTGAAGCCTTCACGCCCCAACATTTCTTTGACGAAATCAAGACGTTCTTCCATACTAAGTCCCTGCATATCTTTGGAATACTGACCGGCCATATCTTCTGCGATCTGGCTGAATAACTTTGCCACGACCGGCCCCGGCATAGTATCTTTCATCTGAGCCAGTAAACGTGTTGTAAGTTGCATATAGCGGGTGGGGAAGTGTTCCATGCCCTCATCTGTCAAAGTGTAAACCAACCGCGGACGTCCTACACCGTGCCGTTCCTCTTGCCCTTCAACCAATCCTTCCATTTGCAGGTTTGTGAGGTGATGCCGCACAGAAATTGGATTGATTCCAACAGCCTCTGCTAATGTATTAATGGTGGAGCGGGGTTTTGATAATAAAGTGTGTAATATCTTGTCGCGCGTTGATTTCATAGGACAAGTATAACCAAGTCGGTTTGGATTGTCAATATACTAGATAAATATCATAAATATTGAGCGCGGAGACAAATGAAGCGATATTATTCTTATTATTTATGGATATTGTAGATGTTTATGGGTCTTACTGGATATTTATTAATTGGCTCTCAGACCAGTTGCTCCAATTTCCTGCTGCGTCTTTTGTTCGTACTCGCCAGAAACAAACTCCTTTGGGTAGGTTGGAGGTTCGAATGGATGCAGCCCGTTTTGTAGATCTGAATTCTGGACTCGAGAAGTCGGAATTGTTGTCAACTTCAATTTGATAATTTATCGCCTCATTAACTGGTGACCACTTTAATGTGGGTCTTCTGGTTGTTGATGCCTTATTTAGCGGGCTGGTGGGAATTGGCGTTGCCGGTGCAATGGTATCGATTGTGAAAGAATAGGTCGCGCTGAATTTGCCTGGTTGAAAATTTTCATTATAAGCGCGTACATGCCAGTAATAGGTTCCATCGGTGAGTAAAGAGGTTCCTGTATAAGATGTCCCGTCCACTGTCCGACTCAGTATGAGATTGTTGAAATTCATATCGGCTGCGATTATGATTTCGTAAGCCAGTCCGCCTCGAACACGTGACCATGCGAAGGATGTGTTTGAATTATTGGTTAGTAGGTTTTTTCGAGGCTCTTGGTTGGAAGGCGGAGGGAAATTAATGGAACTTTTTGAGACGTTGAAAGCCTCGCCTGTATTGAACGTCCCGTTGTCAGCGCCAAGGCCGCCTAATTTGTTATTCGCGCTATCTGCAATGCTGTCATCGTCAATTTGATCAAGGCGAAGGTTGCCGGTCCCGATGCCGGTGTTCACAGTGACGACAAAGAACGGGTCGAGACTATTCAGGCTGATAACTGATGCTCTGTTGATATTTTCGGTGTTTAATTTGAAATCCCCCACATCCACACCTGTAACGGATTCTGAGAAAGTAACAATAAAATCTACGCTGGTTGAGTTGGCTGGATTGGCGCTGGCTCGAATGATCGAAGTCACGATAGGCGCTGTCTTGTCGATCGTATAAATTTCTCCATTGTTAAAGGTTCCATTTCCTAAGCCAACCCCACCAAGATTGCTGCCGTTGGTGATGCTGTCGTCGTCAATAAGATCAAGGCGCAGCGCGCCATCGCCGCTGCCGGTGTTGACAGCGACAATATAAAATGGATCAAAGCTATTGACGCTTGTTATCGAAGCGCCACTGATATTGGTTGTGTACAAAATGAAATCAGATAAATCCACGCCTGTCACTGATTCAGAAAGTGTGACGATGAAGTTCACGCTGGCTAAGTTGGATGGGTTGGAGCTGGCGCGAATGATTGAGGTCACGTATGGAACAGACTTATCCATTATGTAGATCTCGCCATCATAAAAATTCCCATTTCCCTCGCCGCTTCCTCCCAAGGCATTTCCAATAAGGTCGGTGATGCTGTCGTTGTCGATTAAGTCAAGGCGGATCGTGTCATCATTCAGGTCTGTGTTTACGGTAACGCTGTAAACATTGCCTACCCCGTTCACGCTGCTGATGGAAGATTTACTGGCTCCGTTCTTGTTTGTTGAAAACAAATTAAGGGCGAAAGTATCCAGCCCTGTTATTGGCTCAGAGAATGTGACAATGAAATCCACGTTTGAGGCATTGGTTGGGCTGGAATTTGCCCGCACGATGGATGTCACTTTGGGAGAAATTCTATCTACACTATAGGTTTCATTACCGGCGAAGTTCCCGTTTCCCGTACCTACACCGCCTATTTTGTTGCCTACAAAGTCGGTTGTAGTGTCATCGTCAATAAAATCAAGGCGGAGTGTGTCTTCGCCAGTGCCGGTAAATACGGTTGCTATATACGTTGTTCCCGCGCCTTTGATTCCGCTTATGGATGCACCGCTGTTTTTTGTCGAGATGAGGTTGAAGTCGGAAGCGTCGACGCCTGAAACTGCTTCTGAGAAAGTGATCGAAAAGTCCAGGCTTGAAGCGTTGGTTGGGCTGACGCCCACGCGGGTGATGGAACTAACCCTCGGCGGTGTTTTGTCTATGTTGTAAATTTCACCATTGATGAAATTGCCATTCCCATTTCCTGTGGCACCTAATTGAACGCCGGTGCTGTTTAGGATGCTGTCGTTGTCTATCAAGTCGAGGCGGAGAGTGTTATCACTGGATCCGGAATTTACCGAGACGGTATATTGAATTCCAGATCCGCTAATTCCAAGGATGGACGCGTCAGTTGGGGAAGTTGTCGCGAGGCTAAAGTCGGAAACATCCACGCCTGAAACTGCATCTGAAAAAGTGACGGTAAAATCCACGCTTGAAGAATTTGTCGGGTTAGGGCTTGCTCGTAGAATCGAAGTAACAACTGGTGGGACGTTCCCGATCGTATATTCATCAACAAGAACGCCTGCCCGTGAAAATAATTGAAATTTCATCGTCTGATTATTAGCTTCCACGCGCATTGCGCCATAATCCAGGTTGTAGCGGAATTTGCTTTCAGGGATTACATTTTCGAATCTATATAAACTTTCTGCTCCGCCGATCCCATTTACAAAGTAGGGTAATCCGTCAACAAGGATTCTCTCGTAAAGGTGATCATGGCCGCTCAAAACCGCGTCTGCTCCCCAGGATTTGTAAGGCCATTGCATCCTCGTGGTGGAGCCATGTCTTCCAGAAGAATAGGGCGGGTGATGCAAAATGACAATATCAAATTTTGACGTTGACGCTGCAAGTGCCTTTTTCAGCCATTTCGCTTGTTTTGAATTAACATCAGCCCCCTCCGGCTCGGTTACGTTACTGTTAAGTACAAAGAAATGAGCAGATCCCTGAATAAAATCGTAATATCTTTCATTGCCGGGCAGGGTAAAGTAGAGTTCCTGCTGCCTGCCGTTGTTTTGGTCCCAGTCGTGGTTGCCAAGCGCTGGAAAAAACTGATTAACTGCCGAACCGTCTCCATATTTACCATTGTATTTGAAAATATACTGGTGATAATATTGACCGATGTTTTCGTCAATTGAACTAACTGCGCCGTTTGGATAGTTGTTGTCACCGACGGTAATAATAAAACTGGGGTTCCAGGCCTTTACGAGATTTGCAACATCTGCCTCTGGTTGGCCTGCTTCCCCGAAATCACCAATAACCGCAAATACGATATTGCCCGTTTGAAAAGCAGAATCGCTATATGCGGTGGACTCTGTATCAATGGTCTGTGCAGGGAGAATGGCGCCTACGCTCCATAATGATACGATGGCAAGCCAATAAATGATTCTGAGCTTGAATGAGGGCATTTTCATTAATTCACCTTGTAAAAAGCTTCCGTATATTTCTTCCAAATGTAACCTAAGTTTATTATATTTGCGGTATTATTCTATTGCGAAAGTGAAGCAAATCCCAATTTTGAGGCGGTGTGTTCGAATATACTAGAAAAATATCATAAATATTGACATATTAGCCTAATTCTGCTATAATGCTCTTCAAGTGATAAAAACGCCAGTAATGGCTTACAAAGTACCGCTAAGCGGTGAATTCTTAGGAGCAAACTAGGTATGTCGCAACTTGAAATAAAAAACCTGCACGTTAGCATCGAAGATAAAGAAATTCTCAAGGGACTCTCATTGACCATCAATCAGGGCGAAATCCATGCCATCATGGGGCCAAACGGAACTGGGAAGTCTACGCTAGCTTATACCCTTATGGGGCATCCCAATTATACAGTAACTGAAGGCGAGATCATTTTCAAAGATCAAAATGTTCTTGAACTCGAACCAGATGAGCGGTCGCGCGCTGGCATCTTTTTGGCTTTTCAGTACCCGGTCGCAATTCCTGGTGTGACCGTGGCGAACTTCCTGCGTACAGCGCTGAATGCCCGTCGTCGGGCTGTAAATCCTGAAGACAAAGGTATGCCCATTCTTGAGTTCCGCAAAATGCTCAAGGAAAAAATGGAAATGCTCAAAATGGATCACGCTTTCGCTGGTCGTTATCTCAATGACGGTTTCTCTGGCGGCGAGAAGAAGCGTGCCGAGATTTTGCAGATGGCCGCTCTCAAGCCCGAAATGGCTATTTTAGATGAAACCGATTCAGGCCTGGATATTGACGCGCTCAGAATTGTTTCGGAGGGAGTCAACGCTCTTTCTGGACCTGATCTCGGAGTGCTGGTCATCACGCATTATCAGCGTCTGTTGAATTACATCAAACCGAATTTCGTCCACATCATGTTGGATGGTCGTATTGTTGAATCAGGCGGCGCCGATCTTGCTCTGCATCTCGAAGAACAGGGATATGACTGGGTGCGCGAGAAGTACGAGGAAACGGCTGAGGCCTAGACTCTCTTTATTGTTAGCAGCAGGTGACGGGTCGGCAGGATGCGGCTCTTCATCAAAATCAAAAATGGTGAATCTAATGACTGAAGATAAAAAACTTGATGAAGACACCAAGATCCTCGATGAAATTGGTGATTACAAATATGGTTTTCATGATCGCGACGATAACTATGTTTTCAAATCTGAAAGAGGGTTGAGCCGTAGCGTTGTGGAAAATATTTCGCGCATGAAAAACGAACCGCAATGGATGCTTGACTTCCGCTTGAAGGCGTTGGAGCATTATCTATCACGCCCCATGCCAAATTGGGGGCCCGACATTTCGAACCTTGATCTGGATAATATTTTTTACTACGTCAAGCCGACTGAGAAAAGTGAAAAATCATGGGACAATGTTCCCGATGATATCAAGAATACTTTCAATAAATTGGGCATCCCCGAAGCCGAGCAAAAATTTTTGGCGGGCGTGGGTGCACAATATGAAAGCGAAATGGTCTATCATTCCATTTTGGAACATCTTGAAAAACAAGGCGTGATCTTCCTGTCAATTGAAGATGGACTCAAGCAATACCCTGATCTGTTCAAGGAATATTTCGGCACTGTCATCCCGATCGAAGATAATAAATTCGCCGCACTCAACTCTGCCGTCTGGTCAGGCGGATCGTTCGTGTATGTTCCCAAAGGTGTCAAAGTGGATTTGCCTTTGCAGGCTTATTTTCGTTTGAATACTGCCAATGTTGGTCAGTTCGAGCGCACACTTATCATTGTTGATGAGGGCGCTTCGGTGCATTACGTTGAAGGCTGTACCGCGCCTCAATACACTACCAACTCTTTCCATTCTGGCGTGATTGAGATCATCGTTAAGAAGGGTGCGCGCTCACGTTACTCTACCATTCAAAACTGGTCCACGAATGTTTTCAACCTCGTCACGCAACGTGCCAAAGTTTTTGCCGATGCTTCTCACGAATGGGTTGACGCAAATCTTGGCAGCGCCTTAACTATGAAATATCCATCCTGCTATTTGATGGAACCCGGCGCGCGCGGAGAAATGCTGTCGATGGCCTTCGCAGGCCCGGGCCAAATTCAAGATGCAGGTTCGAAGATGATGCATTTCGCTCCAAACACCACCAGCAAGATCACATCCAAGTCCATCAGTAAAGGCGGCGGCCGAGCTTCGTATCGCGGCATGGTCAAAGTATATAAAGGCTCGAAAGGCGTCAGATCCAATGTAGTTTGTGATGCGCTATTGCTTGATTCGAAATCCCGCTCTGATACCTACCCCACTATCGAAATTGATGAAGACGATGTGACCATCGGCCACGAGGCTTCGGTCTCCAAAGTTGGTGAAGAGCAGCTCTTTTATTTAATGTCCCGCGGACTGACTGAAGAGGAAGCTACGGGCATGGTTGTCTCTGGTTTCATCGAACCACTCGTCAAAGAATTGCCGATGGAATACGCGGTCGAAATGAACCGCCTGATCCAATTGCAAATGGAAGGCTCAATCGGATAATCGTCATTGCGAGGAGAGTGCTCTTCCAGACGAAGCAATCTTTTGCAAAGTGGAGGATTGCTTCGGGCAAAAAGCGCCCTCACAATGACATAGTGTAGAGAAAAAAATATGCAAGAGAAACCAAAAGTATCTGTTACTCGAACTCGAAGTGATTCTGCCGCGAAGGAATTCTCCTTCACCGCAGAATCCATCCCCGCCGGCGGTCTGAAAGACATCCGAGCCAGAGCCTGGGACGCGTTTATAAAATTCTCGATGCCCATCACCACTGATGAGGCCTGGCGCCGCACCGACTTAAGATTTTTACCCGCAGCGGATTTCAAAATTCCAAAAGACGGCGCGTTTGAAGATCTAGCTCGTGTGCCAGAAAACCTGCTCAGGCCGTTGACAGGTGAACAGCACGGCGGACAGATCACACTCCTGCCTGGCGGCTCGCGCGTGGAACTTGATCCTGCGCTGGTCTCGAAAGGAGTTGTCTTCACTGATATTCACACCGCCGAGCGTGAACATGCTGAGCTCCTGAATCGACTTATCGGTCAGGTGGTCAAACCCGAAGATGGGAAATTTGCTGCTTTAGCATCCGCTCTTGCGGGCAATGGCGTTCTATTATATGTTCCAAAAAATGTGATCGTTGAAACTCCGCTGCATTCCATATTGTGGGGGCCCGGTGTTGATCTGGCTCACTTCTCTCATTTGATCGTTTATGTGGAAGATGGTGCTTCTGTCACTTATGTGCATGAAGCCGCTTCTCCAAACGAAACGGGTCACGCCATGCACGCGGGTATTGTGGAAATTCACGTTGGCAAAGACGCCAGTTTACGCTTTGTAGAGTTACAATCGTGGGGACGCCACGTGTGGAACTTCTCTCACGAACGCGCACATGTCGAGCGCGGCGGAAATTTGGATTGGATCTTTGGCGCGGTGGGTTCACGTCTTACAAAGAATTTCTCAGACCTTGATCTCGCTGGCGAAGGCGCACAAGGACGAATGTCAGGTTTCTATTTTACAGATGGGACCCAACATCTTGATCACGATACTCAACAGAATCACCTCGCTCCGCACACCACCAGCGACCTGTTGTTTAAAGGTGCGCTGAAGGGTAAGAGTCGCTCTGTGTGGCAGGGTATGATCTACGTTGCGCCCGGTGCGCAAAAGACAGATGGTTATCAAGCCAATCGCAACCTTGTTCTCGATGACCAATCCCGGGCAGATTCGATCCCAGGGCTGGAAATTCTCGCGGATGATGTTCGTTGCACGCATGGTGCCACAGTTGGCAAGTTGGAAAAAGAGCCGTTGTTTTACTTAAAGAGTCGCGGCATTCCACAGGCGGATGCGGAACGTTTGGTGGTGGAAGGATTCTTCGACCCCATTATGCAGCGTATTCCGTTTGAAGGGGTGCGTGAGAGATTTCAACAGGCGATACAGGATAAATTGTCAGGTTAGAAAAAACTGATTTGTGTGAAGCAATTTGATCGTTAAGAAAGAGGCGGAGGGCGTCTCTATAATTTAAGACAGGATGTGAAATATGGCAGTCAAATCTAAAGTTAAGCCAAGTTCGAAGACCAAATCAAAGTCGGTGGTGAGGGCAAAAGTTTCAAAGAAGATAACATCAAAACCAAATGTGAAAATGGAGGCGCCGAAGAAATCCATAACAAAGCAGAATCTGAAATCAAAGGATCTTCCCAAACTTGCAGCCAAGTCAGAGGTAACAATTAATTCAGTCGTCGAAAAAAACAAATTGCCTAAGACTTCAGCGAAATCTTTGGTGGCAGCAAAACGTGTTGCAAGCCCACTGCTAGAAAGACGGCGCCCCATTAAACGCACGCCTCGTGTAAATCAATTTGCTTTTATGAAGGCACCTGGGATTGAACATGCATTTGATGTTGGTGATACTGTCGAAGTATTTTGTGATCACGAAAAAAATCGAGAGCGCATCCGCGGGTGGGTGAAGGGTATTGTTGTTCAGATTGACAACAAATTGGTGGCAGTACAATTTCGATCAAATGTGTATCTCACAGACGGTTGGATGGTGCCTGATCGTATTTTATGGTTCCCGGTGATCTCAGAACATATTCGTCCCGTTCCCGGCAAGAAAGTTGTCAGAAAAGATTTTATCCCCGATTATTAAGGATGCCTAAATACTTAGGCAGGTTTACTTGTTCACCTGCCTAAGTATATACTTTTTTACTTACCCATGAAACTAAACCTATCTGAAATCCGAAAAGATTTCCCAATTCTTGAACGCGAAACCCGCGCGGGTGTGCGACTTATATATTTGGATTCAACCGCCACATCACAAAAACCTTTGTCAGTGATAACGGCGATGGATGATTTTTATCGCCGCTCCAACGCGAACATCCATCGGGGTGTGCATACACTTGCCGAAGAATCAACTGCGCTGTATGAAGGCGCGCGTGAAAAGATCGCGAAGTTCATCAACGCGGCTTCGGCGCGCCAGATCATTTACACGCGCAACACAACCGAGTCTATAAATCTTGTCGCGTATAGTTGGGCGCGCGCAAATTTAAAGCAGGGCGATCTTGTTATCCTGACCGAGATGGAACATCACAGCAATCTTGTTCCGTGGCACATGCTTCAAGCGGAGCGCGGGATCGAGTTGGAATTCATCCCTGTGACGGAAGACGGTTTGCTTGATCTTGAGATGTATAAAACGCTTCTTTCCCGCCGCCCGAAGTTGGTCTCGTTTACGCACATGTCCAACGTTTTAGGGACGATCAACCCCGCCTCCGAGATCATCCGCCTCGCGCATGAAGCAGGCGCAATTGTCATGGTGGATGGCGCGCAATCCGTTCCGCATTTTGCCGTGGACGTGCAGTCCCTAGACGCAGATTTTTACGCCTTCTCTGCGCACAAAATGTGCGGCCCGACAGGCATCGGTGCACTGTACGGTAAAGCCGCTTTACTCGAATCCATGCCTCCATTTTTAGGCGGCGGCGATATGATCAAAGAAGTGAAACTGCGTTCCTTCCGCCCGAATACATTACCGCATAAATTCGAAGCGGGCACGCCTGCCATCGCAGAAGCGATTGGTTTCGGCGCGGCTGTCGATTATTTGAGCGGAATCGGGATGGATAACATTGCAGCGCATGAACATGAAATTACAGAATATGCGCTCGAACGCTTGGAGGAAATCCCAGGTGTGAAATTGTTCGGTCCATCAGCCGATAAAAAAGGCGGGGTGGCGGCCTTTACTCTTGAAGGAGTCCATCCGCATGATGTGGCGCAAATTTTGGATCGGGATGGAATTGCGGTAAGAGCTGGCCATCACTGCGCCCAGCCTTTGCATGAAAAATTTGGGATCCAAGCCACCAGTCGCGCTTCCTTCTATATGTATAATACAAAGGATGAAGTGGACTTGCTCGTAAACGGCATCTATAAAGTTAAGAAGATGTTTGGGTAAATTACATGGATGATCTTTATCGCGAAGTAATTATCGAACACTATAAAAACCCATCTCATCGCGGGAAACTTGATCCGCATGATATTTCGTTTGCGGATAATAATCCCTTGTGCGGTGACCATATCCAAATTGATTTGCGTCTCGACGCTGATGGCTTTGTAGCCGATGCCCGCTTCGACGGTCACGGCTGCGCCATTTCGCAAGCTTCCGCAGATCTGCTGGTTGAATCAATAATCGGCAAATCTTTGGAAGAAGTAAAAAAGCTAAACAAAGAATCTGTTCTCGAATTGTTGGGCATTGACCTAGGTCCTGTCCGCTTGAAATGCGCATTGCTTTCGCTCAAGGTTTTGAAAGCAGGTGTCTATGGATTAGGCGAAGCCAGCGACGAATTGGTGGAATAATATAAGATGTTTAATTATGCAATCATTGACGAATCAAAAATCGAATTTGTAGAGATTGTCCCCGCCGCTGAGCTCCCAAATGGTGAACGCTTATTTGTTGACCTTGGTGAAAAGCCCATTGTTATCTTCAATATCGCGGGACAACTCTTTGCCATCGGAGATGTCTGCACGCATGACGACGGTCCGCTGGGAGATGGGACGCTCGAAGGCCATAATATAGTCTGTCCGCGTCACGGCGCGGAATTTGACGTGAGAACAGGCCAGGCTGTGCAAATGCCCGCAGTAGTGGATATTCCTGCGTATCCAGTACAAGTGCGTGTTGGAAATATTTTTGTGGGAATACCAAAAGAATAAAAAATCGGCGAGCTTGAAATCGCCGATTTTTTTTAGCCTTCAAACTTCCCGACAATTCTCAAAATATCAAACCCTTCAGCAAACAGAAGTTCTGCTAACGCGCCGTGTCTGACCATGATCGAGCGAGTGAGTTCACTGTTGAAATAATATCTGCCGCGATAGGTTTCATATTCCGAGAGCGCTTCGATCTTTTTTTGGACATCCTCTTCGGTCACTTCCACTAAAAAGTGCGGAAAGAATCCATAGGAAGAGCGCACGACATCAAATCCCAAAACGGTGATCCCGCGGAATGCGCGCAAAGCCTCATCGGTCATCGTGAGATGATCCTGATGTACATCCTGTTTCGAATGCACGAAGATCAAATCAGGCTGGAAATCCCTGCGTAAATTCAGAAAATATTCAAGAATCTCCTGCCGTGCATTTGGAAAGACGCGCGTGATAAATGGGCCAAAGACGATTTTATCTTCTGGCACTCCCAATACTTTCATGGACTTGAGATGCTCACCTTTTACGTTTTTCAAGTCGGGATTATTTTGGTTATCTGAAAGTGTGACACATAGAATTTCTGTTTGTTGAACAATATTGTGAATCAAAGCGCCGCATCCGATCTCAATATCATCAGGATGCGCGCCGAGGAAGAGGACTTTTTTACCGGAGAAATTCATGATAGATAAATGGTAAGTGGTAATTGGTAATTAACGAGAGCTAATTACCAATTACCACTTATTGTTTTACTTGGTGGCGAGAATGCCACCGACAACTTTCGTCATGACCAATTTGCCGTCACGTTCTAACCACTTGTTAGCCACGGCTTGAATCTTGCCGATCAAGGCTTCGTATTCATCCGCGCCGTTGAACATGGATGTCCACAGTTTGCGGTCTTCGCCAAGAGACGCGCGGACATAATCAATAAATGGAGCAACTTCAGGGAAGGTGAGATGATTTTCAAATTTGTGTAATTCAGTTTTTGCAAATAACCTGCTGATCGTATTGAAGATGTCACCTTTGAAGCGTGAAGAACCGGGCATCGGTGGAATAGTGGTATTGGCCGCTTCTTTGATGATGTCGTAGAACATCTGCTTATTTTCGGGTAATGGGCCAGAGACAAAAAGCCGCCCGCCAGTTTTGAGCACCCGATGGGCTTCACCAAATGTAAAGTCGAGGTCTGATGCGTAGTAGATGGCGAAGGCGCTTGTGCACAAGTCAAATGTGTTGTCGGGGAAGTTGAACGGCTGGTTGAAATCCAAAAATTGAAAATCAATATTGGCTCCGATCTTTTTATTTTTCTCGCGCGCCTTATCGAGCAATTCTTCAGAGAAATCGCCGCCCGTGATACTGGCATTACCTTTTGTATATTCGTTAAAGAGAAAAGATAATTTTCCCGCGCCGCATCCAACATCGAGAATGTTCATGCCGGCCTGAGGCTTGAGCAGATCGTTCGTCCACACGTCAATATTAGCTGAACCATATTTTTCGTGGATGTCGATCCTCATGAGCAAGTCTTTGCTCGGTTCCTGATAATCAATTTTCATGGCTCTCTCCTTAAAGATAATAAAGTATTATACCAAAACTGTGTCAAAATTCATTAGCTGAATTTTGAAAAACTTTTCCAACTCATGATAGAATTCGCGCACTGGAGTCATCATGGTAAGCAAAATACAATCTGTAAAAGGTACACGCGAATTCTATCCCGAACAAATGGCTTTGCGTAATTTCATTTACGATAAAGTCCGCGCGGCTTCGCGTTCGTTTGGTTATCAGGAATGGGACGCGCCCTTCATTGAGTCGATCGATCTTTACGCGGCGAAATCAGGCGAAGAGCTTGTAAAGAAACAATCATTCACCTTCACCGATCGCAGCGGAGATTTTGTCACACTGCGCCCCGAGCTCACGCCCAGCCTCGCGCGCATGATCGTGGCCAAGCAGGGCGAGTTGACCTTCCCTGTGCGCTGGTGGTCGTTCGGTCCATTTTGGAGATACGAACAACCGCAAAAGGGACGCGGCCGTGAATTCTTTCAGTGGAATATTGACATGCTTGGAGTCAGCTCTCCAGAAGCGGATGCGGAACTGATCGCGGTCGGTGCGACATTCCTGCGCTCGGTCGGACTCAGCCCCCAGCTGGCTACTATTTATGTGAATAATCGGCGGCTGATGGATTCTCAATTTGACGCGTTGGATATAGCAGTCGAAAAACGAATGGATGTTTCCAATCTGGTAGATCGCCGTTCGAAGATGGAACCTGCCAAATGGGACGCGTACGCATTTGAATTGGGGTTGAACGAATCACAGCTTGTTGGTTTGAAAGATATCCTCGCTAATTTTGACTTGTGGAAAAAGAGCGATGAACTTGTGCGTTTGTTCGCAGCGCTTGAATCATTGGGTGTGAAGGACTATGTCAAATTTGACCCGAACATCATGCGCGGACTTTTATATTATACAGGGACAGTCTTTGAAGCCTTTGATACCAGCGGTTCGTTGAAGCGCGCAATTTTGGGCGGCGGTCGCTATGATAACCTGCTTGCCGACGTTGGCGGACAGCCGCTCCCAGCTGTTGGCTTTGCGATGGGTGATATGGTAATCGGGATTATTCTGCAGGAAAAAGGACTCTTGCCCGAATTTATTCCAAGCCCCGCGCCGATCCTCATGACGATTTTTGATGAGAGTTTAATGCAGGAATCATTTTCGCTGTCTGCGGAATTGCGCAATGCCGGCTTGAATGTGTTGTGTTATCCAGAGCCTGCCAAATTGCAGAAGCAATTCAAATTTGCCGATAAGATGAAAGCACGAGTGGTGCTTACGCTTGGTCCTGATGAGGCGGCAAATGCCCAGGTGACGGTTAAAAACCTGGTTAATGGCGAACAGGTCACAGTTACGCGCGAATCGGTTTTTGAAGTCATCCAAAAAATCCTTGCGGGCGTTATATCCTAATGATATAATGTCGCTCGCTTCAAATATGGAGCCTGTAGCTCAACGGCAGAGCGCTACACTGTGGCTGTAGATGTTGAGGGTTCGAAACCCTTCAGGCTCCCAAATCCCAGACCCTAAAGGTATCTGAAACCTTTAGGGTCTTATAGTAGGAAAATAATCTTATGCCTAAAATCATCAATGTATTATTTCTCGCGGCGGAAGCCGAACCTTTTGTAAAAGTGGGAGGATTGGGCGACGTGGCTGGCTCTTTGCCGCATGCTTTGCGTTCCCTATCCAATGCTGACATAACTTTGGATGTGCGGCTTGTTCTGCCGTATCACCCTGTGGTCAAATCGGATAACCTCAGACCTGTGGGAATTTTCGCGTTGCAGCGTGGTGATGCTGAAATTCAAGTGGAGGTTTTTGAGACTTTACTAAACGGCATGCCCGTTTATTTTATTGGCGGCGACCCGATCCGCGCGAATGGCTCTGTCTATTCATCTGATTCAAAATTGGATGCGGAAAAATATACTTTCTTTTCCCTGGCAGCCTTGGAGTTGCCCCGTCAGATCAATTGGCTTCCTGATGTGATCCACGCAAATGATTGGCATACCGCGTTGAGTTTGTATGGCTCCCTTACGAAAACCTGGGAGGAAGGTGTGCGTCATATCGCATCAGTGCTCACTCTCCATAACCTTCCTTTTATGGGACCCGATGTAAGCGCAATTTTGGAAAGTTATGGATTGAAGCTCGCGCAAACTGACCTGCCGGATTGGTCGCGTGTAATGCCATCGCCTTTGGGGCTGTGGGCTTCGGATGCCATCGTGGCGGTATCACCAACTTATGCGAAAGAAATATTACAACCCGAATATAGTTGTGGATTAGATGACTTTTTTCAATCACGCCGCGAAACATTACACGGAATCATAAACGGCCTGGACGAAGTTTCATTTAACCCAGCAGAAGATTCCGCTCTTGGGGTTAATTTCGATATTACTTCACTTGAAAAACGCGCCGCAAATAAAGGCCTGCTGCAGGAAAGACTCGGCTTGCCGCGTGAATCCAAAACACCGTTGCTCGCAATGGTCACACGCATGGATATTCAAAAAGGCGTTGACCTTTCTTTCACAGCGCTGAAAAGCATGAAGCGCTCAAATTGGCAGGCAGTAATTTTAGGGACAGGGGATCCGAAACTCGAAGATGCCGCGTTAAAATTACAAGCTTTATTTCCTGATCGAATCAATGTTCAAACCCGGTACGACGCCGGTTTAGCGCGTCAGATCTACGCTGGATCAGATATGCTGCTTATGCCTTCACGATATGAGCCGTGTGGACTTTCCCAAATGATCGCGATGCATTATGGATGTATTCCCATCGTACGCGCGGCAGGCGGCCTGAACGATACGGTCATTCATGGGAAGACAGGCTTCGTCTTTCAAAAAGCCCATCACATGTCTTTAATGGCCGCGATAAATTCTGCATTCAAAATTTATGCAGACCCTGAAAAATGGCAAACCATGCAGCGCGTAGGAATGGCTCAGGATTTTTCCTGGGAAAACTCCGCGAAAAAATATCTCGAACTCTATCAATCCATCATCAAATAATGACCTTCAAACGCTCCTCTGGCATCCTCCTTCACCCCTCCAGCCTGCCCAGCCCATACGGCATCGGCGACCTTGGCCCGCAGGCTTATCGTTTCGTCGACTGGCTGTCATCCACTGGATGCAAACTCTGGCAAATGCTTCCGCTTGGACCAACTGGATATGGAGATTCTCCGTATCAAAGTTTTTCCGCCTTTGCGGGAAATCCATATTTGATCAGCCCTGATGATCTGCTTGCTGATGGACTATTGACTCAGGCTGATTTAAATGGGATGAAGGATCTGCCCGCTTCAACCGTAAACTTTGGCCTGCTCATTCCTCGCAAGCTTGATCTTTTGCAACAGGCATTTTCCAACTACCGATCCCACCCTGAAAATTTGCGCTCAGCCTTTGATTATTTCTGCGCTGAAAATGCAACCTGGCTCGATGACTACACTCTCTTCATGGCGTTGAAAGAATCCAACGGCGGCGGCGCATGGAGCGGCTGGCCTGAACCGTTGCGCGCACGCAAGAAGGTTTCCTTGCGTAAAGCTCAGAACGAACTTGCTGAAAGTGTGCTGCGTTACGCATTCTATCAATTCATATTTTTTCGTCAGTGGAATAAATTGCGCGCGTATGCAAATGAACGCGGCATTCAGATCATTGGTGACATTCCGATTTTTGTAGCCTATGATTCTTCAGATGTATGGGCACATCCCGAATTATTCTTTTTGGATAAACACGGGAATCCAACCGTCGTGGCTGGAGTTCCGCCCGATGGATTTTCCTCGACCGGCCAACTATGGGGCAACCCGCTTTATAACTGGAAGATCCATAAAAACGATGGATACGCCTGGTGGCTTTCACGCGTGCGTTCCTCTCTGAAAATTTTTGACATCCTGCGCTTTGACCATTTCCGCGGCTTCGCTGGTTATTATGAAATTCCCGCAGACCACAAAACTGCAGAGTTTGGCCGCTGGGTGACTGGCCCGGGTCAGGATCTAATCCGCGCAATTGACAAACACTTCGGCGATGGATTGATCACACCAGAAACAGGTTTGCCCATTATTGCAGAAGACCTGGGTTTGGTGACTCCTGATGTTATCGAATTGCTCAAAGCGTTCGATCTGCCTGGTATGAAAGTTTTGCAATTTGGTTTTTCAGGACCTGATAATCTATTTTTGCCGCATAATTATGTTCCCAATTGTGTGGCGTATACAGGCACGCACGACAACGATACTGCGCGTGGTTGGTATGAATCCGCTGAAGCGCATGAGCGCGAATTTGCCATTCGGTACTTGCGGGTTGATGGCAGTGATTTCGCCTGGGATTTGATCCGCGCGGTATGGAGTTCAGTTGCCGACATTGCAATTGCGCCCATGCAGGATGTTCTTAATTGCGGCGGTGAAGCGCGCATGAATTTTCCATCACGGTTGGGCGGGAACTGGGAGTGGCGAATTGCCGAGAGTGATTTACGCGAAGATCTGGCAGATCAACTTCGCGAATTGAACTGGTTGTTCAGCCGCTAATCAAATTTAATATTGCAATGAAATAAGAGGGGAAAACTTAAAGAGCGCCCTGCCTGGAATCTATTTTCTCAAAACAGACATCGCTCAGTAACGATTTTAATTCCATCATATTATCAAATGGAATAGCACCGGTGGCTTTCAATGACGCGCTCGAAGTGAACGCCGCGTGACCATAGACTCTCATCCCCGCGCGGATGGCCGCCGTGGTTCCAAGAACGCTATCCTCTATCACGATGCATCGATCGGGAGCTGCTTTGAATGCTTCGGCTGCAGCCAGGAAAACATCCGGAGCGGGTTTGGGATGCGGCATTTCCAGTCCGCTGAAGATTGCCTTGCCGAAATAATCCGTCAGCTCGGCGATTTTTAATCGAAGCACGATCTCATCCCGGCTTCCGTTTGAAGCGACACAGGCCGGCACCGATAAACTCTTGAGGAGTGCATGAATCCCAGGAACAGACTTGAGCTCCTTTTCAGTCAACACGGAAAGCCGTTCATCGAAAATGGACATAAAATTTGCGGGCGGAGTCCATTTCAATTCTTGCGCAGCAGCTTCCAGTCTTTGGTATATGACCGCCCCGGAAAATTTCCGCAAGTATTCTTCATAATTTACTTTGAAGCCATGCTCGGCAAGTATTTGGACAAAGACTCGCGTGGCGAGCGGTTCGCTCTCCACCAGTACGCCGTCGCAATCAAAGATGACAAGCTCAAAGGATGTTGTGTTCATAGGAGCGGAGATTATACATGAATTTATTTGATCCAGACCATCATGTTATACTGCCTCAAAACTGTCATAAAAAAATAAGGAAAATATCTCATGCCTTCACTTTCTTTTTTAAACAAGATCGCTCTTGTCACCGGCTCTGGCCGCGGAATTGGACGTGCCATCGCCTTACATTTTGCTGAAAATGGCGCGGATGTGGTCATTAATTTTTTCCGCAACCGTGAGCCGGCTGAGCAAACTGCGCGTGAGATTGAAAAGTTAGGCCGCAGTGTGCTGCTAGTCAGAGCGGATGTCGGAGATATGGATGACCTGAATCGCATGTTCGATGAATTGGAAAATGAATTTGGCGGGCTGGATATTTTCATTCACAACGCCGCTTCCGGATATAACCGTCCTGCGATGGAACAGAAACCAAAAGGCTGGGATTGGACCATGAACATCAACGCGCGCGCCTTTTTGTTCTCGTCACAGCGCGCCGCGGTTTTGATGGAAAAACGCGGCGGCGGAAAGATCGTCAGCATCTCAAGCGCAGGTGCCACGCGCGTGTTGCCTGATTATGTCGTCGTTGGTGCCAGCAAGGCAGCATTGGAATCACTTACACGCTATCTGGGTGTGGAGTTGATCTCAAAAGGAATCAATGTCAACGCCGTCTCTCCTGGCGTAGTAGAGACGGATGCTTTAAAACATTTTGCTTCCATGGGAAGTCAGGATAACATTCTGCGAAAATTTATAGAACAAGTTCCGGCAGGACGCTTGATCTCACCGGAAGAAGTTGCGGAAGTTGTCGCGTTTTTATGTACATCCGCCGCGTCGATGATCGTGGGGCAAACGATCGTGATGGATGGCGGGTATTCTTTACCAATCCCAAAATGAAAAAAACTCTGAGCTCCCATCTATGTTTAGGTCTTCGCCGCTGCTTCCTGTGCTCTTAATTTTTCAGTCGCTCTGAAATATTTTAGGTATCGAATGGAGTTTGCATCTTTGCCCAACAATAGATCTGTAGCGCGGATCGAGCTCCCCAGTTTGATCGGATCCGTGATCGAGCAGGTTACGCCCGCTTGAATAGCAAGTGAAAGGAACGCGCTGTTGACAAATTGCCGGTCAGGCAATCCAAATGAAACATTGCTCGCGCCCAGACTCATGTTCACCCCATATTCTTTTCTGATCAATTCGATAGTCTTGAGCGTCACGGTCGCGGCCAGGCTGTTATGTCCAACGGTCATCACCAGCGGATCGATAATAATATCTTCAATGGGAATTCCCATCTTTGCAGCGCGCTCAATAATGTGACCCGCCACTACGAGACGTTCCTCCGCAGTCGCCGGGATTCCATCTTCGCCGATTGTCAACCCGAGGAGGGCCGCGCCCCTTTCTTTCGCGAGCGGCAGGACACTCGACAATTGTTTTTCCTCTCCATTGACAGAGTTGATCAACGGCTTGCCCGGCGCAAACTTCAACCCAGCTTCGAGGATCTTCGGATCATTTGAGTCAATACATAAGGGAACATCCACCGCGCCTCTGATTGCTTCGACCACGATCGGCATTATGGTCACTTCGTCAATTTGCGGATGACCCACGTTCACATCCAGCACCTCCGCCCCCCACGCGACTTGTCTCTGGGCGAGTTGAATAACAAATTCCATGTTGTTATCAACCAACGCCTGACCCAATTTTTTTATGCCGGTTGGGTTGATCTTTTCGCCGATGATAACAAATGGTTTGTCAATGCCGATGATGATTTCTTTGCTGTTCGATTTTAATATGGTATGCATGTATCCTCCGAAAAAAATTAAAACCTGAAAGGCCTCACAGCCCACTAAATTTTTGGATTACTGTTTCAAAAACCTCAAGGCAGTTTCCGCCAAAATGGCCGTGCCTAAAGGAAAGGCGCGCTCGTCAATATCAAATTTTGGATGATGGAACGGATATTCTTCATGGCCTTGTTTTCTTGTGCCGAGCATATACATCGCTCCAGGCGCGTGCTCCATAAAAGAACCAAAATCCTCCGCGCCCAGTGACTTGTGAATCTCGTGCACATTTTCCGCGCCGAGAAAATCTTTGCCAACCGATTCGATCATTTCTGTAACCTTCTTATCGTTGGTCATCGGAGGCGCGCCGATTTCAATTTTTAATTCATAATCACCGCCAAGCGTTTTTGCGATATCAAAGGCGCGCTTGATCTCAGCATGGATTTGTTTTTGCACCTCCGCAGTGGTGAAGCGCAATGTGCCTGTAATTTTGATACTATCCGGAATTACATTTTCTGTAAACCCGCCATTGATGGAACCGATACTGACAACCGCTGGAGAAAATGGATCAAGTTTGCGAGAGATGAATGCGTTCAACGCAAAAATAATATGGGCTAATAAATAGAACGGGTCAACTGTATGATGCGGATACGCGCCATGCCCGCCTTTTCCCTGGATGACACCAAACCACGAATCGACTCCGCCGGAAGCTGCTCCCGAACTGATGGCGATCGTCCCGACAGGCTGGCCCGGGTCCACATGCTGCGCGATGACATAATCCACGCCATTCATCGCTCCATCTTCAGACATGCGCACTGCGCCGCTCTTGCCTTCCTCGTCTGCGGATTCTTCGCTGGGCTGGAATAGAAAACGAACACGGCCAGTGAATTTTTCTTTGGCGAGCAGATGCGCTGCGCCCAAGGCCATCGCGGTATGCGAGTCGTGCCCGCAGGCGTGCATCTTTCCATCGTTTTGCGATTTGAATTCAGACTCATTCAACTCTTGAAGCGGCAGCGCATCCATATCCGCGCGGATGGCGACCATCCTGCCGCCTTCGCCGATGTCTGCCACGACGCCGCTTTTGCCTACGCCGCGCTTGACACGGTACCCCATCTTCTCCAACTCATCAGCCACGATACCTGCTGTGCGGTAAACATCGAATCCTGTTTCGGGGTGCATGTGAAAATCGCGCCGCCATTCGATCAGTTCCTCTGAAATTGCATTTGCTTGTTTTAACATAATACCTCCAAAAGTTTATAGGTTGTTATCTTTTCTTCACCAATTCTTTTTCCGCAGCTTCCATGATTTTATCAAGCTCCTGCTCTTGCTGTGGCTCGAGCGGCTCCACTTGATGTTCGCGTAAAATCTTTTCAGCTTCATCAATGGCACGTTCCACCATTCCCTGCTTCCCCTTCCGTTCCCAGGTTTCCCAGGAATTTCGTTCTGCAAGTTTTGTCAATTGTACTTCGCCAGCTTTTAGATATTTCATCGTATGCTTTTGGCCGAGGAAATTGCGCGAGCCGTCCATGACCGCCGCGATGATGTCAACGCCAAGCGCGTCTTCATCCGCGCTGAAACCGCGCCTTAATCGCAGAATGCTGGATGCCAATTCGTTATCGAGAACCATCTGCGCGTACGAACCCATCACGCCCGCTTCCATTTCGCCGATGCCAGAGAGTTCATCCGCTCCAGCCAGGGCGGGGATGGCTGCGTTCAGTCCGCGCTCAAATCCATCCTGGGCATCGATGGTATGCGCATTCGTGGAGAACCCATAAACGTTGACCGTGAATCCATAATGATGTCCAAGTTGAACCGTTCCTGCCGAGGCGAGGCCCAATTCCACGCCGCCCCAAACTGATGAGCCCATTCGCGGTTCCATCATGGCAAGTCGTCCGCAATAAATGATCGGCAAGCCTGGGTTTACCAATTGTGCAAGGATCACCACCGCCAGAGTCTCTGCATTCTGCTGCGCGATTGATCCGCTGATCGTCATTGGTCCTGTTGCGCCTGCGGTGGGGCAGGGCAGAGCACCGAATGCGATTCCCGCGCGCGCGATCTCGATCACAGCCTCGGCTTCATGGTCAGGGATGGTGAGCGGGGAAACAGGAGAAAGCGCAAGGGTCAAAACCTCTTTCGGGTTCCCGATCACTTCAGCCATCTGCACTGCGAATTTGGTTTCAGGGCCATATTGCACACCGGGACCTTGAAGCGGTTTTGTGGTGAACGGTAGCGCATGACGGTACATTGCCAGTGACATTAATTCGCCCGGCACATCCTGCGGCGTAAAGAAAGGCGTGATGGTGTTACAGTTTTCAAGCGCATCGAGCACTCGTGTCGAGTCGCGCACATCCTGCAATTGAGCAATGCGATGATTACCCGTCTTCGCGTCATAAATATCACGCGCGCCGCCGAGGTTGTGGAAATATAAATTTCCATCGCCGAGTGTCTTTGTCATACCGCCACGCCCGCGGATGGTGGTGCGCTTCCCAGCTTTCTGGATGCTGTCTTCCACCAACTCTGGTGGAAAATATACGCGGTTGCCTTTTATCTTGCATCCCGCGCCTGTTAAGATTTCAAGGCTTTCCTTGTGCGTCCACACATAACCGACTTCGTTCAGGATTCGCAGCGTGGCGTTATGTATTCGCTTGACATCATCCTCTGAGAGAAAATTCAATTGACCCATAAAATCTCCTTTACTTTCATTTTGTAAGAATCAACCCAGTACCTTTGCTAAAAATTCCATGCGTTTTATTTCTGAATCGATTAAGTTTTCCGTATCCAAAAATGAATGACCTTCATCTTTGTATAGCAGCAGCTCAACTTGTTTCCCGAGTTCGACAAGTTTATCACGCGCGTCGATCGAGTCAGAAGCGGGGCAGCGCGCATCATTTCCGCCGCAGATCATTTGCACGGGCGCGTTGATATTATCCAAAAAGAAATAAGGCGAACGCGCGATCCATAACTCATGGTTCTCATGCGGGTCGCCCATATTTTCAATATTCCAATGCTGCAGATCTTCGCGTGAATTTTTATGCGACTTGATCCAATTTAAGAAAGGCACAACCGCCGAACCCACAGCGAATAATTCCGGATACCTCGTCAGGCAAGTCATTGTCAAATAACCGCCATGGCTTCTGCCTGTGACTCCGATTTTATCTTTTTCGACCAGCCCGTTTGCGATTAAATAATTTGCGCCCGCCGCGCAATCATCGTTGTCTACGCCGCCCATATCATAGCGGCTTGCGTTTTGCCATTTCTTTCCATAACCCGATGAACCACGATAATTTGGAGCGAGAACCGTCCAGCCGCGCGATGCCATGTAACTCATGATCGGATACCATAAAAATTGGAACAACCAATTTGGCCCGCCATGGATGTTGATCACCGCGCGCGTGCTATCTTTTGCGCGATACAATAGCGCAGGAATTTGAGTCCCGTCTTTGCCCGCATACCAAACTTCTTCGGGTTGAATAAATTCCGCGTCATGAATTTCGTTGGATAATGAATTTGTCAATTGCTGAATTGATTCATCTTCAAGCGCTATTTTCCACAAGTCGCATGGATGCTGCGGATCTTCATATAGAATTACAACGCTGTCAGATGTGAACTGCGGAAAGTAGTGAACGCCATCCCCAATTTTTTTTTCCTCAATTGAAGCGTTTCCTCTTTTAAACTGGAAACTGGTTCTTGCGCCTATGGAATGGATCCATCCTATAGATTCCCCGCTCCGCGACCATGCGGGCTGTGTGTCATCGCCCGCGGATTCATTGACCCACGTAATTTCCTGGGAATCCACATTGAACAATCCAATATCATGCCATTCTCCATTTTCTCCGGAGAATGCCAGAAATTTAGAATCAGGTGACCACGCAGGATTTTGCGCGTTCAATTTCAATTGCGTAGTATGAACTTTAGTTGCTTTATTTTTTCCCGTTTTTCGTGGACGGTTGATCGGCATCACATAAATACTTCTATCACTCGCCGTCGACTCGGCCTCGATCGCGATCCATTGACCATCCGGCGACCATTTCACATCCCAGCATGGATGGAATACATTTTTTATCATTCGCCCGGAAGTCCCGTCGACGGGGAGCAGGTGTAAAGCAAATTGCCCGTGCTTATCAGAAAGCACCGCCAGCATTTTTCCGTCAGGTGACCATGAAAAATTTGGTTGGTGGGCGTAAGCAATGTTTGGGGTCAGGTTGGTTGCGATATTTGTCTGCAGATCTTGAATGACTATTTGATAAGACTCGCTGCCATCCATATCCAATGCGTAAGCGAGTTGAGTACCATCGGGTGAAAATAGCGGTGAGAATTTTGCGCCTTCCAAATGCGGCGTCATGGTGAAGAGCGCAGCATTCTCTTCGTTGAGTTGTGGAATGCCGTTTCGGGAAGAGTGCTCTTCTTGCAAGGGCATTTGCCACAATTCCCACTTGCCAGATTTGTTCCAGGAGAATATCAATCTCTGCCCGTCGGGTGAAATGTCAAAGTTTAATCCGCTATCCACATGCGGCACGCGTAAAAGTTGAGAGAGGTTGAGAATGCTCATACCGGTTGAAATTCTTCCACAAAAGGCAGCTGTTCGATGCCCGCTTTTTTGGCGAGATCCATGACATAAGCATGGAGTTCCGCTTCTTTGGCAGGATCAAGTTCGGGCCGCCGGTAGGAAGCGAGAATTTCCTTCACACGGATCCTGGCTCGGGTGAACGTATCCATCGAACCAGATTCCTTCCAACCGCGCATCGAATCACGGTCAATGACTTTGCCTGGCATGTGCTGTTCTTTTTGGAAAAGCTGCATGGTGATCCTCTGTTTGAGGAAGTCGCCGCCTTTGAAGTTGACTCCTTCATAAAAACCTGTGGCGAGCGTATCAGTGTGGATCTTCATGCCTTGCAGCATGCGCTGTGCCATTGCGATACCTTCCGCGTCGATGACAAGTTTTTCGGGGCTTTGGCAAAGCAGTGAATCGACCATGCCCGAACCCGAGATCATGTTGATGCCGCTCAACGCGCCGATCATGGCGCCCATGCCGCTTTCGAGTCCGGCTTGCATGTCTAAAATTTTTGATTCAGTAGAGCCGAGATAGGCATGAGTTGGCAGGCAGAGCGATTTACCAACCTGCGCGTAGGATGAATCGATCATGGCTGTTTCCACCGAGCCAAATGGTGTGCCGCCTTTGCGCATGTCAAATGTGGAAGGTGCGCCGCCCCAAACAATTGGGGAACCAGCGTGAGCGAGTTGGTGGATCGCGATGCCTGATAAACATTCCGCCGCAACCGGCGCGTGCCAACGTGATCAAATTTCCTGCGCCGAAGTTAGACCAGATCAAAGGAGGTGAAGGACAGGCATCAAATACAGCGCGTGGATGTTCACGTAAGTTATCCCGCCCGCCCGCGAAGATGGCGAGCATGTCGATCATATTGTGCACGGTCTTGTTCGTGAACGCCCCTGTGACGATCGGTTTCTTTGAATAAAGCAATACCAGATACAACCGATACAGATCATGGATATCTTTTGGAACATCGTGGCAAACGATCGCTGTGGATTGTGCATCGTATTGCGGCAGACTTTCGGCGACCTTAATGATGCGGATCAGATCTTCGGTTTCGGCTGTTTTGTGCTCCAGAGTTTCCGGGATGAGAATCGAAATGCCGGATGAACCAGGGTCAAATTGAACTGCGTCGCCTCCGTACTGGACCGTGGGATTGCCATCGTAATCATAAAGAAAAAACTGGCGGGGAACTGTTTCCAATGCCTGTTTGACGATCTGAGCTGGAATGTGAACGATCATCGTCTCCTCATCCACTTGCGCCCCGGCGTCCGCGAGCATTTGCCTTGCTTCGGCATTCTGCACCTTGATGCCCGGTTTCATCATCAATTGATAGGCTTCCTCAATAATGCGTTTGATTAACTCTTCGTTGAGTAAAGATAGTTTGGGTTGCATATTGCACCTCTATATAGAGTCCAAAGTATTATGACTTCGGATGATAAAACTCCAACGACACCAGCCGTTGGAGTTGAAATTTATTAAACGGGGTGAAAATCTTCCAGTTTGGGCAACTCTTCGAGGCCGCACTTTTTCGCGAGATCCAGCACGAAAGCGTAGAGTCTCCGTTCTTTCTCAGGATCAATTTCAGGGCGTCGGTATGATGCGAGTAATTCGATCACGCGGAGTTTGCATCTGCCAAAGGCATCCAGACTGCCAGCGGCTTTCCATGCTCGAGTCGAGTCGCGATCGATCACACTGCTGGGTAAATGCTGTTCCTCTCGGAATAGTTTCATTGTAACTTTTTGCTTGAGGAAATCGCCGCCTTTGAAATTGATGTTGTGATCGTAAAAACCTGTGGCGAGCGTGTCGGTGTGGAGTTTTACTCCGCCAATCATGCGCTTGGCCATTGCGATGCCTTCCGCGTCGAGCACCAGTTTTTCTGCGCTATGGCAGGCGAGGAAATCCAACATGCCTGAGCCAGAGATCATATTGATACCGCTCAACGCGCCGACCATGGCGGAGATTCCACTTTCAAGCCCAGCCTGTGCGTCGACGAGTTTTGAATCCGTTGCGCCGAGATACGTGTGAGTGGGCATGTTCAGTGTCTTCGCGACCTGCGCATACGAACAATCGAGCATGGCGGTTTCCACTGCTCCCATTGGAGTGGCACCTTTGCGCATATCAAAGATCGCCGCCGCGCCGCCCCAAACGATGGGGGAGCCTGGATGTGCAAGTTGATGGATGACGATGCCAGCGAAACATTCCGCTGTGTGCTGGGTGACGGTGCCGAGCATGGTCACAGGGGCGGCTGCTCCTGATAGCGGAACGGAAACAATCTCGGCAGGAACGCCAGCGCGCGCGAGCGCGATCAAATTTCCTGCGCCGAAATTTGACCAGATCAATGGCGGCGCTGGGCATACATCAAAGATGGCGCGTGGCTTTTCTCTCGCAGCTTTTGCACTACCCTCGAAAAGCACGAGCATGTCGATCATTTCCTGAACGGTCTTGTTCGTGAACGCACCTGTGACGATCGGCTTCTTCGAATATAGTAGTGCCAGATATAACCGATATGAATCCTGGATCTCTTTTGGAACATCGTGGCAAATAACCGCCGTGGATTGAGCGTCATACTGCGGGAGTTGCTCGGCAACTTTTATCAGGCGGATAAGGTGTTCGGTTTCAGTGGTGTCATGTTCCAGCGTTTCGGGGTTGAGGATCGTAATACCCGAAGAGCCTGGGTCAAAGTGGACTGAGTCGCCACCGTAATGAACCGTAGGGTTTCCATCGTAATCGTATAAATAGAAATCACGCGGCACACTTTCCAGGGCCTTGTAGACAAGCGTAGCGGGGATTTGCGCGACCTGCGTCTCTGGGTCGATCTTTGCTCCAGCTTCGGCGAGCAATTCCCGCGCCTCTGCGTTCTGGACTTTGATACCAGGTTTGAGAAGAAGTTCGTGGGCTTCTCCAAGAATGCGAGCGATGATCTCATCGCTCAATAGTGTGAGTTTGGGTTGCATAAGAAGCCTCTACTGGGTTTGATTCTCTTTGGCGAAAGAGAGGAAATAAAAATATCAGGTACCAAGTTTATTGGGTGAGGGACTTGGTACCTGTGAACCTTCAACTTATAACGCTTTTATTTCTCAACCGACTTGATAATTCGATCCATTTCCTTGCTGATATTTTCGTCCAAGGGATCAGGTTGATGTTCTTTCAATGTCTTGCGTGCCTTGGAAACCGCCCAATCGCGGGCATCATCTTTCTTCGTTTCCCATTCAGAATACGGGCGTCTATCCATGAATTGCGGCATGAATAACTCGCGCATGTGTTTGCGGGTATGTTTCTGACCGAGGTAATGCCCGCCTGGGCCGACTGCCGCAATTGAATCTATTGCAAGAGTTTCATCATTGACTTCAATACCCTGCATCATCTTGTGGATGATGGAGAAAATTTCACAGTCCAGCATCATCTCTGCAAAAGACCAGATGCGGCTGCCGTGCAAGAATCCGCAGCCGAGCAGCATATCCGACATGACAATACTTGCCATGAATGTGGATAAACTACCTTCAAGACCAGCCTGCCAATTTGGTTCTTTCGCGCCTGTAGCGAATGAGCCCATCGAAAGTGGAATGTTGTAAAAATCCGCGAGGATGTTGGTCGCTGCGCCGAAGAGGAAATCCTCGGGGCCGCCGCCTGTATAAGCACCTGTGCGCAGATCGGATGCGGTTTGCGCCGCTGCGTAAAAGACCGGCGCTCCCGGATACGCGAGTTGTAAAAGAGCGGTTCCTGCGATTACTTCCGCGTTACCCACAGCAAGGTTTCCAGCCATGGTGGTTGGGCCAGTTGTGGCACAAGCTGCCATGGTCATAAATCCTGTTGGGATTCCAAATTCTGCAGCTAATAATGCGGCATCCAAACTCCCGCCATCATGACCTAACGGGGGAGCGGTGCATTGCATAAGCGAGAGAATCGGTCGTTCGCGGAGTTTATCTTTGCCGCCGACGATTAACGCAGCCATCTCAATCGCGGCTTTTGCTTCTTCCACGTTGTAAACAGACTCGGTCTGCACATGTTTGGTGGAATTCTCCCAAACGGCTTTTAATTCATGCAAGCCACGCGCTTCCACAGGCGCATCTTGAGCTGAGACAGCTACCCAATGGAACGCCACTTCTTCTGTCGCATCTGCTATTCGGGCAATGTCGCGTACATCCTGCAGGCAAGATGTACGCTTTTCGCCTGTGTTGATGTCAATTACTTCCACTCCACAGCCATCGGTTCCGAGATTTACGTGATTGCCATCCAGCAGCAAATCCTGCTGCGGATCGCGCGCTGCAAGTTTATAAGCTGGTGGAGCTTTTTTTAGCGCATCTTCAATGATGTGCGGTTTGACACGCACGATCTTTTTTTCGTAATTCACGTCTGCGCCGTTGGCTTCCCAAATCTCCAGCGCGCGTTTGGATGGAAATCTCACCCCGATTTTTTCAATGATCTGTAAAGTCGTTTCGTGAATCTTTTTTACTTCTTCCTGCGTCAACACTTCCAATTTTAATTTTGGATTGCTGATGGTCTTAATAGTTTTAGAAGACATATTCCCTCCCGAGGATTTATGTCTCGCTTCTCTCTCTGATTGGTACTGAAATTTCCACGTGAATTACTAATTGCCCTTGCCAACTAAATCCTTCGCGATCTTTACTGCGCCGATCGCATCTTCAGAATATCCATCGGCTTTGATCTTCGTGACCCAGTCACGGGTGATCGGTGCGCCGCCAACCATTACTTTGATGCGCGGGCGCAAGCCTTCCTTGTCCAGCTCTTCGATCACTTCGCGTTGACGTACCATCGTGGTTGTCAACAGCGCGCTCATACCGATGATGTCAGCGTTGATCTCGAGCGCCTTGCCGATAATATTGTCGGCAGGTTGATCTACGCCGAGGTCAACGACTTCGAAGCCAGAGGCGCTCAACATCGTGCCGACGAGGGTCTTGCCGATCTCGTGAATGTCACCTTCAACAGTTGCGAGGACTACACGTCCCAGCATTTGCCGGGTTTCTCCGAGCTTGAGCAATTCAGGTTCCAAGACAGCGATCGCGGCTTTCATCGCCTCGCCAGCCATCACCAGTTCAGGCAGGAACGCTTCACCCAAGCCAAACTGATCGCCGATATAATTCACGCCCACCACAAATCCCTTCGTGATGGTTTCCAACGGATGCATTTTCAGCTCGATGGATTTCTTCGCAAGCTCGGTCGAGATATCCGAGTCCCCGTCAATAATGCTTTGTGCCATTTCCTTATACAGTTCTTCTGACATACAGCCTCCTATTTTGACTTCTTGATGAATGAGCTAGCAATTTTTTCTTTTTCCCTTAATAATTCTGCTGGGATCTTTAGATAATCCTCCAGCCATTTTCCAGAATCCAAAACATGATCTATGGATGTTTGCACGGCTTTTTCCACATCACCCTTTATCAACGCGTCCATGATCGCTGAATGTTCCTCGTACGTTTGAGATACACTGCCCGCAAGGATTTCGGGGTTGCGGAATATCGCTTCGTACAACAGCCAATCGGGGAATGCATTCGCAACAACCGAATATAGTTTTTTCATCAAATCGTTGTCCGAAGCCTCGGCGATCGATAAATGGAAATCGCGGCTTAACTGTCTTTCCTGCGGCATCTCATTTAACTTGACCCGTTTTTTCATCTCATCCATTATTTTTTCGAGGTTCGCGATCTGCGCAGACGTGATGTGCAGCGCGGCTTCCCGGGCGATCATTGCTTCAAGGATCAACCGCAACCCGTAGGCATCCGCCACATCTTTTGAAGACATTTCGCGCACGCGTACGCCGCGGTATGGAACACGTTCAGCAATGCCCGAAGCAACCAACAGGTCAAGCGCTTCACGCACTGGTGTCATACTGACTCCCATCTGGGTGGCGATATCTTCCTGACGTAACCAGTCTCCGGGTATATATTTACCCGCGATGATCTGACGATGGAGGGCATCGTATATTTCCTCCTTTAGCGGCTTGTGGCTGAGTTCTCTTTCTATGGTTGACGTCATGATTATATATTATATATAATATCCCCAATATTAGGAAGTGCTATTTTTCATGAAATGAATATGACTCGCCATAGACGGTGCTATCAGTATATAATTCAAAGGCCTGAAAATCAGTAATGGTGCCTGCTTTTGAAAACAAAAATTATCACCTTAGAATCTCACGATGACCTCATCTCTGTCCGCGATAAATTTTCATGGGCAAAGACGCCGCGTATTTTACTCGTCTGGCCCAAACATGAAAAAATAATTCTGCGTGTGCTTGATCTAAAAGTTCTTCATAGACATGCAGATTCGTTAGGCGCACAATTAGGATTGGTAACTCGCCGCGCAAAAGTCAGGAGGGATGCAGAATCGTTAGGGATTCCTGTTTTCAAGTCGACAGTCGCTGCTCAGCGTGATCCGTGGCCTGATTCTGCTCCGAGAAGCAGGCGTATCCCGAAGACTCCGCGCCGTGACCTGCGGAAGATTCGAGATATTGTGCACCAGAAAGAAGCCGCCTGGCGGACATCCTTGCTTGGGCGCATACTGATTTTTACAGCGGGAGTCATTGCTGTTTTGGTAGTGGCAGGCTTATTTGTCCCGCATGTGACGTTAACCATATTTCCCGAATCGCAGACCCAACGTGTCGTCATCCCTGTCACAGCGAGCCAGTCTGTTGAGTCAGTGTCTGTAACGGGTGCGGTCCCTGCGCGGGGGTTGTCGATCACTGTTGATACCAAACAGTCTTTTGCCGTCACGAGTAATATCATTGTGCCGAAGTCTAAGTCGCAGGGAATTGCGCGGTTTCGAAATCTCAGCCAGGTCGAGGTGAATATTCGCGCTGGCACGATCGTTTCAACCGTGGCTGAATTGCCCATTAAATTTATTACCTTGCAAGATACCCTTCTTTCACCAGGCCCCGATAAATTTTTGGACATGCCGATCGAGGCGCTTCAATCCGGCGCTAGCGGAAATGTTCCAAGCGACTCGGTGCTTGTTGTGGATGGGCCGCTTGCGCTTTCAATCGCGGTCTCCAATTCGAATCCGATCACTGGCGGCGCAGATTCAAATGTGACTGGCGCCACTGATATTGACCGTCAGAAATTACACAAAATTGTTCTGGAGAATTTGCGCCGCACTGCCGAATCTAAATTGCTCGCGCAGATCGCGCCAAATGACATTTTGTTATCAGATACCTTTGAGGTTTTGAAAGTAGTGAACGAGGTTTATGATCCTCTAGCAGGTCAGCCCGGTAAGATTCTGAGTTTAAACATGCAGGTTGAATATTCCGTTCGTTATATCTTGGCGGATGACGTTGACCAGCTCACGGCAGTAACCTTAGCTGCCTCCACTACCGATGGCTTTGCACCTTCTGGATCACAGAAAGTGAAAATACTTACCGATCCATCTACGGATATATCTGGAGTTACACATTTTGAGATTGAAGTGACTCGTATATTACTTCGGCAAGTGGATACGATGCAGGTTTTTTCAATTGTGCGCGGACATCAACTGAGTTCAGTGAATAAAGATTTAGCTGCTAATTTATCATTGCGTGACGAGCCAGTCATCGACCTCGTTCCAGCCTGGTGGCCGTGGCTTCCGTTGATCCCATTTAATATTTCGGTGGAAATTAAATAACCAGATTTTCGAAATCCTTGGAGAATGAATGCGAATTCTTGCAATTGACCATGGCGAAAAACGAATTGGTCTCGCGCTCAGCGATACGACCGCCACCATCGCCAGTCCGCTAAAAATAATAGAACACATTTCGCGCGTCATTGATGCCGCGCAAGTGGCTGACCTCGCCGCGCAAAACAATGTTACCTTGATCGTCATCGGCCAATCTTTTGACGAAGAAGGCCATCCGAATCCCGCAGGCCGCCGAGCCGCGCGTTTTGCCGATGAATTGAAAAATCAGACCAACCTGCCCGTTGAAATGTGGGATGAATCATTCAGCACTCAAGATGCGCGCTCGGCACGAATTGAACTTGGTGTTTCAAGAAAAAAACGTTCAGGGCACCAGGATGCATTTGCCGCAGTCGTTATCCTCCAATCCTATCTCGAATCCAATCGCAACCCGAATCCCTAATTCCTAATCCCTCATGCGTCGCATATATATCTTTCTTTTTATCATTGCAATTTTTGCCTGCATTTTTCTAGCGCTTGGTTATATCCCCGCGCAAGCATCGCTTTTGTATGGTCCGCCCGCCCGTTTACTTTCTATTTCTGACCGAATAGAATATTCAGCGCGGCTGCTTTCGCATGGTGACGCGCTGATTACGCCGCTAGACTCAAACGGCGTTGAACAGTCGTTTCGCGTTGAGCAGGGCGAATCAGTCACCTCTGTTACAACCCGCCTCGAAGAATCACGCATCATCAGCAGAGCAGAATTTCTTTATGATTATTTTGTTTACACCGGGTTTGACACGACACTTCAAGCAGGCGAGTACATCCTCAGCCCCGCGCTATCCATGATCGATATCGCAGGCGAATTACAGGATGCAACCCCCGATGACATCTCCTTCGTAATTCTCTCAGGCTGGCGGATGGAAGAGATCGCCGCTTCGCTCCCAACCTCCGGGCTGGATATTTCTCCAGAGGCATTTATCGCCGCCGCGCAGATTCCGCCACAAGTCCTCGCTTTTGCATCTCCCGCCACAATGGAAGGATTCTTCCTCCCTGATTCTTATCTTCTGCCGCGCACCACCACCGTGGAGCAATTACTCGAAACCATCTCGCGTAACTTTACTTTACATATCACCGATGAAATGCGTTCAGGTTTTTCTGCGCAGGGCTTGAACGTCAATCAAGCCGTCATTCTCGCATCCATCGTCGAACGTGAATCAGTTCAAAATGATGAAATGCCATTGATCACATCTGTGTTTCTTAATCGTTTGAACATCGGCATGTCTCTCGGAAGTGACCCCTCAATTCAATACGCGCTTGGCTATGATCCGATCGGACAAACCTGGTGGACAAATCCGCTCAGTCTCGACGACTTGAAATTTGACTCCCCATACAACACCTATATTTACGCAGGCTTGCCGCCTACTCCAATTTCAAATCCAAGTTTGGATGCGTTGAAAGCTGTGGCTTTCCCAGACTCTTCCCCGTATTATTATTTTCAGGCAAAGTGTGACGGCTCAGGCTATCATACGTTTGCAGTGACCTTTGAAGAACATCTCGCGAATGGATGCCCGTGATCCGAAACTGTCAAATATTATTTGTCTTAACAAAGTAAGCCCCTGCCGCCATTACTACTCCGATACACATAAGAAAAATTCCCTGAAATAGAATAGGGTTAAGTAATGTTTGTACCATCGCAGATGCCAGATTGCCTGCATAATCCAGCATGATCGCGGGCAGGAAAGCTGGCATTCTGTTCACAAGGATACGCTGAAAAATAATCCCGATTGCAGGCGCGCCGCTGAAGCCCATCAGGCTCGCAAATCCGCCCGTGATGATGAATGGAATGCCCCACCAGTTCAACCAACTCTTGAGCGAGTTGACAACAATGATCGTCATCAACAGCAATAATCCAAGCGGTAATAATGGACTTAATCGCATGAGCATTCGCGCAGTCTGCAATTTTGGGCGTCGATCATTTTCAGGCGGCGCGTTGACAATGGTGAATTGATCGGGGATCGCCAGGGCGGCCATTTGCATTTGCCCCTGCACAATTGGTGTTAGAAGTGGGTACAGATCCTCAGGTGGATTGCAAAATTGGATCTCACTACTTGAAAACAAGTCCAATGTGATTTGGCCGATCTGGCGTAACGTGCAATCTGGAAGTGTTTTCAAAAGTGTAAAAACTGCCCGCGTACCCGATTCGCTGACAATGCTTGTTTTAAGCGGCGTCAGGGATAGTTCTGCAGAATTTGTTTGCATGTTCAAATAAGCAAAAGTGGAATTTAATGCATCATCTCCCATCTTCTTGAGAACATCCTGCGGCAACATGGATCGAAAGAACGCATCCCAGGCTTGCGTGCTCATCCCGCGCATCATGATGGGAAGTTGTTCCTGGTTTATCGTAGTAGAAGCCAAGGCTTGTGCGATAATGGCTGGCAGTTGATTGTAAAAATCTGCTTTTGCAAATCCTTTTTGATAAGTTTCTGGGGTGAATGCTTTTCGGTCAAAGTTGAAAAATAGGATCGCAGCAATGGCGGTGATGATGAAGAGGATCGCAAAGATCGTTGCCATTATTTTTTTGAATATTTCCATTTTGTTTCGCGTCCTATTGAGGTAACAAGGTCTCGATGTAATCTTGGATCACTGTTTCCGCATCACCCAGGCCAAGCAGGTTTAACAGTTCATTGACCAATTCAGCTTTAAGATCGGCATCTTTTCGGCTCCATGTGCGGCTTTTGATCTCGAGGAAATGCCCCATATCTGCAGGGTCTTTTATGTGATCGAGATTAATAAAGAACTCGGTTTCTTTATATTTGATATGCCAGCGCAGGCGGTCTTTTTCAATGGAAATAACCTGTTTTGGTTTGAAGTATTCTCGATAGAAACGTGATGTGTGCACAGCAGGCGCAAGAAAACGACTGCGTGAAAGCAGCACGTCATGTCCGATCTCGCCTTCTCGTTTTTGACCGAGCAATGTTAGGCGTGAGCGCACATTCTCAACATCACCTTTTTCGTTGATCAAATTATCTTCGCGGAAGCGCAGCCGTCCCTGCGCTGGGTCTTCGAACATGTAATATTCATCATATTGAAGATAATGCTTGTGTGCGTTAATTTCGATCTCAGTCCGCTGCATGTTCTGAATTAATTGGTCTGGTTCCGCCACCTTGACCTTGACCTGCACCTCGAAAGATTCCTGCTCCATCGAGCCGCCGAGCGCGATCAATTTTGAAAGTATGGATTGTTCGCGTTCGATCAGGAAGGCGTCAATCTTCTGCGCAATTTCACACGCCTGCCCGAGAAGCTCAGCTTCATTCAACGTGAGCAATTCGTGCGCACGCATCAACCATTTTCCATTAACCATCACATCAGTCACATCAGTCGACTTGGATGCGAATACCAGTTGAGCGTAGGCATTGTTCGGATCACGGCGGAAGCGCGGAGAATTGTGGACGGGGGAGGTGTCCACCAATATCAAGTCGGCGCGTTTGCCTGCTTCGAGCGATCCTGTCAAATGTCCAATGTGAAGCGCTTGCGCTCCCATGCGGGTAGCCATAAGAAGCGCAGTCGCTGCAGGAACGACTGTCGGGTCATTGCTGGATGCTTTCGCAACGAACGAGGCCAGGCGCATTTCTTCAAACATATCGAGATCATTATTTGATGCGGGGCCATCGGTGCCAATACCCACGTTGAGACCGATCTCAAGCATTTTTTGTACGGGGGCAAATCCCGAAGCGAGTTTTAGATTTGAGGAAGGGTTATGCGCGATACCCGCATTGACATGTTTAAGAGTCTTCATTTCGCCAAAGTCAATGTGGACGCAATGCGCGGCGATCACTTTGGCTTCTAGCACGCCCTGTTTTTTAACATACGGAACGACAGGCATGCTTTGTTCGTTTCGCATGGTTTCAACTTCGAACGCAGTTTCAGAAATGTGAATGTGCAAAGGCACATCGAATTCCCTGGCCAGATTGGCGCATGTCCGCAAGATCTCGGGTGTGGTGGAGTAGGGCGCGTGTGGAGCAACCGCTGGGACGATCAGCGGGTGTCCTTTCCACTTCTTGATGAATTCACGCGCCATCGCAAGCGAGATTTCAAATGAGGGCGCATCGGGCGCGGGATATTTCATCACGCTTTGTCCGCAGACTGCGCGCATGCCTGCCTCCGCTGTGGCCTGGGCGATTGCGTCCTCGAAGAAATACATATCATTAAAGGTGGTCACGCCGCTGCGGATCTGTTCAGCGCAGGCGAGCAAAGTTCCAAGCCGAACAAATTCCGGGGTAACGAATTCACGTTCAACAGGAAGCATGTAACCCATCAGCCAGACATCGAGGCGCAGATCATCGGCGAGACCGCGCAGGAGAGTCATGGGGACGTGCGTGTGCGCATTGATAAGTCCAGGCATGAGTACTTTGCCACCGCAATCAATCGTTTCGTCAGCCGAATATTCTTTTGTTATTTCAGATTCCGCGCCGACAGCAACGATCATGTCATCTCGTACTGCAAGAGCGCCGCGGTCATATTGGTTTAATTTTCCATCCATTGTGAGGACGATGGCATTCGTGAATAGGGTATTTACGTTTTGAGTCATTCATGCTCCTGTTTTAGATTTTTATTCTGATGCAACGCTTCGCATCCTGATTTTGTGCTGAAACCAAGCGGCTTCAAGTTCTGTATAAAATTATTTTTGAAAGTTTAATAATACATCAAGTGCTTTTAAATTCTTTTTATAATCTGTAGATTGATGTGTGGATAATTCCATGTCTACGGCGACTGCGCCCAACTCCACGGCATAGTCTGCGAGTGTGCCGGTAAATATGCAGCCTGTGTCTATTGGCGGAAATGGATATCCTGTTTCCTTGGCAAGCGCTTTTGCAAATCGGGTCGATAGCTCCTCCCAGGGTTCACCGCCGGGGAAGACGCCGAGTGCCGCACTATGATAACTGATCAATGTTTCAACTCTATGGTTTTGCAGGAATCCCATCACGGCGCGGGTTTCTGGTTCGGAGGCTGGGCCAACTCCACCCGTAGTTGGGCCGTAATTCCAACATCCATCGCGATCCCAATCTGCAGCCCAATTGGTGGGGAAGTTGCGATTCAAATCCACTCCATGATCGTTGACGCGGCCATCGATCCCATGATCCCTCGCATCGCCATCTGGATTCATGTTGCGTAAAATATAAAGCGTGACATCGGAAGGAATGATTGTCGGATTCTCGTTTATATGTTTGATCAATTCGTCTGCGAGCGCGATGGTATTCCATTCATAGCCGCCATGAATGCCGGCCACGATCATGCGTTGTCGTTCTCCATTTCCAAATGTATAAACTTCGATCGGCCGCCCTGAAACCGAATACCCGATTGTGACCGGGCGCGTGGTGCTGTTTTCAAGTACAAAAGGCGTATGCGTTTGGACAACGATCAATGTCGAATGTGGATTTGGTGTGACCGTGGCTAAATAAAGCGAATTTGGATTTGGTGTATAAGTTGCGGGCAGGCTGGCTGTTGATATGGATTGTGAGTTTTGTGGCGCGGCGAGTGCAGGCTGGAAAGCCCAATACGCGATCGTTACAAGTGCGATACCACCCAGCCCCGCAAGGTTCAGCACCCATGCCACAGTCACCAAGAACGAATCGTTGCTGCGGCGTGCTGGGGGCATTATTTCATTTCCTCAACACTCGTCCGCAGCCAGTTGAGCGCAAGGTTCATAGCCCAGTATTGCAGACTGCGCGTTGGGCCGCCATATGTAATGTGATGTGTTTTTTCGCCGAGTGGTGTGATCATCGCCATTTCAGCGGAGCGATCTTCGGAATAAACAGAAACACCCAGGGCGATATCTGCTTGCGATTCTGCTTGGGCTGCACGTAATGTTTGCATCAATGAGTCAGCTGTCAGATTAGGAAAAGATGCGGTGTGTGGAATTTTACGGGCAAGAATCCCATCGAGACCTGATTCGACTGCGGTTAGAGTCCAGCCGCGGTGGGCGATCAGATCCAATGTGACCTCTTCGAGTTTATCTTCATCCGCACCAAAGACAACATTCCCAAGCCTTTCGCGGACTTGCGACTCGATCTCCGCGATCATGATATTCGCTTCGCTTTCGCTTTTTGCCTTCGCGGCGATGCGTACATCCACAACGCCGGTATGCGCGGCCAGGCCAACGGTGGGGTTGCTTAACATTTCAAGATCCGAAATTTTTTCGTCGATCATGCCTTCGCCGAGTCCCGCGCAATGCAATACCCGAACTTTTATAATTTCATTAAGGTTGAATCTTTTTTGCAAATAGGGGATGATGGACTCGTGTAAGACATGTTCCATTTCGTTTGGGACACCAGGCAAAGAGATGATCGCGTTACGCGCTGTTTCAACAATAAAACATGGAGCAGTGCCAACAGGATTTAGAATTCCGAGCGCACCCTTTGGTACATACGCCTGCCGTTTCTGATTTTCAGATGGCGTGCGACCATAGCGCGCAATGGTCGCGACCACTTGCTGCCACAAGTCTTCGCGAAATTCTGTTTCCACGCCCATGGCCTTTGCCACGGCCTCACGTGTGGGGTCATCGATCGTTGGGCCGAGCCCGCCCGTGGTGATGACAATATCTGCGTGTTCCATTGATTCACGAATGGCGCTTGCAATGCGCTCTTCATTATCGCCGATGGTGATCGTGCGGTACAGGTCAATGCCTAGTCCGCGCAAATTGCGCGCAAGATACCGTGTGTTGGTATCCACGATCTCGCCGAGTAATATTTCTGTTCCAATGGTGATAATTTCTGCGGATGTCATTTTTGTCTCGCGTGATTTTTGCCACAGAGAACGCAGAGATTTATGAGTCTTTTCTCTGGTTTTCTCTGTGTACTCTGTGGCTAAAGATTTTTCTTGAATTTATTAAACTACATTGTACTCTTGAATCAAACGGCTTTCCTCGAAGCGTTTCAGGTCAAGCATCGAAACATCCAGGCTTGAAAATTTGCCATCCAAAATAAACTCACTCATCAATTTTCCTGAGATTGGGCCGTGCATAAATCCATGTCCTGAAAATCCCGCGCATACAAAAAATCCATTAGTATTTGTATTTCCAAATATCGGGTGCGCGTCGGGTGTTACTTCATATAATCCCGCCCAATGAGAGGCACGCTGCGCCTTTTCCACCACAGGCATTCGCTCAATTGCGGCGTCGAGATTTGTCAATTCAAAATCTTCATCCACATTTTGATCAAAGCCAGGTTGTTCATTTTGATTGCTCATGCCGATCAGCAATCCCTCGCCCTCGCGATGAAAATAAAGCGATCTTGCAAAATCAATCACGAATGGAAAATCAGCAGGTACTTCTTTTAGCGCACTCGTCGTAAACATCTGCCTGCGCAGGGGGATGACTGGAAGTTGGACTCCCGCCATTTTGCCGATGGGCCTCGCCCATGGTCCCGCCGCGTTCAATATCATGCGCGTCTTGATTACGCCGAGGGTTGTTTGCACCTCTTCAACCTGATCAGCGCTGATAGTGATCCCAAGCACTTCCGCATTCGTGAAGGCCTGTACACCCATCTTTTGCGCCGCGCTGATGTAGCCCATCACCACGCTGTTCGGGTCAACGATGCCATCTTTTTGATTGAACGTGCCTGCGAGCGCGTCGTCAAATTTCATCAAGGGCAAGCGTTTGCGGACTTCATCCCCGCTCAAGAGTTGGGTTGGCACACCGAGTTTGTTTTGCAAATCAATATTGCTTTTGAAAGTATTGGCGTCTTTTTCATTTGTGGCCACCAGAAGATATCCGCATTGTTTGTAACTTATCTCCTGCCCAATTTCTTCTTTGAATCTTTCGAGCATGGGCAGGCTTGCGATCGAAAGTTTTACATTGATCTCGGTTGAAAATTGATAACGTACGCCGCCCGCGCATCTGCCGGTTGCGCCCTGCCCAAAGAAATTCTCTTTTTCGAGCAATACGATGTGTTTCATTCCGCGCTGCGCCAGATGATAGGCCGCGCTGGCGCCCATCACGCCGCCGCCGATGATGACAATGTCTGCTGTGTTTGGTAATTCGTTCATGTGATTATCCTTTTTATTTAGAAGGGAATGTCCTGTCCCAGGTTCAGTATCTTTGCGTTTCTGAGTGCCAATTGCGCGGCCATCGCATCTTGCACGGCCACTCCAACTGATTTGAAAACCGTGATCTCTTCGGTGGATTGTCTGCCAGTTTTTTTCCCAAGCACGATCTCCCCGAGTTCGGCAAAAATATGTGACTCGCTGATCGTCCCGCTTTGTATCGGTTTGATTAAGTCACCAGATTCGGCCAATACTGCTGAACGTGAATCAACGATCACTTTTGCACGTTGGATGGTTTCTCCCGGCACTTCCTGCATTTCGGAAGTGTATGATCCAATGGCAGAGATGTGAGTCCCTGATTTGACATCTTTATCTATAAATACGGGGAATGTTGAAGTTGTTGCTGTGCAGATGATGTCTGCTTCGGCTACTGCTTCCCGGCTTGTAGCGGCAGGTTGAACGTCGGTAGGAATCGGGCCTCGCCCCGCCATTTCCTTCGCGAAGGCTTCAGCTCTCTTCGTGTCTGAGTCATAAATCCATACTTTTTCAATTTTACGGACAGTGCATGCGGCTTCGAGTTGGGTGCGTCCCTGCGCGCCTGCTCCGAATATTGCTACCACACGGCTATCTGTGCGGGATAAAATGTCAATTGCCGCGCCGCTTCCTGCGCCTGTGCGTATGGCGGTGATCATTCCCCCTTCAAGCAGGGCAATGGTGCGACCCGTTTCTGGATCCAGAGCCAGTACTGCGGCTTGAATGAGAGCCAAACCCTGCGCAGGATTATTCGGAAAGATCGAAACTACTTTTATTGCCAGCGCTTCGGTTTCGTTTGTTTGAAGATATGCGGGCATGAACAGGCTTACTGCTTCATGCGGAGAGATGGATAGGCGTGTTCTCAGGGGAACTTCCGCCTTACCGCTAGAGAGTGAGGCGTAAGCCTGCTTCATCGCCTCAATGGCTTGGTGCATGGGAAGGGCTTTGCGAACTTCCTCGGCATTAAGTATCAGCATTGAATCCTCCAGGCAATCAAAAGCGCAGAGATAATATTTTACCTCTGCGCTTAGACTATTTCGTTAGCTATTTCTATTCCATGCCCAGATACGCTTTTTGTACGGTGGGGTTTTTCTTCAGATTTTCTGCAGTGTCGCTGAGAATGATTTCGCCGGTTTGTAGAACATATCCGCGATCGGCAATGGTTAGTGCCATTAGGGCGTTTTGTTCTACCAACATGATCGTCGTACCTTCCTTGTTGATCTGCTGGATGGTATCAAAGATCAACTCCACTAAAACAGGAGCAAGTCCCATGGAGGGTTCATCCATAAGAAGAATGGTTGGGTTCGACATCAGACCCCGTCCCGTCGCGAGCATTTGCTGTTCGCCGCCGGAGAGAGTGCCAGCTACCTGCGTCCGACGTTCCTTTAGGCGCGGGAAGAGTGTAAATACCCTATCCATATTGCGGGTTACTTCTTCCTTGCTGTTACGGCTGAACGCACCCATTTCAAGGTTTTCCAACACTGTCAGGCGGGCAAATACGCCGCGTCCTTCCGGTACCATGGATATGCCTTTATAGACAATTTCATGGGCTTGATATTTCAGGATGTCCTCGCCGTTCAAGCTGACGCTTCCATCACGTGGTTTTAACAAACCTGAAATAGTTCGGAGAGTAGTTGTCTTTCCGGCGCCATTGCCTCCGATCAGGGTCACAATTTCACCCTTCTCGATGTTAATGTTTATACCTTTTAGGGCGTGAATGTTGCCGTAGTAGGTGTGAACGTTCTCTATATTTAATATGCTCATTTTGGCCTACTGTGATGTCGTTTCGGTCTTATTGTCTGAATAGCGCTCATGGGCATTTGCCATACCCTCAGTGGCAGCGCCGCGGCCAAGATACGCTTCAATCACGCGCGGATTGCTTTGGATTTCGGCAGGGGTGCCCTCTGCGATCTTTTCACCGTAATCAAGCACGGTGATGCGCTCGGAAATACCCATGACAACGCGCATGTGGTGTTCGATGAGCAGGATCGCGATACCCAAATCATCGCGAATGCGATGGATGAATTCTGTCAGATCTTCTGTTTCGCGAGGGTTCATGCCCGCAGAGGGTTCATCCAGCAACAATAACTTGGGTTTGGTCGCTAGCGCACGGGCAATTTCAAGCCGCCGCTGCGCGCCATAAGGAAGATTGCGCGCGAGCATATCTCCTTTGCCTTTTAGGTTAACAAAATTTAGCAATCTTTGCGCTTCCGCCAGAGCCATTTGTTCTTCTGCTCGAACTCTGGGTGTGCCGAGTACGGCGCTGATCCAACTGGAGTGTAAGAATAGATGCTGGCCAACCAGGATATTCTCAAGCGCAGTCATGTCTGGAAACAAGCGGATATTCTGATACGTGCGCGAGATGCCGCGATTTGTGATCTGGTCAGGTCGCAAGCGGTGAATGGGGGTTCCTTCGAAGGAGATTTCTCCTTCGTCGATCTTTCCAAAACCTGTGATCATATTGAAGAACGTGGTCTTGCCTGCGCCGTTGGGTCCGATAATGCTGACGATGGATTTTTCCGGGATGTCAAAATCCACCGAGTTGACAGCAACCAAGCCGCCAAAGCGTTTGATGACTTTTTTTGCGGATAAGATAATAGCCATTGAGACCTCTCTATGCCTTTGCCTGTGAAGACGCTACTTCTAAATCTTCGCCAGGATCTTCATGATGTAATTCCCGAAGTGTGGCTTGAGACGGCCATAAACCTTCTGGCTTGGCAAGCATCATCATAATTAAAGCTGCCCCGTAGAACAGGAAGCGATATTCTGAAACTTCACGGAGAAGCTCAGGCATACCGATCAAGGCGATGGCGCCGACGATTACGCCGGGAATACTTCCCATCCCACCGACAATGATCAGAGCGACAACATTGATGGAAACGATCAACTGCATGCTGGTGGCAAATATGGAACCAACTAACACGGTAAAAATTGCACCGCCCAATCCGGCAAATGCCGCGCCGAGCATATATGCAAGCAATTTCGTCTGGATCAAGTTGATACCAAGAGCTTCTGCCACATCTTCATCTTCGCGAATAGCCATCCATGCGCGGCCCAGCCGTGATTTTTGTAATCGCAATGCAATAAAAGCGACCAATATTGCGCTAGCGACGGCAAGATAGTAAATTTCTTTCGGGCCTCCGAACTCTATGCCATTACAGATTCGCGGCACGTCTACTTTTAGGAATTCCCCTAGCGTGCCAAGGCATGGTTTTTGAATGCCGATGATACCTTGTGGACCACCGAAGAATGGTGCCAGGAAATCTGATCCAGCGAGCAAGCGGACAATTTCTCCGAAGCCTAGTGTGGCAATTGCCAGGTAGTCACCTCGTACGCCGAGTACAGGCAAGCCAAGAAATGCTCCAAACATCATTGCCACTAAAACTGCAATCGGTACTGCTACCCAGAAGGGGATATGTTGTAATCCAAATATGCCGTAGGATGTGAGCAATCCAACTGTGTAAGCACCAACAGCGAAGAATGCCACAAAACCAAGATCCAGCAGGCCTGCAAATCCAAGTGTAATATTGAGTCCAAGTCCCATCAGGGCATATAGGCTGACGATAACGACGACCTGAGCGATGAATGGCCCGGATACCTGAGGTAACATAATTACCACATAGGCCAGCAAGACATATACTGCCACTCGTATACTGGTTTGGCCTCGTTTCGGAATACGAGAAAAACCTTCCTGGAGGTTTTTGGATCGAGCAGACCAAAACATGGAAATAACAATAATAGCAATAAAGAATATGATCGCGCCGCTCAGGGTAAGGCCGGTTTGTCCAAAGAGGTATTTTGCTAATTTGGCGGTACTGCCTGCGCGGTTGATCATTATCACGCGGAAAAGACCTGAGAATAGCGCCATTAAAAAAGTGATGGAGATCGCGCGCGTGATGGGCTGGCGGAATTTTTCAGGCAGGAGAAACAAGGTCGTCCCCAGTACACCTGATGCTAAACCGATCGCAGGATATATCCAAAACCAACTTGTTCCACCTTTGAATGTGAGCAGCTTAAATAGCGAGGGTGAAGCGCTCAGAAATACGCTGCGCAAGTTGATCGTCTGGCTTAATCCTATAAACGCGACGATCAATATACCAGTGGTAAGTCCTGCAAGTGCCCCCGCGAGATAGTTTTTGAGGGGTTGTTTTTCTTGATCCGGGTTTGAGGCCGCTCGCGCAGCAATTACTCCTGCTGAGACAGCTGAGACTAGAAGTATAAAATCTCCCAGCGTGATGATATGTTCGATTACATCACGCTTGCTAAATACTTCTACCATGCCGATCAGACAAAGAAATATTGCAATAACACCGCTGAGCAGACCGGTTTTGATGGCAATCCAGATGAGGTTTTCTTTTTTTATCATCATTTTCACCCTGTTAAGCCTTCTTGGAAACGCGTTCGCCCAGAATGCCAGACGGGCGGAAGAGCAGGATCATTACCAGCATGATGTAGGCAATCGCGTCTTTGAGTTGATACGGGCGGGGAATACCGATACTATCGAGGAAAAGGGCGGGGCCTACAGATTCGACTATTCCAAGAACAAGTCCGCCCACCATGGCGCCCGGTATGTTGCCAATTCCTCCTAATACAGCGGCGGTAAATGCCTTAATGCCCGGAGTGAAGCCTGTAAAGAAGTTAACCTGACGGTAGGTCAGTGCATATAGTACGCCTGCCGCACCTGCCATCGCAGCGCCTAAGGCAAATGTGGTCACAATAATGCGATTGACATCAATTCCCATTAGCGCGGCTACATCTTTATTTTCGGAAACAGCACGCATGGCTTTGCCAATTTTTGTGAACATGACGATGGAGTATAAAATGCTCATCATCACTACTGCGGCAATCGTGACAACGATCTGAACTTTAAGGATTCCGATACCAAAAAAAATCCATTCACCATCCAGCGCTTTCATGCTTGGGTAGGCATAAACACCGGGACCAAAAAAACCGCGGAATGTATATTGCAGGAAAAATGAAGCACCGATCGCGCTAATTAATGGTACAAGACGCGGCGCTCCGCGCAAGGGACGATAGGCGATGCGTTCGACCAATAAGGCGATTAAGGTTGAGACAAGCATGCCGAACATCATTGATATTATTAAACCAAATACGGGGTATTTATCCATAAAACCAATACCGGTCAGCCAGGTTGCGATGAAATAGCCGCCGAAAGCCCCGCTCATGAAAATTTCGCCGTGAGCAAAATTGATCATGCGTAAGATGCCGTAAACCATTGTGTATCCAAGCGCTATCAGAGCATAAATGCTGCCTTGCGAGATTCCAAAAACTACAAAATCAATCCACTGTTCACTAGTGTATTTGCCGGCGCGGATCGTTAAGAATGTACCAAGTACCACAATTACAACGATTAAAATACGAAATCCCCAAAGGAAACCATTAACTGCCAGATCTAATAAACGTTCGCCAAAACTCGTGCGCATGGACTGCCTCCTTGAAATTGAGAGGTGTTAATGATGAGGCAGACATTTGTCTGCCTCATCATTTTGACTTACTTTATTAACTTACAGACTACGGGAAGATTTTCTTCGGATTCGGGTTGGTCGCGTCTGAAGGATTCCAGGAGGCCGGATCGGAGTTCATGATCTCGTAAACCGCGATGACGGGAGCGCCGCAATCACCTGAGGGAGAGCAGGTGAGGGTGCCTGTGATGCCCTTGAAATCTTTTGTGGCGTAAATGGCGTCACGGAGAGCCTGACGTCCAACATGGAGCGTGCCGTCTGCATCTGCAACAACAACCTTAGCAAGAGCCGCAAATAGGATATTGGCGGCATCGTAAGCATGAGCGTGGAAGGTGGAGAGTGTCGAGCCGCCATATTTGGCGGTGTGCTTAGCAATGAAGCCTGCATAGTCACCGGTGAAGGCGCTGAAGTCAGGGCTGGAAAGATACATGCCCTTTGTGTTCGCGCCGCCGCCTTTGAGCAGGTCAGCTGTAAAGATACCGTCTGAGCCGGCAATCTTAACGTTTTCGAGGCCAGCAACATCACGGATTTGAGCGGTGACGTAACCACCCACAGATACGAATACGGGGTAGTACAGGAATTCGGGTTTAGCGGCGGCGATGGTGGTAAGGACAGGCTTCATATCGGTAGCGTCTTTGGCGACAGCTTCCTGAGCAACAATTGTTCCGCCGAGTTTTACGAACTCATCGGCGAATACCTGTTGAAGAGCCTGAGCATATGTGGAGCCATCGTGCAGGGTTGCGGCTTTGGTAACCTTGAGATAGTTATAGGCGAACTCAGCCACGGCTTTGCCTTGGAAGGCATCGCTATGAGCGGTGCGTAAGTAACCTGCATAGTCTGGGCCGCGATCTGGTTTGGTCAAAACTGGGCGTGTATTGGATGGGGAGATGGTGGTCAGGCCGGCATTGGTGATGGTTGCGATACCGCCAACGGTCTCATCTGAGCAGCTGGAACCGATTAGGCCTACAATCGATGTGTCAGTCGCGAGCTTGGTCGCAGCAGTGGCGCCGCCTTCAGGAGTACAGCCGGCATCTTCGGTGGTGAGAAGAATATCATGACCCTGGAACTTACCGCCCATGTCGTCAATGGCGATTTCAACGCCACGCTTGGAGTCTTCGCCAAGTGAACTGTCAGGGCCGGAGAGAACACCCCAATAGGCGATGTGTACAGGTTCGCCCGGTGCGATATCTACGCAACCGATTGCATCGGTGCATTCAAATGCGGCAACAGGAGCTTCGGTAGCAGCAGCAACAGGAGCTTCAGTAGCAGTAGCAGCGCCTTCAGATGCTTCTTTTGCTGGGGTTTCTGTGGCTTTGGCACCGCAGGCGGCGAGCATCATGCTGGCGAGAACCAACACGGATAGTAAAGCGAACAAACGCTTATTCATTTTTCTTACTCCTCCAAAATTATGTTAGGTGAATTCAACTTCCCGCATGTGCGGGATACAACAAACAGCGGACAATGCTTTCTGTGTCAGCCTCACCTCCTCTTTAGTCAAATTAGGTTCGTTATACAAAGAAAGCCCGAAAAAACCCTTTCAATATGGATTTTCCCAGCTTTCACTAAACCACTATTTTATAAACTTCATCCTTGTATGCCGCTCTCTAATTAATAAGTGGCAATAATAAGGTGATTTTTGTCTCAGGTCAAGTGTTTTTTATGGGACTCTTTAGGTCTCATAAGATCAAGTTTATATCTCTAAAAGTCAATAAGAAGTAGGTTTTGATCCGTCTATAAATTATTTTTTTATTGGGTTTGTAAGGTATGTATTCTTAAATACGCATATCGGTATTTCGGATTTTCATGGCAAGATCTGCGGCGAGATTATACATCAAACGATAGCCTAATTGTGGATACGTTTCACATAACATGATCAGCTTGTCGCGTTGTATGACAATTAATCGGGTGTCATTTTGCACCGCGCACGCTGAAGCCGATCGAAGTCCTTCATCCACCAAGGCAACTTCGCCAAAAGATTGACCTCTTCGAAGTAATGCCACTGTTGTTTCTTGTTTGTCGGAATCTCCGGTTGCGCCGCGGTTGATCAAAATATCCACTTCGCCTTGGGCGATCACATACAATTCCTTGCTTCCGCTATTTTCGTGGAAAATTATTTCGTTGGCATTAAAAATAACTTCATGGCAAAGGTTTGCCACCAATTCAAGTTGAGTTGGTGTGAATTGATAAAAAATATCGCTTTGTTTCAAAAAATTTACAAGGTTGCTCATGAATTTGAAATCCTATAAAGCTATTTACGGGTATGCTTGGTTTAACCAATCAAGCGGGTCAACCTGAATGTTATTAACCCATAATTCCCAATGAAGGTGCGGGCCTGTAACTCGACCAGTTCCACCGACCAACCCGATGACCTGACCCTGCTCAACAATATCACCAACCTGTACATTTATTTCAGATTGATGCCAAAAACCACTATAGACGCCCCAACCGTGGTCAATAATCGTGGCATTCCCGCGCACCGTTAAAAATCCTGCAAAGACAACTTTTCCGGCTGCCGGTGCGCTAATGGGCAGACCTGTTCCGCCGCCGAAATCCACGCCGGTATGCCACCAGTTTATTTTTAGATCCGTTCCCTGCCCAATATAAACCCGGCTGGTTCCATAGTATGAAGTGGGGTAGCTAGAATCTGCATAAGTGCTGGCAGGAGATGTAAACACGCCTCCCCAGTATTTTGTTGGAGTAGATGGCAGAGTCAAGCTTTCCAATTGTTGCTGCTCGGGCTCTGTCACAGCGGGGTCAATCAGTGATGGATTCACGGGCAGGCTTTCACCCGTAAGATAATTTCCTGAGGTAATCAGAATAAACTGTTCATAAGATTGTGCGCTGCCATTGGGAAGCGTGGCATCCAACCGTACGGAATATATTCCTGGTTCGATTAATGCATGAACTCCCTGTAATGCGATCTGTGCTCCATTTTCATCAGGAAAGAAGTGAAGCTGATGATCAACAAGGATTCCCCCAAGTGTTACACCGGGAATCGTCTTGACCTTTATAACAGCTGTTCCACCCTGTTTGATCGGCAGGCCTTGTATTTCTGCAGAGGTAATAGCGGAAGGTAGCCCGGTTGCGGCTTGTTCACTTTCATCGCCAGGAACGAATATAGTATCGCCGGGCAGGCCGTCCCATGAACCTCGAAGATTGTTGCGCTGAGAAAGGATCCATACATCTGTATTATGTTTTACCGCCAATTCCAACATCGATTCACCTATAGCGGGCGTGGTGCGTGAATGAAACGGTTGTGTTCCATCTTCAACAGGCACGATTATTGATGCGCCAACATAGAATTCACTGGGGCTTACAATGTGATTTAGCTTTTTGAATAATCCTATTGATACTTGCGTACTGCGGGCCAGACTGCGAAACGAATCTCCAAAATTAATTACCCTGGTGGTCAATGTTCCGCTAAGCCCTTCCAACCCGGGGATGACAAGTTGCTGTCCCACATCAAGCGCATTCGGGTCGGTAATTTGATTTGTTACCATTAAATCTGAAAGTTCCACGCTGAACCGTGCTGCGATGGACGAGAGGCTGTCGCCTGCCTGAACAATGTAAACAGGTCCGCTTGAATTCTGGGCGAATACCGGACGAGATGAAATTATTACCAACGAGAGAAGAAGAAAGAACAGGATTACTCGTTTATACATTCTGAATTTCAACCTTGTCCTCGATCTCGTAATCCCCCCAGCGATCAGGGTGAATCTCCAATGTGTACTTTGAGGCTACTTTGGGGAAGTAAGCAGGCCGCCATGATTTGGCGATCACCTTGTCCACAACGGTCATTTCGGAATTGATCCAAAACACGGCGAGATCAAATGGGACAAAAAACATATGGATGGAAGTGTCGAGCCGTGAATCTCGCTTTTCAACGAGGAGCAAACCTTCGTCATGCCCGAGGCGGGAGCGGAACATCAGTCCGCGTAGGCGACACAAAAACGAATCGCAATATCCTACCTGCGCAGGTTGTTCAATTTTTTTGTTCAGATTGCGAATGATGATAGGGTTGCTCATGGCGCAATAATAAAATAAGGCGGCTGTTCAGCCGCCCGAATAATTGATTTTAGGAAGATGATTTTTGGCTGAGTACTTTTTCAACGCTATCCATTAATTCTTGCGGACCGAAGGGCTTGGCTATGTAATCATCAACTTTTGCGATGTGTAACCCAAGAACTTTATCAATGTTCTGTGCTTTCGCAGTGACGATGATCACCGGAATATTACGCGTGGCTGTGTCGGCTTTCATTTGTTGATATACTTCCCAGCCGTCCATATCAGGCATCATTAGGTCGAGGAGTACTAAGTCTGGGAGCATTTCCCGGACTAATCTTGTGCCTTCCACTCCACCAGTTGCGCCATGCACTTCAAATCCACGCCGGCCAAGAATGAGGCGGATAAGATCGATCATCTCCGGCTCATCTTCAATACAAAGAATTCGTTTGACAGTTATGTTTTCCATGTCTCTCCGGTCTGTTAAAGTAAGTTTACCATTAAGCAACATTACCTCAAAGAAGTAAAATATTGAACAAGTCATTCAAACGGAATCTAAATCGATCAAAGGTTGGCCGATGAAAATTATTACTTGGAATGTTAATGGGATTCGGGCCGCGCTCGGCAAGGGTGCTTTAGATTGGGCTTTCGCCCAACAGCCTGATGCTTTGTGTTTGCAGGAAGTTAAGGCGCGTGCGGAACAATTAAATGATGAACAGCGCGCGCAGTTGAAATTGCCTTTCGCCTGGAACCCTGCGCAGCGCGCGGGTTATAGTGGAGTGGCGACCTTTTTTAAAGATCAACCTGACGAAATCGTGATCGGTATGAACAACGATCAATTTGATGTGGAAGGGCGTGTCATTCAGACTGTTTGGGCTGGTTGCCGGCTATTCAACATCTACTTCCCGAATGGTCAACGCGGACAGGAACGCGTGGATTATAAACTTGAGTTCTATTCTCATTTGTTGAATTTATGTGACACACTTCATGAACGAGGTGAGAGCATCATTATTACTGGTGATTTCAACACCGCGCACATGCCGATCGACTTGAAGAATCCAAAGGCAAACGCAAAGACTTCAGGCTTTTTGCCAGAAGAACGCGAGTGGGTACAAAAATTTCTGGAGCATGGTTTTGTGGATATTTACCGTCATTTGTATCCCCAAAAAGTTGAATACACATGGTGGACATACCGCCTCAATGCCCGTCAGCGGGGCATCGGCTGGCGGTTGGATTATTTCCTCGTTTCAAAAAATCTTGTCCCACGAGTCATAGATGTGGTCATTCATGAAAAAGTGATTGGATCAGATCACTGTCCGGTCGAATTGGTTTTGAAGTAGAATCAAAAAATCCCGTAGAATTTTATCTACGGGATTTTTTTTCTAGTCTGGTTACGAGCTTGTTAGGGTGTTTTGTTGAAAAAGAGGACCAAGTAGGTATCTGATCACATCTTCTGCTGAGTAACTAGTTTTCCCTTCTTTGATAAACTGTCCGGCAGAGACAAGATCGTCGCCGGATGTGATGATCGGCTGCTCCACATAACCGTCTTTGCGAATTTGAGGGAAGCCGGCCGTGGCGGTCAGGTTGTTGCACAGGCAAGAGCGATTAGCCGTATCTTCTTCTGCGCCCCCTTTTTTCACGAAAATATCCACGGGTTCCGCGGCACAACGATAGCCGATCGAGCCATCATCCCTTTTATATAAGATGCGCAGAAAGCCAAGATCACAAATTCGATTACGCGCCTGATAAGCCTCGGGTTCTGAAAGTGTGCCTTCCAGTTGGGCAACTTTGAACGGGAAACCAGTCGGTGAAACAAGCGGGCTGGTGAATACTTCGGCTTCTTCGTTGCGTACTTTTTGGAGCATGCGTTTTTTTAGATCATCCCGCATACCAGATTCATCACATAGTGAAAAAGCTGTCCCTACTTGAACACCTGCCGCGCCAGAATCAAGCGCCGCCTGCACTTGTTTGGGGTTTCCATATCCGCCGGCCAGCCAGAAAGGTAATCCTAATAGTTTCATCTTCTCCAGATCGACGACATCTTTATCGCCGTAGATCGGTTCGCCTTTCTCGTTCAAGTTGACCGCGCCACGCGGAGGTGCGTTATGACCTCCAGCGGTTGGGCCTTCGATCACGAAACCATCTACCGGGCCCTCGCTCCTTTTGATGAGAGCCTGCGCTAACACTACCGAAGAGATGATCGGCAAAAACTTTGGCCGCTTGAGTTTCCCGACAAGTTTGGCAATCCCGGGGAAAACGGCCTCCGGGTCAAAGTGGATGCGATGATCGTCATCTTTGTCTGCGCCGTGTACATCTACACGGTAAGAGACTGGTTCGTGGTTACTCAATTTGTCGAGGATGCCGGCAATTTGAGTGGGGATGCCGGCGCCCATCAGAACCACATCCACGCCGGCTAGCATTGCGCCGTAGAGCGATGCCAGATTTGGCATTTGAACTTTTTCCAACAGATTGATCCCAACAATACCGGAGTGCCCTTCTTTGGCAAGAAAGACTTCAACGTAATTGGCGATAGCTGTGATTTGATCGAGGAATTTTGGCGGGCGGATGCTATAAGCAGCAGGGGTTTTGTAGGGGGTTTCTGGTTTTTTTCCGCCGGGGGTGTAATAACGGTTGATGATGTTTTGCACTGGCTCAGGCATCGAAAAATTTTCCAGTGCGCGGCGTACGTTTCCGCTTAGATCGCCATCCATGAGACGGCTGGCTAAGACGCGGCTGATGCCTGTCCCTGATACGACTCCCAGCTGCCCCAACTGCGAAACAGCTTTTGCAAGCCGCCAATCTGAGATGGCTACGCCCATGCCGCCTTGAATTAATTTTGGTAGATTCATTAACGCTCCAGTTTTTTTTATTAAGTATAAGCGACCAATAAAAGGCTGTTCTTATTAGTAACCCCTGTTTTGTTATTGCGTTTCTCTATAACGCCAGGTAGTTTGAATAAGAAAGCTTGGTGTAATCGTAACATAGGTTGTCCTTTCACGGCTAGAATCAAGCCTGATTGTTTTTGCCGGCAGTTTTCCCGTGGAAAAGAGCCGTATTAGAGAATCGTATAACTTTCCATTATACATGTCGTCTATAGGATTGGCTTGGTATAATCCAAGCGCTAGTCAAAATTTGGAGGATTCCGTGAATTCCCGTAGTCAATCGTTTATTGTGTATTTCCTTCTGATCGTTGCTATCGGCGCCATGCTTTTTATGGCCTTCCGCGATAATACCAGTACGGTAAAACCACTCACCATTAATGAAGTGGCACAAGCCGTGCAAAATGGTAAGGTTGCTCGAATTATTATTGAGAGTGACGACACTATTACTGTGGTTTATACCAATGGCACAGAAGAAGAAGGCGTTGCATCCCGTAAAGAGTCAAATGCTACTTTGGTAGAACAACTTAGCAGCCTTGGCGTTACGATGGAGCAACTTGCCCCTGAAAATGTCATCATCGAAGTTCGCGCGCCTTCTGTATGGGGAGGTGTGTTAAGCGGTGCGTTGTACCTTCTGCCTATTTTATTTATGGGCGGCGTGCTTTGGTTTATCTTCCGCCAGGCGCAAGGCAGCAATAACGCGGCGATGTCCTTCGGTAAGAGCCGCGCCCGTATGTTTAGCGGTGAGCATCCTACCGTCACATTTGCGGATGTGGCAGGTGTGGAAGAATCAAAACAAGAACTGGCAGAAATTGTCGAGTTTCTTAAAGAGCCGCAGAAGTTTATTCAACTTGGCGCGCGTATTCCGAAAGGCGTTTTACTGGTTGGCCCTCCTGGAACTGGTAAAACTCTTTTGGCGAAAGCAGTTTCTGGCGAAGCGGGCGTGCCTTTCTTTTCCATTTCCGGTTCTGAATTCGTTGAGATGTTTGTGGGCGTTGGCGCGAGCCGCGTGCGCGATCTTTTCGAGCAAGCCAAACGACATTCGCCTTGCATCATTTTTGTAGATGAAATTGATGCCGTCGGTCGTCAACGCGGAGCGGGACTCGGTGGTTCGCACGATGAACGCGAGCAAACCTTAAATCAAATGCTCGTTGAAATGGACGGTTTCGACACTGATACGAACGTGATCATTATCGCCGCAACAAATCGCCCCGATATTCTTGACCCTGCACTGCTGCGCCCTGGTCGCTTTGACCGCCGCGTAACTTTGGATCGCCCTGATGTAAAAGGGCGCGAAGCCATTCTCAAAGTACACGTCAAAGGCAAGCCATTGGATCCATCCGCTGATCTCGCGACGATCGCGCGCGGCACGCCCGGTTTCGTGGGCGCTGATCTGGAGAATCTGGTTAATGAAGGTGCCATTTTAGCCGCGCGTCGCAATAAGAAATCCATTGGCCAATCGGAATTGGAAGAAGCCATCGAGCGCGTTGTGATGGGACCTGAACGTAAATCACGGCTTATCTCTGACGAAGAGAAGCGCATCATTGCCTACCATGAAGCGGGTCATGCGATAGTGGCAAATGCAATCGCTGAAGCAGACCCCGTCCAAAAAGTGACCATCGTCGGCCGCGGACAGGCTGGCGGCGTTACCTGGTTCCGTCCCGATGAAGACCGCATCCTCATGTCACGCAAGAAAATGCTTGCCACTCTTGCCATGGCACTCGGTGGCCGCGCCGCTGAAGAATTGATCTTTGATGATATTACTTCGGGCGCATCCAATGACATTGAGCAGGTGACTCGCATGGCGCGCGCCATGGTCACACGCCTTGGAATGAGCGTCGAAATGGGCACCATGACCTACGGACAAAAAGAAGAGATGATCTTCCTCGGACGCGAGATCTCGGAACAACGAGATTATTCTGAAGCTGTCGCCGAGCAGATCGATCGCGAAGTTCGCAAGATCGTGGAAGACGCATATAAACAAGCCAAAGCTCTGGTCAAGAAATATCGCAAGCAGTTGGATATTATTGCCAGGAAACTTCTCGAAGTTGAATCGATTAACCGCGAAGAATTTGAAGTACTCTTCCCCGCACCTTTGGGTAAGAAGAAGAGCGGCACGCCGCAGATCGCATAAGAAGTAATTGATAATTTGTAAAAAGAGGACTCCAAACTTGGAGTCCTCTTTTCTTACCTAATTCCTACTTTCCTTCCTTATGTTGTCTTACCAATTCACGGCGCAGGATCTTTCCAACGGTGGTCTTGGGCAATTCAGAGCGGAATTCATAATGGGTGGGCACTTTATATGGAGCAAGATGTTCTTTGCAGAATGCCTTGATCTCGGCTTCTGTTACAGTTTCACCGGGCTTCACCACGATCCACGCTTTGACAGTCTCGCCGCGTTGTGGGTCAGGGATGCCGCCAACGCCCACTTCCAATACTTTGGGATGATCCATGATGACTTCTTCCACTTCGCGCGGCCAAACCTGGAATCCACCGGGTTTGATGAGTTCCTTTTTACGGTCAACGATATAGAAGTAGCCATCTTCATCCATGCGGGCGATGTCGCCGGTGTACAACCAGATTTTGCCGTCTTTCATCTGACGCAGACTGTTGGCGGTTTCAGTGGGCATGTTGTGATAGCCCTTCATCACCTGCGGACCATTTAATATAATTTCGCCAATTTCGCCTTGCGCCATTTCGGTTTCGCCATCGTCGAGGCTGATGATCTTTACATCCACGTCAGGCAGTGGCATTCCGATCGAACCTACTTTGTTTTCGCCATTCAATGGATTGCAGTGTGTGCCGGTAGGTGCTTCGGAAAGCCCATAGGCTTCGAATAATTTTCCGCCAGTCAACTTCTCGAATCGTTCTTTCGTTTCGCGCATCAACGGAGCGGAGCCGGAAATGCAAGCCTTGATGGATGAAAGATCGTATTTGCCCGTTTTTACATCGGGGTGATTATTGAGTCCGTTATAAAGTAATGGGACGCCCGGGAAAATGGATGCCTTATATTTGCTGATGTTAATCAATACATCTTTCAAGTCACGCGCGTTTGGCACCATCACCAAACTCGCGCCAACCACCATCCCAAAATTCATTCCCGCCACCATACCGTACACATGGAAAAGCGGAATTCCCATTAACACAACTTCTTTGCCTTCCTCCAAACCAGTCATCCAGTTTTTGATCTGAAGTGTATTCGCAACTACATTGCGGTGCATCGCCACTGCGGCTTTGGGCACGCCGGTTGTTCCGCCGGAATACTGGAAGATCGCGGTGTCATCAGGAGTCACATCCACTTTGGGCTTGGGCGAGTTCGCGTGTTTTGCAAGCAGGTCTTTCATCCACACGTCGCCATCAGCCAGCGAATCCACACGGTCGCCTTCTTTTTTCTCTTTGACGAGAGTGAATAAAAGCCGCGTGATGGGCGGCAGACTCTCTTTGATATTTGTAACAATAATGCGCTTTAGTTTTGACTTTTCTCTCGCAGCTTTTACCTTATCGTAAAAACGGCTCATCGTGAACATGATCTCAATATTCGCGTCGTTGATCGGCATGATGATCTCATCCACCGGATATGTGGGATTCACTGCAACGACAGTCCCGCCCGCTTTCAAGATGCCAAAATACGCAACCACGAATTGCGGTATGTTTGGTATGAAGATCCCCACCCGATCTCCCTTCTTCACACCCATCTCAACGAGTGCCGCCGCCATGTGATCGGTCTGCGCGTTCATCTCGCGATAAGAAATGACCGCGCCTTTAAATATCGTACAGGCACGGTCAGGATACTTGCGCGCGGCTTCCTCTAAAAAATGAAACAACGGCACTTTCGGATATTCAATTGTTTGCGGTACACCCTTATCATAATGTGCTAGCCACGGACGGTTGCTCATAGTTGCTCCTCCTTCAAGGTATGCTTGAAGTATATACAATCAAGAATCAAAAGTCAATCAATTGGCGGATGTATTTTTCTGTCTCCTCAAGAACTTCAGCTTTGACTTTGAACCACTTAATGTTTGGGTCTGCCTCTTTGAACCAATTTGCCTGCCTGCGGACAAAGATGCGGGTCACGCGTCTCATCTCGGTTTTGGCCTGCTCCTCGGTCAACAGATCTTTAATTACGCTGATACATTCGCGATATCCAATCGCAGACATGCTCGGCAATGTGGGTGAGTATCCCCTTTCAAGTAAACCCTTAACCTCATCCACAAATCCATTTGCAAACATTGCGTCAATGCGTTGATCAACTCTTTCATACAACTCAGACCGCGGACGAGTCAACCCGATCGTAATCAGTTGATATGGTGATTCAACCTGCCCGCGTTGCTCAGAAAATTTTCTACCTGTTGTCAAAATCACTTCCAACGCGCGGATCGTTCGCCTCACATTACGCGCGTCAATCTTCGCCGCTGATTCTGGATCAAGTAAATTTAGTCTTCCGTGTAGCCACTCTGGGTCTTTCTTTTCTAACTCAACCCGCAACCGTTCGTCTGCCACAACCTCCGGCGGAGTCCAGCCCTGAGTCACCGCGCGGATGTATTGTCCTGTACCGCCAACCAAAAATGGAAGTTTTCCGCGAGCGTGGATGTCTGCAATTATATCGGTTGCTTTTTGTTGAAAGACCGCCAGGCTTAGAGTTTCATCTGGATCGACGATATCAATTAAATAATGCGGCACACGCGCCAATTCTTCACGAGATGGTTTGGCTGTACCAATATCCATGCCGCGATAGAAGAGACGCGAATCTGCAGAGATGATCTCGCCGCGCTGCGCGAGTCGTTCAGCAAGTTGAATCGCGAGTTCCGTTTTACCAATAGCAGTCGGCCCGATGATGAGGATGAGCGGAGGCTTGGATGGCATCGCCGAATTAGATTTCCATTATTCTTTCACTTGTTGATTAAAACGCAAGCGAGCGATAAATCCGCATATAATTGAAAAACCAAGCCCAATCAAAATATCGAGTAAAAGATAAGGCTGGTTGAAAATAATACGGTAAGCAAATCCGCCTTCCTCAAAGAAGATGAGCGGGAATCCGGCGCGCACAATATCGTCGGCGCAGAAATCCTTTCCGAATACCGCTGGCAGGCCACAGTCTGAGAGAAGGTGCGCTGTAAGAAGGTTGACGAGAATAAAGATTACAATTCCAATTAAAAAGCCCTTGAGAGATGCGAAGGTGAACGTCATATCAAAATGAATCCCATTTTCTAAATTGGCCAACTTTCTGATAAACTTTTATCAGTCCATCCATTTTACTGCATTGAGGTGAGTAATTATGATTAACTGGCAGGAACTAACAATTGATATGTTCGTTGAGCAATTGCGAACCGTGTATCAACGCACATATGGCGAGATAGACAGTGACTCTGGCCGCATTGTTGCCTGGTGCGGCAGATTGGCTCTTGAGAATATTGCCAACTCTGATGCGCTCTATCATGATATCGACCATACGATCATGGTGTCACTGGCAGGGCAGGCGATCCTTGAGGGAAAGCATTTACGCGAGGGAGGCGTTACACCGCGGGATTGGATGCATTTTATGATCGCTGTTTTATGCCATGATATCGGTTATGTAAAAGGGATCTGTAAGAATGATACAAAAGATAAATACGCGACAGGCGTCGGAGATGAAATGGTTTTCATTTCACCGGAAGGTACCGATGTTGCGTTGACACCTTATCATGTTGATCGTAGTAAATTATTTGTGAAGGAGCGTTTTGGAAATAGCCTGCTTCAAGATATTACGAAACAATTGGATACAGAGTTGATCTCATCGTTTATCGAGTTTACCCGTTTCCCTTCTCCGCTAGGCGATAACTACAAAGATACAAAGGGATTTGGCGGACTCGTGCGCGCCGCAGATTTTATTGGCCAGTTGGGCGACCCCGATTATTTACGAAAATCTCCCGCGTTGTTTTATGAATTTCAGGAACTCGGGTTGAATGAAAAATTTGAATATAAAACCCCGAATGATATCCGTAAAAAATACGCATCTTTCTACTGGCATGATGTTAGCCCATATATTCAAGATGCTTTGCTGTATCTGCGTTTGACTGAAGACGGAAAACAATGGGTCGCGAATATGCACTCGCATGTCTTTGACGCTGAACACGATCTGCAGGACTTATGATTAATTAGATACTGGTCACTGATGAACGCTGCTGCGCAAGGATAAAGATATCTCAAGAGTTGCCTTTAAGAATAAACTCGCCCGCGAAAATTAATTTCGGGGCGAGTTATATTTTTCAGCTGTTGATGCAATTCTAGTGGATATTTTCCGTAGCTTCATCCAGAGTTGAAACTTCTTCTTCTGTTAATCGCCAGCCTGCTCCACCGGCATTTTCTTCTGCTTGTTTGATATTTTTTGCGCCAGGGATTGGAAGCGCGCCTTTGGCGATCAGCCAATTCAGTGATACTTGAGAGGGGGTTTTGTCACCGTGATTTTGGCCGATCTCCCGCAATAGTTTGATCACCGGCGGCAGTTTCTTAAGCAACTCGGCATATTGCGCGCCGCGCACGCCAGACGGAGGATTTTCCGAAGAATATTTTCCCGTCAGCAAGCCTTTTTCTAGTGGAGAATATGCGATCAAACGGACGCCGAGTTCCTTGCAGCGCGCGAGTGTGCCGTTCTTTTCCACAGCGCGGCTTAATAAACTGTATTGCACCTGATTAGACGCCAGCGGAATTCCGTGCCGCGCAAGTGTTGTATACGCGCGTATCATGTGCTTTTCATTGAAGTTGGAAACGCCCACAGTACGGGTCAAGCCGCGCTGCACACATTCCAGCATGCCTTCCATCATTGTCTCAGCGCTCAAAAGTGGAGAGGCCCAGTGGATCTGATACAAATCCAGCGCGTCCAATCCTAGGCGTTCCAAACTTCCCTTCAAGGCGCGTGGGATAAATCCTTTTGTGATTCTCCACGGCCACGGAAAGAATTTGGTTGCGACCAACACAGGCTGGTCAATTTCTTTCAAAAACTTGCCGAGTAATCGTTCCGAATATCCAGACCCGTAAATTTCATCTGTATCTACAAACCGAATTCCAAGGTTAAGAGAAACATCAAAAGCCTCACGGATCTCTTTGTCTGAATATTTTTGTCCATATGCCCACATAACACGGTCACCCCATTGCCACGCGCCCAACCCCATTTCAATTGCATGTAAAAATCTTGTTTCATTGCTGACTTCGGTCAAAGTGCCCTCCAGGGAGAATTTTCTGATTTTATCTTAAAAAACCGCTTCCGCCAAAAATTCAGGTTACAATCCAACCCGCTAAATATTTGAACTGATGGAACGCGAGACCCTTCTGGGGAGGGGTTTGGCGCTCCCTGAGTTCCGGGAGGTTTCCAGTGATTTCTAATTTTAATGTGCGGGATGTAGAGCCCGCATCTGACCTGAGCCGACGGCTGGGTCTGTCCTTTTCAAATTTATCCTTGCTGGTGCGTGCCCTGACCCATCGCTCCTACGTCAACGAGCATTCTCAGGCTGTTGAAGATAACGAACGCCTTGAGTTTCTGGGTGATGCCGTACTGGATTTCGTTGTGGGTGCCTGGGTTTATAACCGTTTTCCCGAAATGCCCGAAGGTGACTTAACCAAAATGCGCTCGGCGCTTGTCCGCAATGAGCAGCTCGCGAAATTTGCGCGAACGTTGAACCTGGGAAGTGCGCTTCGCCTTGGGCGCGGAGAATTTACATCAGGCGGTCAGGATCGCGACAATTTGCTTGGGTCTGCTTTCGAAGCGCTGATCGGTGCTTTGTTTTTAGACTCGGGTCTCGGAGCGGTGGATGCGTTCGTTAATCCGATTTTGGAGGAAGCACGCGAATCCGTCTTGAATGAAATTTGCGATCCAAAGAGTCAACTGCAGGAATGGTCGCAATCGAAAAAACTTGGCGCACCGCGCTATCACGTAGTCAGCACCAGCGGACCCGACCACGCGGTTATTTTTGAAATGGAAGTTGCAATCGCAGGCGTGGTAAAAGGCATTGGGACTGGCTCAAGTAAAAGTTCTGCCGAGCACGCCGCCGCGCAGGAAGCACTGAATAATTTGGGAATGATCTAATCTAAAATCTAAAATCGGAAAATGAAAAATCAATCATGCCTCTTCGTCTAAAATCACTTGAATTGCAAGGATATAAAACTTTCGCATCGCGTACCGTTTTTGAATTCGCCAGCGGCATCACCGCCATTGTCGGGCCGAATGGATCAGGTAAATCGAATATCGCTGACTCTCTGCGCTGGGTATTGGGCGAGCAATCGTACACGCTTTTGCGCGGCAAGAAAACAGAAGACATGATCTTCTCGGGGTCAGAGCATCGCGCGCGCTCGGGTCTGGCGCAAGCCACGATCACTTTTGACAATAGCGAGCAATGGCTGCCCGTGGATTTCTCTGAAGTCGCGCTCTCACGCACGGCGCATCGTGATGGGCACAATGATTATTTGATCAACTCTCAGCATGTTCGTTTGCGTGAAATGAATGAATTGCTTGCGCAAGCCGGCTTGAGCGAACGCACCTATACCATTCTCGGCCAGGGATTGGTGGATGCTTCCCTCGCGTTAAAAGCAGATGACCGCCGCCGCTTATTTGAAGAAGCCGCGGGTGTAGGCTTGTATCGCTCACGCCGCGACGATGCATTAAAACGACTCGAAAATACTGAACGCAATCTTGAGCGGGTGCTTGATATTATGGCGGAACTTGAACCGCGCATCCGCAGTTTGGAGCGTCAGGCCAAGCGCGCCATTGACTTTGGGCGCGCCCAGGCGGATATGAAGCAAACTCTGCGCGAATGGTATGGCTTTCACTGGCACCGCTCCCAACGCGACCTGACTGATGTGCGCGAAACTTTGCGTGGACAGGAATCTCGTGTGCGTGATGCTCGCGTCGTCCACGAAAAGACTCAGCAAGAGTATTCAATCTTCCGCGAGCGTCTCTCCGGGCTGCGTGCTCAACTAAATGGCTGGCATCGTCAAGCGGCAGAGTTACACAGTCAACGAGAGGGCATCAGCCGAGAGCTGGCGGTGCTCGAAGAGCGCCGTCGCTCGTTGACCAATACACAGGCGTCAGTTCTTTCTGATCAGGAAAATACAAAGAATGAATTGCATCTTGCCAATGAGCGTTATGGAGATGTTGAGCAGGATGCGGCCCGTATTCAAATTGAATATGAAGAAGCCAAATCACAGCTTGCGAATGTGCAAAACGAATTGCAATCCCGCCAATCTGAGCGCGCTTCATTGGAAGAGCAGATCGAGCTCACACGCAACGAAATTGAGAGTCTTAGCCAGCAGCGTGCCGAGAACCATGCGCGCTTGGATGTATTAAGATCAAGACTTCAAACACAAATAGAAAAGATCAACCAAACCAAAGAGGCCATTGCAAAAGGGGAAGCGCTTTCAGCTAAAGCCAGGGAGCAGTATGAAGTTATCCGCAAGGAACGGGAAAATTCTGCGCTAATTTTGCAAGAGGCCGAAGAAAAAGTTGTTAATCAAAAAAATGAATTCGAAGTGATCGATCGTCAACGGCGTGAGTCACTTGAGCAGCGCTCGAAAGCAGAATCAGATCATTCGCGTATAAAAGCGCAGTTGGAAGTGATTGAGCAATCTGAACAATCACTGGCGGGTTTTGCTGAAGGCGCGCGTTATCTGTTGGATGCTGCGCGGCAATCAAAATTAACTGGCGCGCGTGGTGCGCTTAGCGCCGCGTTGGACGTGCCTGCGGAGCTTGAGATTGCAATTGCCGCAGCGCTTGGTGATACTCTGGATGCAGTTTTGCTCGATGCTGATCAACTTGAAGAAGCCTTGAGTTTGCTTGAATCCGATGGGGCAGGGCGCGCTGCATTATTACCTCTCGATGACCGAAATAATCTTTCACTTAATAATCCGAAGGATGATGATTGTCTTGGTGTCGCTTCAGATCTTGTAAGATCTCCCGATGAACTAAGTGGGGCGGTGCGCTTGATGCTTGGGCAAACTCTGATCGCGCGTGATCGAAATTCTGCGCGCAGGCTGATTCGTGATCTTCCGATTCATGCGCGTGTAGTGACTCTGCGCGGAGAAGTCTTCCGCGGTGACGGATTGGTCATCGCTGGTAAGACTGCTTCTTCCTCAGCGTTGAGCAGGCCGCGCCGAAAACGGGAATTTGAATCCGCTTTGAGTGAAGTGGTGGCACGCATCGCCGAATCGAATGACCTGGTCGAACGATCATCAAATCAACTTGCTGATGCGCAGCGTGAACTGGCGCAAAGCGATACCGATGCGCGCGAAGCCCGCGTCAGATTGGGCGAAATTCAAGAGACCGAGCAACAGGCTGGGCTGGAGTCTGAGTCGACACAGCGTCAGCTGGAGTGGCAGAAAAACCAGTTGACTCAGTTGGAAGCTGAGGTGCAGGAATCAGTTTCGATCCAGCAAAAAATAATTGAGTCTCAGGCCGAGGTCGAGAATCGTTCTGCTGATGTTCTGGCAAAATCAAAGGAGATCGCCGGCAAATTTACTGAGGTTTCGACAGATGAATTGCAGGAACAATCTTCCTACTGGAATACACGCGTTGCGGTTGTTGAACAAAGTATGGCGAGCACAAACGCAAAAAAAGAGGAGCGCGTAAAAGAGATTATGCGGTTGGACGCGCGGCGGGTTGAGTTGATATCCCGGTTGCAGGATGCTGATAATTCACTGAATGGTTTGGATAATGAAAAAACAAGATTGCGCGAGAATGAAACGGGCTTGCATGGTCAGATAGAGGAAATGCGCGTACTGATCGAGCCTGCTGAAAAGGATTTGGAAACTGCAGAGCAGGAAGAAAAACGATTACAGGATTCAGAAGTGAACTCTCAGCGCATCTTTGCAAATACAGAGCGTTCATATGGTCAGGTACAGTTGGAGCAAATGCGCAAACAGGAAGCATTGGATAATCTTCATCAAAAGATCACTGATGATTTTGGTCTGGTGATGTTTGAATATGCAGATGATGTCTCCGGTCCAGTGCCATTGCCTTTGGATGGTATGGTCGAGCAATTACCAGTAGTGACGGAACTCGCGCCTGAGATCGAAGAACAGTTGACTCATCATCGCGCACAATTGCGTCGCATGGGTCCGATCAACCCGGATGCGAAAACGGAATATGATCAGGAAAGTGAACGGTATTTGCTTGAAGCAGGTCGTAGCCGAGTTGGATGAAATTACCAAGAGGGAATTTGTCCGCACATTTGATGCGGTGGATAAACAGTTCCGTGAAACTTTCGTGCGTTTGTTCGGCGGAGGCTCGGCGCGTTTAGCGTTGACGGACCCGGAAGATCTGGTAAATACCGGTATAGAAATTGAAGCGCGCCTGCCCGGTCGCCGTGAACAGGGATTGGCAATGCTCTCCGGCGGCGAAAGAAGTTTAACTGCGATTGCGTTAGTGTTCGCGTTACTCAAAGTTTCTCCCACCCCGGTTTGTGTAATGGACGAAGTGGACGCGATGCTGGATGAAGCCAACGTAGGCCGTTTCCGTGACTTGTTGGTCGACTTGAGCAAGGAGACGCAGTTTATTATCATCACGCATAACCGCAACACCGTGCAGGCGGCAGACGTGATCTACGGCATCACCATGGGCCGCGACTCAGCCAGTCAGATCATAAGTTTGCGCCTCGACCAGGTCACGGATGATATGTTGAAAAGAGGCTAGCTCGGAAGACAGAAGCAGAAAGCAGAAACACCCACCTCGGTTTAGGTGGGCGTTTCTTTTGTCAGGCGCTTGAATATGATATTAGGATTTATTATCCTTCATCATAAAAATTACTATGGTTTCGGTGTTGATGTACCGTTCCTGGCTTCTTTTGTTGCTGTTTTTGCGAAATCAGTTGCGATGGATGAGAAGTTCGGTTCAATGGGAACATACTGTTTCCAGATATCGAAAATTTCCACGCCGTATGTTTTGCGCGCTGCTGCAAGCCAATCCGTATAGACTTTATTTTTCGCGGCATCGTATTGATCTGCAGAAAGCGGGCGATCCTGCTTTGCGATCAACTGAATGATGTGAAACCCAAACTGGCTTTGGACAGCTGTTTTAGTAATATCGCCGGGCTTCTCAAGTGCGAACGCGGCTTTTTCAAATTCAGCAACCATTTGCCCGCTGCCAAACCAACCCAAGTCGCCCCCTTTTGCACCGGAGCCGGTATCGGTTGATAATTCTTTTGCAAGAACGGCAAAATCCTCGCCCTTATTTAATCTTTCGAGAACCGAATCTGCCGTGGCTTGGTCGGCTACAAGGATATGGCGTGCCCAAACTTGTTTTTCAGTGTGAGGAACATTTGCAGTGAGTTCTGCATTTAGTTTTTTCTCGAGGAGCTGAATCTCAAAAAAGGCGATGAAATCCTTTTCGCTTAGCCCAATAAGCGACATTCGATCTTGTGTGTCTTTGAATCTAGTCTGGAATCCTTCGAGGGTATATGGCGTAGCTGTTGGCTGCGGTGTAGCACTCGGCCCATTGGTCGCTATGGCGGTTGGTGCAAGCGTAGCGATTTCAGTGGCTGTTGGCGCCGCAGTGGATGTCAAGTCAGGTGTGGTGGTGACGACAGGTGTCGCACTAGGGATCGGTGTGATCGTGACGATCTTAAATGCTTCTGCAGGAATCTTAGGTGTGATAACCTGCGTGGGGGTGATCGATGGAGTGGGGGAACCATTTGGGAAATAAGCAAATGAGATTTCCTTCACTTCATTCAATTCCGCGGCGCTGAACTTGATGCCGCGCTTCTCCGCTTCCAAACGGACGAGTTGTTCATTGATCAACTGATCTAAGACAGCTTGACCGATCTCGGTTGGCGCATTGAGTTGGCTCTCAAGCTGTGTTAATTGTGACTTAACGTCCATGCCAAACTGCGCGTATTGTTGGTAGGTATTGTATTGCGCCAGGATCTGCTGACGTTGCAGGCGTACGCGTGCCTGAAGCTGGTTTACGAGGATCTCGGCATTTCCAACTTTTGCGACCGGGCGTTTGAGTTGGAAAACGTTGATATCCATATAGCCATATATAAGCAAAAGCACAACAGCAACAAGAATTCCTATAAAAGTAAAAAGAATTGCGCGGCTTTGTTTTTGTTCACGTTGAAGGCGGGCAACGTGTTTTTTATGTAAAACAGCCTTCTTGCCTGAATCACTAGCCATAATAATACTCCTTCAGTCCCTCATTAATACCCGCCCTCAAAAGAGGGCGGGGCGAGGGGTTTACATCAATTACGGGCATGGGTGCTTCGCAAAATCCCATGCCTCACAATATTCTTTCTGTAATTAGGATCGTCCTTCATCCAGTGGCTTGCCGCTGAAAGGAAGAAATGCCACGTGGCGTGCTTGTTTGACAGCCGCAGCGACCACGCGCTGATGCTTGGCGCAAGCGCCAGTCTGACGACGTGGGCGGATCTTGCCTTCTTCGGTTATATATTTGCGAAGCAGATCGGTCTTTTTGTAATCTATGACCAATAGCTTATCCGCGCAAAACTGACAAAACTTGGGCTTTGCGAAAAACTTGCGGTCCCCGCCGCCTTCGCCGCCCGAATAACTGCGTTCATCACTCATGATTTACTCCAAAAAAAACTAGAACGGAAATTCATCTTCTGCCATGGTAGAACCATTCTCGGCAGAGGTTGGCTCAGCTTCCTGTGTGTGGTTGTTTGCATCGCGTCGGTCGCCCAGCATCATCATCTCGTTTGCAACGATCTCCACGCTGGTGTGTTTCTGACCTTCTTTATCGTCCCAGCGGCGGGTTTGCAAACGTCCTTCAACGTAAACTTGTTGTCCCTTCACGAGATACTGTTTACAGATCTCCGCAATGTTGCCCCAAGCCACCACGTTGAACCATTCTGTCTCGCTGTGGCGTTCTCCATCCGCGCTATTCCACGAACGGCTGACTGCTACAGAGAATGTGGTGACGGGTTTTCCTGAAGGAGTGTAGCGCATCTCGGGATCTTTTCCAAGATGACCAATGATCTGTACTTTATTTAGGCCTCGGCTCATAATAAAATCTCCTAGGTAAAAATTTCCGGGCAATGCAACAATAAACTAACCAGCTACAGAAAGCATGTGACGTATGATCGGCTCTTGATAACGCAGGTTGCGCTCAAGATCAAAAATGGCGGATGGGCTCATGGTCAAGTTCAACAAAACATACTGACCTTCACGATGTTTCTTGATAATGTAAGCCATCTTGCGACGACCCCAAATATCAACCTTATCCACCGTACCGCCTGATTCACTGATCCAGCCTTTAACTTTTTCGAGTACAACGTTAAAAGCAGTCTCGTCCAGATCGGGCTGGATCACACAAACTAATTCATAACTACGCATAGGGAAAACCTCCTTTCCATGGGTTTGTTCCTATTCAAGCCGTAGGCTTGCGAGGAACGGAAAGGCACGTGTATTAAGACGCACCTGATTTAATAGCGGCCGAAGTTTACCACAAAATCTTTTTATGTGGATGAAAAAACCGATTCTTTCTTAATTGTGAATTTTCTTCTATCCGAGCGGCGTTTATCTTACATAGATGGGATTGCTATAAATCCATCCGCGCAATTTCCCTAGATATTTGCGATACGCCTCCAGGCGATAAACGCCCGCCTCTGTTGTGATATGTGTAATGGATTTTCTATTCTTCCAAGTTTGGATCACATCCCCATCTTTTAGCAGACGAATCTCCGCCTCTGATGGAAATTTTGCCTGCAGTGTCACTCCGCCTTTCGCGGGGAGTTCATCCCCCATGATCACAGCTTTATCGTGACCCTGCGCAGTGAAGCGGAATCCGCGAGTGGATGCGGGTAGATCATACCCAACGAAGCAATGACCCTCTGCCAGCGCGGCGTAGATCGCTTTTTTATCCGTATTCACTTCCCCGCTTAAAGAGTCCGCTAGCATCACGTGAGTATTGACCGTGCGGAAGTGGAATTCATACGGGAAGATCACGCGGTGGATTGCTGCCAGACTCATGTGCAGGGCGTGGGCGTCAGAACCGCCGATCGCCACCACACGTTGACCATGTGAAAGCAATTCATCCCATCTTGCGATCGTGGCTGGAATTGGTTGATGCGCCACAAAAGACGGGAAAAACGCGTAGACCGCGCCATGTAATTTTGTCGGCACAACGGTTTTCAATTCGCTGAGCGCATTCCATAATTCAATGCCAGTGTAGTTTTGAACCGACCAGTCATCCCATGAAATATCAAGTTCCTTGAAGGCGGGTGTTTCCGGGTCGTCTGGGTGCGCCAGAAAGGATAATCCGCCGGCGTCGCGCACTTGATTAATTAACAGTTGCGGATTTTCCGCGAAGGTGGCCAACTCTCGGCCCGCGCCGAAAACCAGTAGGTGATTCTTTTGCGGGTCGCGCGTCTGATCGTGAATTTCCTCCCCGATCAGCATCAGGATTTTTTTATTCTTCTCTTTATAGTAACCTTCAAAGCCCTGTACCAGAACGTTGTGGTCAGTGACGATCACCGCGTCTACGCCTGCGGCAAAAGCGGCGCGGGCGATGTCGTGATGTGTTCCACTTCCATCAGAATAGCGAGTGTGCATGTGTAAATTGACAACGACTTCTTGCATAAAGATCCTTTTTTGAGCCGAAACCCTTGTTGACGATTCGCTTCTTGAACAGGTATAATCTGCCCGCTAAATTTTAAGGAGGCACATCGTATGGAAAAATTTTTAAATATTGGGCTGATTATAACCTCAGTAGGTTTGATCCTAAGCGTCATCCTGCAAAGCAAGGGAGCAGGGTTGGGTGGTCTGACCGGCGCCGATACAGGTGGTGTCTTTACTGCCCGCCGCGGCATTGAACGCGTCCTTTTTTGGGTGACGATCGGATTATGTGTGGTTTTTTTTGGCCTCGTGATCGCAGTCATTTTGGTTGCTAAATAATAATCACCCGCCTGCAAAGGCCGCCGAACCATCGCCTAAATTGACGGGCTGCGGCGGCCTTTCTTTATTTCCATAATATTATGAAAAGATTACGCTGGCAGATACTGGTTGTGGCGGTCACTATTGTGATCGTGGCTTTGTTGTTACTCAGCCAACAACCGGTGAGCACTCCCAATAACCCTAAAGCCGCGTCTGGTGGTATTTATACCGAAGCGTTGATCGGTTCCATGGGGCGGCTTAATCCAATGTTGGATTGGAACAATCCCGCAGACCGAGACATCAACCGTTTGATCTTTAGCGGATTGATGAAGTTTGATTCGCATGGTTTGCCTCAACCAGATTTGGCTGAAGCCTGGGGAACTTCTCCGGATGGCACGCTATATAATTTTTCGATCAGACCCAACGCGGTCTGGCATGACGGTCAACCGGTTACAACGGATGATGTCATCTTTACGGTCGAGATGATCAAGAGCAGCGGCTCGCTCTTTCCGCAGGATATCAAAGATTTGTGGTCTCAAATCGTGATCAAGAGATTTGATGATAAAACACTTCAATTCAAACTTCCAGAACCGTTCGCACCATTTTTAGATTACGCCACCTTTGGTGTTTTGCCAAAGCACCTGCTTGAAAGCGTTTCTGCCGATCAACTTGCCGCTGCTGAATTCAATTTGAAACCGATCGGCACTGGGCCGTATAAGTTCAGTCAACTCATGACCAGCGGTGGACAGATCACCGGCGTGGTTCTCGTGGTGAATAATGACTATTATTTGCAAAAACCATTTATTGAACAGTTTGTTTTTCGCTTTTACCCTGACTCATCTTCGGCGTTCGATGCGTATCAGCAAGGCCAGGTTCTCGGCATAAGCCAGCTAACCAATGATGTTTTGCAGCAGGCGTTAGAGGAGCCAACCCTTTCGGTTTACTCCAGCCGTTTACCGCAATTGGGTTTGGTTTTCTTAAATCTAAATAATCCCAGTGTACAGTTCCTGCAAAACGAAAAGATTCGCCAGGCTCTAATGCTGGGCGTAAACCGAAATAATATCGTCTCACATATTATGCGCGGACAAGCCATCGTGGCGGATGGTCCCATCCTGCCGGGTTCATGGGCTTATTATAACGAGATCCAACATTATGATTACGACCCCGATGCGGCCGTGGTTTTGTTGAACGGGGAAGGATATGTGATTTCTGCCGGCAGCGGAGACGTGCGTGCCAAAGACGGCCAACCCTTGACCTTTACACTGGTTCATCCCGATGACGTGATCCACACTCAGATCGCTCAAGCCATTCAATCGGATTGGGCATTGATAGGCGTGAAAATTGATTTGCAATCCGTCCCCTACGATTCGATGGTGAATGACTTTCTCACCACGCGCAATTATCAAGCCGCGCTCGCAGATCTGAACACAGCCCGAACCCCAGACCCCGATCCATATCTATTCTGGCATCAATCTGAAGCTACTGGTGGACAGAATTATTCGCAATGGGATAATCGCACCGCAAGTGAATTTCTTGAATCCGCGCGAACCGCAGCCGATTTTGAATCGCGCGCCCGTCTCTATCGTAACTTTCAGGTCGTATTTGCCAAGGAAATGCCATCTCTGCCTTTATATTATCCCGTCTATTCCTATGGCGTGGACGCGCAGGTGCAGGGCGTGCAAGTCGCTCCGATGTATGATATTAGCGACCGTCTCGCCGTGGTCAATGAGTGGTATCTCATCACGCGCCGTGCGCTCGAGCAGACTCCGATACCGACCTCAGCGCCGTAAATAAAAGGAGAATCATCCATGTCAGAAGTTCAGCAAGCTTTGGATTATGTTCGCGCAAATGGCGAACGCTACTTAAGTGAGTTGAAGGATTTTCTTGCGATCCCTTCCATTTCAACCCTTAGTGAAAATAAAGGTGATCTTCAACACGCCGCGGAATGGGCGGCTGCGCAACTGCGTTCCATGAATATGGATAATGTGAAGATCATGCCAACCGCCGGACATCCCGTAGTCTATGGTGAATGGCTGGGCGCTGGCAAATCCGCGCCGACCATCATGATCTATGGACATTATGATGTTCAACCGATCGATCCGCTGGAATTGTGGACCTCCGATCCTTTTGGCGCGGTGGTGCGCGGAGATTATTTATTCGCGCGCGGTTCTTCGGACATGAAAGGTCAGGTGATGGCTTCTCTCAAAGCGGTCGAATCAATTGTCCGCACGACCGGATTACCCGTCAATATCAAATGGCTGATCGAAGGCGAGGAAGAAATCGGCTCGGAACATCTCGGGGAATTCATCAAAAATAATAAACAAATGCTTGCCTGTGATTATTGTTTAAATCCTGACGCTGGCATGATCGGACTTGATAAGCCGACCATCACCACAGGTTTGCGTGGACTGGCATATTTTGAATTGAAAGTTTACGGCCCCGATAAAGATCTGCACTCAGGCATTTTCGGCGGAACGATTCACAACCCCGCGCAGGCGTTGATCGAGTTGATCGCAGGCATGCACGATAAAAACGGCAAGATCATGTTGCCCGGCTTCTATGACAAAGTTCGCAAATTGAGCAAAAAGGAGCACGAAGAATTCAAACGCTTGCCGATCAGCAACAAGGATTTGATCGCGATGACAGGCGTACCCGCATTATGGGGCGAACCGCAATTCATTCCAACGGAACGCGTAGGCGCAAGACCAACTTTGGAAGTAAATGGTCTGCTCTCTGGTTTCACTGGACAAGGTTCCAAAACGGTTCTGCCCGCTTGGGCCATGGCGAAAATTTCCTGCCGCCTCGTGCCGGATCAAACTCCTGAAGAAACATTTAAGCAGATGAAAGCATATCTCAAGAAGAATGCGCCCAAGACCATCAAATGGGAGTTGTCCAATTTGCATAACGCAGGCGCGGCTTTGACCGACAGTAACTCCGCTGGTGTGCAGGCGCTTGCAAAGGCGCTCAAATCCGTTTGGGGCAGGCAGCCATACTTCAAACGTGAAGGCGGCTCGATCGGGTCAGTGGTTCTTTTGCAAAAATATGTCGGCGCAGATTCTCTTCTCACAGGTTTTGGTTTGCCCGATGACAATGTTCACTCGCCCAATGAAAGACTTCATCTGCCGACCTGGTATAAAGGCATCGAAGCATTCACTCACTTTTTCTATAATTTCAAATAAGAAAAGACCTGACAGGTTTTACCCACAGGGCGCTTCGCGAAAACCTGTCAGGTCTGGAGTTTACATGGAAGATCGAATTATTACGTACGGCGGTCAGGCAGTTATTGAAGGTGTGATGATGCGTGGGCAAAAGGCGTATGCCATTGCCATGCGCGCGCCCGACGGCACGATTGCAATTCACACAGAAAAACTGGCGAACGTGTATCGTTCGGGCATTACTAAAATCCCCTTTTTGCGCGGATCCATTCTTTTATGGGATGCGCTCGGATTGGGAATGAACGCCCTCACGATTTCTGCGAATACTCAAACCGGTGGGGATGAAAAACTGGAAGGCCCGGCTCTTTATTTGACTTTGGGCCTGTCACTCACCCTCGGCATTGGACTCTTCTTTTTGCTGCCCGCCGGCCTTGGCGGACTCGCCGAACATTATCTCGGCTGGAGTTCCTGGCTCAACAATCTAGCAGAAGGTGTTTTGCGTCTGCTGTTTCTAATTGGCTACATTTGGGGAATCAGTTTCATGCCAGACGTGATGCGACTCTTCATGTATCACGGGGCCGAACACAAAACCATCAACGCCTTTGAAGCAGGCGCAGAGTTGACTCCTGAAGTAGTGGCGAACTATCCCATTGAACATGCACGCTGTGGGACTGCGTTTTTGCTCACGCTGGTTTTGCTGTCAATTATTATTTTCACCATACTTGGCCCCATGCCTATCTTGTGGAGACTTGCCACGCGCATATTATTCATTCCCATTCTCGCGGGCATTGCCATTGAATATATCCGCTGGACGGCGAATCATTTGGATAGTCCGTTCGTTCAAATGTTGATCAAACCCAACTTGGCTTTACAGCACCTGACCACACGCACACCAGATAATTCCATGCTGGAAGTTGCGATTCAGTCATTCAAATCCATGCGTAAAGCCGAACAAGAGATGGATTCCATAGTCTCCTGACTTTGGTTAAAAATCAAAACGCAATCTCGCCGATCTGTTCAAAATTGATATCGAACAATTCCTCGGAAGCGGTTTCCAATTCGGCATCGGCGACGTCACCGGCGCGGATGCCTCTGTCACAGTAGGATCTATAAGGGCAGTAACTGCATTTCGCAACATCATCAGTTTTCGGGAACGATGAAGCGTTTGTTATTTCATCTGAAATTTTTATGAGTGCATCCCAATCCCTTTTGTATTGATCCGCTTTATAAATAAACTTCGCAGGTTCAGTGGGGAAGTCGGCGAACCAATAAACCATTTCGATCTGTTCGGGCGTGAAAGATTTTCCACCATTCAAATGCGCGCCAGCCTGCACCAGCAATGCGCGGTAAACACGCGTCTGCCAGCGGATGTGAAGCCATTCATTCTTAGGTCGCTTGCGATAGGTTTTCCAATCGAAAATAATTGCATGATCATTTCCAATTGCGATCAGATCATACTTTGCCACCAAACGAAATTTTCCAAGCGGCGCGGAGAGTGTGGTTTCGGCATATAGACCTGACAGGTCTCGACCCACAGGGCGCTGCGCGAGACCTGTCAGGTCTTTGGCATTTATATAATTCTCCCACCACCGTTGCAGATTATCCGTGTTCGCCAATTTGCTAACTTGCTCCGCGGGAATGCCAATGAGATGCTGTTGCACAAGACGATGAAAATATTCGCCTTCCTGCTGATGCTTTTCATTTTCGAGCGCAGGTTCGCTTTCAATGGCGGGATATGCCAAATGCTGAATGTAGCGCAATTCAAAGCGGCGCGGGCAATCGTTGTAATCCTGCAGAGACGACTGGCTGAGGGAGCGCAATGATTCTGTCATATTCTTATTTTGCCACAGTTTTCAGTTATAATCGAAAATATGATTTACAAATTTCTAGCAGGCAAATCCCCATTGATCATCGGTGTGCGTGGCTTCATTTGCACAACTCTTTCTGGAATCGCGCCTGTCTGCTGAAAATATTTCCATAACTTTTCAACGCCGCAGGCTGCCCTGCGGCGTTTATATTTAACATGGAAAATAAAATGATACAACTTCAACTTGCAAACATCACATTGGTTCTCGGTGCAAAACGCATTTTCGAAAATTTAAATTGGGAGATCCAGCGCGGACAAAAGATCGGCCTGATCGGTGCGAATGGTGCGGGGAAATCCTCGCTCTTCAGGATGATCGAAGGCGAATATTCTCCAGAATTGGGCGGAGCGATCACCCGCGCCCGACTCATCACAACTGGATACCTGTCTCAGTCTCCCGAGCTTGATTCTTCGCTGACAGCGCTCGAAGCCGCGCTCGCGGGAAATCCGCGCGTGGCTGAAATCCATATTGAGTTGGAAAGTGTGGAGAATTCTTTGGGATATCCCGAAGTTTACGGCGATGAGCGCAAACTTCAACGTGCGCTTGAAGCCCAGCATAAACTTATCGAAGAGTATAACGAACTTGGCGGCGACTCTTATCCCGCGCGCGTGCGTGATCTACTACTCGGGCTGGGACTCGCTCAAAGTGAATTGACCAAGCCACTATCAGTGCTGAGCGGCGGACAAAAAAAACTCGTTGGGCTGGCGCGTCTGCTTCTCGTCCGCCCGGATATTTTATTGTTGGATGAACCCGATAATCATCTTGACTTGCCTGGCAAGATGTTCCTCGAAAAATTGATCCGCGAATATGAAGGGACGGTGGTGCTGATCTCGCATGACCGTTATTTGCTGGATGCCGCTGTCACACACATTGCCGAGTTGGAAGATGGCAGGTTGACTTTGTTCGGTGGCAACTACACCGAGTTCGTGCTTGATAAAGAAGAACGATTGGCGCGTCAGGAGGAGTTGTATCAAATCCAACAGCGCGGACTTGCCCGCATGGAAATGGCGCTCAAACGTTACAAGGTGTGGGTGGAATTCAGTGATAAATTCGCCACCCGAATTCACGCGATGGAAGCGCGAATTGCTCGCGTGGATAAAATTGATAAGCCAAATTTGGATCGCAAACGCATAGACCTGCGCCTCAGCGGTTGGCGTGGATCGAATAAAGTTTTGGAACTTGCGGGTATTTCAAAATCATTTGGCTCAAAGAAATTATTTTCAAATCTTAACGAAATCATCTGGCATGGCGAGCGCGTGGGGTTGATTGGCGCGAACGGCGCGGGAAAGTCTGTGCTGTTGCGAATGATCCTAGGCAATGAAACGCCTGATAATGGCGAAATAAAAATTGGTCCCAGCATTTCCATTGGATATTACGCGCAGGAACATGAAACGTTGAATTTCAATCAAACCGTCCTAGATGCTGTTCGCTATGCAGGTGAGATGAGCGAGGGAAGGGCAACTGCGTTTCTATTACATTATTTGTTTACCTACAAACAAGTCTCGCAAAAGATCGGTGAACTCTCTGGCGGTGAACGCAGCCGACTCCAATTGGCGCTGGTGGTTTTATCGGGAGCAAACTTTTTACTTCTCGATGAACCGACCAATAATCTTGATATTGCTTCCGCTGAAGTTCTTGAGCAGGCGCTGGAAGATTTTGTTGGCACAGTCCTGGTTATCTCGCATGACCGTTATTTCCTTGACCGCACTGTTGAGCGATTACTGGTCAACGAAGATGGTCAACTGGTTGAGTATCAAGGCGGCTACAGCGATTATCTTGAAAAGAAGAGTGAATAACAATAAGGCGTCTTGATTTTATAGAAACTCATTGATTATTTTTGTGTTATGTATGAATATATGAATTCCACGTTCAATCAAATTTGGTACGCGCCTGCTTTTTCCAGCCTGCTTGAAAATCGCAGGGAGGGCTTGATCATGGTCGGCGCAGGTGTTTTACATTTTGGACTGAGCCTTGCAGGATTGCCCGCATGGAGTTGTCCCATCCTTGCCGCGACAGGCGTTCCCTGCCCAGGCTGCGGTCTGACACGCGCCACAATGGAACTATTAAACGGTGATTTTGCCAGCTCATTTCATACCCATGCGTTTGCCCCCATCTTTCTGCTTGCCCTGTTATTGATGGTTGTTACATTTGTTTTGCCTGAAAAACAGCGGACTAACATAATTGCAAAGATTACTCGTTTTGAAACCCGTAGCGGAATTACCGCGTGGGTGTTATGTTTCTTGATGTTATATTGGGCGGCGCGCCTGATAGCATAATTCTGATTGAATAGAGGAGACTAATAATGGCATACCTTGGAGCGTTCATCGCCTGGATTGCAGGCATCGTTGTTCTGATCAAGTTGTTCCAAAAAGAAGGGATGTTAAAAGGCATCCTCGGGTTTATTTGCATGTTGTATACCTTCATCTGGGGCTGGCAGAATATCAAGAATGAAGAGATGCAACTAAAGAATTGGATGTATGCCTGGACTGCTGCGATCGTCGTGGGTATGATTCTCAATGTGCTTGCATCTAATAGCGGCTAATAGTTTTTCATTCATCTATTAAATCGACACGGCTGTCGAAAAGGTGGCGAGATTTTTTTGCTTCTTTTTTGATAGCCGTCTATATTTAACATTCTCCAATTAAGCGTATCTAAATCTCCAAAAGCCTGCTCTGTAACCTTATGCTATACTCGGTTTTATATTCACAACCAGATATAGTAAAGGGAGTCTCCTATGCCGAAAAATATAGTATTGACCCTGACCGGCCGCGACAAAATTGGGATCGTTGACCATGTTACCAGTGTTATTGTAAAGCGTGCTGGAAATGTTGAAGCCAGCCGCATGACTCGCCTCGGCGGGGAATTTGCCATGCTGATGCTCGTCTCTGTTTCAGATGCAGAGTTCTCAAACCTCGATCAGGATTTCCAGCAATTGCGCGCGGAGGGATATCAAGTTTCTCTTTTGCAAACTCAAGATGATTCAAAGAAGTACTCTGGTTGGCTGCCTTATGAGATCGAAGTGACAGGCGCGGACCACGAGGGCATTATCCATGAAATTTCCCACCACCTTGCCACACAAGGCATTAACATCGAGAATATGGACACGAGTTCCGCACCAGCTTCGATGAGCGGTACTCCTCTGTTTATGATGAAAGGTATTGTCGTCGTCCCGCCGCATTTGAACTTCCACATATGGAGTGATGCGCTGGAGGAGATCGGCGATAAATTGAATGTGAGCGTTAAAGTGGGGGTTGTGAAATAAGATCGGAAGGCAAAAGGCAGAAAGCAAAAGGCGGAAAGCAGTGAAAACTGACTTCCGCCTTTCTTCTTTTTTACCTACTGGTTCAATCTATTATATTGTCTCAAAACGTCTTTTACTTTCTCATGCTGTAATGCTTTGACATCGAAATCTTTATGACCTTTCATGTCCATGGCAGCAACCATTGAGTTAATAATGGCTTCTTCAGTTGCCAGCGCGGAGGATGCCAACAGTGGATCAAGATGATCGTTCGAGAGTGTCTGAATTTTTGAGATCCCATTTTCATCACCGTGAGCGGCATCTGCATTGGCGATTGAGAAAGCGAGGAAAATATCGCCTGAACCATTTCCGCCCATACTGCCGGTGCGCGCCATGCCAAGCGTTGCGCGTTTTGCCAGGCGTTTAAGTTGATGGGGGAGCAGCGGCGCGTCGGTTGCGATGATAACGATCAACGAGCCTGATTCCTGCGCGAATGGGTCTTCACTCGCAGGCCATAACATTCCATCTTTTATATGCTTTCCCACAGGCACACCAGCCAGAGTGAATTGATGTCTCCTTCCAAAATTGGATTGCACCAGCGCGCCCACTGTCCACCCGCCGAATTTTTCTGAGAGTTTGCGTGACGAGGTGCCCGTGCCGCCTTTGAATTCGTAGCAAACCATGCCCGTGCCGCCGCCAATGTTACCTTCTTCAATAATTCCACTCTGCGCTGAATCAAGTGCTTTCAGCACATGCTGTTCCTTCACATGAAAACCATTCATATCATTGAGCCAGCCGTCCGCGGTTTCACCAACCACAGGCAGTGACCATCTTTGATACATGGCATTATTTTTCAACTGCCAGGCGATGATCGTATCGCGTACGATCCCAACGCTGTGTGAATTCGTAATTCCGATTGGCCCTTCGAGCAGTCCACCTTCTTCGATCCATGCCGCGCCAGTCAACTCACCATTACCGTTAAACGAATGTACACCCGCGTAAACTGGCGTGTGATCCCCTTTGCCGCGCGGATGGAGGATCGTCACGCCTGTCCGCGCTGATTCATTTTCAATGACGGTGGCATACCCAACGGTCACGCCTGAAACGTCTGTGATCGAGTTAAATTTTCCAGTGTGGCCTTCAAATGGAATCCCCAGGTTACGTGCTCGCGGTTTGATCATAAATTTTCCTTTGCAATTTTTACAAGTTGGTTTGCAATGCCTTCTATAATTTCATCAGGCACGCCGTCCAGCGCCAGTGATTGCACACGTGTATCAATTTCATCGTTGACATAATCCACGACGATAAGTTCTTTTGCCAGTGCGATCTCTGTGCTGAACCAATCGAGTTTGCAAACGGACGCGATGCGCTTCGTGACATCCCTCAGCCTGCCGAGGCGATACTGTGACTCTTCCTCCGCGGTGACATTTGAGTAGATGTGCGTCTCTGTATCCCACCAGCATGGATAGGTTTCGCCGTTTGCATAAAAAATGCGAAACCAAGCGGGTGTGCCTTTAATGATGCGCGGCGTGACGTGCGCCTGGATCAAATATTTTTGCTCGGGAAATTCCATGCGTGCCTGTAAGATTTCATCCATTGTTGTTGCGCCAAGAATCACGCCTTCACCGCCGCCGCCATTGGATGGTTTGATGACAAAATTTTCACCGAGTAGAGTTAAGTCAATTGGCTGCACAACAGGTTGTATAAGAAACGGCGCGAGCAGAATCGTGAAAGGTGTATGAATGCCGCTGTTGATCAACTCAAGGTGCATGGTGGCTTTATCTTCCGACCAAGCAGAAACCTCCAGCGGATTGATCCTGCGCGCACCAAATTCCAGCGCCCAGCGCGGGATGGGATCAAAGATCGCTTCACCCTGTCCGCGATTCAGCAGTGTTTTAAAAGTGGTAATTCCCTTGTACAGCGCGGTAATAGACTCGAGTAAATTATCAGGCTTGATCTGCCAGAGCGAAATTCCCTCTTCAATGCAGGCGCGCTCCACCATCCCAACGAAGATGTCATCATATTCCCAGTACCACGGCAGGCATAAGTCATATCGCATGGGCGAATTATAGTCGAAGGTCGAAAGTTAAAGGTTGTGCGGAGTTGATTTTTGATCTTTGAACTTCTTAATCGCTGGTAAAATGGACGCACAAAATTCAAATAAGGATAAGATAATGAGCAAAGATACAGTACAGGATGGTTTGGTTGTTTCAATGGAATATACATTAATTGTGGATGGGGAGGTGCTTGATACTTCTGACGGCGTCGGTCCATTGCAATTCCTTGCGGGGCACGACAATATTGTCCCAGGGCTTGAGCGTGAGATGATCGGCATGAAGATCGGCGAGAGCAAGGATGTTGTGGTTTCGCCCGAAGATGGTTACGGTGAATTCGACGAAGAGGCCTTCATGGAAGTGCCGCGCAGTGAATTCCCAACTGATATGGAAATTGAGGAAGGCGTCGAATTAAGCGTGACTGATGAAGATGGTAAAAATCAATATGCACGCGTGGAAAGTTTAACCGATGAAACAGTGAGCCTTGATTTCAATCACCCGCTTGCTGGCGCGGAGTTACACTTTAGCGTGAAGGTGATCGAACTACGAGATCCGACCGAAGAGGAACTTGACCATGGTCACGTGCATGAAGAAGGACATGATCACTAGAATTTATAAAAAACACGCTCTCAAATTAGTTGAGAGCGTGTTTTTTTCTTCCAGTTCCATGCCTGTTTGAGCCCGAAGCCGAATAATACCAAGCCCAGGATCAATCCGCCGAAATTGCTCATGAAATCATAAACCAATTCCCACTGACTGCCGAATAAATATCCAAGACCGCCATATAAGCCGATCCACAAGATTTCGCCTGCAACATCATAAGCGATGAATTGTGAGTATTTATAACCGCTTCCGCCGGCGATCAAATTTGTTGGTATCGCGAGGGCTGTGATCAGCCAGCGGGTTAGAAAGACCGCCAGACCTGCGCGTTCTTGAAAAGACGCGCGCGCGCGCCTCCAGGCGGCGGATTTTCCGAAACGCCTTTGAACTGAGTCTTTTGCGTAATATCCCATACCAAAACTGAGCGTATCGCCGATCAACGCACCGAGCAATCCGATCAATGCTGTGCTTGGCCAACTTAAAATCCCCTGTTGACTAAAAGCGCCGGCGGCGATCAAAACAACTGAAGCGCCAATCGGCAAACCGAGAGCGCCCAGCAACAAAATTAACCCGACCAAAGGCGCGCCAAAATTAATGACCTGCGTAAGTAGAAATGTAGACATGCTGTATTTTATGGCGCGACAGGCGGGGTGGCAGTCGGAGTGAGTGGAGGATTAGGTTTCAGCGGAGGTTGATTCGTAAGAATCGTTTTTTTGACAAGACTCAACACATATCCGCTTTTTTCAGGATAATATTCCTTATTCAAAACTTTCAGGCTTTTATCATGATTTGAAAGGGGCAAAATATCGAGTGCATCAAAAATAATTTTTTCAGGCACATAATAGGTCTTTGAAATAAATGATATGGTCATCCAATCACGGATCAATTCAACGTCGGTCTCTACGTTTCCCGAAGGAAGGGGACGGTGTCCGTTGAATTTTCTAAAAGCGTGAACAGCGCGCATCCCAAAGAATACGGTGAAAAGTATTCCAATGATAATCAGCCCGGCCATTAGGGCGCGTTGCCCAGGTCTTTTTTTATGCGACATGATTTACCCTTGAAGTTATTCCTTCCACTCCAACTCAAAATCACCGATGTAAACGGTGTCACCTTCCTGTACGCCGGCTTCATGCAGGGCTTTGTCTACGCCAAGTTTTTCCATCAGTTTTTGGAATCGACGCAGCGATCCATCGTGTTCCCAATAGGTCATCTTTGCGGATCGTTCGATGGCTACGCCGCTGACTCTCCACTTCTGCGTATCTTCCTGTTGAACCTCAAACAGATTCGGGTCAACAGGTGGTTTATACACGGGGAGAGTTTCTTCCAACTCTTCCACTGGTATTTCTGCCAGCTTTCTATGAGCGGCAATCAGAATGTCACGTGTATTGGTGCGTGCCATGGCAGAGGCAGTCAATAACTCTATTTTTCTTTTTTTGAAACTGGCCTTGATCTCTTTTAAGCGCTCCTGCACATCAGGCTGATCAATTTTGTTGAGCACAACGATCTGTGGCTTTTTTGCAAGGTTCGGGTCGAAGAGTGCCAACTCGCTGTTGATCTGACTAAAATCTGCCAGCGGATCTTCGCCCAGGCCGTCCACCATGTGAATGAGTACGCGTGTCCGTTGAATGTGACGCAGGAAATCATGCCCCAAGCCAGCGCCTTCAGCCGCACCTTCGATCAGTCCGGGAATGTCTGCCATTACGACGGTTGTATCATCGTCAATATTTGCCACACCAAGATTTGGTTCGAGCGTTGTAAATGGATAGTCGCCGATCTTTGGCTTGGCGTTTGTCAGCGCCGCTAGCAAAGTGGATTTACCAGCGTTGGGCAAACCGATGATGCCAATATCAGCGATCAGCTTAAGTTCGAGGCGCAGTACTTTTTCCTCATGCGGTTCGCCGCGTTCCGCCATGCGTGGAGCCTGGTTGCGTGATGTGGCGAAATGCTGGTTTCCAAGTCCGCCACGCCCGCCTTTGCATACCATCAACTGCTGACCTGGCGTAGTGAGATCGCCCAGGAGTGAGCCAGTTTCGGCGTCATAGATGACAGTGCCGGGGGGCACGTAGATGATGAGATCCTTTCCGCCGCGCCCGGTCATTTCTGAGCCGCCGCCTTTTTTGCCGGGGTCGGCCGCGAACTTTTCATTCTGCCGAAACGCAGATAATGTATTGAGAGTAACTTTTACCTCAAATATCGCATTGCCGCCTCTGCCGCCGTCGCCGCCGTCGGGACCGCCAAGAGGTACAAATTTCTCGCGGCGGAAGTGCACCATTCCGTCTCCGCCTTTGCCTGATTTTACGTAGATATTTACTTGATCTATAAACATGCCCCCATTATACATGGCTGGCGGAGATAAACGGCATATTTTTAAATATGCCGGTGAGGAATGCAGAAAAATTTTTGTTTTCGTTATTTACCATTCTTGTAGTAAGATTATTATGGTTGAGAAAAAATGTACAAGAAATTGTGAGGTTGAGTATGAAAGAGCAGGATATTTTTGAGAATCAAATACCTCCTCAGCAGGGTGCGTTTTTGATCGTTAACCGCCAAATGATCCCTCTTACAAAATCTACAACGACGATTGGCCGCCTTTTGGATAACGATATAGTTTTTCATGAGGAATTTTTATCGCGGTATCATGCTCGTATCATTAATGATAGTGGGAAATACAATCTTTATGATTTAAATTCCACCAGCGGTACCTTTGTGAATGGCAAGAAAATCGAAAGATGCGTACTTAATTCTGGTGACTTGATCTCTTTTGCAAATATTAATATCATGTTCGTAAATAATAATGCGAAGATACAAGTCAAGGCGACTGGCACGACACATGATCTCAGAGTTCCATCCGGCAATTGAGGATTAATAAAATGCGTGATGAAAAAGCGCCGCTAATTCTTGTGGTCGATGATGAACCAGCCATTCGCCTGGGAATTGTTGTTGCCATCAGGCGGCATGCGTTACAGGTGATCGAGGCGATCGACGGAAATGATGGTTTGCAAAAAGCCAGAGAATTTCGGCCGGATGTGATCATTTCGGACGTGATGATGCCTCCTCCAGATGGATTTGAGTTGAAACGGTTGCTAAACTCTGATCCGCTTACCCGATCCATCCCCTTTATATTTCTTACCGCTCGTTCAGGCAGGGAAGATCGACTTGCAGGCATCCGCGACGGAGCAGATGATTACATCGCGAAACCATTTGGCATGGAGGAGTTACTTGCCCGCCTTGATTCATTGTTACGGCGGGTGGATACTGAACGGAAACGCGGTCGTGACGAGATGGCGGAAATTGCACGCCAGGATATGGATAAATTAAGGAATGAGATCCTCCAAAACTTCCACCATGAATTGCGAACTCCATTAATGAACATCATCGCTCCGCTGGAATTGGCCATTAACAATAAATTCAGCGACCCTGAACTTCAGAGTTATTTCCTAAAGACTGCGCTTTCAAATGTCGACAAATTAGAATCTCTGGTTTCAGATATTATTATCCTTTCAAATGTTGACCTTGTTAATTTAAATCCCTTCAGACAATCCATTGACTTGACTGTTCATATTTTAAATCCTATTTACAAGCGCCTTGAAAGATATAAGAGCAAGGAATTGAACTTCACACATCAAATTATCGGCGAGGGGGAGGTTAAAGCTGCAAGAAGGGAATTTACACAGTCTGTTTTGCATCTTGTTGATAATGCATTTAAGTTTAGTTCGCAAAACGGACGGGTAAATATCGACATTCATCCCGGCCTCAATGGCGGGATCAGAATCGAGGTTTCTGATGATGGCCCTGGGATCCCAGTGGAATTACGCGAAAAGGTTTTTGAAAAGTTTTACCAGATCAGCCAGGGAGATACCCGACAGCACGATGGTCTTGGCGTAGGGTTGACCATTGCACGAGCCACATTCAGGCACCTTGGTGGGGATGTGAAAATAGCTGAAAGCACTCAGGGCTGCCTGGTTTTGGCTGACTTGCCGGATATTCGACCGGAAGATATAGTTTATGGATGAAAATATAAAATCTACCGATACATTTCCATCTGAAGGAGAGCAAGATACGGAAATAATAAAAAAGAATTGGGAAGTTGATCAATTTGGCCGTTTGCTGTTTGAACAAACAGGAGAATGTGTATTTATCATTGGGTTGGATCTGCGTTATATAACCGCCAACCGACAAGCACTCCTCTTGCTCGGTTATGATGAGCGGGAGATCATCGGGATAAATGTAAGTAATGTCATATCGATGGGGGACTTGCTGGATGAACAAATTATCCACGAAGATCAGGCGAACATTTACGAAAGGATCCTCAAGAAAAAGGATGGCACGTTGATTCCCGTCGAGATCAGCGCATCCATTGTTTCTGATGAGAATCATCTACCTATTTATATTCAAAGCATTGTGCGTGATATTTCAGAAAGAAAAACGGCGGAAAAACTTTTGCGGCGAAACGGACGGATCCTTTCCGTGATCAGTGAGGCCACAGCCCGTTTGTTTCGTTCTCCAAATATCGAGTCTGGAATTTCTCAAGTATTGGAATCTCTGGGAAATGTGATGGACCTTTCCGGTTGCATAATTTTTGGGGTTGAAAACTTCTCTGGAACTCCGCAGATAAAGATTCACTTTAGTTGGCTGGAAAACAACGCAAGTAATTTTGATTCCGAGGCTGCGGTCAAACCCTTCATAAATAGATTGATCGCAATGCCGGATGCGGTCTTATCTGAAAAAAAAGCAGGAGAGACAGATGATGGAACATCTTACTCTTTTCTAGCTCTTCCGATTCATGGCTTCTTTGGCTCACTGGGGTTTTTGGGATTGTTTGACCGTGAAAACAGTCTTTCCTGGCTTGCAGCTGATTTTGATATTGTCCAAACCGCCACAAATCTTATTGGCGCGGCATTACAACGTACCCAATATGAAGAGACGATTCGAGTGAACGAGTTCCGAAACCGTATGATCGTGGAATCTTTCCCGGATTTATTGATTCGAATTAATTCAGACGGCATAATCCTCGATTATATCTCCAGCACCAATCATCCTTTATATATTCAACGTGACATGATAACGGAAAAAAAACTGATCGAAACCTGGCCTGAAGCGACCGTTATCAGGATATTAGGGAAGGAGAATAAAAATTCTTTTAGCATGCCTTATTGGCTGGAGGGATTTCAACTGCCATTTAGCAGTGGAGTTTACGAATCAAGATTACATCCGATCAATTCACACGAAGCCTTGATCATTATTCGTGATATTTCAGATATGCTGCGGCTTAACGAGATGAAGACGGATTTTATTAACCGCGCCTCTCACGAGTTGCGAACGCCTCTGACAGCTGTCATTTTAATGGCTGACCTTATTCAGCAGGGGGGAACCCAGGAAGAACAGGTTGAATATTGGCGGATTCTACGGAACGAACTTAATCGCCAGAAAAAATTGATCGATAGCCTTTTGATGGCAGGCCGCCTGGAAAGCGGCATGATGAAATTGGAAAGCGTTCCCCTTGACCTTCTTCCAGTGTTGAAGGAAGCCGTGCAGGCTGTCAGTCCGATTGCATTTAGGAAGGAAGTAGCGATTGCTTTGAATCTGCCGAAGAAATCCATGACCATTCTTGGCGACAACGGCGCCTTGCAACAGATTTTTATAAATCTACTAAGCAATGGGGTGAAATTTTCACCTGAAGGCAGTATGATCAACGTGACAGTTAGCTCCTCAATTGGCTTTGTTGATGTGACAATTGTCGACCAGGGTATGGGAATAAGTGCTGAAGCCATCCCGCACTTGTTTGAAAAATTCTATCGCGCAAAAAATGTTACCGTTGCTGAGATTCCCGGGAGCGGTATCGGTTTGTACATTGTCAAATCGGTTGTTGAAGAGTTGGGTGGGAAAATCGAAGTAAAAAGTGAAATAAATGTAGGGACTACGTTTATTGTTCACTTAAAATCAGCAGGATAATTTATTTAATCGGTTTGCAAAAGGCACTCAAAGTGCCTTTTTTGCTCATCTGCCAGTGTTACAATTCTTCCATCAATTTATTGGAGCATGAATAAAAAATGAAAACACCCCGTTTGCGAGGACGTTATATCCGCATCCTTACTTTTTTTGCGGGCATGATCGTCCGCTTTATCTACTGGGAATTGATCGTTCGCAAGATCGGATTTCGTCAACTTGCAAAGCGCACCCGCCCCGAACGTTTTCGCCGCGAGGCCATGCGTTTTCGCGCGCTGGCCTTACGCATGGGCGGAGTGATGATCAAGGTCGGGCAGTTCCTCTCTTCACGCCTCGACGTGCTTCCGCCCGAGATCACTGAAACCCTCGCAGATTTACAGGATGAAGTCCCCGCTGAAACTTTTGCGGATATTCGTCAACTGGCCGAGCTGGAACTTGGCGCATCGTTGACAGAAAAGTTTGAATGGTTTGACGAGAATCCGCTCGCAGCCGCATCTCTTGGCCAGGTGCATCGAGCCAGATTGAAGCGCGGTGAAGAGGTGGATTTTCTTAACGTTGTGGTAAAGGTCCAGCGCCCAAGCATCGCAGCCATTGTGACCATTGACCTGTCAGCGTTACAGCGGGTGGGTGGCTGGCTGATGCGGTATCGCCCTGTGCGCGAACATGCGGATGTGCCCGCCTTGCTGCGTGAATTTTCGGCGAGTGTGTACGAGGAAATCGATTATCAAAAAGAAGCGGGGAACGCCGAAACTTTTTTTGAGAATTTTAACAACGATAAATATGTGAACGTGCCGCGCGTTGTACTGAGTCTTTCCACGATGCGTGTGCTTACACTCGAGGATGTGTTCGCGATCAAGATCACCGATTACAAAGCCATCACCGCCGCTGGCATTGACCGCGGTGAAGTGGCGCGCAAATTATTGGATACTTATCTCGAACAAATATTTGAAGATGGTTTTTTTCACGCCGACCCGCACCCGGGAAATTTATTCATCACGCCATTACCTCAGACAAAAGGCAGCAAACGAAAATCTGTGCGCTGGCAATTAACCTTCGTGGATTTTGGCATGGTGGGGCGCGTCCCCGAAAATCTGCGAAAGGGTTTGCGTGAAACTGTTGTAGCGATCGGCACGCGAGACGCGGCGCGTTTAATCAAATCATATAAAGAGCTGGGATTTTTATTGCCCGGCGCGGATACCCAGTCACTGGAACAGGCTTCCTCCGCTGTCTTTGACCGTTTCTGGGGCATGTCTATGAGCGAGCTGCGGAATGTGCGTCCGAACGAAGTACGTGATATCGGTCATCGCGTGCGTGACGTGATGGTGGAGACGCCGTTCCAGGTGCCGAATGATCTGCTGATGTTGGTGCGAACCGTGGCTATCCTTTCAGGCATGTGCACAGGACTTGATCCGAACTTTAATCTGTGGGAACAACTTTCTCCATACGCGAGCAAACTTGTACAAGAGGAAACTTCATCCGCGTTTAGTTTGGATAATATTCTCAAGCAGGTTGGTGATGTCGTGCAGGCATTTATCGCATTGCCGTCTCAAGCCAGCCGCTTGCTTGCGCAAATCGAATTAGGTGGGCTGGTGGTTCAGGCACCTCAGGTGACACGTGAAGTCCGCACGTTGGGGCGCGCGGTCGACCGACTGACAGGTGGAGTTATATTTGCCGCATTCCTGATCAGCGGGGTAATGTTATTAAATAGTGGAAATGTCCAGCTTGGGGGAGGATTGCTCGGCGCCGCAGGCGCGACTTTACTGTGGTTGATGTTTGGGGCCAGGAAATAAAAAGATAACACAAAGGGTCACAGAGGAACCCAAAAACTTTTTTGTTCCTCTGTGACCCTTTGATGTGCTTTGTGGTTAATGGTTTACGTTATACTTTTTCTTCCATCTTTTCAATAGCACTATCGAGCATACTGCGCACGGCCAGCATCATCTCTTTGCGGGCAGTGCGGCGGTGCTCCATGAAGCCTGCGGGTAATAAACCTTTGATAGCCTCACGCATTTCCTGACGAGCCTTTTTGTAATGCTCACGGACTTCCTCGGGGATTTCCCGCTTAAACTTCTTTTCGCTTTCAGTTTTCTTGGTAGCCATAGTTAACTCCTTTTGTTAGATCTCAATAATTATACTTGCATTTGGCATGCATGATAAAATACAAAACATCTATGGCAAAACATTTGGTTTTAGTGGCTGGAAATATTGGCGCTGGAAAAACCACTCTCACCGAGCGCATTGGCGCCCGCCTCGGCTGGTGGACCGGCTATGAATCCGTTGCAGATAATCCATACCTCCCCGATTTTTATGGAGATATGCATGCCTGGGCTTTTCATTTACAGGTGTTTTTTCTTGGGCATCGCGCAGAACAATATCTCGAAGCTGCCCGTGATGCGCGCTCCGCAATTCTCGACAGAAGTATTTACGAAGACACGCATATCTTTGCACGCGCATTACATCACATGGGGAATTTGGGTGAGCGTGATTATCTTGCCTATCGCCGCCTGTTCGATGTGGTTGTGAATGGATTGCCGCGCCCCGACCTTTTAATCTACCTAAAAGCACCCGTGCCTATTCTAATGGATCGCATCCGCAGGCGCGCTCGAAATATGGAAACCGGCATCTCCCTCGATTATTTATCATTGCTCGATTCGTTTTATGATGAATGGCTCGCCGTATTTGATCTTTGTCCTGTGCTGACCATTCAAACAGACGACCTGGATTTTGTTCATCAACCCGGACATTTAGATCTTGTTGTGCAGCGCATTCAAGATAAGCTGGCTGGAAAAGAAATTATGGATCTGACTCAAAAATAATTTATTGATATGACTCTTAACCTCCTTGCTAAAATTCCGTTATTTGCCGACCTTCCTGCAAATGAGTTGGACCGCATCCTTTCTGTATTGAATGTGAAGAAGTTAATAGATCGCGAAATTCTTTTTAGGGAAGGCGACACTGGCGAACATTTTTACCTTGTAATGGCAGGCGAGCTTGAAGTCCTTATGGCCGCTGGTCAAATGGAAGAACTCCAGCTCAATATTATGCGGGCAGGCGAACACTTCGGCGAGATGAGTCTGATCCTGCCCGGTGGACATCGTACTGCAACCGTGCGCGCGCGCGGAGATGCCACATTGCTTTCCTTGAGTCGCGTCCAATTTTTAGATCTGACCCAAAAATACCCCGAACTTTCCACTTCGATGGTGCGGGTTCTAAGTCAACGCCTCGACAACACCAATACCCAAACCTTTCATGATCTCACCGAAAAGAATAAGCAACTTCAAACCGCTTACGATGAGCTCAAAGCCGCGCAGGCACAGTTGGTCGAGAAAGAACGCCTGGAGCGCGAACTTCAAGTTGCCGCCGATATTCAATTAAGTATTTTGCCCGATGAACTTCCCAAAGTGGATGGATTTAATTTCGGCGCGCGCATCCTGCCGGCCCGTCAGGTGGGCGGTGATCTATATGATGTCTTTCTTCTCAAGGATTAAAAAGTGGGAGTGGTGATCGGTGACGTAGCCGATAAAGGTGTGCCATCCGCCATTTTCATGGCGCGCGCACATGCGCTCATTATGGCTGAGGCTGATATGGGTTTGACTGCCGGAGAAGTGATGCGCGTGGTCAATCGTCATATTACCCGTTTGCAAAAATCCACTCAATTCGTTACCGTGCTTTATGGCATTCTGGATCTAAAAACGCGCGAGTTCAGTTATGCACGAGCAGGTCACGAGCCTCCATTGCTGCTCCACCCTGACGGAACTGTGGAACGCATTCCCCATAGCTCGGGCATGGCACTTGGCTTATGGGATGCGATTACGCTCGACGAACGTACGGTAGTATTGCCGCAGGGTTCCACATTTCTTTTATTCACAGACGGCTTGACTGATTGTCGCGACACACTTGGCGAACCATTTGGATTGCAGCGCATTAAAGAAACTTTAGCTGATCTATCAAACGTTAACGCGCAGCAAGCCTGTGACCATTTGCTTGAAACTTTGATGAATTTTCAGGACGGCTCCAAGCAGGATGATGACGTCACGCTTGTTGCGATCCACGCGTTGAAATAATTATTTTAGAGCCTTTTCCAAATCCGCGAGCAGATCATCCGCGTTTTCAATTCCAACAGATAAGCGCACCAACCCGGGATCAACTTCCAGCGCGGAGCCGACGACTGATAAATGAGTCATCGCCGCGGGAACTTCGATCAGAGATTCGACCCCGCCGAGCGACTCTGCCAGTGTAAATAATTTTGTAGATTCTGCCACCCGCACAGCCGCATCCCTTCCACCATTCATCACGAATGAGATCATTCCTCCGCCATTGAGCATTTGGCGCTTCGCTATCTGTACCTGTGGATGGCTCTCATGAAACGGGTAGATCAGCCGTTTGACATTTTTCTGCTTCTCGAGAAACGCCACGATCCTTTCAGCATTCTGCGCGTGACGATCCATGCGGATGGGCAAAGTTTTAATTCCACGTAGCACGAGAAATGAATCCATTGGGCCAATGACTGCGCCGATTGCATTTTGCAGATAAGCCAGTTTCTCACCGAGTTGCTTATCTTTGCCAATGATCGCGCCTCCGACCACATCCGAATGTCCGCCGAGATATTTGGTCATTGAATGCACAACCAAGTCCGCGCCTAATTCAAGCGGACGTTGGAGATAGGGCGTCGCAAAAGTATTATCAACAACCAGCAATGGTTTGTTGGGATGAGCCTTCACAATTTCAGCGGCCGCGCGGATATCCGTCACGGCCAATAATGGATTGGTGGGAGTCTCCAACCACACGATTTTTGTGGACGGGGTTAATGCTTCGGCGAGATTCTCCGGGTCGGTTGTGTCGGCAAAGGTAAAGCCGAGACCGAAGCGGCGCAGGATTTTGTCAAATAAACGAAATGTCCCGCCGTAGACATCATTACCCGCCACAACATGATCGCCGCTCGCGAGCATCCGCAAAACTGTATCGGTGGCCGCCATGCCTGAGGCGAAAGCCAATCCCCAATTTCCATTTTCCAAACCTGCGAGGCAATCCTGCAATGCCTTGCGCGTGGGATTTAACGTGCGCGAATATTCATATCCCTGACGCGGCTTCCCAATTCCATCCTGCATATAAGTGGAAGTGAGATAAACGGGTGTCATCACCGCGCCATTGTTTGGGTCGGGTTCCTGGCCTGCGTGGATTGCGAGAGTTTCAAATTTCATCAGATCTCCATTAGAAGTAAAGTTCAACATTCATACTGCGTCATTACTCAAGTAAATTACAATTGGATTATAACTTCGTACACGAGGAAAAATGACAAAAACCCTATTAGCAGTTCTGGCACACCCTGACGACGAGTCTTTTGGCTTGGGCGGCACTCTGGCATTGTATGCCAGCAGAGGCTACGATACATATTATGTCTGCGCGACGCGCGGTGAAGCGGGCACTGTCGACGAGGAACATTTGGCGGGTTTCAAGGATACGGCCGAAATGCGAACAGCGGAACTTATGAAGGCTGCTGAAGCGCTTGGATTGAAGGAAGTATTTTTTCTGGGCTATCGTGATTCGGGGATGCCCGGCACTGAGCCAAACCAACATCCGAATGCGCAGATCAATGCTCCGATCGATGAGGTGGCGGGGCGCGTAGTGAAATTTATCCGCGACCTGAAACCTGATGTGGTCTTGACCTTTGACCCGATCGGCGGATACAAACATCCTGACCATATTCACATCCACAAAGCGACTGTGCTTGCATTTGAAAATTCAGACAACGCCTCTT